>NZ_CP054691.1:624505-1249011 GCF_013348785.1 Gordonia sp. X0973
GGGCCGGTCTTCGGCGACGGCCCGATCCAGCCACCGGCGCCGCACCTCGTCCCCCTCCCAGGCGATGAACTCGCGGCAGATGGGGGGGCGCAGCGCAATCCTGGAACCGGTCGGCAGGTCGACGGTTTGCTCCGTCGGTGCGCCTCGTCGGCTCGACGGCCAGCCGTACTCCACCACGGTGATGGCCTGCTCGTCGATCCGGCGCGCCAGGAAGACCGGCATGCCCAGCTCGTCGGCGAGTCGCGCCAGGATGGGCCGGGCGGCGAGGGTCAGCCGGTCCGATCCGAGGGCGCGGGTGGCGGTGGCGAGAAACCCGCCACCCAGCGTGACGGTGCCGGAGTCGTCGCGCTGCAGCCAGCCGAGATCGACGAGTTCGGCGACGATAGCGTGCGTCGTGGCCCGGGACAGTCCGGTGTCGCGCACAATGTCAGCCAGCGACGTGCGGCGCTGCGGCTGATGGATCGAGGCGTCGACGACGGCGTCGACGACCGCCACGGCGCGCCTCGTCGGCGGGGAGGGTTGACGGTCGTCCGGGTTGTCGCCTACGGTCGCTGACATATTGTCAACACATAGTGTCGAATACTCGACATGTCAAGAGGAAGCGTCACGGTGAGCGAAACCCGCTACGAGCTGAGCCACCTACAGGCCCTCGAGGCCGAGTCGGTACACATCTTCCGCGAGGTCGCGGCCACCTTCGACAACCCCGGAATGCTCTTCTCCGGCGGCAAGGACTCGGTCGTCATGTACGCGCTGGCCCGCAAGGCCTTCTGGCCCGCGCCGCCGCCGTTCACCTTGATGCACGTGGATACCGGGCACAATTTCGACGAGGTCATCGAGTTCCGCGACCGCCTCGTCGCGGACACCGGCGCGCGCCTGGTCGTGAGCTATGTACAGGACGACATCGACGCCGGGCGGGTCGTCGAGCAGACCGGACCGGGCACCAGCCGCAACCGCTTGCAGACCGCGGCGCTGCTGCGCGGCATCGCCGAGAATCGCTTCGACGCCGTGTTCGGCGGCGCCCGGCGCGACGAGGAGAAGGCCCGCGCCAAAGAGCGCGTCTTCAGTTTCCGCGACCGCGAGGGCGGGTGGGATCCGCGTGCGCAGCGCCCCGAGCTGTGGCACCTCTACAACGGCAGGCACCATCCCGGCGAGCACATCCGGGTGTTCCCGCTCTCCAACTGGACCGAACTCGACATCTGGCAGTACATCGCGGCCGAGGAGATCGAGCTGCCCTCCATCTACTACGCGCATGAGCGTGAGGTCGTCCCGCGCGACGGCATGCTGCTGGCCCAGACGCGCTTCCTCGAGACCTACGACGGGGAGACCGCCCACGTCGAGCGGGTGCGGTTCCGCACCGTCGGCGACGCGACCTGCACCGGGTGCGTCGAGTCGGGTGCCGACACCGTCGAGAAGGTCATCGATGAGATCTCGGCGACACGGCTGACCGAGCGCGGCGCCACGCGCGCCGACGACCGGATCTCCGAGGCGGGCATGGAAGACCGGAAGAAGGAGGGGTACTTCTGATGGCGAAGGACACGCAACCGGCGGCCAAGCCCGAGCGCGACCGCAGCGAACTGCTGCGCCTGGCGACCGCGGGATCGGTCGACGACGGGAAGTCGACGCTGATCGGGCGGCTGCTCTTCGACTCCAAGGCCATCTTCACCGACCAGTTGGAGGCCATCGAGCGCACCAGCGCCCAGCGCGGCACCGAGTTCACCGACCTCGCGCTGCTCACCGACGGGTTGCGGGCCGAGCGCGAGCAGGGCATCACCATCGATGTCGCCTACCGGTACTTCTCGACGCCGCGGCGCAAGTTCATCATCGCCGACACCCCCGGCCACGTGCAGTACACGCGCAACATGGTCACCGGGGCGTCGACGGCCGATCTGGCGATCATCCTGATCGACGCGCGCAAGGGCGTGTTGGAGCAGACCCGCCGCCACGCTTTCCTCTCGTCGCTGCTGGGCATCCCGCACCTGACGATCTGCGTCAACAAGATGGACCTCGTCGAGTGGTCGCAGGAGCGGTTCGAGGAGATCCGTGAGGAGTTCGTCGAATTCGCGGCCAAACTCAACGTCTCGGATCTGACGTTCATCCCGATCTCGGCGCTGGCCGGCGACAACGTCGTCACCAAGTCCGACAACATGCCGTGGTACTCCGGGCGTGCCCTGCTGAGCCACCTCGAGGAGGTGTACATCGCCAGCGACCGCAATCTGATCGACGCGCGGCTGCCCGTGCAGTACGTGGTGCGGCCGCAGGACCGGGTGGGGTCGGATCACCGCGCATACGCGGGAACCGTTGCGGGCGGGCACTTTTGCGTCGGCGACGCGGTGGTCGTCCTGCCCAGCGGCTTCACGTCGACGGTCACGAATCTCTGGGCACCGGGCGGACGGAAGCTCGACGAGGCGGTCGCCGGCATGGCGGTCACCGCCGAACTCGCCGACGAGATAGACATCGTGCGTGGGGACATGCTGGCCCGGCCCAACAACCGGCCTCACGTTGGGCGCGACCTCGACGCCCTGGTGTGTTGGTTCGCCGAGGACGTCGACCTCGAGCCGGGCAAGAGATACGTGCTGCAGGGCGCGACGTCGGCGACGCGCGCCGAGGTCTCCGAACTCGTCTACCGGCTCGACGTGAACACCCTGCACCGGGACGCGCAGGCGGATCAGTTGTCGCTCAACGAGATCGGCCGGCTGTGGCTGCATTTGCGCGAGCCGATGATGTTCGACGCCTACACCCGCAACCGGGAGACCGGGAGCTTCATCCTCGTCGACGAGGGGACCAACCGGACCGTCGCGGCCGGGATGATCACCGGGCCGCACGCGCACAACGCGAACATCGTGTGGCAGAGCACGAAGGTCTCGCGCGACCAGCGCGCCCAGTTGGGGGCGACGCTGTGGATGACAGGGCTTTCGGGGTCGGGCAAGTCGACGCTGGCCGTCGAGTTGGAGCGGCGGCTCATCGCGCAGGGGAGGCCGGCATACATCCTCGACGGCGACAACCTGCGCCACGGATTGAACGCCGACCTCGGCTTCTCCGCCGAGGACCGGCAGGAGAACATGCGGCGCACCGCCCAGGTCGCGGCCTTGTTCGCCGACGCGGGCACCGTCGTGATCGTCTCGATGATCAGCCCGTTTGCCGCGGATCGCGCCGCCGCGCGCGAGATCCACCTCGATCAGGCGCTGGAGTTCCACGAGATCTTCGTCGACACCCCGCTGACCGATTGCGAGCAGCGTGATCCCAAGGGCCTCTACGCCAGGGCCCGCGCCGGGGAGATCGCCGATTTCACCGGCATCAGCTCGCCCTATGAGCGACCGCAGAACGCCGATATCGTCGTGACGCCCGGCGACGGGACGGCCGGCGACGTCGCCGAGGCGATTCTGCGCGACCTAGGGTTGTGAGGTGGCCGTGCGCGTGGAGTTGACCGCTGACCTGCCCGACGTCGAGCTGGCCGCCGCGCTGGCGACCGCGGCCGGGGAATTGCTGAACTCGATCCGCGCCGAATCAGGTTTGGCCGGCAGGGAATTGGGCGACGCCGGCGATCGGCAATCCGACGACTTCCTACAGGAGCAGCTGGCCCGGTTGCGGCCCGGCGACGCGGTGCTCAGCGAGGAGTCGGCCGACGATCTGGCGCGGCTGGACGCATCTCGGGTGTGGATCGTCGACCCGGTCGACGGGACGCGCGAATACGGGACGGTCGACGGCGACGGCGGCGGTCGTCCGGATTGGGCCGTCCACGTCGCCCTCTGGGGCAGGGGCGAGGACGGCGTCGGTTCCCTCGTGGCCGGTGCGGTCGCACTGCCGGCTCTCGGTGTCACCTACTCGTCGGATGCGACGACGGTCGCGCCGACGGCCGGGCTCGCACCGACCCGCGCCGACCGGCGTCGAGTCGTGGTCAGTGGCTCGCGTCCGCCCGAGTTCGCCGACGCGGTGGCGGCGGCGCTCGACGCCGAGCTGGTTCCGGTCGGGTCGGCCGGGGCGAAGGCAATGGCCGTCGTCCGGGGTGAGGCCGACGCCTATGTCCACGGTGGCGGGCAGTACGAGTGGGACTCGGCGGCGCCGGTGGCGGTCGCCCAGGCAAAGGGGCTGTGGTGCAGCCGGATCGACGGTTCGCCGCTGATCTACAACCAGCGCGACACCTACCTCCCGGACCTCATCGTGTGCCGGCCGGAGTTGGCCGAGAAAATCGTCGCGGCGATCGCAGGCTGATCTGGCGCTGGTCCCCGACTTCTTCGGATCCATAACCCACCCCGCGTCGCTCATCGACCGGTGGATCCAAGACGGATGGGCTATTCGCGGCTGTCGGGCCAGGCGAGGCCGAGGGCGTCGAGCCAGGGGCTGAAGGGATCGCCGATGGTGCCGAGGTTGTCCGCGACGGGGGTGGGGTCGTTTTCGATGTCGAGGATGGCTTGGGGGTCGGCGTCGTAGAGGGCTGCGGCCTCTGTGGCCGCTTGGGCTCCCTGTCGGAGGTTGTCGGGCACGAGTTCGGGATTGCTGTCCCCGGTGACATGGGTTCGGTAGACCTGTTGGGGATCGCCGGTGGTGAGTTTCCAGACGGAGAATACGACGCCGTATTCGTCAGCGTCTTCGGCGACGACCGCGCGGCCCGGACCGACTGCGTGGAACGCCTGGTGGGCCAAGTCGTCGACGGCGGCGGTGGGCAGGTACACACTCATCCGCACCTGGTTGCCGTGAGTGGAGATCGCGGGTTCGGCTTCGGCTGCGGGGTTGGGCACGATGCTGCTGATGTCGGCATAGAGGGGCTCAAGTGCCGCTTCCAGTTGGGGCAGAATCCGGCGTGCGGCGGCCTCGTCGGCGACGTCGGCGATGATTGCGGTGCCGTAGGTACTCACGATGTTTGTCCTTCTTGTTGTTCGTCCCACCAGGGGGCGAGGGGTTCGGGGAAGTCGACTGGGCCGATCAGGTTGTCGGGGACGCCGACGCCCAGCAGTTCGTCGTGGCGGTTGGCCAGGACGACTTGTTCGAAGCCGGTTCGATCGCCGGCGGCTACGGTGTCGCGGATCGCTTGCAGGTAGGCGATTGGGTCCCGATCGGTCAACCGCCACTGTGGTTCGGGGCGGACGTGGGCGATTGCCCAGTCCAGTGCTGCTATGAGTTCGGCGCGGGTCTTCGTGCCGCACATCGCTTGAATCACCGCGTACCGGACGGCATATTGCTCATCGGTCGGCGCATCGGGGTCGGGGCGGGCAGCCCAGCGCTGCTCCTCGCGATCAGCGTCGGCCAGCTCGGCGGCCCATTTGTCGGTGACCGCGGCGCCTTGGTACGGGGCGAAGACCTTCTCGTCTACTTCGCTGGCCCATTCGGTCGTCGTTTGTGCATCGACCCGGAGAATCACTGGATTGTCTGGTCGGGTGCGATCACGAATGAAGATGTTGTAGGTTTCGTCGCCGTGGTCACCGTACGCGTGGCCGGTCAGTTGCTGCCCGAGGAACTGAGTGCACGCGGAGAGGTGTCCTACGCTGGTGTTTTCGTAGTAGATGTATTGGTACCACCAGCCGATCGGGGCCGGCACTAGATACAGGTTGCGTCCCTTGCCGACAAGGTGCCAGTCATCTCCGAGTAGTTCGACGGCGCCTTCGGCAACGGTTTTCCATTCTTTCGCGCTCATGCCCATCGGGTGCCTACTCGTTCCACCAGGGGGTGAGGGGTTCGGGGAAGTCGACTGGGCCGATCAGGTTTTCGGGGACGCCGACGCCCAGCAGTTCGTCGTGGCGGTTGGTCAGGACGACTTGTTCGAAGCCGGTTCGATCGCCGGCGGCTACGGTGTCGCGGATCGCTTGCAGGTAGGCGATTGGGTCCCGATCGGTCAACCGCCACTGTGGTTCGGGGCGGACGTGGGCGATTGCCCAGTCTATTGCCGCGACGAGTTCGTCGCGGGGTTTTGCCCCGCACATTGCTTGGATCACCCCATATCGGACGGCATATTGCTCATCGGTCGGCGCATCGGGGTCGGGGCGGGCAGCCCAGCGTTGCTCCTCGCGATCAGCGTCGGCGAGTTCGGCGGCCCATTTGTCGGTGACCGCGGCGCCTTGGTACGGGGCGAAGACCTTCTCGTCTACTTCACTCGCCCACTCGGCCGTCGTTTGTGCATCAACCCGGAGAATCACTGGATTGTCGGGACGGGTGCGATCCCGAATGAAGATGTTCCGAGCCTGAGTTCCATGGTCACCGTAGGCTGTGCGAGTCAATTGCTGCCCTAGGAACTCGGTATATGCCTTTAGCTGTCCGGTACTGGTGTTTTCGTAGTAGACGTATTGATACCACCAGCCGATCGGAGCCGGCACCAGATACAGGCGACGCCCTTTGCCGACCAAGTGCCAGTTATCTCCAAGTAGTTCGACCGTGCCCTCGGCAACAGTCTTCCACTCTCTCGCGCTCATTCCCATCAGGTTGGCCCCTTTCTCATCGAGAGCATGACCCGCCCCGGTGTCGCCGCCATGATTGTCATTGGCGGCTACCGAGCGGAAGTGGATTGACCGGTTTGATTAACTTGCCGATCTCACCTTCGGCGATGCCGAGGGCCGCGGCGACCGCTCGCTCCCAAGCCTTATTGATCTTGGCGTCACCGGTCTTCAGATCCAACACGGCGAGCACGTCCTCGACACCACCCTCAAGGATTCGCGTCAGAATCACGTCTGGTCGCTTGCTGCCTGACTCCCCGCGTTTCGCCCAGCTGATCGGTTTACCGTCCTCGCGAACTTTACCGCCATCGATGGACTCCTCTAGGTACAACTTGATGTCGGGACCGAGCCACGCCTCCACATGTGGCAGCACGTGGGTTTTCAACAGCGCTTCGAGTAGCGAGTGGGAATGGGTGCCGCGGATAGCTGCCTGTAGCCACGCTCTGAAGTGGGGATTGATCGCGGCCTGCAACGCGAGGTACCAAGCGTAGTCCGCTGCTTGATTCACGAGGTCACGCGCCCGTTCCCTAACGGTATCGTCGTCGAAACCCTCCGCTGGTAGGTCACCGGCCGGCGGATTGAGCTTGTCACCGAACTCTTCCAGTTCCTTGGCGAAATCATCGATCGCTTTGGCGATGATGTCGCGGAGGAACTGGTCGGCTTCGGGCGTGCCCGGCCTCATCGGCGGCGGTACCGCCTCGGGAGCCTGCGGTGGAGGTGGATTCTCCACCGACGGTGCCTCGGGTGGGGTCACCGACGGCGGTTTGGGTGGATTCAGCGACGGTGCCTTCGGGCGCCGATGCTTGGCCGCGTCGTCGTTCTCATCCTTCGGCTCGGGGTTGCGGCGCTTCTCGAACTCTGGCGGACGCTGCTCGACACCCGGCGGGTATCGAGGTGTTTGCTCTTGATCGCCGTCAGGGTCATCGGGGACATCCTGTGTCGGGGGGTCACCGATCGGCGGTACGGGCTCGCCGCCAGGAGTAGGTGGTGCCGGTTCTTCTTGAGGTATGGGAGTTGGGTCGTCGCCAGGGGTAGATGGTGCGGGTTCTTCTTGGGGTGCGGGAGTTGGGTCGTCTCCAGGGGGCTGCGGCGATTCACGCTCCCGATCACGTCGGTTCTTTTCGTTCTGCTTCCTGATCCGGTACTCGTCTTTGAACAGCTGTCGAAGTTCATCGATGTATTTCTGGATCTCTTCGCGAAGCTTGCGGTCGGGGATTTCGTGGAGCCGTCGCTCCAACTCGGTGATCCATTCGTCCTCGATGTAATCCCAGTGATCTTTGAGTTCCTGTGCTGACCAGGTGTCCCCGTAGAAGGGATTGCGGCCGCGAAAGGCCCGATATTCCCGGTAGCGTTCAACCAGCCACTGCATGGCATCGGGCACTTTCGGGCGCGCCCAGGGCAGCCACGGTGACTCCCAATTCCAGGGCCATGGCGACGGTCGGGCCGGCTTCGGCTTTGGCTTGGTGTTTGGCTTCGGCTTGGGCTGCGGACCGGGTGCCTTCTGCGGCTTGGGGTTTGGTTTGGGCCTCAGACCGGTGCCGCCGCCTCCCCGCCACCTTCTGATGGGTGTGTTCTCCGGTTCTACCGGCTGCTCTGGCGCGGGGCTTGCTTCGCCCGGACTGTCGGACGGCGGCGGATTGATCATGTGAAGCTGCTGATCCGGCGGCGAATCGTCAGGAGCCCGGTCAGGCACCACGGCCCCGGCTCGACGCCGGGCACTTGGCGCCCGACGGGCGGCTCCCACCATTGCGGCCGCACCGGCTATCAGCCACACCCACGTGGGTATTGATGGCGTACGGGAGTGTTCGGCGGGCGGGACGCGCGGTGTGGGCACAACAGTCGGGCCGGGCGTCGGTAGCGGTGTCGGTGGTGCCGGGGTGCGCGCCGCGGGTCGTTTTGTTGTCGGTGGAGGTGTGGGTCGCCAGGGTGCTGCCGGTGGTGCGGGTTGTTGCCCGGTCGGGTGTGGTGGTGGGGGTGGTTGTTGTCCGGGGAGTCGGGGTGCGCGGTAGCCGGGGACGGGGATGATGGGTGTGCCGTTGCCGTTGCCGGTTCCGGGGCCTGGTCCGGGGTCGGCGCCGGCGTTGGGGCCGGTTCCGGGGCTGCCGGGAGCGGTGGTGGTGGGTGGTGGGGTGTTTTGTGTGGGTTGCGGGGTGTAGGTGGGGACGTTGATACAGGGCCAGTAGGGGCCGTGTTCGCGGCGCATTTGGTCACAGAGTGCGTCGGCGTGGGCGGGTGCTGGCGGGTTGGTGGTGAGCAGGATTGCGGCGAGCACGATCCCGACGGCGGTGGTGGCCAGGGCCAGTAGTGCGGCAAGGGCGACGGTGAGGCGGCGTGATGCCGGTTGGTTGGTGGTCATCGGTTGCCTGTGATGGCGGCGTGGATGGCGTCGATGCCGGTCCAGAACCAGCGGCCGGCCAGGGACATGAGCAGGAAGAAGCCGAGGAAGACGGGGATGTTGCCGTATTGGTCGGACCAGTGTGTGAGGTGGGGCAGGGCGGCGGCGCAGGCGATGAGCAGCAGGGTGCCGATCGCGAGGAAGAGCAGGGTGGTCGTGGGTACGGCCGTCCCCGATGGTGTCGTCGCGTCGGGGTGTTCGTTGTTGCCGGTGTGGTGCCCGTTGTTGGTGCTGTTCATGGCGGGTGTCCTTGGCGTGAGAGCGGCCGGGCGGTCGGGGGGGGGGGGGGTTAGAGGTAGTGGGGTTGGCCGTAGAGGTGGTAGGTGTCGTCGTTGGTGGGGGTGGACAGGGCGATGCGGGTGTAGGCGCGCAGGGAGACCGGGCCTAGGCAGCCGGCGACTTTGATGTGGACGCCTTCGAGGCCGAGGCCGGCTTTGGGGCCGGTGAGGGGTTTGGTGCCGAAGGGGATGTCGTAGACGGCGCCGGGGCGCAGGGTGGTGGAGATGTTGCCGAGTGCTTGGACGCCGATGATGGCCGCGGGTGGGTAGGAGATCGACATTTGGGCGGTGGGGCCGGCCAGGACGCCCAGGGAGACGCCGGAGGAGATGTCGGTGTTGCAGGCGATGTGGAACCCGGAGCTGAGGGTGCCGGCGTTGACGGGGATGTGGCTGGTGCCGGTGATGGAGATGCTGCCGCGCAGGGTGAGGAATCCTTCACGGGTCCACGGGGATTGATCCAACGGCGGCACACTGTGCACGCGTTCGTGTTTCTTGGCCAGGGTGATGCGCCATCCGTCGTCGGTGACCCGCACGATCGACCGATCAGCAAACGAATTCGCCGCATCGGCGTCGGTCACGCCGCAGACCATCGTGACGGTGGTGGCGACACCGATGAGTGTTGCCACGAGCTTCCCCCGCTGCACAGTTCTTCCCCTCGTAGAACGAATCAGTGGATGACACCATCACACATGGTTATTGATCATGCACGATATGTGTGATCCAAAATGACCGATTTCGTTCATCGTTTCCGCAGTTCAGCGGACATGTTGGGTCGAGCTGCGGGACGTTAGTCCCTCTGCGGGGCCAGGCCCTTCATTTTGGGTGTGAGGCCGAGGACCCCGGGGGTCGCGTCGAAGCAGGTATAGACCCGCCCGGCGGCGTAATCAGATGACTTCGGCGACCTCCGGCCGGTCGGCTGGGGGCGAAGGCGATGGCCGTCGTCCGGGGTGAGGCCGACGCCTATGTTCACGGTGGCGGGCAGTACGAGTGGGACTCGGCGGCGCCGGTGGCGGTCGCGCAGGCAAAGGGGCTGTGGTGCAGCCGGATCGACGGTTCGTCGCTGATCTACAGCCGGCGCGACACCTACCTCCCGAACCTCATCATGTGCCGGCCGGAGTTGGCCGAGAAGATCGTCGGGGCCATCGCGGAGAGTGCGGACGTCACTGACTGATGACGCCGTTGATGCAAGTTGTTTCTAGTCAGGCCGGCGTCCAGGGAGGCAGGATGCTTGTGAGACCGACCTCATTGAGGAGATCCAGATAGGCCGTGACCGACGTCGCCGGCAGCGACACATCCTGGGCGAGCCTGCTCTTACACAGATCGTAGATTCGCTGCCACGTTCATCGTAGGTTCGCTGCGACGCTCACCGTAGATCCGCCGCAACGCCAAACCTGGCAAAACGCGAGACTGGTCGGTCGTCCGAAAGCCCTTGTAGCGAGGTCTCGATACGGATTCTCGCCTTGCGGCTCGAACCCACTCGACCACCGGTTCCGACCACCGGTTCTAGGTACTCACAACCGGGCGGCGGCGCGGACGTCGGCGTCCTCGTCATCGCGGGCGGCGACCATGACTTCGGCGACCTCCGGCCGGTCGGCGTACGGGCGCAGGGTTTGCACCGCGGCCTTGCGCACGTCTCCGTGCGGATCGGCGGCCGCCTTTGTCAACGCCTCCACTCCGGCGTCGTCGACGGCGACTGCGAGCCCGGTCGCGGCCCCCTTCCGCACCTGCCAGGCACTGTCGCGCAACGCCTTGCGGAGGAGGGCGCCGTCGGCGTCGTTCCCGACGACGGCCAATGCCGCCAACGCGGCGGCCCGCACCAGCGGATCGGGGTCGACGGCGAGTTCCCGAATCGTCTCCGACTCGGCGCCGACGGTCGCGAGTCCGCCGGCCACGACGACGCGCACCTCGCGGTTGGCGTCGCGGGCAGCGCGCGTGATCAGGGACCCCGCGTCGAGCGACACCAGTCCGCGAACCGCCTCGATCCGGACGCGGTGGTGCTCGTCGTCGAGGAAGTCGGAGAACAGCTCGGCGTCGCCGGCATGCAGCGCGCGCAGCACGTCGAGCACCCCGGCGCGCACCTGCGGGTCGGTTGACTCCAGCGAATCGCGCAGTGCGGCGACGAATTCCGGCTTGTCGGCGAGGATCTCCACCAATTCGCGCAACGACTCGACCGCGACCCGGCGAACCCCGGAGTCGGCATCTCCCAACGACGCCGCGAGTGCGTTCTCGAATCCGTCCGGAGCCACCTCGGTGAGGGTGGCGATGGCGGTGCGGCGGACCGTCGGGTCCGCGTCGTCCAGGTAGGAGGCCAGCTCCTCGAGGCCGGGGGAGTCCAGCGCGATGAGTTCGACGATGCGCGGGGAGAGCGGTTCGCGCGTCGAGTCGTCGGCGGCGACGTCGGCCCGCGGTGCGACCGCCGCACCCGAGGCCGGTCCCGTCCGGGCCACCGGCTCGTCGATCGCGATCACCGAACGGTCATGCGGCGGAATGTGATTCAGCTCGTCGACCGGAACCAGGTACGGCGCCACCGGGCGGCCGAGGAAGACCATCTCCCCGTCGTCCCCCTTGCGCACGTTGAGGTGGTAGCCCCAGGCCTCGTCGTCGCGCTGGGGGATGTCGTCGCGCTGGTGGTACAGCCCCCACCGACTCTCGGTGCGGGTGAGCGAGCTGCGTGAGGCGAGTTCGGCGCAATCCCGGATGAAGTGGACCTCGGCGCACCGCATCAGCTCGTGCGGCGTGCGCGCACCCATCTGCTCGATCTCGGTGCGCATCCGCTCGAAGGTCTCCACCGCGATGCCCAGTTTCGTCGAGGTCTTCGGCGGTGCGACGTAGTCGTTGACGAAGCGGCGCAACTTGTACTCGACCTGCGGCTGCGGCGGACCGTCCGGATGGCGCAACGGCCGGTAGATCAGCTCGTGGACGGCCGCGATCTGATCGGATGGGAGTTCGCCCGGCGCCTCGACATCCCGAGCCCGGTCACTCGCATGCTGACCGGTCAGCTCGCCGTAGACGAACGCGCCGATCATGTAGTTGTGCGGCACGCATGCCAGATCGCCCGCGGCGTACAGCCCGTCGACGGTGGTGGCGCCGTTCTCGTCGACCCACACCCCGGACGCGGAGTGGCCGCTGCACAACCCGATTTCGGAGATGTGCATCTCGATGTCGTGGCTGCGGTAGTCGTGGCCGCGGTTGGCGTGGAAGGTGCCGCGCGTCGGCCGCTCGGTGGTGTGCAGGATCGATTCGAGGGTGTCGAGAGTCTCCGTCGGCAGATGCGAGACCTTGAGGTAAACCGGTCCGCGCGCGGATTCGATCTCCTTGCGCACCTCGCTCATCATGTCCCCCGACCAGTAGTCGGAGTCCACGAAGCGGTCGCCCTCGGCGTTGACTTGATAGCCGCCGAATGGGTTGGCGACGTAGGCGCAGGCCGGACCGTTGTAGTCCTTGATCAGCGGATTGATCTGGAAGCACTCGATTCCGCTGAGCTCGGCCCCCGCGTGATAGGCCATCGAGTAGCCGTCGCCGGCGTTCGTGGGGTTCTCGTAGGTCCCGTAGAGGTAGCCCGACGCGGGCAGTCCCAACCGTCCGCACGGGCCGGTCGCCAGGATCACCGACTTCGCGCCGATGACGTAGAACTCGCCGGTCCGGGTGTGCAGGGCGGCCGCCCCGACCGCGCGACCGTTTTCGGTGAGCACACGCACGGGCATCAGCCGGTTCTCAATGGTGATCTTCTCGCGCATGTCCTTGCGCCGCAGCACGCGGTAGAGGACCTTCTTGACGTCCTTGCCCTCCGGCATCGGGAGCACGTAGGAGCCGGATCGATGCACGCGGCGCACCGCGTACTCACCGTATTCGTCCTTCTCGAACTTCACGCCGTAGCGCTCCAGCCGCGAGATCATCGCGAAGCCGCGCGTCGCCGTCTGGTAGACGGTCTTCTGGTTGACGATGCCGTCGTTGGCGCGGGTGATCTCGGCGACGTAGTCCTCCGGCGACGCCTTCCCCGGGATGACGGCGTTGTTGACGCCGTCCATGCCCATCGCCAGCGCACCGGAGTGCCGCACGTGCGCCTTGTCGAGCAGGAGGACGTCGGCGCCGTTCTCCGCTGCGGTCAATGCGGCCATCGATCCGGCGGTCCCGCCGCCGATGACCAGCACGTCACAGTCGAGTCGGTGTGCGTCGGCGAGGTCGGGGGCGATGAAGGCTCCCGTCTCGGTTGTCGCTGTCTCGGTCGTCTCGGTCATGCGATCGCCCGCCGCTCGGTCGCAGCCGGGTGGAGTGCGTCGGCGATGATCGCGCGAGCAGAACCGTCGCCGCCTTTGACGTCGACCACGGCGCGCACCGGCTCACCCGCGCGGCCGAGGACGACGACGCGGTCGCCGAGGAGCACGGCCTCGTCGACGTCGTGGGTGACGAAGACGACGGTCGCCGGGTGCGCCGCCAAGGTGCGCAGCAGCAGTGCCTGCATCGAGGAGCGGGTCTGCGCGTCCAGTGCGCCGAACGGCTCGTCCATCAGGACGGCGCGCGGCGCGCCGGCCAGCCCGCGCGCCAACTGCACGCGTTGGCGCATCCCGCCCGACAGGGTCTTGGGCAGATGATCGGCGAAGCCGTCGAGCCCGATCTCGCGGATCCAGGTCAGCGCCTGCTCCCGCCGCTGCGAGCGCGGAACGCCGCGCAGGCCCAGGGCCAGCTCGATGTTGCGGCGCACCGATCGCCACGGGTGCAGCGCGTCGTCCTGGAAGACCATCGCCCGGTCGCGCGACGTGCCGACGACGGGCACGCCGTCGACGAGGATCCGGCCGCCGTCGAGCGGTCGCAGACCGGCGAGGGCCCGCAGCAGCGTCGACTTGCCGCATCCGGACGGTCCGGTAACGACGACGATCTCTCCTGCGTCGATACTCAGGGCGAGGTCGTCGATGATGGTGCGCGCGCCGTGGCGCAGCGTGAGCCCCTCGATTTCCAGTGCGGTACTCATCGGTTTTCCTCTCCGCGGGGCAGCCACCGCGTGACGCGGCGCCCGGCGAGTTCGATGGCGCCCGACGTGAGCACGCCGAGGGCCGCGATGGTCAACATGCCGACGACGACGCCGGGATAGTCGACGACGGTGTACGACTGCCAGGTGCGATACCCGACGCCGAGGTGACCCGAGATCATCTCCGCCGAGATGAGGCAGATCCAGGCGACGCCGATGCCGACGGACAGTCCGCTGAAGACACCCGGGGTGATGCCCGGCAGGATCACGCGCAGCACGACGTCGCGCCGGGTGCCGCCCATCGTCCGCACGGAGTCCTCCCAGATGGTCGGCAAGGCGCGGACCGCGTGCCGCGTCGACACGACGATCGGGAAGAAGGCCGCGACGAAGGTGATGAACACGATCCCGGCCTCGTCACTGGGGAAGACCAGGATCGCGATGGGCACCAGCGCGATGGCCGGGATGGGGCGGACCAGCTCGGTCAGCGTGCCCAGCGTGTTCGCGGCGACCGAGGATCGACCCAGCGCGATACCGGTCGGTACCCCGACCAGCGTCGCCAGGCCGAACCCGATGCCGATGCGCAGCAGGGACTGTCCCAGGTCTTGGTAGTACAGCGCGGTGTGCAGCCGCTCCCACCACGCCGAGGCGACCTCGGTGGGCGCCGGGATGGTGTCGAACTTCAGCCACGCGACGATGTCGTTGCTCGCCAGCCACTGCCAGAGTGCGAGGGCGACGAGGATCGTCGCCGCACGCAGCAGCCAGGTCGTCCAGGTGCGCCGGGTCGACGACGAGGGGCGGGGCGCCTCGTCGTGGGATACCGACTCGACGACGGTGGCCCGGCTCGGCGTGCCGAGCACGGTCGAGGTCATGGCCGGACCTCCCGCACCGCGGTGTCGTAGTCGACGCGCACCGCGCCCGGGTGGCCGCGCCGGTAGGAGTCGAGGTCGTCGACGGTGGTGAAGGCCTGATACTCGTCGCCGTCGCGCAACCAGATCGTGTGGTCGGCGAACCAGCGCGTCCCGGTCACCGGGTCGGTGACGTAGGCGGCGGTCACCGGCCGATTCGCGGCGCGGGCCGCTTTGACCAGGCGCAGCAGTGCGGTGGCCGAATCGGCCTCGGCGGTGGCGGTGCCCGAGTACCAGACCTCGGCGTCGGCCCTTGTCGCGTTGCCCTGCCGGTGCAGCAGTGCCTGGTAGTCGCCGCCGGTCGCCGTCACCGCGGCTTTGAGTGGTCTGTCGTTGATGAAGGTGGACAGGTCAACCGGGTTGGGGAAGGAGCCGATCGACGTCAGATAGGGCCGGTCGCCGCCCAGCGCGTCGACGAGGGACGGCTTGATGGCTGGGTTGAAGTCGGTGCCTCCCGGTCCGTTGTAGAGGTAGACGACCTCGGCGGGCAGCCCGGCGCTCGTGGCGACGAGCCGTGCGGCGGCCAGCGGATCGTCGGCCAACGCCTTGGTCGCGTCGAGCTGCGCCTTCAGGAAGGCCTCGGCGACCTCCGGGTGGTCCTTCACGTAGGTGTTGCGCGCGATGACCCCGTGCAGCGTCGGGTAGCCGAGGTTGGCGCCGTCGTAGACGAGCTTGGCTTTGCGCTGGAACACCAGCAACCCCGGCCACGCCACGAACTGCGCGAGGGCGTCGACGCTGCCCGATTCCAGCGCCGACGAGCCGACCTGCGGCTGCTGGTTGCTGATCTCGACGGCGGTCGCCGGGATGCCCGCCTGCTTCAGGCCGGCCAGCAGCGTCCCGTGACCGGCCGAGCCGACGCTGGCGGAGACCTTCTTGCCGCGCAGGTCGCGCAGGCTGTTGATCGGCGAATCCGGTTTGGCGACGACGCTGTTGAGCGATCCCTTCGGCGACGACCCGGTGATCGAGAGGATCGAGGTAGCGGTCGCCGGGTTCGTGTTGGCCCGGGAGCCGTTGATCAACATCGGGTAGTCGCCCATCGAGCCGATGTCGATCTTGCCGGCGATCATGCCGGTGGTGATCGGTGCGCCGGTGTCGTAGTCCTGCCATTCCACGCGGTAACGCTTGCCGTTCTTCTCACCCGCTTGCGCGAGACGCTTCTCGAAATCCCCGCGGGCGCGCAGAAGGGTGCCGGCGGTGACGGTGTTGATCGTCTTCGACTGATAGCCGACGACGACCTTCTCGGCGTCGGAGTCCTTCGACGAGCAGCCGACGGTCGCGGCGGCGACCGACGCGACGAGGATGGCGGCGACGACGGTGGGGCATATGCGCATGGGAGGAGTCCTCTGCTTGGGCTGGTTGATGTGGGCTGGTCGGGAGGGCTAACGCAGCAGGTAGGGCATGTTGATGGTCACGGCGCCGGTGGGGCAGCGGATCGCGCACGGGCCGCAGTACCAGCACTCGTCGACGTGCATGTAGGCCTTGCCGGTCTCCGGCTTGATGGCCAGCGAGTCGAGGGGGCAGACCTCGACACAGAGCGTGCAGCCGTCGATGCACAGGGATTCGTCGATCGTGACCGGCACGTCGACGCGGTTGTTGACGAGGCTCATCGGTGGTCTCCCGGGGTCTGCGCGACCGGCTGGTCGCGGGTGGCGGTGGCGTGCAGCGAGATCCGGTCGCCGCGCAGGCGGATGTATTCCAGGTCGACGGGCCGGGCCTCCGGGCCGAGGGAGGTCAGGCGTTCCACCAGGAGTGCGGGTGATCCGGCGGCGACCTCCAACGTGGCCGCCGAGTGGGGGTCGAGTGCCGCGGCGTTCACGGTGTGGTCGGCCGAGTGCAGGCGTTTCCCGGAGACCTCCTCGAGCAACGCGAATACGTCGGTGTTCTCCAGGTCGTGGCCCAGGATCGGGATGCCGAGATCGGCGACGAGGTAGGTCAGGTCGAGGCTGACCGGTTCGTCGTCGAGCAGCCGCAGCCGCTCGATGTAGACGACCTCGGCCCCGTCCGCGAGGCGCAGGCGCCGGGCGACCGCTCCGGGGGCGCGCACCAGGGTCGCGACCCGGACTTCGTTGCGGACCTGCCCGTGGCCGGACAGGGTTTCCTTCAGTCCGCGCAGCGCGTCCAGTCCGTGCGGGGCCTTGCGGTTCACGACGTGGGTTCCCGCCCGCGGGGTGCGCTCGATGAGGCCCTCGGCCCGCAGGTTGGCCAGTGCGTCCCGCACGGCGTTGCGGGACGCCCCGAACTCGCCGACGAGTTCCCGCTCGTCGAGTTGGCCGGTGGTCTCGCCGGCATCGATGGCACGCCGGAGTACGTCGCCGATGACGCGGGCGTCCTCGGCGCGGCGGCGCTTCTCCGACGGGGTGACGCGTGGGCTGGATGACATGAAACGGCAGCGTAATGACGGTTTCGCTCGCCGTGGAGAGGGAAAAATCGCCTCCGGTGACGCCCCGTCGAATACGCCATCTCGGCGTCGCGACGAAGCACGGTGACCAGCGGTTTCGGGGACCTTCCGCGCTATTGCGCCACCTGTCAATCCCCGTCGGGATTGGACTCAGCCCGCACGAAACCCCGCGCGTCGACAGGTACGCCGCACGGAGCCGTCGGGTGGCCCCTCGAACGGGGAGGTATCGGCGGAATCAAGCGGTATTCGTCCTCGCTTAGACTTGTCACCGTGACTTCCCATCTCGACACCGTGTCGAATGCCGCGCAGACCCCCGATCAGCCCCAGCCCTTCACCGAACTCGGTTTGAAGGACGACGAGTACGCGCGGATCCGTGAGATCCTGCACCGCCGCCCCACCGACGCCGAGCTGGCGATGTACTCGGTGATGTGGTCGGAGCACTGCAGCTACAAGTCGTCCAAGGTGCACCTGCGCTACTTCGGCGAGACGACCACCGAGGAGATGCGGTCCAAGATGCTCGCGGGCATCGGGGAGAACGCCGGCGTCGTCGACATCGGCGACGGCTGGGCGGTCACCTTCAAGGTCGAGTCGCACAACCACCCGAGCTATGTCGAGCCGTACCAGGGTGCGGCCACCGGCGTCGGCGGCATCGTCCGCGACATCATGGCGATGGGCGCCCGGCCGATCGCGGTGATGGACCAGCTGCGCTTCGGCGCGGCCGATGCCCCCGACACCCGACGCGTCGTCGACGGGGTGGTGCGCGGCGTCGGCGGCTACGGCAACTCGCTGGGTCTGCCCAACATCGGCGGCGAGACCGTCTTCGACGAGAGCTACGCGGGCAACCCGCTCGTCAACGCGCTCTGTGCGGGTGTGCTGCGCACCGAGGACCTCAAGCTGGCCTTCGCGTCGGGGGCAGGCAACCGCATCATCCTGTTCGGTGCGCGCACCGGCCTCGACGGGATCGGCGGCGTCTCGGTGCTCGCGTCGGAGACCTTCGACGAGACCGGCGAGGACGGACCCAGCCGCAAGAAGCTCCCGTCGGTGCAGGTGGGCGACCCGTTCACCGAGAAGGTCCTCATCGAGTGCTGCCTCGACCTCTACCGTGAGGACCTCGTCGTCGGTATCCAGGACCTCGGTGGTGCGGGATTGTCCTGTGCCACGTCGGAATTGGCCGCGGCCGGCGACGGCGGCATGCACATCGACCTGGACAAGGTGCCGATGCGCGCCGAGGGCATGACCCCGGCCGAGGTGCTCTCCAGCGAGTCGCAGGAGCGCATGTGCGCGGTGGTGAAGCCGGAGAACGTCGAGAAGTTCATGGACGTCTGCCGCCGCTGGGACGTGCTCGCCACCGACATCGGCGAGGTCACCGACGGCGATCACCTCGTCATAGACTGGCACGGCGAGACCGTCGTCGACGTCCCGCCGCGCACCGTCGCCCACCAGGGCCCGGTCTACGAGCGCCCGGTACAGCGGCCGGAATGGCAGGACGCGGTCATCGCCGACACCAGCGCTTCGCTGCCGCGGCCGAAGTCCGGCGACGAGCTGCGTGCGACCACGCTGACGATGATCGCCTCCCCGGCGCTGTGCAGTCGTGCGTTCATCACCGAGCAGTACGACCGCTACGTCCGCGGCAACACCGTGCTGGCCGAGCACGCCGACTCCGGCATGATCCGCATCGACGAGGAGACCGGCCGCGGCATCGCGCTCGCGACCGACGCGTCGGGTCGCTACACCTACCTCGACCCCTACCGCGGCGCGCAACTCGCCCTGGCCGAGGCCTACCGCAACGTGGTGGTGTCGGGTGCGTCGCCGGTTGCCGTGACCAACTGTCTCAACTTCGGTTCGCCCGAGGACCCGGCGGTCATGTGGCAGTTCAGCCAGGCCGTGCGCGGCCTGGCCGACGGATGCGCCCAGCTGGGCATCCCGGTGACGGGCGGCAACGTCAGCTTCTACAACCAGACCGGTGCGACCCCGATCCTGCCGACGCCGGTCGTCGGCGTGCTCGGCGTCATCGACGACGTCGCCCGCCGCATCCCGACCGGGTTCGGCACCGAGCCGGGGGAGACGCTGATCCTGCTCGGCGAGACCCGTGACGAATTCGACGGCTCGATCTGGGCGCAGGTCACCGGAGACCATCTCGGCGGTGTCCCGCCGCAGGTGGATCTGGAGGCCGAGCGGCTCCTGGGTGAGATCCTCGTCGCGGCATCGCGCGACGGTCTGGTGTCCGCGGCGCACGACCTGTCCGAGGGCGGGCTGATCCAGGCCGTCATCGAGTCGGCGCTCGCCGGTGAAACGGGTTGCCGAATCATCCTGCCCGAAGACGCCGACCCGTTCGTGTGGCTGTTCAGCGAATCGGCCGGGCGTGTCCTCGTCGCCGTGCCGCGCACCGAGGAGTCGCGCTTCTGCTCGATGCTCGACGCGCGGTCGATGCCGTGGACGCGCATCGGCGTCGTCGATCAGGGAGCCGACGATGTGAGCGTGCAGGACCAGTTCTCGATTCCGCTCGCCGAACTGCGCGACGTCCACGGTGCGACACTCCCGCGCCTGTTCGGTGAGGGATTGCACTCGGTCTGAGACCCGGCCGACGATCGGGTACGCTCGCTGCGTTCCGGCTTCGACCAGTTGCAGAGGTACTCACTCCATGTCCTATCCCCAGGATCCGAATTCTCCGTACGGCGGCGACCAATCCGCGTACGGCCAGGCCTATGGGCAGCCCTACGGCCAGCCGGTGCCCGGCCAGCCCTATGGGCAGCCCTACGGCCAGCCCGGCTATGGCTCGATGCCCGGCTATCCCGCTGCTCCGATGGCGGGAAAGCCCGACAACAACCTGGTCTGGGCGATTCTGGCGACGGTGGTGTGCTGCCTGCCCCTGGGCATCGTGTCGATCGTCAAGTCCACATCGGTGGACAAGCTGTGGGCGCTGGGCGATTTCGCCGGTGCTCAGCGCGCCGCCGACGAGGCCAAGAAGTGGGCGATGTGGTCGGCGATTATCGGCGCCCTGTGGATCGTCGCGGTGTTCGCCTTCTGGATCATCATGGTGATCACGTCGGCCGCTTCGATCAACCACAGCTACACGCCGACGTACACCACCTACTCGACGTACTGATACCGAATCGGACAAACCCCGCTAGTGTTGGGGCCGCAAAACCCTAGACCGCTCACGCCGTGAGTTTGATGGAGGAGAACCATGACTAACCCCTACGACCCGCAGGGCGCCAACCCGGGTGACCCGTACCAGGGCCAGCCGGCTCCGGGACAGCCCGCGCCGGGCCAGCCCGTTCCGGGACAGCCGTACCCCGGTCAGCCCTACCCGGGCCAGCCGTACGCCGCCGGTCCCGCGATGGGCCCCGAGCCGGACAACAACCTGGTTTGGGCGATCCTCTCGACCATCCTGTGCTGCCTGCCGCTCGGCATCGTCGCGATCATCAAGTCGACCTCGGTCGGCAAGCTCTGGGCGCAGGGCGACGTCGTCGGTGCGCAGAAGGCCGCCGACGATGCGAAGAAGTTCGCGATGTGGGGTGCGATCGCCGCCGTCGTGCTGTGGGTGCTGTACATCATCTTCTTCGTCGTCGTCGGGATTGCTGGTTCAGCCTCTTCATGACGATTGACCGACCCGTCCCGGGCGCGTCCGCGATGGACGCGCCCGGTGGCGTGGTCGGGGCAAGTCCGGCTGCTCCGGGCCTGACCGATCGGGCGCTGGCCCTGATCGGGCGGGTGAGCAGCCATCCCGTCGCCGGACCGGCCGTCGTCGTCGCCGGGACCACGGTGGCCTGCACGGCCATCTGGTTGGGGGATCCGACCACCCCCGGCGGCCATCTTCCGGTCTGTCCGACCAAATCGCTGTTCCACGTCGACTGCCCTGGCTGCGGCTCGCTGCGGATGATCTATTCGCTGATGCACGGCGACTTCGGTGCCGCGGTGCGCTACAACGCCGTCGGAGTCCTCGCCGTCGTCCTGCTCATCTGGAGCTTCGTCGCCTACTGTCTGCGGCTCTGGACCGGGCGCCGCATCAAGACGTGGCAGCACTTCCGGTACTCCGCGGTCGCCGTGCTCGTCGTCGTCGGGGTGTGGTTCCTCATCCGGAACCTTCCGTTCGCCCCCTTCACCGGTCTGCGGGTATAGCGGCCGACCTACGTCGCTCGAGAATGAAGGGTCGACCATGACCAACCAATGGACGGGTGCTGGCGCGCCCATGCACCCGGGCTCGCCGTATCAGCCGGCGCCGCATCCGGGTTCGCCGTATCAACCCGTGCCGCCGTACCAACCGGCGCCGCCGTACCAACAATTCGTCGGTCAACCCCGGCCGCCTTCGCCGTCGGGCGCCACGGCGATCACCGCGGCGGTGCTGAGCCTCTTCGGCGCCTTCGTCCTTGTCGGGATCGCGGTGCCGCTGCTCGTGACGGCGGTCGGCGCGCCGATCTTCATGTGGGCAATCGATGAGCCGGCCAGTTCGGGGATCACTCCGATGACGTTCGGGATGCTGGTGGTCGGCATCCTGCTGGCGGTCGCGACGTTGCTGCTGGCACTCGGCGGCATCAAGATCATTCAGCGCAAGCGTGCCGGACAGCCGCAAGTTGTCACGGGCAGCGTGATTGCTGCCGGATTCATTGTCGTCCAACTCGTCTTCGTCGGCTTCGGCGTCAGATCGGTTGAGGGCTTCCGCGGCTTCGGCGTCTTCGGGATCGTCGTCGGGGTCCTCGAACTCATCCTCGCGATCGCCACCATCGTGTTGGCCGTGGTCCCGTCGACAGGTCGCTGGATCGACTCGCCGCGTTCGTGACCCGGGCGCAAACGTCGGTGCCTGAGACGCCCGGCGTGGACAAGTGACCGCGCCCGTGGTGAGCCGCGACAAAATTTGCACGGGCCGCCCACAAGACTGAAACCTGTTCTAGTCTCGTGGATGTGACTCTTCGCGTCGTCGAATGGTCGACCGGAACCGTCGGTCGGCACGCAATCGCCGGAATCGATGCCCATCCGGACTTGGAACTGGTCGGTGTCTGGGTATCCGATCCGGCGAAGGTGGGCAAGGACGCCGGCCGCCTGGCCGGGATGGATCGCGACCTGGGGATCGCGGCCACCAATGACAAGCAGGCGCTGCTCGACCTGAAGCCGGACGCGATCGTGCACACCGCGATGACCGATGACCGGATCTTCGACGCGATCACCGATCTCACCGAATTCGTCCGCGCCGGGGTCAACGTCGTGTCGTCGGGGCCGGTACTGCTGCAATACCCGTTCGGCGTCGTCCCGGATTCGGTGACCGATCCGATCATCGCCGCGGCGAAGGCGGGAGGCGCCAGCCTGCACGTCAACGGCATCGACCCGGGATTCGCCAACGACGTCCTGCCGCTGGCCATGACGAGCCTCTCGCGCCGGATCGACGAGGTGCGGTGCATGGAGATCGCCGACTACTCGACCTACTACCAGCCGGTGGTCAACAGCCAGATCTTCGGTTTCGGCCAGCCGATGGACGTCGTGCCGATCCTGCTCACCCCGGGCGTGCTCTCCATGGGGTGGGGCTCGGTGGTCCGCCAGATCGCGGCCGGTCTGAACCTGACCCTCGATGAGCCGCTCGTCGAACGCATCGAGGAGGTTGCCGCCGAGGCCGACCTCGAGACCGTTTCGGGCAGGATCCCCAAGGGCACACGTGCGGCCCTGCACTTCGAGGTCGTGGGTCAGGTCGACGGCGTCGACCGCGTGGTGCTGGAGCACTACACGCGCAACCACCCCGACCAGTGTCCGGAGTGGCCGAAGCCCACCAAGGGCGACGGCTGCTACCGCGTCGACATCACCGGCGACCCGGTGCTGAACGTCGAGTTCGGCCACCACGGCGAGGACGGCGACCACAACGTCTCCGGCATGGTCGTCACCGCGATGCGCCTGGTCAACGCCGTTCCGGCGGTGGTCGCGGCGGAACCCGGCCTCATCACCGCCCTCGACCTGCCGCTGATCACCGGGCGGGGCCTGGTCGCGAATCAGCGCATCGACGGATAGTTCGTCAATCAGACAAACGAGGCGAAGCGACCGCGATGACCGGCGACGCTACGATGCTCGGGTGTCTGTGCAATACGGCTTTATCGTCCTCCCGTGCTCCGGTAGCGCGGCGGTGTGCCGCAAGCGCAACGAAGGGCGTGCGTGATGGCCTACCCCCAGTACCAGAACGGCCCCGTGCCTCAGGGCTATCAACCGCCCGCCTATGGGCCGACGGGCTATCCACCGCAGCAACTCCGGCCGCCCTCGGCCGGGACGGCGGTAACGGCGATTATCCTGGCCTATTGCGGTGCCGCAGTAGCGGCGTTCGCCCTCGTTGAGACGGCACTCGGAGCTGTCAGCGACGAGCCCCTCACTCTGTGGGGGTGGTACGGCGTAGTCGGGTTGGTGGTGCCGGGCGTCATCGCTGTGTTCCTCGGGCTTGGCGCGACACTCATGGTGGCCAAGAAGGCGGTCGGCCGGTGGCTTGTCGCCCTCGGCTGTGCAGTGGCGCTGCTCTACGGCGCTCTGCTCATCCTGGCCGGCCTGGGATTCGGAATTCTGGTGGCAGGCGTCGGGGGTGCCGATTCCGACGACATGACACGGGTGATTGCCGTGCTTGGTGGTTTGGTGGTGCTGGTCGTCGTGGTGGTCGTCGTCATTCCGGCCGTGCTCACCGCGGTGTTGGCGCTGGTTCCCTCGACGCGGCGCTGGCTGGATCAGCCTCGGAATCGATGACCGCGCCCCTCGATCCGACGCAGACCCGGGCCGCCGTCGAGGCCGTTGCCACGTGGGTACTCGACGACGATGCCCCCGCACCATCGCGACCGGCCATCGCCGCAGCCGTGCGCCTGACCGCGCGCACCCTGCCGCAGATCGCACCCGGTTCGTCGGTCGAGGTCCGTGTCCCGCCATTCGTCGCCGTGCAGTGCATCGAAGGGCCGCGGCACACGCGCGGCACGCCGCCCAACGTCGTCGAAACCGATCCGCGCACCTGGCTGCGGCTGGCGGCCGGAACGCTGACCTTCGCCGACGCCGTGGCCGACGGGAAGATCGATGCGTCCGGGTCGCGGGCCGCCGAGGTGGCGGAGTTGTTGCCGATCACACCCCTCAAGATTCGTTGATCCCGGTATTCGGCCCGTAGACTGGGGACGTGGATCCGGCCCAGATCGACCAGCCAGACAACGAGCCCCGCGAAGAATGTGGCGTCTTCGGCGTCTGGGCTCCCGGCGAGGACGTCGCCAAACTCAGCTATTACGGCCTCTACGCCCTGCAGCACCGCGGCCAGGAAGCGGCCGGAATCGCCGTCGGCGACGGCGCGCAGGTCATCGTCTTCAAGGATTTGGGCCTGGTCAGCCAGGTCTTCGACGAGCAGACCATGGCGTCGATGGTCGGCCACGTCGCCATCGGGCACTGTCGCTACTCGACGACGGGCTCGACCACCTGGGAGAACTCCCAACCGATCTTCCGCACCACCGCAGCGGGCAGCGGTGTCGCCCTCGGCCACAACGGCAACCTGGTGAACACCGCGGAACTCGCCGCCCGTGCCCATGAACTCGGACTCGACAGCAGCGGCGGCGGGACGTCGGACTCCGACGTCGTCGGTGCGCTCCTCGCACACGGTGCCGCCGACAAGACTCTCGAACAAGCCGCTCTCGATCTCCTTCCGGAACTCGAGGGCGCTTTTTGTCTCACCTTTATGGACGAGAACACGCTGTACGCGGCGCGCGACCCGCACGGCATCCGGCCGCTCTCGCTGGGCCGCCTCGACCGCGGGTGGGTCGTCGCGTCGGAGACCGCAGCGTTCGACATCGTCGGCGCCTCCTTCGTCCGCGACATCGAGCCGGGCGAGATGCTGGCCATCGACGCCGACGGTGTGCGCTCCACCCACTTCGCCAAGCCGACGCCCAAGGGCTGCATCTTCGAGTACGTCTACCTGGCCCGCCCCGACAGCGTCATCAACGGCCGCACCGTCCACTCGGCGCGCGTCGAGATCGGCCGCCGGTTGGCCCGCGAGCACCCCGTCGACGGTGATCTGGTCATCCCGGTCCCGGAATCGGGCACCCCGGCCGCCGTCGGCTACGCGCAGGAATCGGGTATCCCCTACGGCCAGGGCCTGATGAAGAACGCCTACGTCGGCCGCACCTTCATCCAGCCGTCGCAGACCATCCGGCAGCTCGGCATCCGACTCAAGCTGAACCCGTTGCGCGAGGTCATCCGCGGCAAGCGGCTCGTCGTCGTCGACGACTCGATCGTTCGCGGCAACACCCAGCGCGCACTGATCCGGATGCTCCGCGAAGCCGGGGCCGCCGAGGTCCACGTGCGCATCGCGTCGTCGCCGGTCCGCTGGCCCTGCTTCTACGGCATCGACTTCGCGTCGCCGGCCGAACTGATCGCCAACGGCATGGACGCCGACGAGCCGGGCGCGATGGTCGAAGGCGTGCGCCAGGCGATCGGCGCCGACAGTCTCGGGTACATCTCCGTCGACGAGATGATCGAGGCCACCGAGCAGCCCGCCTCTCAGCTGTGTACCGCCTGCTTCACCGGTGAGTACCCGATCGCGCTGCCCACCGAGACCGCGATGGGCAAAGCCGTTCTCGAGTCGCTGCGCGGCGCGCCCGGCGTCGACCCCCTCACCACCGCGAATGACAACGTCAGCGCCGTGATGCGGCCCTGAGCCGGTCCGGTAGCGTATACCCCGTTCCCCGCTTTCCCCCTCCAGGAGTTCCGCCATGTCCAAACGCGACTCGGCCCCGTTGATCCCGCAGAACGCGTCCTACGCCGCGGCCGGAGTCGACATCGACGCCGGGGAGCAGGCGGTGGAACTCATCAAGCCGCACGCCAAGCGCGCGAGCCGCCCCGAGGTACTCGGCGGCATCGGCGGATTCGCCGGACTGTTCGCCCTCAAGGGTGGCTACCGCGAACCTCTGCTCGCCGCCTCGAGCGACGGGGTCGGGACCAAGCTCGCCGTCGCGCAGGCGCTGGGCCGCCACGACACCATCGGACGCGATCTCGTCGCGATGGTCGTCGACGACCTGGTGGTCTGCGGAGCAGAACCGCTGTTCCTGCAGGATTACATCGCGATCGGCAAGGTCGTGCCGGAGACCGTCGAGCAGATCGTCAAGGGCATCGCCGACGGCTGCGTCGACGCCGGGTGTGCGCTGCTGGGCGGGGAGACCGCCGAACACCCCGGCCTCATGGAGGACGGCCACTACGACATCTCCGCGACCGGCGTCGGCGTCGTCGAGGCCGACCAGGTGCTCTCCGCCGACCGCGTCCGCCCCGGCGACGTCGTGATCGCGATGGGATCGTCGGGACTGCACTCCAACGGCTACTCGCTGGCCCGCAAGGTCCTGCTGGAGTGGGGTCACATGGACCTTGAGGGGCATGTCGAGGAACTGGACCGCACCCTGGGCGAGGAATTGCTCGAACCCACCCGGATCTATGCGCGCGACTGCCTCGCGCTGGCCGCCGAGACCGACGTGCGCACCTTCGCCCACATCACCGGCGGCGGATTGGCCGACAACCTCTCGCGCGTGCTGCCCGTCGGCGTCGTTGCCGAGCTCGACCGCTCGACGTGGTCGCCCGCCCCGATCTTCGCGCTCATCGCCCAGCGCGGCCGCGTGGCCCGCGAGGAGATGGAGCGCACCTTCAACATGGGCGTCGGCATGGTCGCGATCGTCGCACCGGAGGACACCGACCGCGCACAGGCCGTGCTCACCGCGCGTCACGTCGACAACTGGGTGCTGGGCACCATCAAGGCCGGCGAGCGCGACGCATCCGCCACAACGGGTGTCGCCCGTCTGGCCGGGGAACATCCGCGCTTCTAGTGCTGGCACACCAGCGCGGTCTCGATACACCTGGGTCTCGATACACCTGGGTCTCGATACACCTGGGTCTCGATACACCGACTCGGCTAGCGCCTCGTCGGCACTCGACCAACGCGTCTAGCGCCTCGTCGGCACTCGACCACCGTCTACGGCAGGTGACCAACGCGGCTAGCGCGGTCTCGATACACCTTCTCGGCTAGCGCCTCGAAGGCACTCGACCACCATCTCTACGGCACGACCATCGGTGGTCGAGTGGATCCGAGCCGCTAGGCGAGGAACCGTATCGAGACCGCCGCTAGGCGAGGAACCGTATCGAGACCGCCGTCAGCCGAGCTACCAAGACCGCCGACGGGCGAGGGAACGCACGACTGATCGCGGGCCGTGGGGCCCGGGGAATCAGGGTGGGGATCAGAGCAAACCTGGCGCCGTAGCGTCAGGCGTGCCGCCATTCCTCTTCATCGGCCCAGTTGTCAACCGGATCCGCCTGGGGGGAGTCGTCACTGCCCGCGAGTTCGCGCTGCAGCCTCTCCAGGTCGGTCTGGGGCGACGAGTACTTGAGTTGACGTGCAACTTTAGTCTGCTTGGCTTTTGCCCGGCCGCGGCCCATGTGGGACCCCCTCGCACACTGCCGGGGCGGCCACAATCCGATGATGGTGGCGGCCCCGTGCTTCAGTAGGAAATGTCTGTCGTGGCACCCAGTCTAGCGCGAACTCTCACAGAATGCGGGCGTGGGGCACGTGCCGCGATTCAGTGCACGTCGGAGCCGGTGCCGCGCAGCTTGGCGACCGCCTCGCGACCGGCCTGCGGACGGTCGTCGGCGACGATGGAATCCGGGTCGACACGCACGGCGACGGGGGAGTCGTCGACCGTCACGGCGAGTTCGGTGGATGCGTCGACCCCCCGCTTGACCAGCGCCAGCGCGATCGGTCCGTACTCGAAGTGATCGACGACGCTGCCGATGCGGCCGACCGTCCGTCCGGCCGCGGTGACCGGCGTTCCCGGCTCGGGTCGGGCGTCGGTGCTCCCGTCGAGGTGTAGCAGCACCAGATGGCGGGGAGGCTTCCCCAGGTTGTGGACCCGTGCGACGGTCTCCTGGCCGCGGTAGCACCCCTTGTCGAGATGGACCGCGCCCTGCTCGTCGCGCGAACCGATCCAGTGGACCTCGTGCGGGATGGTGCGCTCGTCGGTGTCGACGTAGACGAGCGGTCGGCGGCCGGCGATGCGGTGCGCGTGGTAGGCCCAGCTGCCGGCCGTCGTGGCCCCGGCGTCGACCAGGGCCTGCCAGCGCTGCTGCGCCTCGGATTCCGGCACGACGAGGTCGACGACGGGCAGATCGCGATCCACGCCGACCGGCGGCATGATCCGCCAGAACCCGAGCGGCTCGTCGTCGTGGTGGAGTTCCGGCAGATCGCCCGCGTCGTACACTCCGGCGTCGGTGGGGATGTCGAGGAGTTCGGCGATGGGACCGGACCGGGCGGCGGGCCCGACGAGGGACAGGACGCACATGTCCGGCCGGTCGACCGGCTGCGCCTTGGCCCAGAACACCATCGACGTGAGGAAGGTGAGCAACTCGGGACCGCGCGGACCCGGGGTGTCGATCCACGTGACCCCGTCGACGTCGGTGAGCACGAAGTGTTCGACGATGCGCCCGTTGAGGTCCAGCGAGAGGTTCTCCGCGCTGTGCCGGTCGGGAAGGTCGGTGACGAATTGGCTGGAGATGGTGTGCAACCAGGACAGCCGCTCGTCGCCGGAGATCTCCAGCACGGCGCGGTCGGATCGGTCGACGAGGATTGCGCCGGTCGTCGCTGCGCGCTGCTCGCCGAGCGGATCCCCGTAGTGCCAGGCGACCGTGCGCGTCTGCGGCCCGTGGCCGTATGCGCCGGCCGGTTCGGCGACGGCGCCCGTCGTGGCGTCGAGGTTGGCCGAGAGGATGACCGAGTGGTTCACGCCCTCCAGCCTACGTGGCGCACCGCGACGCGGGTTCCCCCGCGAAGCGGGCGGCGAGGAACGCGGCCGCATCCTGTTCGAACGGCAGGAAGGCCTCGCCGTGCGTCTTGCCGGCATAGCGGAAGAACCGCGTCGGGATTCCCTCGGCGCAATAGCGACGGGCGAGCGCCGCGACGTCCGCGGTGACCATCACCCCGTCGCCGATCGGATCCGACGCGCCGACGCCCAGCAGTAGGGGAATCCGGGGCCGCCCGGCCGTGCCCATCACGTTGCGGGCTATCGAATTGCGCACCGCCGCGACGCCGAGTAAGCCGCGGTAGGGCGGACGGACCATGTCGGCACTGGTGAGGCCGGGGAACTTGGCGGCGAACGCGGCGATGCACCCGGAGCGGACCTGCCGGATCAGGGCCATACCGCGCGGGGAGAGGAATGAGTCGACGTCGAGGCCGTAGGTGCGGCGGTACACCTCGGTCAGCGCGGGGATCACCCCGGCCCACTTCTTGCTGCCGCTGATGTAGGGCAGGTTGTGGGCGAGGTTCACCGGTAGCCCGCCGGCGGCCGCGCCCAGTATCCGCAGCTCCGAGGCGTAGCGCGGGGCCAATTCCGCACCGAACTCGGTGGGCACCGATCCGCCCGAATAGCCGAGCATGCCGACCGGTGTGCGGATGGGCCAGTGCAAGACGTGCAGTGCGGCGCGGATGCCGTCGAGGGCGATCTGCCCGGACTGGTGGCCGATGGTCCACTCCTGTCGTAGGCCCTCGTAGTCGGGAACGGCGACTGCGAATCCGCGAGCCAGATAGCCCGCGAGCACGGCCTCCTCGACGCGCCCGGCGGTGCTGGGCCGGTTGCCCCGCAGGGTGTACGAGGGGTCGCACTGCGCGCCGAGGGCGTCGTAGGCCATGTGGAAGGAGATCAGACGGCGGGCGGCATTCGGCGGGCTCAGCACCGTCGTGACCGCGGCAATCGCCTGGCCGCCCTCGCCGGTGCTGCGATAGCGCACCTGCGTCGAGCGGACCGGTGCGGGTACGCCGGCCAGGACGATGTTCACCGGCCGGGTGGCGAGCACCGCGCCCGGGCGATACGCCGCCAGGTCGGGACCCGGCGCGTAGAACGGATCGGCCGACGGGGGCGGACCGTCGGCCCGGGCGATCGTCGGCGCGGACACGGTCGCCGCCAGCGAGGTCAGAAGAGCGCAGATCAGAGCCAGGGCCGCACTCGGGGTTCGTCGTCTGGCCATGCCGGCCTCCCGTCGTGATGGCGGGCGACCCGCCACTGGTCACGATAGCCTTTCGCCATGGTGACTCCAGTGCTCTTCGACGTCCATCGCGGACGCTGCGATCCGGATCGGCCGGGCATCTTCCACGACGACCTGTCGGTGGTGCGAGGCGACGGCATCTTCGAAACCCTGCTGGTTCGCGACGGAAAGGTGTGCAACTTGGCACGGCACCTGACCCGGTTCGCGACGGGCGCCGAACGCATGGAGCTGCCTCCGCCGTCGTTGGCGAAGTGGGATGCCACCGTCAATGCCGCGCTGGCGGCGTGGGTGCTCGCCAACGGCGAGGCCGAGGGGCTGATGCGCCTGGTCTACACCCGCGGGCGTGAGTCCGCGCCGGCCGACTCAGCTCATCCCGAGGCGACCACCGCCCTGGTGATGATCCTCGACGTCGGCCCGCATGCGGCCGCGGCGCGCGCCGAGGGGGTGGCGGTCTGCCTGCTCGACCGGGGCTACTCCGTCGACTTCGCGGCCCGCGCGCCGTGGCAGCTCATCGGCGTGAAGACGTTGAGCTACGCGGCGAACATGGCCGCGCTGCGCCACGCCCGGGCCGCCGGCTTCGACGACGTCGTCTACGTCTCGTCGGACGGCGAAGTCCTCGAGGGGCCGCGCTCGAGCGTCGTCGTCGTCCGTGGGCGCGAACTCGTCACCGTGCCCGCCGAGGCGGGAATCCTGCCCGGAACGACCGTGGCCGCGATCTTCGCGCTGGCCCAGCAGCAGGGGTGGGAGTGCCGTACGGCGTCGCTCACCCCCGACGACCTGTGGGAGGCGGATTCGGTGTGGCTGTGCTCATCGGTGACGATCGCCGCCCGGGTCACCCGGATCGACGAGCGGGAATTGTCGTTGAGCACCGTGGCGGCGGAGTCCGCGGCACAGTTCGCCGAACTGGCCGCGCGGGCGATCACGGTGGCTTAACGTCGGCGGTGTCCGGTTGTCGTGACCGGAAACACTCCAGATGAGGGACTGCGGTCCCTTGTTTCAACTTCATAGTGCGACGTACCTTGAAGACATCTACTATCTACTGTAGTAGAAGCCAGACGGTGTCGAGCGGATCCGCGGCGCATGCCGGGGAACCGATCGGGGCCAGCTCCAGCCCAGCGAGCGAATGAGGCATACGCATGGATGTCGTCGATATCTCCCGATGGCAATTCGGGATCACGACCGTTTACCACTTCATCCTCGTCCCGTTGACGATCGGCTTGGCGCCGATGCTCGCGGTGATGCAGACCGTTTGGTACGTCACCGGAAACGAGGCCTGGCTGCGGGCCACCAAGTTCTTCGGGAAGCTCTTCCTGATCAACTTCGCCCTCGGCGTCGCGACCGGCATCGTGCAGGAATTCCAGTTCGGGATGAACTGGAGCGAGTACAGCCGCTTTGTCGCCGACGTCTTCGGCGCCCCCCTCGCCTTGGAGGGGCTCGTCGCCTTCTTCGCCGAGTCCACGTTCATCGGACTGTGGATCTTCGGCTGGGGGCGGCTGAACCGGCGGGTCCACCTCTTCTGCATCTGGATGGTGGCGTTCGGCGTGAACGCGTCGGCCTACTTCATCATCGCCGCGAACTCGTGGATGCAGCACCCGGTGGGCGTGAAATGGGATCCGACGCGCAACCGTCCGGCGATGAACAACATCGTCGCGCTGCTGACCAACAACACCACCCTGGCCGCCTTCCCGCACGTCATCGCGGGCGCCCTGCTGACCGCCGCGACCTTCGTCGCCGCCATCGGGATCTGGTGGATGGCCCGCGCATCGTGGCGCGCCCGCCAACTCCGCCTGCAGGCGGAGGGGAAGCCCGCGACGATTGAGGAGACCACCGCCCCGAGCCTCGTCGACGCGTCGCCGGAGCAACTCGATTCCGATGCCGCGACCATGTGGCGGCCGGTGACGAGATTCGCCCTGTGGTTGACCATCCTCTCGGGTATCGCGCTGATCTTCACCGGGGACATCCAGGCGCAGATCATGTTCAAGCAGCAGCCGATGAAGATGGCCGCCGCCGAGTCGCTCTGCAAGACCGAGACGCGGGCCAGCTTCTCGGTGCTGTCCATCGGGCGGCAGAACAACTGCGACCACATCGAGCACGTCATCGCGATCCCCGGCATGCTCTCCTTCCTCGCCGACCACCGCTTCGACACGACGGTGCAGGGCGTCCAAGACCTGCAGAAGGAATACGAGCAGCGCTTCCGCGACGACCCGAAGCACAAGTCGCAGAACTACGCCCCCAACCTGTTCGTCACCTACTGGTCCTTCCGCGCGATGATCACCTGGGCGCTCGGTTCGGTGGTCGTGGCGCTGGGCGGGCTGTGGTTCACGCGCCGCAAACGGGTCATCACGTCGCGCAGATTCGGCTTCCTGGCGTTGCTGATGATTCCGACGCCCTTCCTCGCCAATTCCTCGGGTTGGATCTTCACCGAGATGGGCCGCCAGCCGTGGATCGTCGCGCCCAACTGGGTCGACGACCTCGATCCGCTGCGGATCTCGATGCTCGTGCAGCACGGCGTCTCCAACAACTCGGCCGGCGTCGTCCTGACATCGCTGATCGTGTTCACGCTGCTCTACGGTGCGCTGGGCGTCGTCTGGTTCGCGCTGCAGCGCCGATACATCCGGGAGGGCCCGGCGGCCCCGGGCTATGAGGAAGCGGCCCTCGAGAAATCCGACGACGACAAGCAATTGTCGTTCGCCTACTGACCCGACGCTGGAAAGAGACGATCATGGGATTGCCCGAATTCTGGTTCATTCTTATCGCCGTGCTGTTCACCGGGTACTTCGTGCTCGAAGGGTTCGACTTCGGCGTCGGCATGCTGATGGGATTGATGGGTCGTGGCGACGACGACAAGCGTCGCGCCATCCTCAACACCATCGGACCGGTGTGGGACGGCAACGAGGTGTGGCTGCTGACCGCCGGCGGCGCGATGTTCGCGGCCTTCGGCGGCTGGTACGCGACGATGTTCACCGCCTTCTACCTACCGCTGCTGCTGATCCTGGTCGCGCTCATCGTGCGCGTCTGCGCCATCGAGTGGCGCGGCAAGATCAACGACCCGCAGTGGCGGCGTGTGTGGGACTGGTGCATCGCGATCGGCTCGTGGGTTCCCGCCCTGCTGTGGGGCGTGGCCTTCGCCAACGTCGTGCGCGGGCTCCCGATCGACGAGAAGGCCCAGTTCACCGGCACCTTCTTCGGCCTGCTCAATCCGTACGCGCTGCTCGGCGGGCTGACCACCGTCCTCGCGTTCCTCGCCCACGGCGCGGTCTTCCTTTCGCTCAAGACCGCCGGGGAACTGCGCGAGGAGGCGACCGTGTGGGCCGCCCGCCTGTCGGTCGCCATGACCGTGGTCGCCGCCGCCTTCCTGCTGTGGACGCAGTTCGCCCACGGCAAGACCTGGACCTGGGTGCCGGTGCTGATCGCCGCCGTCGCGGCCGTCGCGACGATCTTCCTGACGCGTGCCCGCAAGGAAGGGCTGGCCTTCGCCGCGACCTCGGTGGCGATCATCATGACCGTCGTGACGCTGTTCGGCTGCCTGTACCCGAACGTCCTGCCGTCGACGACGGACCCGGCGAACAGCCTGACCATCGCGAACACCTCGTCGAGCCACTACACGCTGGTCATCATGACCTGGGCGGCGTTGTTCATCACGCCGATCGTGCTGCTCTACCAGGGCTGGTCGTACTGGGTGTTCCGCAAGCGGATCTCCGCAGAGGCGATCCCGCCGTCGGTGGGCCTGCCGTCGTTGCGGGGGTGAGCATCCAGGAGGTGAGTGGTTCGGCACGGGTCGCGTCCGCGCGCCCCCGACGCGGTCCGATCGATCCGCGGTTGCTGCGCGGATCGCGCGCGGCGCGGCGCTATCTGGTGGTGACCGTCGTCGCCGGACTCCTCACCACGCTGGCGGTCATCGTGATCGCCGTCGCCACCGCGTCGATCCTGGCCGAACTGGTCACCGATCCGGCGCGGCGCTCGCTTGGCGCGCAGCGGATGCACCTGGTGGTGTTGGCGGTCGGCGTCGTCCTGCACTCGGCGACCACTTACGCCGCCCAGCGATATGCGCAGCGGGCCGCGCAGACGGTCGTCGGCCAGGTTCGCCGCGAGGTGCTCGACGGGCTGACCGATCCGGCCCACACCGACGCGCGGACAGTCGGGGTGGGGCGGGCCCGAGCGTCGACGGTGCTGCTCTCGGGAATCGACGCCCTCGGCCCCTACCTGTCCGGGTACGTGCCGTCGCTGGTCCTGGCGGCGACGCTCACCCCGATCGTCGTCGCCGTCATCGCCTCGGTCGACCTCGTCTCCGCCGGGCTGATCCTGCTCACTATCCCGCTGATACCGATCTTCGGCATCCTCATCGGACTGATGACGCGCGACCGCACCCAGGCCAAACTTGACGCCACCGCGCGGCAGCAGTCGATGCTGCTCGACCTCATCGCGGGCATCCCCACGCTGCGCGCGCTCCATCGCGCGCAGGGGGCCGCGCAGCAGGTCGACGACCTCGGCCGCTCGTGGCGGCGCTCGACGATGAGCACGCTGCGCGTCGCTTTCCTCTCCGGGGCGTGGCTGGAACTGATGGCCACCCTGTCGGTCGCCCTGGTGGCCGTGAGTATCGGACTGCGCCTGGTCTACGGCGAGATGTCGCTCTTCGCCGGGGTGCTGGCACTGGTCTTGGCGCCGGAGGCCTACCGGCCGTTGCGGCAGGTGGGGGCGGCCTTCCACGACTCGGCCGACGGGGTCGCCGCCACCGACGAGGCATTCGGATTGCTCGCGGGGATGTCCGACGACGAGCCGGTGCCCGGAGACGTCGACGCTCCGTCGCTGGCCGGAGCGGCGATCCGCTTCGACGGCGTCGGCGTCGTCTCCCGTGACGGATGGGCGCCCCGGGGGCTCTCCGCAGTCTGCGAGCCGGGCGCTCTGACGGTGCTGACCGGACCCAACGGCTCCGGCAAGTCGACGGCGCTGGCGGCGTTGCTCGGGGTCGTCGCACTCGACGAAGGCGCGATCATCGTCGACGATCATGCGCTCTCCCGCGCCGAGCTGGTGGCGTGCCAAGACCAGGTCGGTTGGCTGCCGCAGCATCCCGCGATCGTGCCGGGCACCGTCGCGGAGAACCTCGCGTTGTACGGGCCGCTCGACGGTGCCGCCCTCGGCTCGGCGGCGATCGCCACCGGTTGGGCCTCGGTGGCGCGGGAGGCCGGACTCGCCGATCGCTCATCCGTGCTCGGTGCCGGCGGAGCCGGGCTGTCGGCGGGGCAGCGCCAACGGCTGGCGCTGACCCGCACGCTGGCCCGTGACGTACCGGTGCTGGTCCTCGACGAGCCGACCGCGCATCTCGACGTGCAGGCGCGGCAGCGGGTGATCGATGCCGTGGTCGCACGGGCCCGTGCCGGCGCGACGGTGATCGTCGCCGCCCACCGTGCCGAGTGGTTCGACGCGGCCGATCTCGTCGTCGACGTGTCGGCGGTGACCGCGTGAGCCGGGAGGTGTCGCGGCGGCCGGAGGCGTCGCGGCGGCCGGACCCGGTGTGGCGGGTCCTGGGTGCCCTCGACGTGCGGCGGCGCGGTGTGGCGTTGTCGCTGGCCTACGGGGTCGGGGGAGCGTTGAGCGCGCTCGGTCTGGCCGCGCTCTCGGCCTGGTTGATCACCCGCGCGTGGCAGCAGCCGCCGATCCTCGCGCTATCGGTGGCGATCACCGCCGTCCGCGCGCTCGGCATCGGCCGCGGACTCTTCCGCTACCTTGAGCGCCTCGCCAGTCACGACGTCGCTCTGCGAGCCATGTCCACCGCGCGCGAGAAGGTTTACCGGGCGCTGGCCGGTGGCGACGCCGCGACTACGGTTTCGATTCGACGCGGAGACCTGCTCGCCCGTACCGGTGCCGACATCGACGAGGTCGGGAACGCCGTCGTCCGCGCGATCCTGCCCGCCGCCGTCGCGGCCGTGACCGGTCTCGCGGCGGTGGTCATCATGGCGTTCGTCTCGGTGGCGGCCGCTCTCGTGTTGGGCGTGGCGCTGGTCGTCGCTGGCGTGGCGGCCCCGGTGTTGTCGGCGCGAGGTTCGGAGCAGGCGGCTCGGGCCGCGGTGCGCGGGAGATCCGAGGTGGCGTCGTCGACGATGCTGTTGCTGGACCACTCCGCCGAATTGACCGTGGCGGGCCGGCGCGAAGAGATCCTCGACGAGATGTCCGCCGCCCAGCGGGATGTCGAGCGCGCCGTCGACCAGGGCACGCGGTTGCAAGCGATGGCCGCCGCGGTGACCCCGCTGTCGATGGGCGTAACCGTTCTGGCTGCCGCGCTGATCGGGATCTCGTTGGCCGAGAGCGGTTCGCCGACCCCCATGCGCTTGGGTGTCCTGCTCCTACTCGGCCTCTCGGCATTCGACGCGATCACCCCGCTCGCCGCCGCGGGGGTGGCCTGGCAGCACAGTCGTGCCGCTGCGCAACGGGTGCTCGATCTGGTCGGCGACCCGGCGGAATGGGAATCGCAGACCGCGTCGGACGTGCCGCGCCACGACGGGCCGGTGACGTTGAGTGCCGACTCATTGGTCTGGGGATGGCCCGGTGGTCCGGCGCTGGGCGGACCGCTCGACTCGGCGGTCGAGCCCGGCGGGAGACTGCTCGTCGTCGGTCGCAGCGGGACGGGGAAGTCGACGCTGCTGCTGACGCTGGCCGGGCTGCTCGCGCCGCAGTCGGGTGTGGTGACCGCGACCGGTGTCGACGGTGAGCCGGTCGATGTCGCGGCCGCCACGCTGTACTGCGCCGAGGATGCGCACCTGTTCTCGGTGTCCGTCCGGGAGAACCTGCTCGTCGCGCGCGGTGATGCTACGGAGGATGAGATGTCGGCGGCGCTGGACCGGGTGGGGCTGTCGGAGTGGTTCGCCCACCTGCCCGACGGCTGGGACACCGTGTTGCACGGCGGGAGTGAGGCGGTGTCGGGCGGTCAGCGCCGGCGACTGCTGTTGGCGCGCGCGTTGCTCAACGAGTCGCCCGTCGTGCTGCTCGACGAGCCGACCGAGCACCTAGATCAAGCAGATTCCGACGATCTGCTCCGCGCCGCACTGGGCGATCTCTTCGGCCCCGATCGCACTGTCGTGGTGGTGACCCATCACGCGCCGTCCGATCTGTCCGCCGATATCGACCTGGATCGCGACCCCCGCCGAGTGGGCACCTGATCCCCGCCGAGTGGGCACCTGAACCCCGCCGAGTGGGCACCCCAACCCCGCCGAGTGGGCATCTCAGTACGCACCCCGGGCGTGTAGTGCCTTTTCGATTTCGACGAGGATGCCGCACGGATCATCGAAGTATCGCCTCGCGTCGACTCTGATCACCTTCCAGCCGAGGTTCCGTAACTTCGTATCGCGCCATTCGTCGTGGGCACGCTGCGCTTCAGTGGAGTGGTATTCGTCGCCGTCGTATTCGATGCCGATCTTCTGCTCTCGGTAGCCTAGGTCGGCGCGAGCGAATTCATACCCTTTGTCATCGGGGATGACGATTTGGGTTTCGGGCGCTGGCAGATCACCGCGAATCATCAACAGGCGTAGCCAACTTTCGGGCGGGGATTCCGCCTTCCCGTCGATCAATGGCGCGATCGCTCTTAGCTGGCGGATGTGTCGCCACCCAGGATGAGCCTCGACGTAGCGGACTAGAGCCGGGATCGAGAACGCAGTCGCGCGGTGTAGTGCGTCCAGGTAGCCGAGCCCCCGCCATTCGGGTGTGACTCGACCGATGTCGAATGCCGTGCGGATCGGCGTCGTCACCAGCAGGCCGTCCAGTTCCATGTACTCCGACGACGCCAGTTGATAGCGGTGCGTCATCCGGCCTATTCCGTGTCGGCTGGACCCTTTCAGATCGTGGAGTAGTTCTATCCGGAACTCGGGGTCGAACCACAGGCTGCCGTGCAACACAGAGGCAGCGATTCCCGCGACGACTGGGCGCCCGGGTGAACTTGATGCGGTCGCGACGACTCGTTCACGAGCAGTGAGTACCTGGGCGCGCCGTACCTCGGTGTTCCCGTCGAGACAGCGAGTGTCCTGTGGTTCTCGATCAATCTCGATTCGGCCGACTGCTCGTCGAAATCGCTCCAGCTTTGCTTCGTCCTGAAAGGTGTCCATGTGACTTAGACGCACCAACCGCCGAAACGGATCCATAGTCGGCTGTCACCGTCAGATCGGCGGTGCCCAGTCGGTACGGTTCAGGTGCCCACTCGGCGGGGTTGGGGTGCCCACTCGGCGGGGTTGGGGTGCCCACTCGGCGGGGACGGGGTGCCCAGTCGGGGGATCAGCCGGCGTAGCGGTCGAGCTTTGCCGAAAGTCGGGGAGCGAGTTCGCCGTCGACGAGACGTTCTTCGACGTAGGCGAGCGAACCGTCCTCGGCGATGCCGAGGAGGCGCTTGGCGCCGTGGAGCTTGGGGGCGGTCGCCGAGCACACGAGGGCGTCGGTGGCGACCTCCCAGGCGGTCTGTGAGAGCGGCTTGCCGTAGAAGAGTTCGACGGCGCCCTCGGCGTGGGCGAGGACGAGTTCGATCGAGTCGTCCTCGCTGATCCGCCAGAATCCCGACTCGCGGAATAGCGGGGCGACGAATCCGCCGCGGTTGTCGACCGACCAGGAACGCGACTGCCAGTTGAGGAAATTCTGCCCGTCGTGGCTCACGATGATCTGCTCGGCAAAGGCGAGGTCGGCCCCGTCGTCACCGAGTCCGTGTGCCACGCCCTCGCCGCGCCAGACGCCGACCATCGGGAGCAGGGCCAGCAGTCCGGAATGGAGATCCGCGCCATCGCGGAGGTTCGCGGTGTCCGCGGGCAGCGGCAGATCACCCCACGACGGTAGGTTGCGCGAGCCGGTCGTCTCGGCGATCGACGCGGCCTGGTCGATTGCCTCGTTGCCCGAGCGGGTCACGACTCGTCGTTGATGAGGCGGTAGATGGCGTACAGGCCGAACCACGTGATGAGGATCGTGCAGAGGACCAGCAGCGCGGTGAAGAAGTGTTCCACGAAGCCGATTCTATCCGGTCGTCAGATCGTCGTCGCGCAGAGCCGCCAATCGGCTGCGCATGCGCGGCGCACCGGCCGGAAGCCGTCCGGTGCGGGCGAACCGATCTCGGGGGACCGCGCTGGTGATCGTCGTCGGCACGTCGCGGTCGTAGAGGACGTCGACGAGGTGCACGAGCCGTTGAGCTGCTTCTCGGTCGGTGTCGACGAGATCGGGAACGTCGCTGATCGTCCACCTCCGAAATCTGCGCGCCAAATCGAGGTAGTCGGTTGCACCAAGCGGACGTCCGCAGATCTCGTCGAAGGCGACCCCCAGGTGCTCCCCGGCGGCGTCCCACGCCGTGAACTGGCGGCCGGCGACGGCGACCGGGCGCGCAGAGCCGTCGGGCACGGGTGCCGGCGGTCGCCAACTGCCCGTCGAGAATCCGGTGCAGTGATCGGCGCGGGTGCGGTAGTCGATGCCGGAATCGAGGTCGATCACCGTGCAAGTCGTCTTGATGAGGTCGATGGTCGGGAGGAAGGAGTCGTGGAAGAGGGGGTTGGGCATCAGGTCGTCGGGACGGTCGTTGGACGTCACGACAAGTCGGACGCCGCGCTTTGCGAGGTGATCGATCAGGCCGTGCAAGAAGATCCCGTCGGCGGGGTCATCGACGTGCAGTTCGTCGAAGGCGAGGATGCCGGCCGATCCGAGGAAGAGTTCGAGCGCCGGAGCGAGCCCGCCCGACGAGCGGATGAGAACGTGAAGGTCGCGCAAGAAGTCGTGCCAGTGGGTGCGAACGACGCTGCGCGCGGGTGAGCAGGTCACGAAGGCGTTGAGGATTGCCGTCTTGCCGCGGCCCGCGGGGCCGACGAGGTAGACGGAGTCGGCGCCGACGAGGGTGTCGCATGCCGCACGTTGCGCGTCGTCGGGGGCTATGCCGCAGCGTTCGAGGGCGGCGATCAACTCGGCGGACGTCATGGCGGGTGCCGTCGCAGTCCTCTTCCACATCTCAATGACTCTATCATCGTAGAGGATTGCGATAGGATAGCCGCATGCCTCGCCTCGACCGTCGTGCACTCATCGCCGATGCCGCACTGGGACTCGCCGCGACCGGAGGAAACCATGCGGTGACGCATCAGGGAGTCGATCGGAGCCTCGACTTGCCCAAAGGGTCCACCTCGTACTATTTCCGCAGCCGTGAGGCGCTGGTCGACGCGGCCGCACAGCGTCTTGTGTGGCGTTCACGGAAGTCCTTCGACGAGGCGATCGTCGATGGCAGTGTTCCCGTCGACGTCATGGCTGCGTACGTGGCGGATCTGGTCGAGCGGCGACGGACCGACGTGCTCGCACGACAGGCGCTGCTGCTCGATCCCACCCTGGCCGAGGACACGCGTGATCGCCTGAGGGGGTGCTTGTTCTCGGCCGAATCTGCTCGTCGGCTGCTGGTCGAGCATGGCTCGTCCGCACCTGACGACGATGCGCGTCGGCTGCTCGCGATTCTCGAAGGCGTCGTCTTCGTCGCAGTCCACTCGGATGCCGACGCCAGGCGGGACATCGAGGCGTTGGTGGCGGCCGCCTTCCCTTCTCTCGCCTGAACATCGGTCCGAGACGCCGGGCGGTCAGACTCCGTAGAGCTGGGCTTTCAGCAGCGTGAAGTGTGCGCGGGGGAGTTCTTTGTCGGGGATCTCGGTGATGGCGGAGTAGGGCGGCTCCTGCTTTCGGTCGAAGAACCGGAGCACACGCGTCTCGCCGGATCGCAGGGCTACGTCCTTGTCGTCGAAGTCGTATTTGCCGTCGAGCTTGGCCGTGACGTGGACTTCGAACTTCCAGTCGTCCCGATGCTTGTTGTGGACGGTGACCGGCAGGTGGCCGAGGCCCGTCGTCGGATCGTCGACGACGAAGCCGCCGATCTCGACGTCGAGATAGTCCTTCTGGACCTTCTCACTGCTCACCGACTTGGGCGACATGTGGGCGCCGACGTCCTGCAGGCTCCGGTAGACCAAGAATCCGCCGCCCATGAGACCCAGGGCGCAGACCACGGCGACGACGAGTAGGCCGATGACGAGGAGCCTCGGCCCACTCTTCTTCGGCGACGACGGCGACGACGGCGGCGGCGGTGCGACGGTGGACATGGCTGCCGATGGTAGCCATCGTCCCTGTCGGGTTTGCCGGAATCTCAGAAAGCTCCGTGGCGCCCGGTGCCGTCCCGGAACTTCTGCGCGCCCGCGACGGTCTCACCGCTCGCGACGACGCGCAGACCGCCGTCGAACTCGGTGCGCAGCGCCTCGTCGAAGGGGAGGTCCCACTGGGCGTAGACGCTCGCCCGGTCGGCCAGCATGCAACGCTGGGGGAATCCGGCGATCTCGCGGGCCAGGTCTTGGGCGGCTCGCAGCGACGTCCCCGGTTCGACGATGCGATTGGCCAAGCCGATGGCGAAGGCCTCGTCGGCGTCGACGGCCCGCCCGGTGAGGATCAAGTCGAGCGCGCGGCCCTGTCCGACGATGCGCGGGAGTCGGACGGTCCCGCCGTCGATCAGGGGCACGCCGAAGCGGCGGCAGAAGACGCCGAGGACGGCGTCGGTCGCCATCACCCGCAGGTCGGCGAGCAGCGCCAACTCGAGACCACCGGCAACGGCATAGCCCTCGATCGCGGCGATCAGCGGCTTGGTCAACCGCATGCGGCTCGGTCCCATCGGGCCGTCGCCGTCCGTCGACAATCGGTTGGCGCGCTCACCACCTTCGGCGACCGCGCCCAGGTCGGCGCCCGCACAGAACGTGCCACCCGACCCGGTCAACACGGCGACGCACGCCTCGTCGTCGGACTCGAACGTCCGCAGCGCGTCGGCCAATGCCTGCGCCGTCGGACCGTCGACGGCGTTGCGGACCTCCGGCCGATCGATCGTGATGGTCGTGACGGGTCCGTCGTGCTCGGTGATGACTCCCATGTTCGCGCAGCCTAGCGACGAGTGGCTCGGTCGACGCTGATTTGGGTGTGAAGCCGGCGGTTGGTCTCGATACGCCTTCTCGGCTGGCGCGGTCTCGATACGCCTTCTCGGCTGGCGCGGTCTCGATACACCTTCTCGGCTAGTGCCTCGAAGGCACTCGACCACCGTCTACGGCACTCGACCACCGTCTACGGCACTCGACCACCGGGGGGAGTGCCCACTCGGCGTGGGTTGGGTGCCCAGTCGGCGGAGACAGGTCAGCCCCGCACCGAAGACTTCTCGGTGCGGGGCTGACCCGTTCTGGCTATTCAGCGCCTACTTGGCGACCGTGATGGTGTGGGCGTGGACGCCCGGGCCCTCCGGCGTGGTGGTCACGTCGCCGTTGCCGACCGAGCTGAGCGCGCGGAGCGTCCAGGTGCCGGGGGCGGCGAAGAACCGGAAGTCGCCGGTTCCGCTGGTGACGACCTCGGCGGTGAACTCACCGGTCGAGTCGAGCAGACGGACGAACGCGCCCGGGACCGGGGCGCCGCTGGCATCGGTGACCTGCCCGGTGAGGACGGTCTCCTTCTCCACGTCGACGCCGGCAGGCAGTGCCTGCCCCTGCTTGGGTGCTGCGCACATGATTACTTGCCCTCTCCCAGTTCAACCGGCACGCCGACCAGCGAGCCGTACTCGGTCCAGCTGCCGTCGTAGTTCTTGACGTTCTCGTGGCCCAGCAGCTCCTGCAGAACGAACCAGGTGTGGCTGGAACGCTCGCCGATGCGGCAGTACGCGATGGTCTCCTTCTGACCGTCGAGGCCCGCCTCCTTGTAGAGCTCGGTGAGCTCGTCGTCGCTCTTGAAGGTGCCGTCCTCGTTGGCCGCCTTGCTCCACGGCACGTTGATCGCGCTGGGGATGTGGCCGGGGCGCTGGCTCTGCTCCTGCGGGAGGTGGGCCGGCGCGAGGATCTTGCCGCTGAACTCGTCGGGGCTGCGCACGTCGACGAGGTTCTTGGTGCCGATGGCTTCCACGACCTCGTCGCGGAAGGCGCGGATCGCGTTGTTCGCGGCCTTGGCGGTGTAGGTGGTGGCCGGGCGGCTGACCGCGTCGGCGCTCAGCTCACGACCGTCGAGCTCCCACTTCTTGCGGCCGCCGTCGAGCAGCTTCACGTCGTCGTGGCCGTACAGCTTGAAGTACCAGTACGCGTAGGCCGCGAACCAGTTGTTGTTGCCGCCGTACAGCACGACGGTGTCGTCGTTGGCGATGCCGCGCTCGGAGAGCAGCTTGCCGAACTGCTCGGCGTCGACGAAGTCGCGGCGGACCGGGTCCTGCAGGTCGGTCTTCCAGTCGAGCTTCACGGCGCCGGGGATGTGCCCGCCGTCGTAGGCGCTGGTGTCCTCGTCGACCTCGACGAAGACGACCTTGTCGGTGTTGAGGTTCTGCTCAGCCCAGTCGGCGCTGACCAGGACGTCGTTGCGTGCCATGGTTGTCCCTTTCACATGCGGAAATCATTGGGGGGGGTGAGCCGGACGGCTCAGGGGGGTGATGACGGCCCTGTACTCGCAACCCGAATGCGGGTCTGCGAGTGGGAGCACGGGAAGCCTCAAGGGAGAATCCGCTGCCGCCATCGTCAAGTGGTGGCGCGGGGGCGACCACCGTCTAGCGACAGCAACAGGCCGCGAAACGACAGAAGTCGATCGCGTAGCGGCGAGTGAGCATGAGCTCTCGGCCTGATTGCATGCCACGACGATACAACAAGTGCGTCGCGACGTCAGAACCGGTCCGGCGCGACCGTCAGGTAGGGAGCCGTTCCGCTGATCAGAATGTCGCTCCCGGCGCTGTTGGCCTTGGTCGGCGACACTCCCCATGGCAGACGCGGATAGGGCACCCGGCCGCTGAACCGGGCGAGCACCGCCGCGCGGAACTGCGCGGGCACCCGGCCGTCGGCGTGTTCCTCGGGGCCGCCGTAGAAGTCGGTGGCGGTGATGACGAGGTCGTTTCCGTCGACGGCCAGATCGACGAGGACGCTCACGCGCACCCGCTGCCCGGTGAACCGTTGGGACGACGGGGGATAGCGCACCTGCGTGCGCGGGCTCGGGCGGCTCGGCGGCAGTGAAACGGTACCGGTGAGCAGGACGCCGGTGGTGCGCTCGAGCAGACCGTCGCCGGGACCGCCGCCGCCGGCCCGATTCGCCGGGGCCGGGGTGTTCACGGCGAGGTCGGTGATGTCGAGCATGCGGCCCAGGTTGACCGAGTCCAGCTTCGCCGACGCGGTGACGGCGGTCAGCATGATCGGACGGGTGGCCGACCACCGGCCGGTGTCCATACCCTTCACCTCGTCGGCCCGCACGCCCAACTCGGCGCGGCACGGCGTGCTCGCGCAGGTCTGCGGCACCCCGGCAAGCTCTGCCGGGCCGGCGGCGGCGACCCCCCGCGCGGTGATGGTCAGCCCGGGGAACTCGCCGCGTCGCGCATGGCTCCAGTACGGAAAACCGCCGAGGGTCACCTCGGGCTCGAAATCGACGCGGGGGGAGGCCATCAGCGCTTCGGCCAGCCGGTGCTCGCTGCGACCGGCCCGGAAGGTGTCGATGGTCACCAGGGCCCCGATAACAGCGATGACCAGTGCAAATGCGATGACGGCCGCACGCAGCCGCGGGCGCGGGGAGTCGTCGATGTGAACTGGGAGTGTCATCAGCGTTATTCTTACATCTATCCCGCTGCCGCTGATGTCAGTGTGGCGCCACCCTGGCGCCCCGAATCCCGCGTCGCCGATTACCGTCGAGCGACTCGACGCAGAAGCGGAGCCGAGATGGACCTGTTGATCCTGACCTCTCACCCCGACCCGGGCACGGTGTTGCCCTCGCTCGCGCTTCTGGCCCATTCCGTCCGCAGCGCCCCCGCCGATGTCTCCGCGCTTCTGACCACCGAGTCGGCACAGGCCGTCCTCGTCGACGCCCGGACCGATCTGGCCGCCGCCCGCAATCTGTGTCGGCTGTTGGCGAGCACCGCGACGGTTCCCGTCGTCGCCGTGCTGACCGAGGGCGGGCTGATCGCCATCAACGCGGAGTGGAGCCTGGACGACTTCCTGGTCGCCGACATCGGCCCGGCCGAACTCGACGCGCGGCTGCGGATGCTGACGGCGCGACGGGTGGCCCCGCGCCAAGAAGAGGAATCCGCGACGCTGAGCCTGGGCGCCGTCACCATCGACGAGGAGACCTACACGGCACGCCTGCGGGGGCGGCCGATGGACCTCACCTACAAGGAATTCGAACTCCTCAAATACCTCGTCGCGCATGTCGGCCGGGTCTTCACCCGCGCCCAACTCCTCCACGAGGTGTGGGGCTACGACTACTTCGGCGGCACCCGCACGGTCGACGTCCACGTGCGGCGGCTGCGCGCCAAGCTCGGTCCTGACCACGAGGCGCTCATCGGCACGGTGCGCAACGTCGGGTACAAGGCCGTCGCACCGTCGCGACGGGCCGCCGACGCCGAGTCCGACGGTGAGATACTCGAAGTGTGACCTCGATAGCGCGCGCAGAGCAGTTGTCCGACGAGCAGCAGCGCGCGGTGCGAGCCGTGCTGGTCCAGTCCCATTCCGCCGACGGGGTACAGGCACTGGGGGAGGCCCCGGTGAACGCCCTGGGTGCGACGAGTCCCGCGGTCGAACACCTGCTCGCCACCGCCGACGACGGCACCGTGATCGGCTACGCCTCGGTGCTCCCCGGGCGCGACGGTGAGCCGTCGACGGCCGAACTCGTCGTCGCACCCGCGGCGCGCGGGAACGGCGTCGGAAGATCCCTGGCGCAGCGGGTGCTGGCCACTGCACCGACCGCCGGGGTACGGCTGTGGGCGCACGGCGATCTGCCCGCGGCGCGGGCGCTGGCGGGGCAGCTGGGACTGTCCGTGCGGCGTGAGCTGCGCCAACTCAACCTCGGCGTCGGTGCCGACGACGAGCCACTGCCGCCGCTGCCGCAGCGCGACGACGTGGTGCTGCGTACCTACGCGGGTCCGGCCGATGACCGCGAAATCCTGCGCGTCAACAACGCCGCCTTCGACTGGCACCCGGAACAGGGCGGGTGGACGCAGGAGCAGATCGTAGAGCGCACCGGCGCTGACTGGTTCGATCCGCGCGGTCTGTTCCTCGCCTTCGACCGCGACGACGCACAGCGCCTCCTGGGCTTCCACTGGACCAAGGTCGCGAGCCCGGAACTGGGCGAGGTGTACGTCGTCGGGGTGGATCCGGCGGCACAGGGACGGGGCCTGGGCCGGCTGCTCACGCTGGCCGGCCTGCACTACCTGGCGGGGCGCGTCCCCGAGGTCACGCTGTACGTGGAGGGCGACAACACCGCCGCCCTGCACACCTACGAGAACCTGGGGTTCGAGCCCTTCCGGGTCGACGTCGCTTACGGGTAGGCGCTGCGCTGTCAGCCCGGACGCTGTGCACTTTCGAACATGTGTTGCAGTACGCACACCGTATTGGTATGGTGAACATGTATTCGAAGGGTGATCGGGGAGGGGGGTCTGATGGCCGAGGTTGACGCCGCCGGGCCGGGCATCGCCGGGCGGTTGCCCGATTCCCCGCTCGAGTTGGCGGAGCTGATCGATGTTGCGGTGGCGAAGCTCGCCGGGTCGTCGTTGGGCGTGCTGTCCGAGCAGCAGGTGATTTCCTGTGTGGAGACCCTGGAGACGGCGTGGCGTCGCGCTGCCGGAGTGAATGCGGCGCTGTATGTGGAGATTGCCGGCCGGGCGGCGTACACCTTGGTGGGTCACCGGTCGGTGAAGACCTTCTATGCCCAGTATTTGCGGTTGGGAACCGTGGAGGCGAAGCGACGACGGGAGGTGGCCGAGGCGATCGGGCCGTTGAGCGCGGTGACCGGGGAAGCGTTGCCGCCCAAGCGTGGGTCGGTCGCGCAGGCCGTCGGTGCGGGCGCGGTTTCGGCTGATCATGTTTGCGAGATCGAGACGGTGCTGGGGCGGGTTCCGTGCGCGACGTCGTCAGAAGAGGTGGATACCGCGGTCGAGATCTTGGTGGGGGCGGCACGCGAGGTCGCCCCGTCGGATTTGCGGCCGCTGGGGCAACGATTGTTGGCGCATCTGGATCCGGATGGAAAGCTGACCGACGACCGGGATCGCCGGCGGATGCGGGGAATCGTCATCGGCCGGCAGGATAAGCGGCTGATGAGCAAGATCTCCGGGTATCTCACGCCGTCGTTGCGTGCGAAGCTCGAGGTCGTGCTGGACAACTGGGCCAAGCCCGGGATGAACAACCCGGCCGACCCGGATTCGCTTCGCGGTTCGTTCTCCGAGTTGGGTGAGGCGGACCGGGAGGCGTGGGCCGATGCCCAGTGCCGTGACGGGCGGTCGGCGGCCCAGCGTCAGCACGATGGGTTGGAACACGGTCTCGACTGGATCCTGGGTCATCAAGCCTTGGGGCGCCCCACCCGGATCCCGGCGCAACTGGTGATCACCGTCGAGGAAGGGGATCTGGCCCGGCGGGCCGGGGTCGCGACGACGGCGACGGGATCGATGATTCCGGTGGGTGATCTGATCGCGGTGGCCGCCGATGCGGTGCCGTGGCTTTGCGTGTTCACGTCCTGCACGCGTGAAGTCCTGGCCTTCGGCCGCGGTAAGCGCCTGGCCACCATGGCGCAGCGCCTGGCCCTGTTCGGCGCCTATCTGGGATGCACCCGGCCCGGCTGCACGCGGCCGTTCTCCCATACCGAGGCCCATCACGGCCTGCTCGACTTCGCCAAGGGCGGTGAGACCAACCTCGACGAACTCGTCCCCGCCTGCGGACCGGACAACCGCAACGTCGGCGACCGTCCCGGACAATGGGAAACCGGACCCATCACCAGCGGCCCCGACACCGGCCGGATCGGTTGGCGGCTCGCGGGCAGCGGCACCGCATACCGTGTCAACCGGGTCCACGACCCCGGTCCTATCTTCGCGAGACCGCCGCCCATGACCTACCGGGCAATCACGAAGTCCCAGCGACCGGCCACCGCCTATCGCGACATCATCGCAGGTAGAAGACGTGCTGCAGCGGGTCGTGAACGCGGCGTAGAGGCCCGGGACGACCCGGGCGCTACGTGGTCTCGATGAGCTGCTGTGGGGTCTTACCCGTCGTCTGGAACACGACCCGGCGTCCGATGAGTACGGCGTGGTCGGCGAACCGCTCGTAGTACCGGCCGAGGAGCGTGACGTCGACGGCCGCCGCGACGCCGTGGCGCCATTCTCGGTCCATCAGGACCGAGAACAGGTGGCGGTGCAGGTCGTCCATCGCGTCGTCGTCGTCCTCGAGTTGGAGCGCGTCCTGCGGGTCCTGGGAGTCCAGGACCTCCCGCGCGGCATGCGCGAGTTTGACGGCCAGCCGGCCCATCTCCGCGAAGTAGCCGTCGACCTCCTCGGGGAGGGTCTTGTTCGGGTGCCGCCGCCGCGCGACCTTCGCGACGTGGAGCGCGAGCGCCCCCATCCGGTCCACGTCGGCGACGATCTGGAAGCCGGTGACGGTGGCGCGCAGATCGGCGGGTTGGGGCGCCTGCTGCGCGAGGAGGGCGAAGGCCTGTTTCTCGGCCTCGGCCGACATCTCGGTCATCCGGTCGTGATCGGTGATCACCTGTTCGGCGATCGGCAGATCGGCCTGCAGCAGTGCCCTCGTCGCAAGATTCATGGCCCCCCCGGCGAGTTCACACATCTCGCCGAGGATTCCGTTCAGCGCGGCAACCTGTTCCTGGTACGCGCTGGTCTTCGAGGACCGCTTACGCATGACTCCACCCTACTGGTGTCCGGATCGTCCGAGTCGTGCGCAATGCCGAATCGACCGCGATCGGGCTTATTCGCAGCGCGCGTCGCCGGCGTTGGTGACGGCCAGGTCGCTGGGCAGATCGGCGTCGACGACCCGCGCGGGCAACTGGTCGACGGTGATGTGCGTGCCCGGCTTCGCGTAGGACTTCAGCTGCGTCGACGTCGTGTAGTCGTTGCCGAGGATCACCTCGACGCCGGATTTCACCGAGCGGTCGGCCTGGATCTTGGCGCCGGGGAACATACGGGCAAGGGTGCCGGCGGCGTCGCGCTGGTCGGGGCCGTAGCGGACCACGGTGTGGTCCACCTTCGTGTTCGAGTCGGCGATGCCGCGCACCTCGAAGCCCCGCGCGGACAGCTGCTCTTGGGCGTGCTGGGCCAGGCCGGACGTATCGGTGCCGTTGAGGATGCGCACACCGACATTCGACGGGGTCATCGCCACGACGTTCGTCGTCGGCGACACCGGCGGCGCGCCGGGGGTCGACGGCTGACCGCTCTTGTCGTCCTTCGTCTTCGTCGGCTTGGGCTTGGGCTTCTCGCCGGGCAGCGGCTGATCGGTGATGATCGCGTCGAAGAGGGCGTTGATGTCCTCGGTGCGCGGGATCTCGTTGTTCTGGCCGTCGGTGCTGGTGCCCGAGGTCGGGATCGTGATGAAGGTGACGCGGCCGGCCTCGATGCCGCGCATCGAATCGGCGAGGTTGAGCAGCGACTCGGTGTCGACGTTGTCGACGTAGCTGTTCTGGGTGAAGGTACGTGCCACCCGCTGCAGCTTCGCGGGGTTCGACAGCACGTTGGAGGAGAGGGTGGAGCGCAGCAGCGAGGACATGAACAGCTGCTGACGGTGGATGCGGCCGTAGTCGCCGTTGCCCTCGGTGGAGACCATCCGGGCGCGCACGTACTTGAGCGCCTTGCGGCCGTTGAGCTTCTGGCGGCCGGCCTTGGGCAGCACGGTGCCGATCTCGTAGTCGTAGAGCGGGGTGGTGGAGCAGACGTACACGCCGCCGACGGTGTCGACGATCTTGCGGAAGGCGACGAAGTCCATCCCGATGAAGTGGTTGATGTTGAGGCCGCTGATCTTCGTGATCGTCTTGACCAGGCACTTCGGTCCGCCGACCGCGTAGACCGAGTTCAGCTTGACGTCTGTTTCGCCGGTCACCTGCTCCCCGGTGTACTTGCCGCTGTCGTCGTTGAAGCCCTCGCAGTCGGGCCGGTCGACGGCCAGGTCGCGCGGGAAGGAGACGGCGACGACGCGGCTGCGGTTCGCCGGGATGTTGATCAGGATGATGGTGTCCGAACGGGCACCCTCGGTCTCGGTGGCGTCACCGGCGCCGAACTTCGCGTTCTTACCCGCACGCGTATCGGTGCCGACGATCAGATAGTTTTCGTCGCCGTACTGCTGGTCCTTGCGCGAGATGTTCTTGTCCTCGCCGTCGATCGCCTTGACGTTGCGCCACGAGCTGTTGACCGACCCGTTGACCGCCCAGGCGACGCCGGTGCCGACCAGCGCCAACGTGCAGGCCACCGCGGTGATGACCCGACCGGCGATCCGCGCGTCGCGGCGGATCAGCTCCCGGCGGCCCCGCTCGGTCAGCCGGCCCTTGGTGGCCAGTTCGACGGGGTCGGGGGTGCGCTGCAGCACCTGGTGGCGCGATTCGGAGCGGACCCGGCGGTGGGTGGCGGTCGACGACAGGTCGACGGGCTGGTCCTGCGCGCGTCGGCGGACGACGGGGATCGGCTGCGTGACATCGTTGTTCCAGGGGCCGCCGTCGTCGATGCGCCGGTACACCGGCTGGCTCTGATCCATCCACTGCGAGGTGGTCGGCCGATCCTGCTGGGGCTCGCGCGGCGTCGCGTCCAGCTGCTCCATGAGCTCGCGGACGGTGAGCCGGGAGCGCGCGCGAACGATCCGGTCGCGGCTGGCCGGCTCCCGGAGCACGTTGGGGTCCGGGGCGCCGGACTGCGGGTTGCCGGAAGAGGGAGTCACCCGGGTGCCCGGAGGCGTGTCGGGTCCCTGGGCGCGCCGGCGTCGGCGTCCGCCCGGGAACTCATCACCCGGTGGCTGGTGGCTCACGGTCTTCCTTCGTGTCGGGGAGCGCGTTTTGGGCGCACGTCAGTGGTAGATGGTACCGGCGTTACCTGAGAGACGTCGGTGCTTAGCCGCCCGAGTGCATCACATCGGCGGCGCGCGGGACGGCGGTGTCCTCCGGGTCGTCGAGCCAGCCGTAGGGCAGCGACACCTTTCCCGGTGAGCCCTGTCGGCCGCGCGGACCGCCTGCATCGGCCGGGAATGGCACGTCGGGATCGAGCTGGGCGACGAGGGCGTCGACCTCGGCCACGGTGGAGACGGCGGCGAAGCTGCGCCGCAGGTCTCCGCCCACCGGGAATCCCATCAGGTACCAGGCCATGTGTTTGCGCAGGTCACGCAGGCCGCGATCCTCGCCGTGGTGCTCGGCGAGCAGGACTGCGTGGCGCCGCATGATCTCGCCCACCTCGCCGAGCGTCGGCGGCGTCGGGATTTCTTCGCCCCGCAGCGCGGCGGACAGCTCGGCGAACAGCCACGGTCGGCCGAGACAACCTCGACCGACGACGACGCCGTCGCACCCGGTCTGCGCCATCATGGCCACCGCGTCGTCCGCGCTGAAAATGTCGCCGTTCCCGAGTACTGGGATCTGCGTCACAGCCTCTTTCAGCTCGGCGATCGCGTCCCAATCGGCCTGTCCGGAATAGCGCTGCGACGCGGTGCGGGCGTGGAGTGCGACTGCCGCGCACCCCGCCTCCTGCGCGATGCGGCCGGTGTCGAGGAAGGTCAGGTGGTCGTCGTCGATGCCCTTGCGGAACTTGACGGTGACCGGCACGCCGTACGGCTGCGCGGCGTCGACCATCTCGGTGACGATGCTGCGCAGCAGGCCGCGCTTATAGGGCAACGCCGCCCCGCCGCCGAGTTTGGTCACCTTCGGCACCGGGCAGCCGAGGTTCAGATCGATGTGGTCGGCCCAGCCCTCGCCGGCGACGATCCGGACGGCCTCGCCGAGGTTCTTCGGATCCACGCCGTAGAGCTGCATGGACCGCGGCGACTCGTCGTCGTCGAAGGCCATCATGGCCATCGTCTTCTCGTTGCGCTCGACGATCGCGCGGGCGGTGATCATCTCGCAGACGTAGATGGCCGACGAACTGCCGAATTCGCGGCACAGCCGCCGGTACGCCCGGTTGGTGACGCCGGCCATCGGGGCCAAAACCACCGGCGGATCGACCCGGTATGGGCCGATCCGCAGGAGGGTGTTCTGGGTCGTGCTGGCGGTCAGGACGCCTGCTTCTCGCGCTTGGCGGCCTCGCGGGCCAGGGAGCGGTCGCGCATCTCCTCGAAGCGGGTCGCGTCCTTGTCCAACTGATCGAGGAAGGCGGCCAGCTCGTCACGGGTCTTCTCGCCCTCGGGACCGAAATCGGTGCGGCCGAAGACGTCCCACTTGCGCAGCACCGGCATGACGACCTCGTCCAGGTGCTGGCGCAGGTCGTAGATGCCGTGCTTGGCCATCAGCACGCCGTGGCGGCGGAAGTTGGGCATACCGGCGCCGGGCATCTGGAAGTTGGTGACGATGTCGGTGACCGCGCGCAGCGTCTGGTCCGGCGAGAGGTCCATGCCGGCGCCGCAGATGTTGCGGTAGAAGACCATGTGCAGGTTCTCGTCGGCGGCGATGCGCTGGAGCATGCGGTCGGCGATCGGGTCGTTGCAGGCCTTACCGGTGTTGCGGTGGCTGACGCGGGTGGCCAGCTCCTGGAAGGTCACGTACGCGACGGAGTGCAGCAGGCCGACCTCGTCGAGGTCGCCGTACTCGTTCTGCAGATCCTCCATGCGGTCGGCGGCGACGAGCACCGGGTCGTAACCGTTGGTCATGTGGATCATGCGCGCCTCTTCGAGGGCGACCGGGTCCACGCCGCGGGTGACGACGAGGTAGTCGCGCATCACGATGCCGTGGCGGTTCTCCTCGGCCGTCCAGCGACCGACCCAGTGGCCCCACGCCGAGTCCATCGAGAAGTTGTCGGCGATGACGCGGTGGTACGAGGGCAGGTTGTCCTCGGTGAGGAGGTTGGTGATCATCGCGGCCTTGGCGACCTCGTCGAGCTGCGACTGCTCGGGGTCGTAGTCGGTGCCGCCGAGCGCCGCGTAGTTCTGGCCCTCATCCCACGGGACGTAGTCGTGGGGGTTCCAGTCACGGGCCTGCTTGAGGTGGCGGTTGACGTTGTCCTCGGCGACCGGGGCCAGTTCGGTGAGGAGCTCGAGCTGCGTGAGTGCGCGTGCCATGTTCTGGGACCTCCGAATGGATGTGGGGTACAGCCGAGCAGCGGGGCCCGGACAAGGTATTCAGCTTCCAGCCTACGGCACTACCCCCGACGACCCAAGTCGCTGCGACGCGCGCGGTCCGGGGTCCCCGCCGCGTCAGGGGCGCTCGAACATCTTCCCGACGGTGTCCATCCATTGCTGGGCGGCATCGTCGATGGTGCCCAGTTCAGCGGCCTTGCGGCACCACTTCGCGGCGGCTTGGACGAACAGCATCGGGTTGTACACGTCCTCCTCGCGGCTCCACAGGCCGTCCCCCGCGTAGGTGAGGATCGTGATGTTGGTGGCGGTGATGATCGTGCCGTCGCCGGGATCGCGCATCGGGTTGTCGACCTCGCAGATCACCCGCGACGTCGCCGGGTCGATGACATGCCAGAGCGACGGGTAGCCGGTCATGTGGCTGCCGGGGAAGGAGTGCATGGTCTTGTTGATCCAGACGCGGATCTCCTCGCGCCCCTTCATCGTCCCCATCGCGTGCTCGACGTAGTCGGCGTCGACGGTGAACTGGTCGGCCCACTTGTCCCAGTCGTGGGTCTGTGCGACCTCGGCGACGGTGGCCTGGAAGCCCGCGAAGGCGCGGTCGAGTTCGTCGGCGGTGAATCGTGCTGGGTCGGGGGTGATCGGTGACATCGATGAATCCTAACGAGACCAACTAGACTTCCGGGGATAAATTCCGACGGGGGGATTCCGTGTTCAAGGTGGGCGACGACATCGCGGGATACCGCGTGGTCGGCATCCTGGGCGTCGGTGGAATGGGCGAGGTGTACCGGGCCCAGCATCCGCGGCTGCCGCGGACCGACGCCGTGAAAGTGCTGCGCCCCGATCACCTCGCCGACGACACGGTGCGCCTCCGTTTCGAGCGCGAGGCCGACCTCATCGCGCCGCTGACCCACCCCAACATCGTGCGCGTCTACGACCGCGGTGCCATCGACGACGCGTTGTGGATCGCCATGGAATGGGTGCCGGGCACCGATCTCGCCAAGATCCTCGCCGAACGGCCCGGCGGCCTGACATTCGACGAGGTGGCCGCGGTCGTCAGCGGGGTGGCCGCGGGTCTCGACGAGGCCCACCGGCACGGGCTGACCCACCGCGACGTGAAGCCGGCGAACATCCTGATCACCCGCCAGGACACCGGGACACCCGGAGCGGGTGGGCCGAATTCGATCGGCGCGGTCAAGCTCGGCGACTTCGGCATCGCCCGTGCCGTGGAGGACGGCGTCGGCCTCACCGGGACCGGGCTGACCGTCGGGACGATGCGGTACGCCTCGCCGGAGCAGATCAACGGCGCGCGCGTCGACGCCCGCAGCGACGTCTATTCGCTCGCCGCGACGACCTTCGAGTTGCTGACCGGCACCCCGCCCTACCCGGCGGACAGCCTCAGCGGCGTCATGGCGGCCCACCTGTTCGCCGAGGTGCCCTCGGCGTCGGCGGGGAACCCCGCGGTGCCCGCCGCGGTCGACGCGGTGATCGCGACCGGGATGGCGAAGGACCCGGCGCGACGATTCGCCGGTGCCGGACAGTTCGCGCAGGCCTTGCTCGCGGCCCTGCGCACGGATTCCGGCGCGGCAACGCTGCTGCCGATCGCGTCGCCTCCGGTTGCGTTGCCGCCGGCCGGATCGCCGTCGGCGCTTCTCGGTCCGCGAGCGGGAGCTTCGCCGATCGGCAACGGACGGCGGGGGGTCGCGGTGGTCGCCGCCTTGGTGTGCGCGGTGCTGCTCGGCGCGTCGGTCGGGGCTCTTCGGACCTCGGCGCAGACGCTGGCGGCACCGGATCGGCCCGACGCCACCGTGACGCCCTACGACGTCGAGGTCGCCTGGCAACCCGTCGCAGGGGCGACCGAGTATGTCGTCAAACGCGACGACGTCGAGGTCTACGCGGGCCCGGCGACCAGCATCAAGGACCCGCTGCCGCTGCCCGGGGTGTACCAGTACTCGGTCTCCGCCCGCAGCGCGGATGCCTCGCCCTCGCGGTTCTCGCTGAAGTCGACGCCGACCACCGTCCGCGCCGGTTGGCGGCAGGTGCAGTGGATCGCCGATCTCTACCCCGACCTCGTGCCGGCGTCGCCGTTGAGCACCAACGGGTACGACGGGGTGGGCTGCTATGCCAACGCGTCGGTCTACTTCGACAGCTCGTCGCAGCAGACCCTGACCTGTGCGAAGGAGGACGGCAAGCGCAAGGTGCAATTCTCCTTCGCCATCGCCGGCTATCCCAACGACCCGAAAGAGCGGGCCGCGGCACAGCAGGTGGCCTTCGGATTCCACACCGTCGGCCGGCCGTTCGTCTCCGCGCAGGGCAACAAGGGCACCGTCTACCGGCACACCGTGAACGACACGCAGTGCGCGGGCATCGACTTCGGGCCGGGCAAGCGGGCGTTGACGTTCGTCGACGTCTGCCTGGACCGGGGAACCTCCGACGAAGCGGTGCGGTTGGCGAAACGGATGCCGATGTGAAGCGCACGGCGGCGGTGCGCTGGGGAGCGCTGGCGGTCGCGGTCGTGGTGGCGGCCGCGATCGGGTTCGTCGTCGTGCGGATGATCTCGCCGACGGGCAGGGCGCCGAAAGCTCCGACCGGGCTGAGTGCCTCGGTCAAGGTCGGCCACGTCGACGTGGCGTGGCAGCCGGTGCCGGGGTCGGACCGGTACCTACTGCTTCGGGACGACCAGGTCGTCTACGCCGGAGCCGAGCCGCGCGGCACCGATGCCACCGTGACCAAGGGCAAGCACGTCTACCGGGTGCAGGCGCAGGACCACGGGGTGCCGTCGACGATGAGTCAGCCGATCACCGTCGAGGCGGGCGAGGGGTGGGGCGAGGGCGCGCCGCTGGTCAACCTGCTTCCGAAGCTGCTGCCGGCCGCGCCGCGTACCGACGGTCCCTGGGAGAAACTGCACTGCAATTGGCAGATCCGGCCCGGGCGCAACGAGTTGGGGCCGTCGGAGGCCGGGGCCGGCGCGGTGGGTATGCGCTACCGCCTGATCTGCGGATCGCAGATGAAGTGGGGACTGCATTCGATGTGGTTCTACTCGAAGGACGCGGTCGACGGATACCTCAGCGACGTCATCTCCAACGCCGAGGCATTCCGGTGGAACCACGGTTCCGGGTTCTACCTCGCCAGTCGCGGCGAGGGTTATCTCAAATTCGACGATCCCAAACTCTCGCTGATCGTCGTGGGCATCACCCGGCAGGACTCGAAGACGAAGGCCGGATTGATCGAGATGGCGAACCAGCTGCCGGTCTAGCTATCGCAGGTCGTCGAGCCAGGGTGTCGCCGACGCATCCGACGGGGAGCGCCAGTCGCCGCGGGGTGACAGCGAGCCGCCGGACCCGACCTTCGGCCCGTTGGGCATGGCGGTGCGCTTGAACTGGTTGGCCATGAACCGCTTGAGGAAGACGCGCAGCCAGTGGTTGATCGTCTCGTCGTCGTAATTCTCCGACCACGCCTGCCGGGCCAGATAGGCGACCTTGCGGGGCCGGAAGCCGTACCGGGTCACGTAGTAGAGGAAGAAGTCGTGCAGCTCGTAGGGGCCGACGGCGTCTTCGGTGCTCTGGATCGCGCCGTCCTCGCCGGGGGGGACGAGTTCGGGGGAGATGACGTCGGCCAGGACCTCGTGCAGCACCGCGACCGTCTTTTCGTCGTGCTGCTCGGTCTCGGCGGCCCACCCGATCAGGTGCCGGACCAGGGTCTTCGGCACCGATCCGTTGACGTTGTAGTGCGACATCTGGTCGCCGACGCCGTAGGTGCACCAGCCGAGCGCCAGCTCGGAGAGGTCGCCGGTGCCCAGGACGAGGGCGTTGTGCTCGTTGGCGAGGCGGAACAGCAGTGAGGTGCGCTGACCGGCCTGCACGTTCTCGAAGGTGACGTCGTAGTGCTCCTCGCCGCGCGCCACCGGGTGGTCGAGGTCGGACAGCATCTGCTTGCAGGCCGGGCGGATGTCGATCTCGGCACCGGAGACCCCCAGCGACGCCATGAGTTCGTGCGCCCGGTTGAGCGTCGCGTCGCCGGTGGCGAAGCCGGGCATGGTGTAAGCGAGGATGTCGCTGCGCGGCAGGCCCAGCCGGTCGAATGCGTCGACCGCCACCAGCAGGGCCAACGTCGAGTCCAGACCGCCGGAGATGCCGATGACGACCCGGTTGATGCCGGTCGACCGGAGTCGCTGGGTGAGCCCCTGCACCTGGATGTGGCCGACTTCGCGACAACGCTCGTCGAGATCGGGGCCGGGTGGCGGGACGAACGGGAAGGGCGGGACGAGGCGGCGCAACCGGCCCTCGTCCGAGCGCCGGCCAAGGGTGACCGGAATCCGGCGCAGATCGCGCAGCAGCTCCGCGTAGTCGCCGACCTGGTCGCGCAGACTGATCATCCGGGCCCGCTCCTGGCGAAGCCGGTCGAGGTCGATGTCGGCGGTGATGGTCTGCGCGACCGTCTCGAACGGTGTGGTGCGCGCCAGCAGCGTGCCGTTCTCGGTGATGAGCGCATCCCCGTCCCAGGCGAGGTCGGTGGTCGACTCGCCGAAACCCGAGGCGACGTAGACGTGTGCGGCGACGTTGCGCGCCGAATGCGAGGTCGAGAGCTCGCGGCGGTAGGCCTCCTTGCCGACGGTGACCGGCGAGCCGGACAGGTTGACCAGCACGGTCGCACCGCCGAGGGCGGCCCAGGTCGACGGTGGGATCGGCACCCACCCGTCCTCGCACACCTCGACGTGGAGCACCAGGCCGGGGAGGTCGGCGGCCTCGAAGAGGAGGTCCGGGCCGAAGGGCACGGTCTGTCCGAGCACCGTCGCCTCGTCGAGGGGGGCGTCGCGCGCCGCGGCGAAGAGGCGCTGTTCATAGAACTCGCGGTAGTTCGGCAGATACGACTTGGGGACGACGCCCACGATGGCGCCGTCGTGCAGGACCGCGGCCGTGTTGTAGAGCCCGTCGCCGATGCGCAACGGTACGCCGACGCAGACGAGGGCGGACAGGCCCGCGGTGGCGGCGCGGACGGCGTCCAGGGCGGTCAGGGCCGCGTCGAGTAGCGCATCCTGCTGGACGAGGTCGTCGACGCTGTACCCGGTCAGGCCGAGTTCGGGGAAGGCGATCACCGCGGCGCCGTCGTGGGCGGCGGCGGTCATCAACTCGATGGTGCGCGCGGCGTTGGTCGCGGGGTCGGCCAGGGCGACGACGGGCACCGCGGCGCTGACCCGGGCATAGCCGTAGTCGGACACCGATTCCCTGGTCTTCGCAGTGCGTTTGGAGGCCACGGGCCAAGCGTAGTCGGGCGGCCGGACACCCGTGTGCGATGCTGGTTCGCATGTCCGCCGCGCATCCCGGTCTGCCCGCGTTGCGGATCGGCGTCGGCGTGGCGGTGCCGGTCCTGGCACTGTCCGCGCACGGTATCGCCCACGGCGAGCTGCCCGGCGCGGCGGGAATCCTGATCTGTGTCGCACTCGGCGCCGTGCTGGCCGGGATGCTCGGCGCGCAGGCCGGGACGCGACAGCGCGACCGTCGGCCCTCGGTGGCCTCGGTCGCCGCACTCCTGGTCGTCGGACAGGTCCTCGGCCACTTCGCCGCTTCCGTCGGTGATACCGGGCACGGCGTCGCGGATCTCGGCGCAGTCGGCCCGATGGCGGCGTGGCACAGTGCCGCCATCCCGCTCAGCGCCGTTCTGTTGGTGCTCGTCGCGCATCTGTACGCACTGGTCAGCTCGGTCGTCGAGTCGTTGACCACCGCGCCGGTGCTCCCGGTCGGCGGTCGTCGCGCCGCCGTCACGACCGCGTGGCGTCCGCGCGCGGTCACCCTCCGGGCCGGTGGCGGATCCCGCGCACCCCCGTTCTCCACGACGTAGTCACCACACCGCCCGTCGCAGCCGCGGCAGGTGGATTCCTCGGCGCCCCACTCGGGTGGCGCCGCTACCTCGTTTGGAGAACAACAATGAAGACCATTTCTGCACGCGCATTGGCCGCCACCGCGGCACTCGGCCTGGTGCTGGGCCCGATCGTCGGGGCCGGTGCCGCCGAGGCCCACGTCACCGCCCGCACCTCCGGCATGGGGTCGGAGGGCTTCGGCGTCGTCACCTTCGTCGTGCCCAACGAATCCGACACCGCCGCGACCACCGCGCTCACGGTGAGCTTCCCCGCGGTCAAACACCTCTTCCCGGAGGGCAAGTCGGGGTGGACGACACATGTGACCAAGAATCCGCAGGGTGAGGTCACCGCGATCGGGTGGACCGCCGACCCGGGCACGCCGGGCATCCCGGTCGGCCAGTTCTCGGAGTTCAACGTCGCCGGCGGTCCGTTCACCGGCACGGTCGCGCTTCCGGCCACCCAGGTCTACGGCGACGGGAAGGTCGTCAAGTGGGACCAGAACCAGGCGCCGGGAGCCGATGAGCCCGAACACCCGTCGCCGACGATCAGCCCGGCCCCGGTCGCGGCCGCCCCGTCGGACACGACGGCCCGCTGGCTCGGCGGCCTCGGGTTGCTGGCCGGAGCGGTCGGAATCGTCGTCGGTGCCGCGGGTCTGCGCGGGCGCCGCGATAATGGCACCGTGAAAAAGGAATCCGATGCGTAAGCTCCTCGTCCTGCTCGCGGCGGTCGCGGCCCTCGTCCTGGGGGCCGGACCGGCGTCGGCGCATTCGCGCGTCGTCTCGTCGAACCCGGCCGACGGTGCGGCGATCGATCATTCGCAGCCGTCCGTCTCGATCACCTTCAACGAGCCGATTCAGGACAAGTTCGCCTCGGCGAGTGTCGTCGGGCCCGACCAGCATTTCTGGCAGGCGGGCGATCCCTTCGTCGAGGGGCCCGTGCTGCGCATCCCGCTGCGCGAACTCGGGCCGGTCGGGGTATACGAGGTCAACTATCGGGTGACCTCGGCCGACGGGCATCCGGTCAGCGGCAAGCGGACGTTCCGGCTCACCGTCGCCGGGCACGGTACCCCCGGCGCGGCGGCCGGCGAGTCCTCCGGCGGGATCCCGGTGTGGCCCTTCCTGGTGGGCGTCGGGGTGATCCTGCTGGCCGCGGTCGGTGCCCTGGCGTGGTTCACGCGAGGCGGGGCCGGTGGCGCCAAGCGTCGACGCTAGCCGCGCCGGGCTGATCGCCGGGGTGTGCGCGACGGCGGGGCTGCTCCTCGGGGTGGGCCTCGCCGTCGTCGTCGCGGGTTCGGCCGGTCCGTTGTCGTCGGTGTGGCCCGACGGGGTCGCGCTGGGGGCCGGGGTCCTGCTCGTCGGATTCGGTTCCCTGCCCTTCCTCGGCGTCGAGCCGTCGGCGCGGTTGATCGGGGGAATCGCCGCCGTGTGGCTGGTGGCCGGCGTCGCCGGTGTGTGGTTGTCGGCCGGGGAGCAGGCGGGGAGATCGCCGCTGCGCATCTCGGTGCACGAGTTCGCCGACGCGTGGTCGGGACGGCCGAGTCAGCTCATCGCGACGGCGTGCGCGCTGGCCGTCGCGGCGTGGGCGATCGGCGAGGTGACCGGCCGGTTGTCGATCCATCCGGGGGTCGTCGCCGGGATGGCCGGGATCGGCGTCGTCGCCGTGGCCGTTGCCGGGCATTCCGGGCAGCATGAGCTCGGTCCGGTCGTCGTCGGCGTCCATGCGGTCGCGGCCGCGTGGTGGTGCGGCGCGCTGGCCGCGCTGGCCCTGACCGTTCGCGGCCGTGCCGGATGGGCGCAGGCCCTGCCGCGCTTCTCGTCATGGGCGTTGTGGGCGGTGGTGGCATTGGCGGCCAGCGGGGTGATCGCTGCAGTGATGAATATGGATCTGTTTGGCGCCCAAGGGTTCTCGGCGGTGTGGCGCAGCGGCTACGGGCGAGTCGTACTCGCCAAGACGGTCGTGTTGCTCGCGCTTCTCTTCGTGGCCGCGGTTCATCGTCGACGATGGGTGCCGCGCGCGGCCGGGCACCGCTCCACCGTCGACGAGTCGTTGCGGCGAGCGGCCCTCGAGATCGCGCTGATGGCGGTGGCCGTCGGGTTGGCCGCCGGGCTCGCCGGAACCGCGCCGCAGGGCTGAGTTACTTCTGCTCGTCCCAGGCGGCGTTGAGGACTTCGAGGATCTGTTGGGCGAAGCCGAGGCCGCCGAGGTGCGACTCCTCGGGCATTTCGAACAGCTCGGCGTCGGGCAGCAGGGAGACCATGTGCTGGCCGTGTGCGTACGGGATGATGTGGTCCTTGTCGCCGTGCCACCAGCGGACCGGTGTGGTGATGTCGGCGACGCGGAAACCCCAGTCCTTGGCGAAGACGATCGCATCGGCGAAGGGTGCGTCCATGCGACGCGAACCGCCGTGCAGCAGGTCGTCGAGGAACATGGCGCGGAACTCCGGGCGGGCGAGGAGTTCGCGGTCGCCCTTGGGGGACAGGCGGCCGTAGAGGTCGATCGCGGGCTCGGCCACCGGGCGGGCGATGGACAGGAGTGAACTCAGCACCTTGCCGATCGGTGCGCCCGCCACCTTCAGGAGTGGAGCGGTCAGTTTCGCGATCTCCACCGCGCCGCCGCCGATCGCCTCGGGGCCGACCGTCGGGGCGACGCCGCCCATCACTCCGACGACTTTGACCCGGTCGGGTGCGGCGTAGGCGGTGGCGAGGCTGTACGGGCCGCCGCCGGAGAGGCCGATCACGCCGAACTCGTCGATGTCCAAGGAATCGGCGACGGTCAGCAGGTCGCCGGTGAATTCGAGGACGTTCTCGTAGCGGTACGCCGTCGATGAGCCGACGCCAGGGCGGTCGAGTCCGATGATGCACAGGCCGTGGTCGACGGCGATCTCGCGCGCCTCGGGTGGGATCTGACGCCGCGCGCCGGGGGTGCCGTGCAGCCAGAAGTAGGGGCGCGCGGTCAGCTTGCCGAACTGGGCGAATCCCAACCGGCGGCCGTCGCCCACGGCGACGGAGCCCTCAAGCTTCGGGCGGTCGATCTCGAACACGTTCTAGAGCATGGCACAGCTCACCCCGGTCGAGGTGCAAGACGGTTCTGCGGCTCGGTTCCCGGTGAGGAGCACAGATCGCGGCGGTAGCCGAGTACATCGCTGAGGTGCAGCGTCACCCGATCTACGCCCTGGCCGTGACGTTCAGTGCGTACACCGGTCTGAGAGCGGGCGAGCTGCGCGGCCTCCAGATCGGCGATGTGATGATTCCCAAGTCGTGCGGCGCAATGGGCGCGGTGTCGGCGGTAAGTGGAGACGGGCACGCCTAAGTCAGTGCGCTCGACGCGCACGGTACCGATGGACGGATGGCTCACCGACGACCTGCGTACGTACCTGGCTGCGCACCCGCGCCGCATGGACCCCACAGCGCCGCTATTCCCTGGCAGGATGACGCGGACCGAGGCGAAGGCCGCAGGCGTCACCATCAGCAACAAGGACGCCAAACTCTCTGACGAAGAGATCGCCGCGACCTACAAGTGGGCCGACCCGATCAACACAGACAACGTGGCTGACACATACCTCCAACCCGCCTTGGCTGCGCTCGGTCTACCGGCTTCGCGGTGGCACGATCTTCGCCACTCGTTTGCGGTGAATAGCCTGACTGCGGGCGAGCATTACATGGCGGTCAGCAAGATGCTCGGGCACGGCTCATTCGTCACGACGCTCAACGTCTACGCCGACTACATCTCTGAGAACGAAGGCGGCAAGGCCGCGCCGCTTACTCGACCTCAGGTGTCTTCAGGCTCCGGCCCAGAAGGTCGTGAGTCTTCGGTAGCAGGGTCGGAGGACTCCATCAGAGCGCGCCCAGCGGTCGACAGAGCATTCATCGCCCGCACAACATCACTGGTGGCTAGCTGCATCCGATGGAAGCCCTCCCGTTCGTCATATCTGTCAAGCTGCCCGCCTGAGCGGAACTGGCGTTCTGAAACCGCCGCCTGAAGCGCGTAGGACAGGGAATCTTGGACGCTCTGCACATAGTCGTCCAAGGCATCGCCCACGACGATCCTCAGGTTGGATCGCGCCCTCGGAATCTGCGCCATGTGGCCGCTCACTTCCCAGAACGACCGATGGAATGGCTCGGCTTCCACCGACCATACGTGTGCCGAGTTGAGCTGCGACGAAGCCTCAAATCCGCTCGTCAGGATTTGCTCGCAGTATTCGGCGATCTTGGTGCGCTTCCAGTGGATCCATTCGCGCTGGTCTGCCTTTTCCAACGTCTCGGCGTGCTGCTCAGCTGCTAGACGAAGTGACTTGTTGCTCTGGCGCACAGTGAAGTACAGCGTGGCCAGGGTGGCCAGCGCGATTACGGTGCTACCGATCAGGGGAGCCCACGCCGCCAATTCGGTTCCTGCTGCCATCCGCTGATCCTCGCTCAAGGCGATGAAGGTGCAGGCTGAGTGGAGCGCTTCTTGGGCGGAATCGCACGGTCAAGCCGCCCTGGCTGAACGTAGAGGGTATCGATTAGATGCTTGACGAACTCGCGGAGTTCTTGTGCCTGCTCAATCGGTACCTCTGCCCACGTTTCCTGATGTGCACCAGCATTGCCGACAGTCCGTACATGGTCCGCGAACTTCTTGAATCCGTCGTGCAGAGTTCTGTCGACCACCATTTGCTTGACCGCATCGTTGAGGGTCTTCGCCTTCTTGGCGTCTTCGCTTCCCTTGTCCTGGACGATCTGCGCGAGCGCGTTTCGAAACATCGCCACGGCGGCGTTGGATGCCTCCACGCTTATGCATCGCGCTCCCTCATCAAAGGCGCCAGCAATGGCATCTGGCACGTCCGTCGTGTCGCTCAGGTGGCCGGGCTTCGGGAACCACAGGAGCGGTGACCACCCGTCACCTGAGCGATACTGCTCGATGACGACCGTTTCATTCCCACATCCGTGGCAGCGCAACCGTACACATTGCTGGACGGCCTGCTTGCGACCGAAGTCAGTGCGCCACTCGATATCGTCCGTTGCCATCACGCCAAAGTTGCTGACGCGCTCGCACCGAGGACACTGCCCGCTCGGGTCGTAAGAGGAGGGCAACGTGTCTGGATTCAAGGTCTCGTCATCCTCGTCTGTCGGATCGGTCGAGCCCGCAAGCACCTGTTCTGCCATAACCCAGCAGTCTATGGACAGGGACCGACAACCACGGCGCACCGCGCCGGGGTAATGCTGGGGTGACAGCGCCTTGACCTGGGACGATACGCAAGAAACCGCCCGTTACCAGGCGGTTTAGCGTGCCCCCTCTCGGGCTCGAACCGAGGACCTGCGGATTAAAAGTCCGTAGCTCTACCAACTGAGCTAAAGGGGCGGGCGTCGTCTCGGCCCGGCCGAGGACAACAGGATCGTAGTGTACCCAAACGCTGCGACGCGGTTCTGATGCCGGGCCGCTCGCCGGCCGTTTCCTGGGCAACGGGGCTGTGAGCTGGTTTCATTGAGCGCCGTGCAGACCATTTACGACCGCCTCGCTTTGATGGCCGTGACGCAGTCGCGGGTGGTCGACCCGCGCACCGTCACGGGCCAGATCCTCGTCGACATCGACGCCGATCGGTGGCCGGAGGATCCGACGGCGGGTTCGCTCGGCTACTTCGGGCTCTACGTGGCCAAGAACCCGGCGACGGAGTTCCGCGACAACGTTCTGCTCGTGTTGACCAGATTCATCGTCGACACGGATATAGATGTCAGCTTCCTGTTCTACGACATCGAGCGCGAGGCCCGCGCACTACTGGAGTGGATGGAGCAAGACACGCAGTTCGTCGAGGCCGAAATGGATCCCACACCTACCCTGTACGCCGAGGCCGGCAGGCGCGAGTCGGGTTGCTATGAGGGGGCTGCGTTGCAGTCGGGTTGTTACCGGGACCCTGACGCGGGGTGGCTGTTCACCGCCACGAAGTACGTTGCGTACCAGCGTGCGAATGTAGTCTACCTGCTGCAGTGCACGGCGACTTCCGCGTCGCAGGAGCGCGAGACGTGGCGCGAATTGACCGCCGTCGTGCGGTCGGCTCGGTTCGAGGGTTAGGGGAGGTCGTCATGGTGAGTAGAGACGTGCGCGTGGACGATCTGGAGGCGGCATTGTCGGCGACGGTGAGCTTCACCGCCGACCCCAAAGACGAGGGCTGGTATCGCGGCCAATGGGCCGGTGCGGATCTGTATGCGCGGCTTGGGAACTTTCCCGACGAGCACTTGTACTCGCTTTACCTCGGAAACGGGCGGTGGATGGATTTCACGACGAAACCCGCCGGTTGGTCCTTCGCCTCCACTGCGGATTGGCCGCCGGGCGCGCGACCCCGCTTGCCCAAGGGCTATTTCTACCCGGAGTCTTAGGTCTGGTGGCTGATCAGCCCTCCCCATGTCAGATTTGCGTGAGTTTGGCGAGCCGAGCCCGTTGGGTACAGTCCACGACATGAAACGTCGATCACCGGCCACCGTGCTGTCCGTCGCCGCCGGTGCCGTCGTGACGGTCGGACTCATCCCCGCGACGATCGGCCCAGCGGCGGCGGACGACATGGGCAGTTCGTCGGGCGCCCCGGGCGACAACGCGCCCACCAGCGTCCAGGTCGATTCCAGCCGATACGCGACTCCCGGCGGACACGGCAATTTCCGGTGGCGGTACTCGGCGTCGAAGAAGAGTCTCTGCGGCATCTATCCGACCGGCTTCTCCTACACCGTTCGCTGCGCCGCGAAGTTCCGCGCTCCCGAAGGTGCCGACTCGACGTCGAAGTACGACGCCGTCGAGCTGGGGCGCCGCGGTGTCCGGCGGACGACCACCGACGGCGACACCTATCCGGGCGCGAAGCGGCTCTTCCCGGGCCACACTATCTCCGTCGTCGGAATCGAGTGCACGGCATTCGAGCACGCGACGATCACCTGCAAGACCCGCCGGGGTGCGTTCCGCATCGTCGGCGGAGTCGTGCAGCGCTGATCCGACGCCGAGTCCGGGTTAGTCGCCCGGGCGTAGCCCGCGCAGTCGTCCCGCCGCCTCGCGCAGCACCTCGTCGTGCTTGGCGAACGCGAAGCGGACCAGATGGCGCCAGGGCTGCTCGTCGTCGACGAAAGCACTGACCGGCACGGCGGCCACCCCGATCCGCTCGGGGAGTTCGCGACAGAAGCGCGCACCGTCGTCGAAGCCGAGCGGGCGCGGGTCGGCGCAGACGAAGTAGGTGGCCTCGCTGCGGTGGACGACGAATCCGGCGTCGTGCAGCGCCGACGACAGGATGTCGCGCTTGTCCGCCAAGGCCTCGGCCGAGCGTGCGACCCACGCCATCTCGGTGTCGAGGGCTTGTGCCACCGCTGGCTGGAACGGCCCGCTGCCGACGTAGGACATGAACTGCTTGGCCGCCCGCACCCCGGCGACCAGCTCCGCCGGCCCCGACGCCCAGCCCACCTTCCAGCCGGTGCAGTTGAAGGTCTTCGCGGCGCTGGAGATTCGCACCGTCCGTTCGCGCATTCCGGGGAACGTCGCGATGGAGCGGTGGGTGCGGCCGTCGAAGAGGAGGTGTTCGTACACCTCGTCGGAGATGGCGATGGCGTCATGTGCGCGACAGAGGTCGGCGATCGCGGCCAGATCGTCGTCGGAGAGCACGGTGCCAGTGGGGTTGTGTGGCGAGTTGACGATGATCGCGGCCGTCTGGGGGCCGAAGGCACTGGAGAGCGCGGTCCGGTCGAGCCGGAAGCCGTCGCCGTCGGGAATCATCGGGACTATTCGCCTGGTGGCACCGGCCATGGCGACCGTGGCGGCATACGAGTCGTAGTAGGGCTCGATCAGGACGACCTCGGCGCCCGGTTCCACCAGCCCGACGACGGCACCCGCGATCGCCTCGGTGGCCCCGACCGTGACGAGCACTTCGGTGTCCGGGTCGTAGTCCAGGCCGTAGTGGCGGCGCTGGTGATCGGCGACGGCGCGGCGCAGCTCCGGCACGCCGATGCCAGGCGGGTACTGGTTGCGGCCGTCGGCGATCGCGCGCTGTGCCGCTGCGAGCATGCTCGCGGGGCCGTCGGCATCGGGGAATCCCTGGCCCAGGTTGATCGCATCGTGCCTGGTGGCAAGGGCAGACATCTCGGCGAAAACGGTCTCGCCGAATGGGCGGAGGCGGGCGACGGTCATCGCTCAACGGTGGCACAATGGTGATCGTTGGCACCACGCCACCGACCGATTTGTGTTTGCGCGTTGCCGTGTCATAAGCTGATCCGGCTCCCCACGGAGAACACCGGCCCCCTTCGTCTAGCGGCCTAGGACGCCGCCCTTTCAAGGCGGTAGCGCGGGTTCGAATCCCGTAGGGGGTACGCATGAGGTGAAAGCTTCAAGCACCAGGCCCTGTGGCGCAGTTGGTTAGCGCGCCGCCCTGTCACGGCGGAGGTCGCGGGTTCAAGTCCCGTCAGGGTCGCTCAAGGTTTCGGTATCAACCGGCACCGCCTGGCCAGGTAGCTCAGTTGGTACGAGCGTCCGCCTGAAAAGCGGAAGGTCGTCGGTTCGATCCCGACTCTGGCCACGTTGAGAAAAGCCCGCCGGCGATGCCGGCGGGCTTTCCTCATTCCGTCCCATTCCCCTCACGAGGGCCTATGCGGTGTCACAACTGGAGGTTGAGAACCCGCGAGGTGAACAGCACCAGCCCGAGGGAGATCGTCGCGACCGCGACCAGACCGGCAACCGCGACCGCGAGCGGTCGCCATCCCGCCCGAGTGAGCGCCTTGATGTCCAGCGACAGGCCCACCCCGGCGAAGGTGAGTAAGAACGCCCATTTCGACAGATTGCCGAGATTGGCTATCTGTCCCTTGTTCAGGACGTGCACGGTGGCGAGGAGCGATACCGCCAGGAAGCCGAGCACGAACTTCGGGAACTTGGCCCAGACGAACCGTGCCTTGGCGCCCACACCGGGTGCGAGTTTGTCGGCCTCCCCGCGTGCTGCCCAGAACAGGGCGAATCCCAGGACGACGAAGCCGATCAACGCATTCCGCACGGACTTCACCAAGACCGCGTGCTTGCCGGCTTCCTCGGAAAAGGCGTAGCCGGTGGCGGTGGTCTCGGCGGTGTTGTCCACCGAGAGTCCGGCCCAGAGCCCGAACTCGTGATCGGTGAGCCCGATGGCGTGCCCGAGGGGCGGCAGGACGAACAGTCCGACAGCGCCGAGCGCGAGGATCGCCGCGATCGCATAGCCGACCTCGGAGTTCCTCGCCCGGATCGCGCCGCGCGCGGCGATGATCGCCGAGACCCCACAGATCGAGGTGCCGATCGCGAGTAGGGAGCCGAGTTTTCCGGACAGTCCGAGCCAGTTGGCGACCAGGAGGATGACCGCACCGGCGAGCGTCATATCAACGAGGATCTGCACGAGACTGACGCCGCCGAGCTTCGCGATGTCCCCGAGCACGAATCGCGCGCCGAGCAGCACGATGCCGACCTTGAGCCAGAACTCGAATGTCGCGACGCCGGGTCGGAAGATGCGGGGCAGACCGATCACGTTGGTTATCAGCAACCCGATGACGATTGCCCACAGCACGTATTCGATGTCGGGAGCGCGCCAGTGCTCATGCTTGGCCAGCGCATTCCACCAGATCTGGGCATATTTCCCGAGTAGTCCGACCGCTACGAGTAGGAGTACGCCGGGAATGTAGTCCAGAATGTTGCGGCTGGCGAATATCTCGGATTCGTCGACGAATTCCTCGTCGTCGAAAGCGATACTCTTCTTCGTGGTCTCGTTGGTAGTCATCGGTCGATCACCAGCCGATATGCGGTAGTACGTCGAACGCTGCCAAGACGACGAATATCCCGGCCACGATCACCGCCAACCAGTCCACCCCGAGTCGTGGTGTTCTCGGTTCCTGTCCTGCGTACCCGTCACCGGGAGTCGAAGTCATAGTTGTCATACCTCCGTTCGCGTGAATGCCCTATCAGCTAAGTCGTGACCTGGGCCGGAACCGAAGGTTTATCGTCGTGAGATTGTAAGGATTGTCCAACTCGAGCAGATCCGATAGAACTCGTTGCTCTACCTTTGACTGCATGACCACCCTTCCTTTCGACGAGCAGATCGTCGTCGTCACCGGCGGCGCTCGCGGACTCGGCGCCGCGATCACCAGGGCCTTCCTGCGCGAGGGCGCCCGCGTCGTCGTGAACTATCACTCGTCCAGGGAAGCCGCCGACGCGTTGGGCGCGGAATTCCCCGACAGCGTCGCGCCCATCGAGGCGGATGTCCGCGACCGCGCCGCCGTCGAATCCCTCTTCGCCGCCGCGGGGAAGCACTTCGGCTCCCCGGTCACCACCGTGGTCAACAACGCGCTGGTCGACTTCGCCTTCAACGGCGACGCCCGTTCGAAGGCCGACGAGATCACCTACGACGAACTCGCCGCGCAATTCTCCGGATCGGTCCAGGGGGCGCTCAACACGATTCAGGCCGCGCGACCCGCGATGGCCGAGGCCGGTTTCGGGCGGATCATCAACATCGGCACCAACCTCTTCCAGAACCCCGTCGTGCCGTACCACGACTACACCGCGGCCAAGGCGGCGCTGCTCTCGCTCACGCGCACCTTCGCCGACGACCTCGGTCCGTCCGGGATCACCGTGAACATGGTGTCCGGCGGTCTGCTGCGCACCACCGACGCGTCGGCGGCCACGCCCAAGGAGGTCTTCGACGCGATCGGGGCGGCCACCCCGTTGCGCGCGGTCACCACGCCCGAGCAGCTGGCCGACGCGACGCTCTTCTTCGCGTCGCCGTGGGGGCGCGGCGTGACCGGTCAGAACCTCATCGTCGACGGCGGTCTGGTCAAGGGCTGACGCCGGGCCGCTCGTCGACGTGCACCGGGATGGTGTCGTCCCACGGCTGGGCGTTCACCATGTCGGCGACGTTGACGTAGCCGCTCTCGAACTCGCCGGTTGCCGCGTCGACCAGGCGGTAGCGCTGGGATTGGTGCTGGATCGGCTGTCCGTCGATCAGCACCACGCGGACCTCGCCCGGCTCGAATCCACACCGCTCCTGCAACGCCTCGATGAGTTGCTCGTTGCACATGTGACCGTCGCCGAAGTTCCAGCCGATCGCGGTGCTGGTGATCCGCTCCCCGTCGGTGAGGACGTAGTCGGCCTCGTCCCGCCCGGCCATCGCGCGGTGCGCGAGGGTGAACATCGCGCGCCCGTGGGTGTTGAACGCGCGGAACGCATACCCCATGTACATGTACAGCTGGGCGTTCTCCGGGCTGCCGTAGTACCGCTCCATCTGTGCGGCCGGCATGGCGGCGATCGCGACGACGTGCTCACCGATCTTCGCCGACGCCGACGGCTTGACGCACCACAGCGAGGTGTCCCAGTTGCCCGCGTAGTAGCGCATCCCGGGTAGGAAGGACACTCTCCGCGGCGAGAGGTTGCCCAGCACGACGACGGCGGCGAGGACGGCGAACAGGAGGATCGGCCACGGACTCGCCAAGTCGGTGAGCCCCACGCCGGCATGCCCGACGAAGAGGAACAGCACGCCGAAGACCATGAAGACGTTCCACTCCAGCGGCACGCCCATCGGGATCGACGCCAGGATGCCGAAGTGGAAGGCGATCATCACCGCCGCCGCGACGGCCGTCGGCCAGCCGCCCGAGCTGAAGAACAGCACCAGCGGGACCAACAGCTCGATCGCCGTCGCCACGTGCGCGACCAGTCGGGACAGCCCGCTGGGCCGCAGGTCGTCGGGGACGCGGGTGAAGAACTTCCGCTTGAGCCAGCGTGGCCGCAGGACCGGGTTGTTCGACATCATCGTCGAGATCACGAACGGGAAGTGGCGGTTGAGCTTGGAGACGGCGGCGCCCATCCAGATCATCAGGAACACGAGCTTCGCGGCGATGACGATGTCGACGCCGGTGAAGAGGAAGGCGACGGCGAGTGAGCCGTACACCTCGCCGCGGGCGCCGAGGAAGATCGACTTGTCACGCAGCCCGCACAACGCCAGGAGGCCGACGACCGCGGCGATCTGCCACACCGGCAGCACGCCGATGCTCGAGTCCAGCGCGGGAATCGGGCCGGTACCGCCGGAACACAGTGCGACGACGAGCATCACCAGCAGCGCTGCGTAGAGGCCGACGTCGACATAGGTGCGCGTCGTCCCGCGCGTCAGTGGCACGCGGCCCGGCCACGGCGGCAGCCGGATGGTCTTCGGCCGCAGCCAATACAGCACCGATCCCATCGGCGGGAAGAAGCGGTTATTGAGCGGACCGAAACCGCAGCCCAGCCCGAGCACCTCGAACAGCATCGTGAACAGCACGACCTTCTGGAAGACGATCGGCTCGGTCCACCACGCGTCGATCTGTCCCAGACCGCTGATCCCCGGGGTGAACAGCACGATGAGGAGGGCCACGACGACGTAGGCGAGGATCTTGACGACGTAGAAGAGGTGCAGCACGACCGGCGTGCCGAAGCCGACCTCGGCCCAGTGTCGGGCCATCGGGACGATCTTCTCGGCGCGCGTACCCGCGCTCCACGCGGCGAAGTCCTCGACGTGCGGCGCGTCCTGTTTCAGGAATCCCATGTCGGCGACGCTAACACCGCCATCTAGAACGTGTTCTAGATTTGGCGGCACGATGCCGGGGGCGGACGCGGCTAGTGTCCGCGCCTGATCCATTCCTCGCGCTGCGGCGCCTCCGCGCCGATGGTGGTCGAGTCGCCGTGCCCGGTGTGTACGACCGTCTCCGGCGGCAGTGACAGCAGCTTCTCGGTGATCGAGACGATAATGTCGTCGAAGCTGGAGAAGCTGCGTCCGGTCGCACCCGGTCCGCCGTGGAAGAGCGTGTCGCCGGAGAACAGCACACCCAGTTCGGGGGCGTAGAGGACCGTCGAACCGGGGGAGTGGCCGGGTGTGTTGATCGCGCGCAGCATCGTGCCGCCGACGGCGATCTCGTGCCCGTCGGCGAGGTCGTCGTGGGTGACACCGGGATGGGTCTGCTCCCACAGCATGTCGTCGCCGGGGTGCAGCAGGATCGGCGCGCCGGTTGCCGCGGCCAGCTCCGGCGCGACGGTGACGTGGTCGTTGTGGCCGTGGGTCAGGATGATCGCCGCGACCTTCCGCCCGTCGACCGCGGCCAGGATCGGTGCAGCGGTGTGGGCGGCGTCGATGATGACGCACTCCTCGTCGTCGCCGACGACCCAGACGTTGTTGTCGACCTCCCACGTGCCTCCGTCGAGGCTGAAGGTGCCCGATGTGACGACGCGGTCGACGCGGGCGGTCATCAGATCATCACCACCGAGCGTAGCACCTTGCCCTGTTCCATCGCGGTGAAGGCCGACTCCACGTCGTCGATCGAGATGCGTTCGGAGACAAAGCGTTCCAGCGGCAGACGGCCTTGCTCGTAGAGGTCGACGAGCATCGGGAAGTCCCGCTCGGGCAGGCAGTCGCCGTACCAGGAGGACTTGAGCGCGCCGCCGCGGGAGAAGAAGTCGACCAGCGGCATCTCCAGGCGCATCTGCGGCGTCGGGACGCCGACGAGGACGACGGTGCCGGCGAGGTCGCGCGCATAGAAGGCCTGTTCGTAGGTCTCGGGGCGGCCGACGGCGTCGATGACCACGTCGGCGCCGAAGCCGTCGGTGAGGTCCTGCACGGCGGTGACCACATCGTCGACCTGCGACCCGTCGATCGTGTGCGTGGCGCCGAGCTCGCGTGCCCACTCGAGTTTGGCGGGGTCGCGGTCGATCGCGATGACCGTCGTCGCGCCGGCCAGCTTCGCGCCGGCGATGGCCGCGTCGCCGACGCCGCCGCATCCGATGACCGCGACCGAGTCCCCCCGTCCGACGCCACCGGTGTTCATGGCGGCGCCGAGGCCGGCCATGACGCCGCAGCCGAGCAGGCCCGCGACGGCCGGGTCGGTGTCGGGATTGACCTTGGTGCACTGCAGTTCGTGGACCAGGGTCTTGTCGGCGAAGGCCCCGATGCCGAGTGCCGGGGTCAGCTGTGTGCCGTCGGCGAGGGTCATGGGCCGGCTCGCGTTGAAGGTGTCGAAGCAGTACCACGGGCGGCCGCGTTTGCACGCGCGACAGTCGCCGCAGACCGCGCGCCAGTTGAGGACGACGAAGTCGCCGACCTCGACGTGGCCGACGTCGGAGCCGACCTCCTCGACGATCCCGGCGGCCTCGTGTCCGAGGAGGAACGGGTATTCGTCGTTGATCCCGCCCTCGCGGTAGGCGAGGTCGGTGTGGCAGACGCCGCAGGCCTTGATCGTGACGACGACGTCGCGCGGGCCGGGGTCGGGGATGACGACGTCGACGACTTCGGTGGGTGCGTTCTTGGCGCGGGCGATGACGCCCCTGACGGTTTGCGACATGGCCCCACCCTAGGCAGCACATCGGGTGCTACACCTGAGTACGTGGATGTTTCGCGCGAGGTGGCGGTGCGACGGTTGGCGCGGTGGTCGCGGCAGACCGTCGAGAATCCCGACGGTGAGCTGCGTGAATCGGCCGTCGCGGTGACCGTCGTGCGTCGGGCGGGCACGCATGGGATCTGGATTCTCCGGCGGCCCGCGACGATGCGCAACCATCCCAACCAGTTCGCGCTGCCCGGCGGCCGACTCGACGAGGGGGAGACCGCGGTCGACGCCGCTCGTCGGGAGTTGTTCGAGGAAACCGGCATCGAGACGTCGGGCGACGACGTGATCGGAACCCTTGACGACTACGTGACGCGCTCGGGATACGTCATCACCCCGGTGGTCTGCTGGCTCGATGACGATCCGCCGTTGGTGCCCAACCCGGCCGAGGTGGCGCAGAGCTTCTTCGTGCCCTTCGGCGAGTTGGTGCGCAGCCCGCGGTTCCTGCGGATCCCGCAGTCGCCGCGACCGGTGATCCAGCTGCCGATCATCGACCGGCTGATCCACGCGCCGACGGCGGCGGTGATCTACCAGTTCGCCGAGGTGGTGCTGAAGGATCGTCCGACCCGCGTCGACGGCCTCGAGCAGCCGGTGTTCGCCTGGCGGTGAGAAATTTCGCTACTCTGGGAATGAACCGGACCGTAGTCCGGTTGCATACCCCGGACAAGAATAACTCTCTTACTCGAAGGAGTCCACCATGAGCGCAACTTCAGTCGTCTCGCCGATCCAGGCCGGCACCTGGGCCATCGACCCCGCCCACTCCACCGTCGGCTTCTCCGTGAAGCATCTGATGGTCAGCAAGGTGCGCGGCAAGTTCGACACCTTCTCCGGCACCATCACCGTCGCGCAGGACGGCACGCCGTCGGTGGCCGCCGAGATCGACGTCACCTCGATCAACACCGGCAACGACCAGCGCGACGGTCATATCCGCAGCGCCGACTTCTTCGACGCGGAGAAGTACCCCAAGGCCACCTTCGTCAGCACCGGCGTCCGCCCGGACGGCGACGACTACGTGCTCACCGGCGACTTCACCCTCAAGGGAGTGACCAAGCCGGTCGAACTCGAGCTGGAGTTCAACGGCGTGAACCCCGGTATGGGCCACGGCCCGGTCGCGGGCTTCGAGGCCAAGACCGTGATCAATCGCAAGGACTTCGGCATCGACATCGAGATGCCGCTCGAGGGTGGCGGGGTCGTCGTCGGCGACAAGATCACCATCACCCTGGAGATCGAAGCCGGGCTGCAGGCCTGAGCCACAGCCATTCGTCTACCTGAATATGTTCTTGCCCACACTGAACTGAACATGTTCTAGGGCACCGGCCGCGCGTCCACTAAAGTCAGGAGAACACCTGACGGAGGAGGACGCGTGGCCGGACGTGATTCCGCCGCTGGCGTCCAGCGACTTCATTTCGCCGAGAAGGTGCGGATGCTGCACCAGGCGGACATGGTCGGCTTCGATCACCGTTCGTGGTCGGGGCTGACCGACGAGCAGCGCAAGCGAATCGGTACGCGGGCGCTGACCGCATCCGGGCTGGGGCTGGTCGGTGGCAACGCGCTGATCGGCATCGAGACCTTTCTCATGGTCCAGCTGGCCCTCAACGGCGGCCAGTTCAGCAGGATGCTCGCGCTCGACACCCCGGTACTGACGGCGATGGTGCTGGCCCTGCTCGTCGGCGCCGTCCTGAACGTGGTGTTCGGCCTGGTGGCACTGCGTCCCCACGTCAATTGGTTCCTCTCCGGTGCCCCGCCCGAGCCGGGCCGCGTCGCGGCGATCCAGAAGATCCCCATCCGCCAGGTCTCCGGCACCATGCTGGCCTGGGCGATCTCGCTGGGCCTCTACCTCGTCTTCGCCCTCGCCCTCGGCCGCGGCGTGCGTGAATTCGTCGTCGTCGCCGGGGCGTTCTCGCTGGCCGCGGTGGCCAGCGGCTGTATGACCTACCTCTTCGCCGAGCGGGCCGCGCGCCCGCTCTCGGTGATGGCGCTCAGCGATCAGGCGACCGTCGACGTCAAGTACAGCGTCCGGGCAAGACTGCTCGCCGTGTGGCTGGTCTCGTCGGCCGTCCCGATGGCCGGTCTGCTCGGCGTCAACATCGGTCGCTGGATCGAGTTGCTGCCGCCGACGGTGGGCAAGGTCGACTGGGTCAGCGTCGTCGTCGCGCTGATCGGCCTGGCCGGCGGCACCCGGATCGTGCTCCTCGTCGGCGGAACCCTCGTCGACCCGCTCGACGAGCTCTCCGACGCGATGACCGACGTCCACCACGGCGACCTCGACGTGCGCGTCCCTGTGTACGACAACTCCGAACTCGGGGTGCTGCAGCACGGGTTCAACCAGATGGTCGCCGGATTGGCCGAGCGGGAGCGCGTGCGCGACCTGTTCGCGCGCCACGTCGGGTCGACGGTCGCCGAGCACGCCCTGGCCCGCGGCGACGAGATGTCCGGCGGCACGACACCGTCGGTGGGCGTGCTCTTCGTCGACATCACCGGGTCGACGATGATCGGCGCCACCCTCGACCCGGAGGCGGTTGCCGGGCTCCTCAATAGGTTCTTCACGATCGTCGCCGAGGTCGTCGACGCCCACTCGGGATTCATCAACAAGTTCGAGGGCGACGCGGCGCTGGCCATCTTCGGCGCGCCCGTCGCACTCGACGATGCCGCCGCGGCCGCGCTGGCCGCCTCTCGAGACCTGGCCGACCGGTTGCGGGAGGAACTGCCGATCTCGTGGGGGATCGGCGTCTCGCACGGGACCGTGTTCGCCGGCGATATCGGGGCGCAGACCCGATACGAGTACACCGTCATCGGTGATCCGGTCAACGAGAGCGCCCGGCTATCCGAGTTGGCGAAGGATGCGAAGGTGCCGGTCGTCGCGAGCGGTGATGCGGTGCAGGTGGCCGGCGACGAGGCGCAGAACTGGGTCCGACGCGGTGCCTATCGGCTGCGCGGGCGGCCCGATGAGACCGAGTTGTACCTGCCCGCCTCGGTTGTCGCCGAGATCGACGAGCGGCCCGCGACCTCGCTCACCGTCGGCGAATTGGTCCGTGGATTCACCCGGCTGCCCTTCCAGCGGGCCGCCGCGCGTCGTCGGGTGCGGGGCTGATCGCATGGCGAGTCGCGAGGAGTTGGCCGGCCGGTTGCGTGAGATGCTGCGCGAGGAGCCGGTGACGCGCGAGATCTCGATGTTCGGCGGGCGCGCATTCATGGTCGACGAGAAGATGGCCTGTTGTGCGATGAAGAACGGCGACCTGTTGTTGCGCGTCGCGGCCGATGAGCATGCCGAGTTGGTGACGCGCGCCGGTGCCGAGCAGGCGCAGATGGGTGCCGGGCGGGAGATGGGACCCGGGTGGATCATCGTCTCCGCGACGGTCCTCGGTGACGATTCCGAACTCGAACCCTGGGTGGAGAAGGCGCTCGAATACAACCGCGAGGCGACCGGCCGGGGCTGATTCCCGACCGGTCGTCCGCGGTCGCTGGTCGGTCCTATTCGACGGGCATTTCCGGGCCGACGTACTCCTGCACCTTGACCGCTTTGCCGTCCTTGACGTCGACGATCTGGATCACATGCAGGCGCATGGGGTTACCCGCCAGGGCGATGCTGATGAAGCACTGGTTGATGAAGCCGTTCTCGGTGAAGGTGAGGCCGCGGGCTTCGAAATGCGGGCCGTCGCCGCCGGCGCGACGACGAGCATCCTCGACGGCCTGCTGCACGGTGACCCACTTGTCGTCGGTGCTGTGCCAGACCTGGCAGTCCTCGGTGCACATGTCGGCGAACTGGTCGAGGTCGTTGAGCGCCACGGCCCAGCGCTCACCCAATGCGCGGGTGGCCTCGTCGGTGGTGATGGTTGCGGTCATGGTCGGTCCGTCCTGTTCGTGAGCGTGGTCACCGCGATCGAGTGACCGGTGTCACTCATAGTGGGGCGCATCACACCGGCCGAGTGTCTAAGTTTCGCGACAGTTCCCGGCGGCGTATCGGGACGGCCGATGGTCGGGGCGGTCCGGTGGGGTGGTCGAGTAGGTCGATGGTGGTCAGGCCGATCCGATGGGTGGTCGAGTGGATCCGAGCCGCTAGGCGAGGAACCGTATCGAGACCCGGCGGTCTGATGGTGGTCGGGTCGGTCTGATGGGTGGTCGTGTCGGGCCCAGTGGGTGGTCGAGTGGATCCGAGGCGCTAGCCGAGGAACCGTATCGAGACCCGGCGAGACGACCTCGCCAACCCGCCACGCCACGTGATCACCGCAGGCCAACACGATATTCAAGGCTTGTCAGACCCCGGTTGTAGGGTGAAACCAGATCAATCAACACACACGAATTAGTACGTACACACATACGACAAACAGACCACAACACGTTGATCGGGGGGGATCAGATGGACACCACAGAACTCGACCAGTTCGTGGCGATGCTGGCCGATGACCTGACACCGACCGCGGCCGAAACCGGCAGCGGGGTGGGGTTCGTGTTGGCCTCAGCCGAGGCGGTCGTCGACGACGACAAGTTGGCGGCGATCATGACCGCCGGATTCCGCATGGTGGCGATCGGGAACTATCTGATGGCCGCCGCCGCGGATCGGGCCCACGCCATCGGAGTCCCGGCCCGACAAAACCTCAAGACCGGCCGCGACCTGTTGGGCCAACTCCCGCTGGCACCAGCAGCAGTCGCGCGGTTGGGCCGGCTGGCCGACAACCTTGCCGCGTTACCCGACCTGGCCCGCGAAGTCCGCGACGGCGACCTCTCCCTCGAGCACGCCGACGCGGTCATCCGCGGCCTCGGCCACGTGTCGAGCAGGTTGGATGTGAACGGTTTCGCGGAGAACAAGAACCAGATCAGTTCCGCCTTGTTGCAGGAAGCCCGTTGGGGCACCCCCGCCCAAGTAGCAGACAAGGCCCGCGCCCTTGCTCACGGGTTGGCTCCGGATCATCCACCGGTGATCGCGCCGGCGGAGAACCCGTTGCTCAACACCGCCACGGTGTCGCGTACTGATGAGGGTCGGGTGATGGTGGAGGCTGATCTGGACCAGCTGTCCGGGGAGAAACTGATCACCGCCCTCGACGCCCTGTCGGCACCCAACAAGGATTTGCCCGACGGTGATCCGCGTACCCGGGGGCAACGTTTGGCCGACGGCCTGGTCGACATCGTTGACACCTATCTGGCCAACCCCGACCGACCAGTCTCGGGCGGGGTGGTGCCACACGTGACCCTCACCGTGCCCCTACCCACCCTCCTACCATCCGGTGGTGGTCGAGTCCCGTCGTCAGCGGCACCGTCGGTGTTGGGTGGGGGTCTCGATACACCGTGTTCGGCTAGCGCCTCACCCGGCACTCGACCACCCACCGGACGTCCGACTGTGATGGTGGTCGATGCCTCGACAGCGGCCGCACCCGACGGGCGGAAGACGGCGGCCCAGGGCTGCGACGATGATCGAACATCACAGGTGGTCGGTGAGTCCCCGCCACGGTGGTCGAGTGGCTTCGAGGCGCTAGCCGAGAAGTCGTATCGAGACCCCCACACCACGATCGCGCACCTCGGGTTCACCGGGGCGGTATCGACCTCCCAGGCTCGTGCACTGTGCTGCGGCAACCCAGAGTTGACCGCGATCGTGATGGCCGATGGGATACCGATCGATGTGAAACCCACCGCCCGTTTCGCCACCGGTGCCCTGCGCAAAGCCCTGATCGCCCGCGATCGTGGGTGTCAGTTCCCCGGCTGCGGCACACCCCCGGCGTGGACCCAAGCCCACCACATCCAGCACTGGGCCGATGGCGGCCCAACGATCTTGTCGAACCTGGTGCTGCTGTGCTCGCGCCATCACCACACCTCCATCCACACCCAAGGCTGGGAAGTCACCATCGGCGCCGACGGACACCCCTGGTTCCGCCCACCCCACACAACCACCGAACGGAAGGACTGGATGCCCTGCCACCAACGACGCAGCCACACACTCACCCTCGCCGCCTAAACAGCCAGCCCAGCCCCAGTACCCGATCCGGCTCGCTGGGTCTCGATACAAATTCTCGGCTAGCGCCTCGAATCCACTCGACCACCCAGCGGGACGCACGACCACCCGCCAGACCGACACGACCACCATCACTCGACCACCCATAAGCGACCCGCCGCCTCGACGGGCCCGCACACGTCCTTTGAGAACTTCACAACGAAAATGCCAGGCACCCAGGTCGGGGCCGGTCCACTGCGCATGACGCATGAACGGCCCCGACCCAGCCGGACGGCTATCCCGCTATCGCCCATGACTCGGCGAGACCCTTGGCCAACTCGCGGCCTTGGTCCCAGCCGACTCGTGCGGCCGGGGCGCGGAGCGACAGGTTGGTGGCGTTGGTGCCGAAGTATCGCTCGGCATCGGCCGGGGGCACCACCGTCTCGACCGTGCTGCCGCTCGCGCGGAGATCCTCGACCTGGTAGGCGAGTCGCACCTTCCACTCCTCGGGGAGCAGCGACCGTCCGCCGAGAGGGGAGAGCACCAGGACGTGGCCGTAGCCGCGCGCCAAGTCGGCGTTCTCCGCATTCGAGCGGTACCCGCCGTCGAGGTAGTGACGATCATCGATTCGATACGCGGCACCACCCGAGCAACTCGCGGCAACGGCGTCAACGAGGTCGACGCCGCTGCTGCCGTCGAATACGACGGGTTCGCCGGTACCCGCGTCGACCGCGGTGATGAGCGTCCGGCGCTTCGGCCAATCGTGCGGGGCGAAGCGGCTGGCGACGGTTCGGCGCCACCAGTCTCGCCGCTCGTCGTCGTGCGACGCCGGGTCGTCGAGGGCCGCGGCACCGATGCGACGACGGAAGTCGGCGAAGTCGGCGGAGGCCTCGGCCGTCGAGATGAGCCGGTTGAGGTGATCCGGCGTGAGTGCCCGGCGTCGATTGGGGTTGGTCATGGCCGACTCGATCTGGCGGATGGTCTCCGGATCGATGATGTCGGAATAGAGTTCGGCCGGATCCTTGGCACCGATCTGAGCCGCGGCGGTGGAACCGGCCGACGTCCCGACGACGAGGTCGGCGTCGCGTACGTCGATGCCCGCGCCGCGCAGCCCGGCCATGACGCCGATGAGCCAGGCATTGCCCGTCGCCGCGCCGCCGCCGAGCACAAGCGCCCGCCGGTGGTCGGTCGAAGGATGGTCGGTTGAAGAGAGTGATGAGTTCATTGAGTCGCCCTTTGCGATATTGCGTGACGGGCGCTCCCAAGCGCTAGCTGCGCTGCACGATCGTGGACTGCACGGGAGCACCCGATGTCGGCACTGCGTTCATGGGTCTCACCTCCCTGTGGTCGGAACACGATCACGGCCATGTCTACCGGAAGCAAACGTCGAAGTCCACAGGTTTCCGCTTTGTGCCAGACTCGGTGCGGAGTCATGCGGCACGAGCAAGGATGGACCAATGACATTCGACGTGGGCGATCAGTCCGGGCGGACCGCCATCATCACCGGCGCCAACAGCGGGCTGGGTAAGCAGACCGCGATCGCGTTGGCCAAAGCCGGCGCCGACGTGGTGATGGCCTGTCGGAACCTGGACAAGGCGAACGCCGCCGCCGCCGAGGTCGGACCGGGGGCGCGAGTCGAGCAGCTGGACTTGGCGAGCCTCGACTCGGTGCGCGACTTCGCCAACCGGGTCGACCGCGCCGACCTGTTGATCAACAACGCCGGCGTGATGGCGGTCCCGCTGCGGCGAACCGCCGAGGGATTCGAGATGCAGTTCGGCACCAACCACCTGGGGCACTTCGCGCTGACCACGCTCCTGTTGGCGCAGGAGAAGGTGGCTGATCGGGTCGTCACGCTGTCGTCCTTCATGCACCGCCTGGGCAACCTCAAGTTCGACGACCTGAACTGGGAGCACCGTCGCTACGACCGGTGGCGGGCCTACGGCGACTCCAAACTGGCCAACCTGCTGTTCGGAAAGGAGCTGGCCAAGCGACTGGCCGATTCCGGGTCGTCGGTGATCTCGACCATCGCCCACCCGGGCTACGCCGACACCGACCTGCAGTCGCACACCGAGTCCGTCCAAGACAAGGTGATGGTCCTGGGCAACAGGCTGCTCGCGCAGTCGGCGGCGGATGGCGCATTGCCGACGCTCTACGCGGCGACCAGCGGGAAGGCGCGCAACGGCGGCTTCTACGGGCCGACGAAGCTCTTCGGAATGCACGGCGCGCCGGGGCCGTCGCCGTATCGCAAGATCGCCGACGACGAGTCGGTGCGCGAACGCCTCTGGGAGGCGTCGCAGGCGCTGACCACCTAGTCGACTACTTGACGGTGAAACGCACCGCGTTCGAGGCCCCGGAGATCGAGTCGGTGACTCGGGCGATGTAGGTACCGGGGACGTTGAGCTTCCATGCGTACTTGAGTGTGCACTGCTTGGTCTTGTACGGACCGGGGGTCTTCGGACCCGAGATGCGGACCGTCATCTTGCACTCCGGGCCGCTGATCTGGTCGCCGGCGTCGATCACCGAGTTCCACCGGACGCCGACCTTCGATCCGACGCGGTAGGCGCCGTTGGCCGCCCGGCTCGGCGAGTAGACCCACGTGTTGATCGATCGGACCCCGTTGGGGGCGTCCTTTCGGCCGAGTTTGCCGTAGTGCTTCGGGGTGTTGTCCGACGAGCCGCTGCCGGTGTCGAGGCCGCCGATGCTGCCGTCGGCGTGCACGGGCGCCACTCCCAGCGCGATGGTCGCGGCGGCGGCCACGGGCAGGGCCAGGGATACGGAAAGAGCGGTGGGACGCATGGTGTCTACCTCTGATTTCGTCGGCGAGCCCCCGGTTTACGATGGCAAGGACTCGATTTCGTTACGAAATGCTAACAGTCGTTGCTGTGAGGTCGCTGGCGATCACGAGCGCAGGATCTTCTCCATCGCCTTGCCCTTGGCCAGTTCGTCGACGAGCTTGTCGAGGTAACGGATCTTGCGCATGAGCGGGTCCTCGATCTCCTGGACCTTGTAGCCGCAGATACTGCCGGTGATCAGCGAGGAGTCGGGGTTGAACGCCGGCGCATCGGCAAAGAAGTCGGCGAAGCTGACCTCGTCGTCGAGGACTTTGCGCAACCCGGTCTCGTCGTAGCCGGTCAGCCAGAAGATGATCTCGTCGACCTCGGCCGCGGTGCGGCCCTTCTTCTCGGCCTTCGCCACGTAGTGCGGGTACACGCTGGCCACCGGGATACGGAAGACGCGTTCGTTCGATTTCACGGTGAGTCCAATCCGCCGTCGCCGATGGCCGGCCCCACGATGTCGTCGGCGTCGACGATCCGGTAGGCATAGCCCTGCTCGGCGAGAAAGCGCTGGCGGTGCGCGGCGTAGTCGGCGTCGAGGGTGTCGCGCGAGACCACCGAGTAGAAGTGCGCCTGCCCGCCGTCGCTCTTGGGCCGCAGGAGCCGGCCGAGGCGCTGCGCCTCCTCCTGGCGCGAACCGAACGTCCCCGACACCTGCACCGCCACGGACGCCTCGGGTAGATCGATGGAGAAGTTCGCGACCTTCGACACGACCAGCCGCCCGATCTCGCCGCGGCGGAAGGCGTCGAACAGGGCCTCGCGCTCCTTGGTCTTCGTCGACCCCTGGATGACGGGCGCGTCGAGTGCCTCCCCGAGTTCCTCCAGCTGGTCGAGGTAGGCGCCGATGATCAGCGTCGGCGCGCCCGGATGCCGGTCGAGAATCGATTTCACGACGTTGACCTTGGTGTGCGCGGTGGAGCACAGCTTGTACTTCTCGTCGTTGTCGGCGACGGCGTAGGTGAGCCGCTCGGAATCGGTGAGCGTGACGCGCACCTCGACGCATTCGGCCGGCGCGATCCACCCCTGCGCCTCGATGTCCTTCCACGGCGAGTCGAACCGCTTCGGCCCGATGAGGCTGAACACGTCGCCCTCCCGGCCGTCCTCGCGGACGAGCGTGGCGGTCAGGCCCAGACGGCGGCGGGACTGCAAGTCGGCGGTCATACGGAAGACCGGCGCGGGCAGCAGATGCACCTCGTCGTAGATGATGAGTCCCCAGTCGCGGGAGTCGAACAGGTCGAGGTTGCGGTATTCGCCCTTCGACTTGCGCGTCATCACCTGGTAGGTGGCGATGGTCACCGGCCGGATCTCCTTGCGCTCGCCGGAGTATTCGCCGATCTCCTCCTCGGTCAGCGAGGTGCGCGCGATCAGTTCGCGCTTCCACTGCCGCCCGGCGACGGTGTTGGTGACCAGGATCAGGGTGGTCGCCCCGGCCTTCGCCATCGCGGCGGCGCCGACCATCGTCTTGCCCGCGCCACACGGCAGGACGACGACCCCCGAGCCGCCGGCCCAGAACGACTCTGCCGCCAACGCCTGGTAGTCGCGCAACTCCCAGTCGGTTTGGTCCAACTCGATCGGGTGCGCCTCGCCGTCGACGTATCCGGCCAGGTCCTCGGCCGGCCACCCGATCTTCAACAGGATCTGCTTGAGCCGCCCCCGCTCGGACGGGTGCACGATGACGGTGTCGTCGTCGAGGCGCGCGCCGAGCATCGGGGAGACCTTCTTGTTCCGCAGCACCTCTTCGAGGACCGCGCGATCCAGGCTGACCAGCGTCAAGCCGTGCGCCGGGTGCTTGACCAGCTGAAGCCGGCCGAAGCGACCCATCGTGTCGACGATGTCCATCAACAGGGGTTGGGGTACCGCGTAGCGCGAGTGCGTGACCAGCGCGTCGACGACCTGCTCGGCGTCATGCCCGGCGGCGCGGGCGTTCCACAGCGCCAGCGGGGTCACCCGGTAGGTGTGCACGTGCTCCGGGGCGCGCTCCAACTCGGCGAACGGCGCGATGGCCGCACGAGCCGCGGGGGCACCCGGATGGTCGACCTCCAAGAGGAGGGTCTTGTCCGATTGCACGATCAATGGTCCGTCGGTCACCCGACCATTGTCCACGATCAGTCGAGGAGTTCCACGGTGGTGATGCGATGCACCGACAGCTCGACCTCGTTGCCCGACGGCAGCTCCGATGCGATGAGCCGGCCGGCGCGCAGGAGTCGGGCCTTCACGACGTGGCGCGTGGCCTTGCCGTGCGAGTCGACATAGTCGACGCGCAGCTGTCGGCCGGTGCGCATCGCCAGCCCGATGAGGGCCGACACCGATTCGCCGCCGCTGGCGCCGCCGGTCGCGCGTACCGCGGTGCCGCCGCGCAGTGGCTTCCCGGCCGCGTCGGCCGTGCGCATGCGGGCGACCACCCCCTCGAGCTGGTCGTCGGGCACTCGCGCCCCATTGTGGGTACCGGCACCGCCGCGGCGACGGGAGTTGATCCGGCTGCCCGTCGAGCGCAGGTCGACCAGGGCGCCCGACGAGTCCTCGGCCGCTGGGGCGAACCCGGCGCCGCGCAGCGCCTCGAGGACGTCGCGCAGCGGTGCCGGTGAGATCAGCACGGTCGGTGCGAGTGGGCGCAGGGCCAGCGCGTCGGCCTCTTTGGTGCGCAGGACGGCGGTCATCGTGGCCGGGTCGTCGCAGCGGACGAACGACGAGGCGACGCCGACGCGCAACGTGCCGTGCCGACGCGCGACGTCGTCGATCAGGTAGGTGAGGGCCTGCGGAACCGGCGTCGACGAATGACTGGTGAACAGCGCGTTCAATTCGGCCCCGGTGCGCCCGGCGTCCAGCGCCCGCCGCACGCTGTTCTCGGTGACGCGGTACACCGAGGCGGCCCCGGCCGACTCCAGCTCGGCGACCAGCGCCACCTCGGCCGCGAGCTCGGGGGTCATCGGACCGGGAACCATCAGGGTGAGGTCGGCCTGGGCCAGGAAGTGGTCGACCGGCTCGGGCAGAGCGGCGTCCATCGCGGCGGTGAGTTCCTCGCGCGGCACGTCGGACAGGAGCAACCGGCCGACGTCGGTAAGCGCCCCGTGGGCTACCAGGCCCACCTCGGTGGCCTCGCGCAGCGTCTGAGCGACGGTGTGCCGGGTCAGGCGCCGGCGCAGGCGGGGGCGCAGCCACAACAGGTGGGACACGAGGGCGTCGACGTCGGGGGCGACGCCGTGGCCGGCGGCGTCGAGGGCGGTCAATATCAGGAGGCGTTCCCGTCGGGCGGCGGGATCGGGGGAGGCGCGGGTCAGCGCCCCGATCACGGTGCCCTCCGAGTCGCGTTCGCCGATCAGCCACGCACGGTTGGGCAGGCCCAGCCACGCGGATGCCAGCGACGCCCACTTGCGCGCGGGCGACTGGTGGGACCAGGAATCGGCGGCGATCGTCGGCGCCCACACGTTCCCCCCGTCGTATCCGGCCGGCTCGGGGTCCGGCACGCCGACGTCGAGCAGCTGTTCGCGCGCGCAGAGTTCGACGATCAGCCCGACGCGGCGCGCGTCGAGTCCGGCGTCCTTGGCGACGCGGCGCAACTCGCGGATCCCGATGCCGCCCGCGCTCAACTCCGGTGCCGGTGCGCGCCCCAAACCGGTCAGCACGTCGCCGGTCTCGCGCAGCAGCTCCAGCGCCGCCCCGGCGGCGGTCGCGGAGAGCGCTTTCGCGCCGCCGGGCAGTCCCGGCCGATCCGACGCGGAGAGGGGAGGGGGGTTCAGGTCGTCGACGCGCAGCAGCGGCTCGCCGCGCACCAGCTGCGCGACGGTGGGCTCGATCTCCACCAGCTGGTGGTCGACCGGGGAGATGAGGCCGGCGGCGAGCAGGATCGGGACCGGGCGGGTCGGATCGGCGTCGGGCCCGGCGTCGCGAGTCATCCCGACGCTCGGCCCGGTGGCCAGGGCGGTCAGCACCTCGCGCGGTCCGTCGGCGAGCCCGTCGAGCAGTTCGCGCCACTGCTCGGGGGTGCGGGTGGCGGCCTCGGTCGTGAGGTGGCGCGCCCGCCACGGCAGGGCCGCGGGCGTGTGCCCGGCGACGTGGAGCCCGTCGTCGGCCTCCCACACCACCGCCCAGGCCACCAGATCGGCGATCCGCGCGTCGACGTCGGCCCGGGCGGCCCGCCCCTTCAACGCGCGCCGGACGTCGGCGGTGCGGAGAGGGTGGTCCGCGTCGACGAGGGTCTCGAGCACGGCCGCGTGCAGGAGGTCGAGGTTCTCGCCGATCAGGTTCATCGACCCGGCCGACATGGCGCGCTGCGCGAGGACCCCGGTGCCGTTCGGGGGCGGGGAGGCGAGATCGGGGCGGGCGCGCAGCAGGTCGACCAGTTCGTCGTCGGGGCGCGCGGCCAGCACGCGGTCCAGGCGGCTCGTCGGCTGGTCGGGGGCACTCACGCCACGAGTTTACGGGCAGGGGTTGCGCGGGTTCATCGACCGCCGGTTGGGCCGCATGGCACAATGAGCGGCGTGAGCCAGAACGAAATCGTCGCCGACGTCGAGCAGATCGTCGAAGAGTCCAAAGTGCGCTATGTCGACAACGGGTGGCCCTACCCGGACGGCGAGCACGCCGTGTCCGAGTTCGCCTCCGGCTTGGCTGGTGCACTGTCGCCGTTCGGCAGCACCGAACTGCCCCTGTCGGCCGACGACCTGCTCTACACGAACCCGCGGACCGTCATCAACACCTGATCGGACCGGAGAACAAGAACAGCGGCCCCGCACCATGTGCGGGGCCGCTGTTTTCGGCTGGTTGCCCAGACGTCTCAGTTGACGCCGGGCAGCTGGCCCTTGTGCTTGTTGTAGAGGTCGACCTGACCCTGGTCCAACTTGTAGCCGCTCGCCTTGGCGGCATTCCAGATGTTGGCGACGGTCGGGTCGATCTGGCCCTTCTTCTCGCGGGCCTTCACGACGCCGTCGACCTGGTCGCGAACGTCCTTGTCGCTCTTGGCCTTGGGGGTCTGCTTCAGCGCGGTGGCCTCTTTTTGCTTCTTCTTCAGCTTCAGCGGCGAGGTGCCGGGGTCGCGAGGAGTCGCACTGGAGAGCCCGGTGCCGCAGACCGGCCAGGCGCCACGGCCCTGGGTCGCGAGCACGTGCTCGGCGATCGCGATCTGCTGCTCCTTGGTGGCCTGATCGGCGGTGGGGGCGTAGCGGGTGCCGCCGTGGGCCGCCCAGGTGCTCGGCGAGAACTGCAGGCCGCCCTGGTAGCCGTTGCCGGTGTTGATGGCCCAGTTGCCGCCCGACTCACAGGCCGCGACGTGGTCCCACTCGGCGTCGGTGGCCGCGTTGGCCGTCGCACCGTTGATGAGGGCAGCGCCGCCGCCGATGACGGCAGAGGTGAGAGCCACCTTGGCGATGGTCTTGGAGGTCGAAGAGGTCGTCTGCTTGCGATGACGTCCGGACATAGTGATGTTTCCTCTCTCCACGCGCCTACGAAGTCAGCTGTCGGGTTCGAGCGAGAGGTTGCCCGGCCGCCGCGACGCGAGCGTCGTGCGGCTACACCCCAAGGAATCCGGTGGCGGATGCCGGTCGGAAACCGTTCCTAACGGAGGTGGGTCCCCCGTCCTCGTTCCTGAATATCTGTTTTGGTACGGGACGACGCGGCCGGTGGAACGAGGCTCGGCGCGATCGGCTGCGTCGGTACTGCAGGCCCCCTAGTGGCGGCCAACGACGAGATTACGGGCTCGCGCCGCCGCTTCCTACTCGAACGCGGAGACTCGTTGACATGGTCAGAAGCGGTGAAACGGGCTCGATTGGGAGTTCTCCCAGTTCAGGGACTGAATCCCGGTTCGTGTCCTTCTTGTTATCGATTCGTGATGTGATGAAGGTCACAGTCGGGCAGTGGTGCGGGTCACCTGGTGTGAGTGGTGGCTATCGGCGGCGCCTCGAACGCCCGGAAGGTACTGGCGTGGAACACCAGCGGGTCCACCTCGGGATTGGCGGCCAGCGAGCGGATGCGCAGCAGTACCACCGTGTGGTCGCCCGCCGGATACTCCGCGTGCAGCTCGCACGCCAGGTGTGCCGCGGCGCCGTCGACGAAGAGGGCACCGTCGTCGGAGGCCAGCAGTTCGACGTCGGCGAAGCGCTGCGCGGCGGGACCGGCGAGCTGTCGGCACAACTGTGCCTGGTCGTGGGCGAAGACGCTCACCCCGACCGTGGAACGGTCCCGCAGGAGCGGCCAGGTGCGCGACGAGTTCTGCACGCACACCGACACCAACGGGGGAGTGAGCGACACCGTCGAGAAGGAGCTGGCCGCCATCCCGACGAACTCGGTGCCGTCGCGATGCGCGCAGACGGCGACGACGCCGGTCGGGAAACAGCTGAACGCCCGACGCAGCGCGTCGGCGGAATCGGCCGGCTCCATCGACGGCGATCTCACTGTCTGCGCCCCTGGGCGACCGCGCCGGCGATCGCTAGCAGCAGTCCGACCGGGGTACACATCGCGATCAGATACACCGAGGTCGGAGCGGTGTGTCCCGACCACACGGCGGGCACCAGGTAGAGCGCGCCGACCGCGAGCAGGCCGAGGAGAAAAAGCCCGACGCCGAATCCGAATACCGCCTTCGACGTCCGCTTGCCGGTGTCCGTGCCCATGCTCCCCACGCTAGTCCACACGCGGTACCATGACCGATAAGGCCGCGTCTTGCCCGCGAGGATCGGGTAGGGCGCCTTTTTCGTGGTGTGAAGGTAAAGGTGAGCACTGTGCCGACCGGCAAGGTGAAGTGGTACGACCCCGAGAAGGGATTCGGATTCCTCTCGCAGCCCGACGGGGAGGACGTCTACGTCCGCTCGTCGGCGCTGCCGGACGGGGTGGAGTCGCTCAAGCCGGGGCAGCGCGTCGAGTTCGGCATGGCCGCCGGCCGCCGCGGCCCGCAGGCGTTGAGCGTCACCGTGCTCGAACCCGCGCCCAGCGTCGCGAAGAACACCCGCGAGGCGGCGCGCGAGCGCGACGACGTCAAGCGGCACTCTCCCGACGAGTTGCACGGCATGGTCGCCGACCTCATCACCCTGCTCGAGGGCAAGGTGCAACCGGCGCTGCGGCAGGGCCGCTACCCCGACCGCAAGACCTCGCAGCGCATCGCCGAGGTCGTCCGCGCCGTGGCGCGCGAACTCGACCACCACTGAGTCCGGCGCCGCCGGGTCAGCGCAACGTCGTGAATTCGGTGACGTCGTCCACCTGCCGCTGCTTGGGCTCCTTGCCGGTCGCCGCCTTGTCATAGGCGTCCAACAGCGCCTTCTCCCCCTCGGGGATGGTGTTCACGGCGATGAGTCCGCGGGTGGCCAACTCGTAGTCGGAGTCGCGGACCAGCAGCTTGGCCGGCAGGTTGATCTGCACGTTGATCAACACGTGGGTGCGCGTCGACGCCAGGCGCAGAATCTGCGTCCCGGTCTTGGGCGCGAAGTTCTTGAGTAGCAGCTGCGATCCGTTCGGCGTGACGTACTGCGCGATGATCGACCAGGGGTCGCCGGAGACCTCGTCGGACAACCGGATGGACAGGGTCTGCCCGATCGGGACCGGGAACCGGGTCACACGGTTCGGGTCGACCCGCAGGAAGTCGCCGTCGCAGTGCTTCTTCTCGTAGTCGCACAGCACGGTCGGGTAAGCCCGGGCGAACTGCTTTCCGCTCGTCGACAGCTCGGCGAAGGGCCGTTCGTCGACGGTGGTGCGCGACGCCCACAGGGCGGCCGCGCCGACGATGAGCGCGCCGTAGAGGAGCACGGCGGCGCCGATCAGCGCGATGGTCTTCTTTTCCGACGAGGTGAGGTTCACGGGGCTCCTGGTCCGAACCGGCGGGTGGGCGCGTTCGTGGGCCCGGGCGGCTGCGGGTGACGTTCCGGCGGGGTGTGCGGGCGACTCCGCGGCGCGGGGTCGCGGTGCATGACCTCGGTCGCCATCGTCGGCGGTGCCACCTCGGGACGGTGGCCGCCGCCGAATCCGGGGATCAGGGTGCGCCCGCGGCTGGTCAGGAAGGTCTGTGCGAGGCCGAGGGCCAGCAGGGCGGATACGGCGCCGAAGCCGATCTGCATCGTCGTCTTGGCGATCAGCACACCGAGGGTCGCGCCGAACACCCACCCGAGCTGCAGCACCGTCTCCGAGCGGCCGAACGCCGAGGCGCGCGAGGCCTCGGGCAGATCGGACTGGATGGAGGAGTCGACGCAGACCTTGCCGATCGCCGATCCGCCCGAGGCGATGAAGGCGGTGATCGTGGCGGTGATGAGCGACGGCAGGATCACCGTCACCACCGAGGAGACCAGGCAGGCCGCGACCACCCACACGGTGATCTGCGGCGGATTGGTCAGCCGCAACCGGGTGCCCGCACCGTTTCCGACGACGTTGCCGACGCCCGCGGCCGCACCGACGGCGCCGAGCATGGCCATCTGCTTCCACCCGTCGAGATCGTGCTGGTTGCGGGCGTAGAACGCGACGAACAGGGTGAGGAAGCCCGTGAGGATGCGGATCGTCGCATTGCCCCACAGCCCGGTGACGACGTTGCGCCCGAGGGGCTGACGGATCGTCTTGGAGATGAGCGCACCCGCGCGCCGCGCCCGTTCCCGCGCGCTGATCTCGGGCTTGGGCTGCTCGCGATAGGTGAGCGTGGTCGGGATCTCGCCCGCGGTGACCTCGACCCACGACGGGATCTTCATGCAGAAGTAGGCGCCGGCGCAGGCGATGACGATGAGCAGGATCATCCCGCCCGGCCAGTGCATCGGCAGCCAGGTGCCCAGCAGCATCTCGAAGGCGGCGGCGAGGGCGCCGCCGACCATCGTCCCGCCGATCAGGGCGAAGGTGGTGAGGCGGGAGTTGACGCGCACCAGGTCGATGCTGGGCGGGACCACGCGCGGGGTGACGGCGGATTTGAGCACCCCGAACGACTTGGACATCACCAGCAGGCCGAGGGCACACGGGTACAGGATCCACGGGTCGTATTCGAGCTGCTGGGTGGCCGTGTTCCACTCGTAGTTCGTGATGATGAGGACCGCGAGGACGGCCCGGGCGACGAAGGTGCCGGCCATCGCGATGCGGCGGCCGTGCTGCAACTTGTCCAGGAGCGGCCCGATCAGCGGCGCGATCAGGGCGAACGGCGCGATCGTGAGCAGCAGGTAGAGCCCGACCTTGCCCTCCGACCCGCTGGCCGCGGCGAAGAACAGGGTGTTGGCCAGGGCGACGGCCATGGCGGCGTCCACCGCAGCGTTGGCGACGACGGGAATGGTCAGCGCGGTGAGCCCGGAGCGATCGGCACCGTCGGCGGTGGCCGCCCGGGCGATGGTGTTGATGCCCCGACTCGTCAGGCGCTTGCCGCCGCGGGCCGCCCGTCGGGTGAGACCGGGCTTGACCTGCTCGTCGGGGTACGTCGGCCTGTCGAAGGGCTCGGTCGACGGTGTCGGCGTCGGGCCCAGCGGCGGGAGGTGCGGATTCTGCGTCGCATGCGCGTCGTTCAGGTAGGCGGTCTCGACGTCGGGGGTCGCCGGATCGCCGGGCGTCGGATAGTTCCGCGCGCCGGGATGGGTACGACCCGACCTCGGGCGCCTGCCTAGACTCACGCCCCCAATTCTTCCCTATCGCCCGACGCGAGGGTGGGCGTGCCACGCCCAGCAGTGGTGAGGCACACTGGAGGGGTGAGTCTCACAGCCCAGATTGACTTGCTCCGCGCGGCCGTTGACCTGGCCCGGGCCGCCATCGTGACCGATGGCGGTGAGCCCGGCGACCACATCGAGGCCGTCGTGGAGGACGACAACTCCGTCGCGCACTACTTCACCGCGGACGTGCCCGGCTACCGCGGGTGGCGCTGGTGCGCCGTCGTGGCGGCGGCGTCGGATGACGACGGCCCGGACGGGGTGACGGTCAGCGAAGTGGTGTTGCTACCCGGCGACGGCGCCCTGCTGGCCCCCGCCTGGGTGCCGTGGTCGGAACGACTCGCCGCGGGCGACCTGGGTCCCGGCGACCAGCTGGCCGCGGAGACCGACGACCCGCGCCTGGTGCCCAACCAGGTCGACGGCGGTGACGCCGAGGCCCTCGACGGCGAGATCGGCCTGGGCCGCAAGCGGGTGCTGAGCCGGGAGGGTCGCGACGACGCCGCCCAGCGCTGGTACGACGGCGAATACGGCCCGGCGTCGGCGATGGCGCAGGCCGCGCGGCACAACTGCGCCGACTGCGGCTTCTACCTGCCGTTGGCCGGTGCCCTGCGGCAGGCCTTCGGCGTCTGCGCCAACGAGTATTCCGCCGACGGCCACGTGGTCTCGGCCGAGTACGGCTGTGGTGCGCACTCGGACGTGGTGGCCCGCCCCTCCGTCTCGACGCCGCTATTCGATCCGTATGACGACGGCGTCCTCGAGGTGTTCGCCGCGGCGGAGTGATGCGCCACGTCCTCGCCGCCGACGTCGACCGGCTGCGCACCGCGGTCCTCGACGCATGGCGGGCCTCGCCGACGCGCCTGGTCGAGGACGCCCGCGCCGAGGCCGACCTCGCCGCCGTCGGGTACCGCGACCGGCTCTTCGTCGAACTCGCCGCGAATGCCGCCGACGCCGCCGCCGCGGCGGGCGTCGCGGGGAAGCTGGCCGTGTGGCGCGACGACGAGGGCGCCCTGCACCTGGCCAACACCGGTGAGCCGCTGACCGCGGCCGGGGTGGAGTCCTTGCTGGCCCTGCGCGTCTCCCCGAAGGATGCCGCCGCCGAGACCGTCGGGCGTTTCGGTGTCGGGTTCGCCGCCGTGGTCCCGGTCGCCCGCCGCGTCGAAGTCCGTTCCCGCACCGGCACCGTGGTTTTCGACCGCACCGAGACGGCCCGTGAGATCGAGTCGTGGGCGGGCTTGCCCGACGGGCTGGACGCCCCACTGCTGCGGCTGGCGTGGGCGGGTGACGCTGCACCGGCCGAGGGGTTCGACACCGAGATCGTCGTCCTGCCGCGCACCGGGGTGGACGTCGACGCGCTGCTCGCCGAGATGGCCGCCCAAGCCCGCGACCGGCTGCTGGAACTGCCCGCGCTCGCCGAGATCACCGTCGGCGAGGCCACCGTGACCGCCGGGGAAGCCGCGGCGGAGTGGTTCGAGGTGGCGACCGGAGACATCCGCTGGCTCGCCCCGATCGCGAAGCGGCCGGCGGCGCCCGAGGTGCTGCGCACCCCGACGCCCACCGACATCGACATCTCCGTCCCGGCGCGGGTCATCGCGACGCTGCCGGTGACACCGGACCGCAGGCACCTCATGCCCGGCGTCGACGTCGGCGTCCTCGCCCCCGGCTACGCAGCGCTGGTCGCCGCGCTCCCGCCTGCGCGTCGCCCGGGATTCGTGCCGCGGGCGCTGGGGGCCAACCCGGTCGACGCACGGCTGCTGGAGACGGTGCTCGACGCACTGGGGAAGACGGCATGGGTGCCCGCCGCGGATGGCGAAGCCGCCCTGGTGCCGCGGCGCACGCTGATCGTCGCCGATCTGTCCGACGAGCTGGCCGCCTGCCTCGGGCCGGTGCTGGCCGACCTCGCCCACCCCGACGTCTCCGGCCCGGCGCAGCGTGCCGCCTTGGTCGCCGTCGGGGCGCGCGAGATCGGGTTGGCCGACATCGCGAACGCGCTGGCCGACGTCGACCGGCCCACGCAGTGGTGGGCGCAGTGCTATGACGCGCTGGCCCCGCTGGTCCTCACCGCCCAGGACGCGGAGGAACTCGGTGCCCTGCCGGTGCCGCGTGCCGACGGTCGCCGCAACCTCGGGGCCCGCGGCCTAATCTTCGCGGCGGCCGGGGTCGCGGCGCCGTGGGCCAAGGCCGTCGCACCCGACGCCGTCCACCCGTTGCTGGAGCGGCTGGGCGCGCAACCGGTCGGTCCCGGTGAGCTGCTGGCCGCACCCGAACTCGTGGTCGCCCTGGCCGAGGCGGCCGAGCACGGCACCGACGACGAGGTACTCGACCTCGCGCATGCGGTGCTCGGTCTGCTGGTCGCCGACCCGGATGCTGAGCTGCCCGCCGCGGCGTCGGCCGAACTGCTGCTACCCGATGACGAGGGGGAACTCGTCCACGTCGACGAACTGTCGATGCCCCGGTCGCCCCTGGTCGAACTACTCGGCGAGGACTGCCCGTTCGCACTCGTCGATGATCCGCTGATCCAGCGGTACGGGGAATCGGCGTTGCGCCGGGCCGGGGTTGGCTGGGGATTCCTCACCGTCTCCGAGCAATGGCCCACCGAGCCCAACCACGACCTCGACGACGAAGGGCGGTGGTGGTCGGGACTCGGGGAGCCGCCGTCGACCATGACGGCGGCGCGCGACCTGGACCTCGTGCCCGACGACCGGTGGCGGGCGGCCCTGCACATCCTGGCCGACGATCCGGCCACGGCCCCGCTGCTCGTCGAGCGGGAGGGCTACACCGCGTGGTGGCTGCGCGAGCACGCGCAGATCGACGGTCGGCCGGTGCGCGAGTACCGCAGCCCGGACGCCGACGGGTTCGCCGGGATCGTCGACCCGCTCGACCACCCGGACGCCGCGCGACTCTCCGGTGTGCTGCTCGGCGACGCCGTGCGCGACTCCCCGTCGGCCGCGATGATCCTCGCGGGCCTGGGCGACGCGCAGCGAGACGTCGCGCCGGGGGTCGCGGTGCGGGCATACGGGGAGGTGCTCACCGCACTAGCGCGCGGTGACGCCGACACCGAGGCCGTGATGACCGCGCTCGGCGAACCGCCCGCCGCCAGAACACTCGACGGATCGGTCTGCGACACCGGGGTGGTCGTCGACGCGGCCCAGTACCTCGCCGTCGTCGACCCGGCGCGCGCGGTGGTGCCCGGCCTGCCGGTGGCCGCGGATTCCGCCGCCGACCTCGCCGCACTCCTCGACCTCCCGCTCTCCTCCGAGGCGGTACCGGTCCGCGTGATCAGCACCGGTCGGGTGACGACGTGGGAGGCCGATCCCGACGCGATCGCCGTCGCCGCGCAGTATTCCGCGACCCTCCCACGGGGGCGGGTGGTCGTACACGACGACCTCGTCGTCGCGACCGAGCGGGGCGAGCACCGCGTCGCGCGGTGGGTCGACGAGGACGGGACCGCCCATCTGCGCCGGATGGCGTCGGGGAGATGACCTAGCCTGAGAGCCATGATCCTCGCCGAACCCCCGATCGACCGCGGGATGCTCGACCTCGCCGTCGACATCCGCTCCGGATTCTGGACCTCGGTCGCCGAGGCACTGAGCTGGCTCGGCTCCATCTCGGTGCTGACCGTGATCGTGATCGCGGCCAGTGCGGTGTTCGCCGCCTTCGGCCGCTGGCGGTCGGCGGCGGCCGTCCTGTTCGGATCGTGGTCGGCTTATTGGCTGATGATCGGGCTCAAGGCCCTGTTCGACCGGGACCGCCCGCCGGTATCGGCCCGTCTGATCCACGCCTCCCACCAGTCGATGCCGTCGGGCCACGCGATGATGAGCCTGGTGGTGTTCGGGTTGATCGCCGCCTGTCTCTACCGGTCGTCGGGCTGGATCCGCCAGCATCCCGACGTCCTGATGCTCGCACCCGTGCTGAGCCTCGCGATCGGCGTGAGCCGGGTCTATCTGGGCGTGCATTGGTTCACCGACGTGGTGATCGGCTGGGTGCTCGGCGCGGCCTGGGTGGCCCTGGTCGTCTGGGTGGCGCACCTCGGTCAGCCGGACACCCGGGTAAAGTTTGCCTAACCTTCCTATGGTGCAATGTCGGCTATGGGATTTTTCCGACGCCTAGCCGTCCTCGCCGCGGCGGCGGCCACCGTGGCCGTGGCGGCACCGACCGGAGCGACGCAGGCCGCGCCCGGCGAGCGACTGCCGATCATCTACCTGGCCAGCGCGATCGAGAACGAGACGCTGACCCAGGCGTTCACCGCGCCGATGCGGGCGCGCGGCTACGAGGTCTACACCTTCCAGACCAACGATCCGAAGGATCCGCGCAACAACCCCTTCGTGCGGATCAAGGGCAACTCGGCAAAGCTCGGGCGCTGGGCCGACGACCTGTCCAAGCGCACCGGCCACAAGAAATTCGACCTGGTCACCATTTCGCAGACCGGGATCGTCGGGCGCTACTGGTTGAAGGATTTCGGCGGGGCGCGCCTCGTCCGCAAGGCGGTGATCCTCTCCGGGATGATCCTCGGCTCGCCGTATCAGGCCCAGTGGCTGCGCCAGGGCAAGTGCCCGCCGCGTGACCGCCTCCAATACCTGCCGCCGCAGTACCGCGGGATGAACCCGACGCCGGCATGCCGAGAGCAGGCGATGGGCGGCACGGACATCGCCGCGCTCAACTCGCCAGCGCAGGCGCTGCCCGGCGTCACCTACTACAACGTGACGACGCTGCGCGAAGAGGAGGCGGCCCCGTTCTGGATCAACCTGATGACCGGTCCGGGCCGCTACCGCAACATCGTCACCCAGGATCTGTGCCCGAACGATCCGATCGTGCACATGACGCTCAACGTCGCGCCGTCGATGCAGTCGCTGATCGACTCGCTGCTGCGCACCGGGCACCCGGCGATGGCGTGCATGGCTCCCGCGGCGCCCGCGATGAAGGTGCGCCCCCTGCGGACTCCGCCGGGGATCACGCTCCCGGCCGGCTCGGTGATGCCGCCGCAGTTCGCGCGCTACTACCGGTAGGCGCTACTCCAGCCCCTGCTGGGCGGTCTTGGAGCCGCGGCGCACCGCGGCGAGCTGCACGCCGACGATGAGCGTGCCCAGCACGCCGACGCCCAGTCCCCAGAGGCATACCTGCAGCGTCAGGCCGCCGACGCCGGTCACGAGCGCGACGATCGTCGCGACCAGCCAGGCGGCCATGCCGACCACAATGACCGGGCCCGGTTCGCGCAGAATCTTGGGCAACTCGGGAACGGGGGTCTGGGCGGCGTCGGACATGGGTTCAGGTTAACGTTCTGGGCGTGAGCGCAGCGCCGGTACCGTCCCGAGTCGATCGGTTCTTCCGTATCAGCGAGCGCGGCTCGACGCCGCTGCGCGAGATGCGGGGCGGGATCGTCACCTTCTTCACGATGGCCTACATCGTCGTGTTGAACCCGATCATCCTCGGCGGTCACCCCGGCAAGCCGATCAACGCGGACATCCACGGCGACGTGCTGCCGATGGCGGCGGTCGCCGCGGTCACCGCACTCGTCGCCGGGGTGATGTGCGTGGTCTTCGGCGTGGTGGCGAACTATCCGTTCGCCTTCGCCGCCGGACTGGGCGTCAACAGCCTCCTCGCGGTGAGCGTGACCACCCAGGTCACCTGGCCGGAGGCGATGGGCCTGGTGGTCCTCAACGGCGTCATCATCGTCGCGCTCGCGGTGACGGGCTTCCGCACCGCGGTGTTCAACGCCGTGCCCGCCGAACTCAAGGCCGCGATCACCGCCGGCATCGGCGTGTTCATCGCGTTCATCGGATTCGTCAACGCCGGGTTCGTGCAACGGGTCCCCGACGCCGCCCACACGACGGTGCCGGTCCGCCTCGGCGAATCCGGATCGATCTCGACCTGGCCGGTCTTCGTCTTCGCGGTCGGACTCCTGTTGATGGGGGTGCTGACCGTGCGCAAGGTGCCCGGCGGCCTGCTGATCGGCATCGTCCTCACCACGGTGTTGGCGATCGTCGTCCAAGCGGTCCGCCCGAGCCGCTGGGCCCTCAACGCCCCGGAACTGCCGCATTCGGTCGGCGGCCTGCCCGACCTCTCCCTGATCGGCAAGGTGGACCTGTTCGGCGCGTTCACCGAGCACGGCTCCGCGTCGCACGTCATCGCGGCACCGGCCATCGGCGCGTCGATCCTGCTGTTCAGCATCGTGCTCGCCAACTTCTTCGACGCGATGGGCACCATGACCGGGCTCGGCGAGGAGGCCGGACTCGCCGACGAGAACGGGACGCTGCCCGGGATCGGGAAGGCACTGGTCGTGGAGGGCACCGGCGCCATCGCCGGCGGCCTGGGCTCGGCGTCGTCGAACACCGTGTTCGTCGAGTCGGCGTCGGGGATCGCCGAAGGCGCGCGGACCGGATTCGCGAACCTGGTGACCGGAGCATTGTTCCTCGCGGCGATGTTCTTCACGCCGCTCTACCAGGTGGTGCCACTCGAGGCCGTCGCCCCGGCGCTGGTGATCGTCGGCGCGCTGATGATCGGGCAGATCCGGACCATCGACCTGACCCGCTTCGAATACGCCCTGCCCGCCTTCCTGACCATCGTGGCCATGCCGTTCACCTACTCCATCGCCAACGGCATCGGCCTGGGCTTCATCAGCTGGGTGGTGCTGGCGACCGCGCGGGGCAAAGCGCGCGAAGTCCACCCGATCCTGTGGGCGGTGGCCGTGGTGTTCGTCGTCTACTTCGCCCGCGCCCCGATCCAGGAGCTGTTGACCTGACCTAGAAGTCGGTGCCGGTGGCCGGGTGGGTATCGGTGCGCCAGATATTCGCGAAGGCGGTCAACAGCTCGGGTGACGACGCGTCGAGCCGGCCGGCGCTCGCGAGCGCACGGGCGTCCACCGAGCCGAAGTAGAGCGATCCCACTACGGTGATGCCGCAACGGATCTCGCCGTCCGTGCCCTCCCCGCCGCGTTGTACCGACGCCGTGCCGTCGACGATCCGCAGCCGGTACCGGTCCCCGGCGTCGCCCACCGGGTCGTCGACGATCAGCGTCGCATCGAGGTCGGCGGCGTACCGGCGGGCGGTGAGCGCCTTGTCGACGTCGAGGATCGCCACCCAGAGGGTGTCGTAGCGCGAGGTCGTCTTCACCCCGCGCAGATCGGCGAGCTTGACCGGCAGGGGATCGCCGACCGAGAGGGTCGCCGTGGTCGCGGCGACCAGGTCGAGGGAGGAGAGGACGCGCCACAGCTCGGTGTGCGCCTCGTCGGTGACGGCGACAACCTCCTCGATCCGCGCGTCGGGCAGGTCGTCGGCATCGGGGTGGGCCGCGTCGAGCCGGTAGGTCGCGTAGCCGTCGGCGTGCAGCAGGTACTGCCGCTCGCCGGTGGTGAAGGGCCGCAGCACGGGCCGGTCATCGAGGAGGTAGGCCCACCAGCGGTCGTCGCGCAGCATGACGCCGGGATGGACGTCGGCCCAGCGGCCGTAGATGCCCGGGGCCGCGGCGGCGAACTCCGCGGCGGAGGCGAACCGCACACCGGCACGCTCGGGTGGCGCGACGCGCAGCGTCTGCCGCTCGTCGATCCGCACGTCCTCGGCGAAGATCGCCGGGCCGAACCCGAACCGCTCGTAGATCGTGGCCTCCGAGGCCCACAGCGCGGCCATGCCGAATCCCTGCGCCACCCATTCCGCGCGCAGGCGGGTGAGGAGTTCGCGCAGGATCCCGCGCCGACGGTGGGTCGGTGCGACCGACACCCAGGTCAACCCGGGGAAGTCCACCCGGGCGCCGCCGGGCACCGACATCCGCAGGCGGTAATACATGGCCTGGCCGACCAGGGGCGCGCCGGGCAGGGCGGGGTCGCGGGCGATCATCGTGTCCGCGTTGTCGATCATCGCCCGCTCGATGGCGCGGTGCGTCTCGTCGATCGGTGCGGTGATGCCGAAGGCCCGTGCGTCGGCGGCGAAGATCTCCGGCCAGTCGTCGTCGACGGCGGGACGGAACTGCAGATCGGGACGTGAAGCCATGCGACTACCGTAACGGTGGTGTCCGGTTCCCCCACGCAGCACGTGCGAGTCGTCGACGTCGACGACCCCGACGATCCGCGCGTCGACGACTTCCGCGACCTGAACTCGGTGGATCGGCGCCCCGATCTGCCGGTCCTGCCCGGCGGCCGCGTCGGCAAAGGGCTCGTCATCGCCGAAGGGGTACTCGTCGTCGAGCGCATGGTCGCGTCCCGCTTCGCCCCGCATGCCTTCCTCGGCGTCGACCGCCGGCTCGGCGAACTCGCGGCCACCCTGCCGGTCACCGACGATCCCGGGGCGGTGCCGTTCTTCCGGGCGAGCGCCGAGGTCATGGCGCAGATCGTCGGCTTCCACCTCAACCGCGGGGTGCTCGGCGTCGCCGCACGCGCACCGGAGCTCGACGTGGAGCGGGCCGTGGCCGACGCGTGCGTCGTCGCCGTCTTGGAAGGGGTCAACGACCACGAGAACATCGGGTCGATCTTCCGCAACGCCGCCGGATTGGGCGTCGACGCGGTGCTCTTCGGCGCCGGGTGTGCCGATCCGCTGTACCGGCGCTGCGTGCGCGTGTCGATGGGCCATGCCCTACTCGTCCCGTTCGCGAAGCTGCCGGAGTGGCCCGCCGAACTCGACCTGCTCGCCGACCGCGGCTTTCAGACGGTGTCGCTGACGCCCGACCCGGCGTCGCCGATGCTGGCCGACGCGGTCGCCGACGCGCGGCGCGTCGCCTTCCTCGTCGGCGCGGAGGGGCCCGGGCTGACCGCCGCGGCCATGCGGGCAAGTCACGTGCGCGCCCGGATCCCGATGAGTCGGGGAACCGATTCGCTCAACGTCGCGACGGCCGCGGCGATCGCCTTCTACGAGTTGGCGCGCCGCGGCGAGACGATCAGCCCCGGCGCAGGCCGCTGAGGATCAGCACGACGCCGACGAGCACTCCGCCGATGACCAGCAGCCACGGCACCAGGTCGAGGTTCGGGAGGTGGAATCCACCGGTCATCCCCCAGGCGGCGACCAGCAGGGTGAGGATGCCTGCCACCGCGAGGAATACGGAGCGGCGCACCGGCGCGTCGTCGTCGGTCTTGGTCATTTCTTCATCTCCACATCTCCCATGCCGTTGTGGGCACGGATGGTCAGGATCGGGCCGGCTTCGTCGCCGACGATGCCCTGCGGGCACCGGATGGATCCGATTCCAGTGCTGCAGTCGGCGCGGACGCGCACCTTCTGCGGCAGGAGGACGACGAGGTCGCCGACCCCCTGTTCGACGTTGATCGTCCGGTCGTGGCTGATCGACTCGAGTTCGCGAAGGTCCAGGGTCGAGGATCCGACGCCGAGTCGGTAGTGCTCCAGCAGCGCCGATTCGGTGCGGGGCTGCCATTCGCGGTCCCCGACGCCGCCCCGTGTGACCGACCAGTCGTGCTGGTGCGCCAGCGTCGCGATCACCGCGACCGCCGCGGTGAGCAATGCCAGGCCGACGAGGCCGTCGGCGTGGCCGCCGGCGGGACGGCGCTGCAGCGCGGCGACGAGCATCCCGACGCCGAGGACCGCGAGGGCGAGGGAGGCGATCCGGCCGACGGTGAACCATTCGATCCCCACCAGGTTGCCGATGGTGCCGGCCACCGCGGCGAGCACGGCCACACCGGCGACGATCGCGGTCAGCGGGTTCTTCGGCTGCTCGGCCGCGGCGAACGGCGGCTCGGGCGCCGCGGGGGGTTCGGGTAGATCCCAGGCGAAGGCGGCCGTGCCCATCGGATCCCACGGCGGCGGTGTGCCGCCCTCTTCGGCGACCCCGTCCGGGGTCACGCGCTGTTCGGCGGTCTCCGCGTCGGGGCCGGTGGTCGCGGCCGACGCCCGCGCGAGCTGGTCGGCGGCCGTTCCCCGCGGGGCGATGGGTGTGCGCTGGTAGAGCAGCCACCAGCCGATCAGCATGAGGACCGTGCCGGCGATGCCGCCGGACCCCCAGGCCCGCCCGCCGCTCACCGCCGAGACGAAGACGATGGCCACCACGATCCACACGACGAGGGGCGACAGGGCCCACGGCTGGCGGGTGCTGCGCCGCTCGATCCGCAGCGGGGCGCCCTCGCCCGGCAGCGCGGGCAGCGCGACCACGGCGACGATGTACAGCAGGATGCCGCTGCCGCCGAAGATCGTGGCCACCACGAACGCGACCCGGACCAATGTCGGGTCGATGTCGTAGCGGGCGCCGAAGCCGGAGCAGACGCCGGCGATCTTGCGGCCCGGGCGCTGCCGGATCGGGCGGGTCGCCCAGAGATCGGTGAGAGTCGAGGTGTTCATACTTGACGATCCTGGCGTGTCATCGCGTCGAGGGGATCGGGGAGAACCCTGAGATAGTCCCTGAACTCCGCGGCGGGCCGGGGTGGAGAGGTCATGGGCATGCCAGTATCGAAGGTGATGAATCCGCAGACCACCCGTGACGGCGAATCCCGGGCGCCTCGACTGGTACGGCGCAACGGCGGCAGCATCATTGCCGGCGTCTGCGGGGGTGTCGCCGATCATCTGGGGATAGACGTGCTGCGGGTGCGCGTCGTCTTCGTCGTCCTGGCCGCCCTCGGCGGCGCGGGCGCGGTTGCCTACGCCATTCTGTGGTACTTCTGCCCGCAGGGCGACGACACCGTACCGCCGCGGCGCGCCGAGCGCCGCCAGGCGTGGGGTCTGGTGGTGATCGGGGCGGCGGCACTGGTCGCGAATGCCATGCTCGCCGCGAATGCCCCGGCGCAGCAGACCCTCGCCGTCGTCTTCGTGCTGGTCGGAGTCGCGCTGGTGTGGCGCGAGGCCGACGTGATCGGGATCGGCGCGCGGCGGTCGGCCAGCACCTGGCTGCGGGTCGTCGCCGGTGCGGCCCTGGTCGTCGGCGGTCTCGTGGCGATGGTGGCGGCATCCGACTCGGTGTTCGGCGGCGTCAACTCCACGGTCCTGGCGGTGGTGGCGACGCTGGTCGGCGTCGTACTGCTCACCGTGCCGATGTGGATGCGCCTGCTGCGGGCGCTCGACGCCGAGCGCGCCGCGCGGATCCGCACCGACGAGCGGGAGCGGATCGCCTCGCACCTGCACGATTCGGTCCTGCAAACCCTCGCGCTGATCCAAAAGCAATCGCACGACCCCGACGCCGTCGCCCGGCTGGCCCGTCGGCAGGAGCGCGACCTCCGGGCCTGGCTGTTCGGCGACCCGGCCGCGCGACGGGAGTCCTTCGCGGCGGCGGTGGCGGCACTGGCCGTCGAGGTCGAGGACGCCTACGGCATCGAGGTCGAGGCGGTGACCGTCGGCGACACCGCGCCGCGGGAGATGCGCGACGAGCAGTGGGCCCCGGCCGCCTCGGCGCTGCTCGGTGCGACTCGGGAGGCCCTGGTCAATGCGGCCAAGCACTCCGGCGCCGCGAAGGCGGACCTCTACGCCGAGGTGCTCGCCGACCGCGTCGAGGTATTCGTCCGCGACCGCGGAGCCGGATTCGACCCGGATCGGGTGGACGGGGACCGGCAGGGGCTGGCGTTGTCGATCCGGGCCCGGATGGAGCGGGCCGGCGGTACCGCCCAGATCACCTCGACCGTGGGACGCGGGACCAACGTATTCCTGTCGGTGCCGCGTTCACCCGCCGAAACGGCGCACGTCGACGTGTCGGAGGCGTCATGACCTACCGGGTGTTCCTCGTCGACGACCACGCGGTGTTCCGCTCCGGCGTGCGCGCCGAGTTGGCCTCCGAGGACGGCATCGAGGTGATCGGCGAGGCCGGTGCCGTGCGCCCGGCGATCGTCGAGATCGAGCGTTCACGGCCGGATGTCGTGCTGCTCGACGTACACCTGCCCGACGGCGGCGGCGTCGCGGTGCTGCGCGGCGTGATCGCCGAACTCGGCTCCGACGCGCCGGTGTTCCTCGCGCTGTCGGTATCCGATGCCGCTGCCGATGTCATCGCCACGATCCGGGCGGGGGCGCGCGGATATGTCACGAAGACCATCAGCGGCGCGGAGCTGGCCGACGCGGTGCGCCGCGTGGCCCAGGGCGATGCCGTGTTCAGCCCTCGACTGGCCGGTTTCGTGCTCGACTCGTTCACCGGCCGATCACCCGTCCCGGAGCCGGTGCTCGACCCCGAACTGGACTCGCTGACCCGTCGCGAGATGGAGGTGCTGCGCCTGCTGGCCCGCGGCTACACCTACCGCGAGATCGGCGAGGAACTCTTCATCTCGACCAAGACCGTCGAGACGCACACGTCGAACGTCTTGCGCAAGACCCAGCAGTCCAACCGCAACGCGCTGACCCGATGGGCCGTCGACCGTCGGATCGAGTGAGCCGTCCGTTACCGCTGATCGTCGGCGGAATCAGTTGTCGGAACCGTCCCACCAATCGGCACGGTGGGCGCTAGCGTCGGAGATGACTGCAGGGGGGATCCATGAGCACTCGACGGCTTGTCATCGGAATCATCGCAATGGCGCTGGGGGGATCTTTGCTCAGCGCTCCGGCAGAAGCGGCTCCCCCGGGTCGGCCGATGCCCAACGAGCCCTTCACCATGGGGCCCATTCCCAAAGCGATACCCGACACGATCAACGCGATCGTGCCGCCGCCGCCGTTTCCGCACCTGCGCTCCATACCGCAACGGGCGCAAACCCCGGGATTCAGCCGCCGCATGCAGGAATTGCGCGAGGCGGTCCTGCCGGACCCGACCGGCGATCCGTTCTTCGACCGATGGTCACCGGACCTACCGAAACGTCAGCCGGGCGACTTGCTCGCGCACCGCGACGTCACGTGGCCGGCCGGACTACTCGTCACCGCACCGATTTCGCGTGCGACCCAGGTGAAGTTCGCGACCCGCGACGCCGTGGGTCGACCGTCGTTCGGGACGGCGACGATCCTGGTGCCGCGCGCGCCCTGGCGCGGACCCGGGCATCGCCCGATACTGGTGAACAATCTGCCGATCGATTCGCTCGGGGCGGCGTGTACGCCGGGGATGACGCTGGCGCACGGCGTGAGCATTGCGACCGGCTTCACCGACTTCATGCCGCCGACCACCCAACTCGCGTTGGCCCGTGGCTACAGCGTCGTCGTCCCCGACCACCAGGGACCGCGGCAGTCCTATGCCGAGCCGGTCGTGGCCGGACACATCGTGCTCGACTCGCTGCGAGCGGCGTCGCACCTGGACCGGAAGGCTTTCGGCGCGAGCCGGATCGCCATGACGGGATACTCCGGAGGCGCGATCGCGACCAACGGTGCGGCGAAACTACTCGGCTCCTACGCCCCGGAATTGGTGCCGCGGATGGTGGGGGCAGCGCTCGGTGGGGTACCCGCGGATTTCCAGATCCTCGTCGGGTCGATGAACGCGAATCTGGCGACCGGCATGTTCCACGCGGCGACCTTCGGCATCGCTCGCGAACGGCCCGAGATCCTGACCATGGCCAACCACGCCGCGCAGTGGTTTGCGACCTCGCCGCTGAAGAACGTGTGCGTGATTCCCGAGGGCTACGCCGGGCAGACGTTCATGCCGATGCAGGTGTTCTCCAACGATCCGGACCCGTTTCACTCGCCCATCGCCTACAAGATCTATCGCATCACGAAGATGGCAGATAAGCGCTCTGACGTGCCGCTGTACATCTACAACGGGAGTCAGGAGTTCTGGATCCCGGCGACCGGGGCCCGCAACCTGTACCGCAGCCAATGTCGCCTCGGCGCGACCGCGGCCTACCGAGAGGTCTTCGGCGAGCACGTGATCGCCGCTCTCGCCGGCTATCCAGAAGCGTTGGGATGGCTCGACGCCCGACTTCGCGGTGTGCCCGCCCCCAACGAGTGTCCGCGCGACCTCAGGCCGCGCGGGACCCGCTGATCGGCCGACGGTCAGGCGGTGGCGACGATGAGGATCATCAGGAGCAGGAACAGGACGATCGGGACGAGGATCATGCCGAGCGTGATGCCGACCCCGTTGTAGGACTGCGGCGCCGGGCCGATCGAGCCCTCGCTGAAGGCCCAGACCGGTGCGCGGTACTCCACCGGCACCACCTGCTGCTGCCCCACGTTGACCACCGTCGTCGCGGGCCCCACCTTGGGCGGCAGGAAATAGGGCACGTGGACGTGTACCTGGTGTTGTCCGGGCGGCAGCGGGATTTCGTTGATGCCCCACTGGGCGTTCACCGGGTAGCCGTCGACCTCGATCTTCGGCTTGATGAAGTAGAAGAACCAGTTGATCGGGATGAACTTGGTGTCGATCTGGACGCCCTGCTGGATGGCGCTGTGGACCGGCTGGCCGTATGCCGGTTGGGGGTGGCCCGGCTGTGCGTAGGCGGGTTGGGCGTACCCCGGCTGGGCGTACCCCTGCTGGGGGTATCCGGGCTGGGCGTAGCCCGGTGCCTGCTGGGCGGGGCCGTATCCGGGCTGGGCGGGCGGATAGGCGGCGGGTGCACCCGGCGGGGTGAACGGCTGGCCGGGCTGCGGGGGCTGGGGTGCGCTCATGGATGCCAAGCATTCCATGCAATCGGCCGTCGTCGGCCATCGGGGGGACGCCGGCTACTGGTTGGGGGTGCTGCGAACGCCGAGGAGGACTTCCTCCCAGCCCGGCACCTCGGGCTTGCGCTGCTTGGCGCGGCTGCGCTTCGGCGGCTCCGGCTCGGCCTCGGCTTCGACCTCCGGCGCCGGAACGGGGGTGGGCGGCTCGGGAGCCGGCTTGCGCGGTCGGCGGCGCACGGGTGCCGGTTCGGTGGTGCGCTGCGCCGCGACGACCGTGGCGGCGTCGACGGTGACCGCCTCCACCGGATCGGCGACCGGTTGCAGCGGATGGCGGGCACCGGATTCGGGATGCACGAGGTCGTCGGCGCCGTTGTCCAGCGGCTCGGCGGTGCCGCCCTGCGAACCGGGGGAGAAGCGCCAGTGGGCGTGGTTCTCCGTGTGCCCGACGGTCCACGTGAGCTGTCCGACCCAGTTCCCGTCGTCGGCCTTCCACGCGTCCCAGTCGGCGACGTCGGGATTGATCCCGCGTGCCCGGAGCGCCGCGGTGACGACCTCGTCGAGGGTGGCCAGCGCGGGACCGTCCTCGCGCATCGGGTGGGCGGCGCGGATCAGTTCCGCGGCCCGGGCCCGTTCCAGGAGGACGGGGTGGGCGAAGCGCTGTACGCGGTCGACGGTGGTGCCGGCGGCCGACGCGACCTCTTCGACGGTGGCCCCGGACCGGATGCGCGACTGGATCTCGCGCGGGCGCAGGGCGGATTCCATCTCGATCTGGATCTGCCCGAGGCGGGTGACATCGCCGCGCGCGGCGGCGCGCAGACGGTCGTCGGCGGGGATGCGGAACTTCTCGCCGGTCTCGTCGTCGATACAGATCACAAAGCTGGCATCAGCGTCGACGCTGGTGACGCGCAGCTTCCGCATCTGCTCCTCCTCGACGACGGCGTGTGGACCAGACTAATGCAAACCGCGCTTGCCCGAGGGGGGACACGCAGGCCGACCGCAGGTCAGAGGCGCTCGACGACGTACTCGATCGACGCGGTGAGCGCCGAGACGTCGTCGGGATCGATCGCCGGGAACATGCCGATGCGGAGCTGGTTGCGGCCCAGCTTGCGGTAGGGCTCGGTGTCGACGACGCCGTTGGCGCGCAGCACCTTGGCGACGGCGGCCGCGTCGACCGAGTCGTCGAAGTCGATCGTGCCGACCACCTGGCTGCGGTGCGGCTCGTCGGCGAACGGCGTTGTGTACGAGGTCTTCTCGGCCCACGAGTAGAGCCGCGAGCTCGAGTCGGCGGTGCGCGAGACACACCAGTCGAGGCCGCCGTTGCCGTTCATCCACTCGATCTGGTTCCGGAACAGCAACAGCGATCCGACGGCCGGCGTGTTGTACGTCTGGTCCTTCGGGCTGTTCTCCACGGCGGTGGCCAGCGAGAGGAATTCCGGGATGTAGCGGTCGGTCGCGGCGATCTCGGCGACCCGCTCCAGTGCGGCGGGGCTCATGATCGCGATCCACAGGCCGCCGTCGGAGGCGAAGCACTTCTGCGGGGCGAAGTAGTAGACGTCGGTCGCGGAGATGTCGACGGGTAGGCCACCCGCACCCGACGTGGCGTCGATCGCGACGAGGGCGTCACCGGCGGCGGCCGGGCGCAGCACCGGGACGGCCACACCGGTCGAGGTCTCGTTGTGCGCCCACCCGACGAGGTCGACACCGGCGGCGTCGTCGGCGGTGATGGCGGCCGGATCGGGCGCGGTACCCGGATCGGTGGAGATGACCTTCGGGTCGTCGAGCCACGGCGCCTTCTTGGTGACGGTCGCGAACTTCGACGAGAACTCGCCGTAGGTGAGGTTCAGGGCCTGCTTGCGCACCAGGCCGAAGGCGGCGGCATCCCAGAAGGCGGTGGTGCCGCCGTTGGACAGCACCACCTGGTAGCCGTCGGGCAGTGAGAACAGCTCGGTCAGTCCGGCGCGGATGTCGCCGACGACGTTCTTGACCGGGGCCTGCCGGTGGCTGGTGCCGAAGACCGAGGCGCCGGTGTCCACCAGGGATTGCAACTGCTCGGGGCGCACTTTGGACGGCCCGCAGCCGAAGCGGCCGTCTTTGGGGAGCAGGTCGGCGGGGATGGTGATCTGCGCAGCGTCGGTCATGCGGACAATCCTAGAGGGCTGGTCGGAGGGTTCCCGGCGCGGGTGGATTGACCAGCTGGCTAAACAAGCGTTCAATGAATTGAACATGAGTTCAACGGCGGCTTCGAACGAGGATCGGACCACGCGGGCGCGAGTGCGCGACGCGGCGATCGACCTGTTCGCGCGCCAGGGATTCGACGCCACCGTGCGGGCGATCGCCGACGCCGCCGGTGTCAGCCCGGGGCTGGTCATCCACCACTTCGGCTCCAAGGCGGAACTGCGCGCTGAATGCGATGCCGCGGTCCTCGACGCGATCATCGGCGACAAGCGCGAGTTGATCGCCCCCAACGCCGATTTCGAGGCGTATCTGGAGAGCCTGGACAGCGACGAGACCCGACAGACGCAGGTCGTCTACCTGCTGCGCGCAGTGGCCGACGGCGGACCGGCGGCACAGCGGTTCATGCAGCGGGTCATCGCGCAGACGGAGGAGAGTCTGCGGCTCGGCGTCGAATCCGGTCTGCTCCGGCCGTCGGTCGATGAGGAGGGCCGGGCCCGCTACCTCGCCTACATCTCGATCGGCGCCCTGCTGATCGACACGGTCCTGCATCCGCCGGCGGACTGGTCCGATCCGGTGACCATCCTGCGCGGCTACATCGACCGCGTCGCGGTCCCCGGCGTCGAATTCGCCGTGTACGGCGTCGGCACCGACCCCGCCGCGCTCGATTCGGTACTCGCGGCACGAGACAACCACAACCGAACCAGGACGGGAGAACACTGATGGGCAATGTGATCGAGGTCGAGGGCCTCGTCAAGAAATTCGGCAAGTTCGCGGCGCTCGACGGGCTCGACCTGACCGTCGCGCAGGGCGAGGTCGCCGGATTCCTCGGGCCGAACGGCGCGGGTAAATCGACGACGATCCGGGTGCTGCTCGGCCTGTACCGCCGCAGCGGCGGGACGGCCCGCGTCTTCGGGGCGGACCCGTACACCGACGCCGTCGCCATCCATTCCCGTCTGGCCTACGTCCCCGGCGACGTCAGCCTGTGGCCGCAGCTGACCGGCGGGCAGTGCATCGACGTGCTGCTGCGGATGCGCGGCGTCGACCCGGACGGCAGCGCGAAGAGCGAGCTGATCGAGCGCTTCGAGCTCGACCCCACCAAGCGCAGCGGCACCTACTCCAAGGGGAACCGCCAGAAGGTCGCGCTGATCGCGGCGCTGGCCGCCCCGGCCGAACTGTTGATCTTCGACGAGCCCACCTCGGGACTGGACCCGCTGATGGCGCGACGCTTCGAGGACTGCACGCGCGAGGCGGCGGAGCGCGGGTCGGCCGTCCTCATGTCCAGCCACATCCTCGGCGAGGTCGAGGCGCTGTGCGAGTCGGTCACGATCATCCGCGCGGGCAAGACGGTGCAGGCCGGCACCCTCGACGAGCTCCGGCACCTGCGGCGCTCGCGCGTGCGGGCCACGGTCTCCGGTGCCGACGCGGCCGGTGTGCTGCGGGGGATCGACGGGGTGCACGACTTCGACGAGGAGACCTCGGCCGAGGGCACCGACGTCTCCTTCACCGTCTCCGAGGCCGACCTCGAAGCGGTGACCCGGGCCTTGGGCTCGCTCTCGGTCAGCCGTCTGCTCGTCGAACCGCCCAGCCTGGAGGAACTGTTCCTCCACGTCTACGACGGCGGAGCGGCCGCGGTGGCGGGGGGCGCGAAGTGACGGCAATCGCAGAAGTCCCAACGGCGGCGTCGGCCCGGCGCTCACCGAGCGAGTTGTTCGCCTCCACCGGGTTGCTCACCCGGCTGGATCTGCGTCGGGAACGGATCATCGCCCCGGTCACCGCGGTGCTGCTCGTGCTGACGAACTTCGCGACCATCTCGTCGATCGTCAAGCTCTACGGCACCCAGCAGGAGCGGGCCACCCTCGCCGCCGGGGCCGCGACGAACTCGGCGTTCAAACTGCTACTCGGCCCGTTGGAGCACCTGCAGTCCAACGCGGCGATCGCCTCCTGGCGCGCCGGCCTGTTCATGATCGCCGCGGCGGCGGCCTGCGCCGCCCTCATGGTGACGCGGCTGACCCGCAAGGAGGAGGAACTCGGTCGGTTGGAACTGGTGCGTGCCGGGCGTACCGGTCGTCTGGCCCCGATGGTGGCGGCCCTGGTCGTGTCCATCGGTTTCGCGGTGGTCGTCGGGGCCGGCATGGCCGCGGCAATGTCCTCGGCGGGCGCCACACCCGGGCAGGCCGCGCTGGTCGGCGGGCAGTACACCGGCACCGCGTTGGCGGCGATCGGGTTGGCGGCACTCACCGCGCAGGTCGCGACCACTGCCCGGCTGGCGAACATGATGGCGGTGTCGACGGTGATCGGCGGCTACGTGCTGCGCGGGGTCGGCGACGCCACCGGTGCGACGTGGCTGCGGTGGACCAACCCGGTCGGCTGGGCGCAGCAGATGGACCCGTTCGGCGCGGGCCGCTGGTGGCCGATGCTGCTGAGCGTCGCGGTATTCGTCCTCGCGGTCGCCGCCGGTGCCTGGGTGAGCGGGCATCGTGATCTCGACGCGGGCCTCGTCGCGCCGCGGCCGGGACCGGCGTCCTCGTCGATCGCCTCGCTCGAGCACCTCACCGTGCGGCTCAACCGCGGCGGATTCCTCGGCTGGCTGATCGGCATCGGCATCGGGTCGCTGACCATCGGCGTGCTCGTCACCGCTGCCGAGTCGCTGGCCTCGGGGAACTCGGGGATGCTCGACTACCTGCACCGCGTCGGCGGGCCGGGAGCCCTCACCAAGGTCTTCCTCGCCGTGATCATGACCTACCTCGGGTTCACCGCCGCGGCCTGGGCCGTGACCGCGGTGATCCGGGTGCGCGCCGACGAATCCGCCGGGCGTACCGAGGTGCTGCTGGCCACGCCGGCCTCCCGGTCGCGCTACCTGCTCAACCAGCTGGCGTTGGTCATCGGCGGGATCGTCATCCTGCTGGTGGTCGCCGGGCTGGTCGTCGGCCTCGGCGCCGGCGGGGTCACCGGTGACTGGTCGACGATGCTGTGGGATGCGCTGCGCAGCGCGTTGGTGCAGATCCCGGCCGCGCTGATCATCGGCGTCGGCCTCGTCACGATCTACGCCGTGGCGCCGCGCGTGGTCGCCGGGGCGGGGTGGGGGCTGATCACGGCGGCCTTCCTGCTCGGGCCGATGGGCGAACTGTTCGGACTGCCGCAGTGGATCCGCGACCTCTCCCCGTTCACCCACCTGCCGTTGGTGCCGTCCCAGCCGATGCGCTGGGCCCCGGTGCTGGTCCTCCTGCTGATCGCCGCCGTGCTCGCGGCGGTGGCCTGGTGGCGGTTCACCCGGCGCGACGTCGAGGGGGCCTGAGCGCTCAGTGCCTGCGGTTGCGCAGCGCCAGCAGGACACCGGCGAGGACGGCTGCCGTCGTCGACGCCAGGAGGATGGCGATCTTGGCGTGGTCGAGCGACGCCGGATCGGCGTCGAAGGTCAGCTCGGCGACCAGTAGTGACACCGTGAACCCGATCCCGGCGAGTACCGACACCCCGAAGACGTCGATCCAGCGGACGTCGGAGCCCAGTTTGGTCTTCGACAGGCGCAGGGTCAGCCAGGTCGTCCCGAAGATCCCGATCGGCTTGCCGAGCAGCAGTCCGGCCATGATGCCGACCGCGATCGGATCGGTCAGGGCGCCGGCCGGCGACCCACTGCCGCCGAGGCTGACGCCGGCCGAGAAGAAGGCGAATACCGGCACGGCGAAGCCGGCGGACAGCGGGCGGAAGCGGTGCTCGAACTGCGCGGCCAGACCGTCGTCGTCCGGGTGGTTGGCGGAGCCACGCAGGACCGGCACGGCGAAACCGAGCAGCACCCCGGCGATGGTCGAGTGGATTCCGGAGGCGTGGACGAACCCCCAGGTGAGGACACCCAGCGGCAGCAGCACCAGCCACGCCGCCCGCTGGTTCTCGGCGAACCAGTCGGCGTATCTGTGGGCGGCGAAGGCGAACGCGGCCAGCGGGATCAGCGCGAACAGGAGTGGGGGCAGGTCGAGTTTGTCGGTGTAGACGACGGCGATGATGACGATGGCGATGAGGTCGTCGACGACCGCCAGGGTCAGCAGGAACAGTCGCAGCGACGACGGGAGCCGCGAGCCGACGACGGCCAGCACCGCGACGGCGAAGGCGATGTCGGTGGCGGTCGGAATCGCCCAGCCGTGCGCGCCGGGGCCGCCGCGGTTGATCGCGAAGTAGATGAGCGCGGGCACGATGACGCCGCCGATCGCCGCGATCACCGGGACCAGCGCCGTGCGCGGGGAACGCAGCTCGCCGTCGACGATCTCGCGTTTGAGCTCCAGCCCGACGAGGAAGAAGAAGATGGCGAGCAGCCCGTCGGCGGCCCAATGCTCCATCGACAGGTCCAGGTGCCAGGGTGCGTATCCGACGACGGTGCCGCGGATCTTCTCGTAGGCGTCGGCCAGCGGGCTATTCGCGACGATCAGGGCGACGACGGCGGCGCCGACCAGCAGGAATCCGCCCACCGTCTCCTTGCGGAGGATTTCGGCGATGCGCAGGGTCTCCCTCGTCGACGAGGAGGGGGGAAAGGATTGCGGCTCGGGGCCGTCGGCGGTGCTCATCGGAGGATTCCTCGGGGTCGGCGAATGGACGCCGACCAGACTTCCCGGCACACCGGGTCCAACCCTATCGTGCGGAGTCTTCGTCGGCCGGCCATGTCAGATCGCTATCTCGGTGACCAACTCTTCGCGGGCCACGAGGGTCAGGGTGACGCCATCGCTCAGATGGAAGACCAAGCGGTCCCCGGCAAGCGGGTCCTGTAACGCGTCGACCGAATCGATGCGCGTGCCCATGACCGCGGCGAGTGGATCGTCGTCGCCAACGGGAAAGTCCGACCACTTCCCGTGGTCGGCGACCCACTGCGCGTTCTCGGCTGACAGCGGCGCGGTGAACGGATCGGTCCACGGGCCGGGGTAGACCCACATCGTCGTCCAGTCGCTATCAGTGTCCATCCAGACGACGGCTCCGTCGGACAACGTGAACTCGATCGGTCCCCGGGTCTCGTCGACGTGGTCGCGGTAGACGAAGAAGACGCGGCGGAGGCCGACGATCCGCCGGCCGTCGAACAGCTCCGAGGCATGATCGACGCCGAGGCGGCGAACAGCACCCGAGCCGGGCACTCGCTATACGGCGGGATCGGGGACGACGGTATTCCAGCCGGGCACGTCCTCGGGGCGGCGCGGCGGCGGGCCGGTGTAGATCGCGGCCGGGCGCACGAGGCGGCCGAGTTTCTTCTGCTCCAGGATGTGGGCACACCAGCCGGCCGAACGGCCACAGGTGAACATGGCCGGCATCATCGGCGCCGGGACCTCGGCGAAGTCGAGGATGACCGCGGCCCAGAACTCGACGTTGGTCTCGATCGCCCGGTCGGGGCGGCGCTCGCGCAGCTCGGTGAGCGCGGCCTGCTCCAGCGCGGCCGCGACCTCGAAGCGCGGGACGTTCAGCCGTCGCGCGGTCTCGCGCAGCACCCGGGCGCGGGGGTCCTCGGCGCGGTACACGCGGTGGCCGAAGCCCATCAGCTTCTCTTTACGGTCCAGGATGCCCTTGACCAGGGCCCGGGGATCGCCGGACTTCTCGACCTCGGCGATCATCGGCAGCACGCGCGCCGGGGCGCCGCCGTGCAGCGGGCCCGACATCGCGCCGATGGCGCCGGACAGCGCCGCGGCCACGTCGGCACCGGTCGACGCGATGACGCGGGCGGTGAACGTCGACGCGTTCATGCCGTGTTCGGCCGCGCTCACCCAGTAGGCGTCGATGGCCTCGGTGTGCTTCGGGTCGGGCTCGCCGCGCCAGCGGGTCATGAAGCGCTCGGTGACGGTGGCGCACTCGTCGATGCGGCTCTGCGGGACAGCGGGCTGATCACCGCGTGCGGACTGTGCCACGTACGAGAGCGTCATGACCGACGCCTTGGCCAGATCCGCGCGCGCCTGCTCGTCGTCGATGTCGAGGAGTGGCTCGAAACCCCACAGCGGTGCGAGCGTCGGGAGCGCGGCTTGGACGTCGACGCGCACGTCGCCGGACCTGGTCACCAGATCGAGCGGGGGAGCGGGGGCCAGCGACTTGCCGAACTCGCCGTCGACGAGGAGCGACCACACGTCGCCGAAGGTGACGCGGTTCTCCACCAGGTCTTCGATGTCGACGCCGCGGTAGCGGAGGTTGCCGCCGTCCTTGTCCGGCTCGGCGATCTCGGTGGTGAAGGCGACGACGCCCTCGAGGCCGGGGGTGAAACCTTCTGGCACGGCCGGACCGGTTGCGGTCATGGAGAACTCCCTGGTGGTTCGCTGCGGAACGTGTGCGGGCTGTGACGACGCTGGGCGCCGTGGACCTGATTCAGATCCTAAGCTTCCTGAGAGTAGCTTGGGCTGCTATGGAACCGCGCACCGAGCACCCGATCGATGTGGCCGGGATGCGCGTCGGATACGGCAGTCTCGCCGGGGTCGGCACCGGCGATGCGGCGACATCCGGTGCGGATGGCGTTGCCGAACATCTCGATTCGACGTGGCTCACCGGCGACCCGCCGTGGCTGGGCCTGTTCGAGCGGTGGCTGGGCGAGGCGATCGCCGCGCGGATCCCCGAACCGAACGCGATGGTCGTCGGGACGGTGGGCGCCGACGGGCGACCCGCGACGCGGACCGTGCTGTGCAAAGGCTTCAGCGCCGCCGGGATCACCTTCTTCACCGGCTACTCCTCCGCGAAGGGAGAGGCCCTCGCCGCACATCCCTTCGCGGCGCTGACCTTCCCGTGGATCGCGTTGGAGCGGCAGGTGCATCTGCGCGGTGCAGTGACCAAGGCCGACGCCCAGACCACGCGCGCTTACTGGGAGTCGCGTCCGCGCGGATCGCAGATCTCGGCCTACGCGTCGGCGCAGTCGCGGCCCATTGCCGGGCGGGCGGAGTTGGAGGAGTTGGCGGCACGGACCGCGCAGCGCTTCGGCGGCCTGGACGGCGACGAACCGATCCCGGTGCCCCCGGAGTGGGGCGGCTACCTCGTCGACGTCGACTACGCCGAGTTCTGGCAGGGGCGCGCCGACCGCCTGCACAACCGGGTGCGGGCGGTGCGCACCGACGACGGTTGGGACGTCGACCGGCTGCAGCCGTAGGCCCGCGAGTGAGACGACTACTCGCCGATACCCGGCCGCTCGCCACACCCGATTTCCGCCATCTGTGGGTCGCCAACATCGTCACGGTGATCGGCGCGCAACTCACCGTCGTCGCGGTGCCCATGCAGATCTACGCGCTGACGAAGAGTTCCGGATACGTCGGGTTGACGGGGTTGTTCGGCCTGGTGCCGCTGATCGCCTTCGGCCTGTGGGGTGGTGCGCTCGCCGACGTCTTCGACCGGCGCAAGATCCTGCTGGTCACCACGGTCGGCCTCATCGTCACGGCCTTCCTGTTCTTCGCGCAGGCGGCGTTGGGGCTGAACAACGTCTGGGTGCTGCTCGGGCTGTTCTCCCTGCAGCAGGCCTTCTTCGCGGTGAACCAGCCGACGCGCAGCGCGGTGCTGCCGCGCATCCTGCCGTTGGCGCAGCTACCCGCGGCCAACTCGCTGAACATGACCGTCATGCAGGCCGGCGCGATCGTCGGCCCGATGCTCGGCGGAATCCTGGTGCCCGTGCTGGGCTTTTCGCTGATGTACCTGCTCGACGGGTTGTCGCTGCTCACCACGCTGTGGGCGGTGTGGCGGCTGCCCGCGCTCGTGCCCGAGCGCGTCGACGGCGACGAGAAGCCGACGGTCGGGCTGCGCTCCATCGTCGACGGCCTGTCCTACCTGCGCGGGCACAAGGTGCTCCTGATGTCCTTCGTGGTCGATCTCATCGCGATGATCTTCGGAATGCCGCGGATCCTGTTTCCGCAGATCGCCCACGAGAGCTTCGGCGGACGCGTCGACGGCGGCTGGCAGGTGGCGTTGCTGTTCGCGTCGATCCCGTTGGGTGCGGTGCTCGGCGGGGTGTTCTCCGGTTGGGTCTCGCGGGTGAACCGGCAGGGGTTGGCCGTCGTCATCTGCATCGTCGTCTGGGGTGCGGCCGTGGCGGTCGCGGGATTCGCGCTGTTCGGCGCACACGGCACGTGGTTCCCGATCCTGCCGGTGGTCGTCGCCGCGCTGGTCGTCGGCGGTGCCGCCGACATGGTGTCCTCGGCATTCCGCATGACGATGCTCCAGTCCGCGGGAGACGACTCGGTGCGCGGCCGGTTGCAGGGCGTCTTCACCGTCGTCGTCGCGGGCGGGCCACGGTTGGCCGACGTGAGTCACGGCTGGGTGGCGGCGGCAGCGGGCACCGCCGTCGCCACGGCGGGCGGAGGTGTGGCGGTCGTGGTCCTGACGATCGTCGCGGCCCTCGCGGTGCCGGTGTTCGTGCGCTATCGAGTGTCGCCTCGGATCGAGGACACGACGCGTCTGCCCTGAGCGCGTTGCGGCTCGTGCCACTATGGCCGATGTGGATGTCATCGACCACGAGCCGCACTGGTGGTTCCTGCTGCGTGACGGCGATGACCTGCTGCTCGACGTCAATTGCAGCCACGGTCCGGTGGGGTACGCCTGGCTGATGGTGCTGAACGAGTCGGAACGCCGCGAATTCGAGGCGGACGGCCGTGCGGCATTGGGCCGGTTGGCCGATGCGATTCAGAACTCGGCTCCGGTGCTTGAGGATTCGACCTCGGTCTACCGGGGCCGGGACGTCTCCCACACCAGAAATCCAGCGGTGACCGATGCCGTTGCCCGTTGGCGTGCTCGCCATGCGGGGTCTGCGGAGAACCCAGCCGGATGACTCACCGCCTCCCGTCAGATCTCGGTGTAGCCGAGTCTGTTGCGGAGTCGGTGTTCGGTGGGTGATCGGGGTGGGTCTGGGTCGTTGTGGTCGCCGTGTGTGTTCGCGCTGTTGGTGTCGCCTCGGGATGCGGTGTGGAGGTAGCGGGTGGTGCCTTTGCCGCCGATGGCGCGGATGTTGTTGATTGCGACGCGGGCGAGGTCGTCGGGGTGGTGGCCGAGGTTGACGCGTGGTTGACCGGCGGTGCCGTTGTGGCATCGCAGTCGCCAGGCGACTCGTCCGGCGAATGGTCCGGTGCGTTGGTAGACCGTTTCCCATTGCCGTGGGCCCGGTCCCACGCGGCGGTTGTTGGGTCCGCTGGTGGCGGTGAGTTTGTCGATGTCGGTGAGTCCGCCCAATGCCCAGTCGGGTAGGTGGTGGGCTTCGGTGGTGATGAACGGTGTTTCCGAGTCGGGGTTGCTGTCGCCGCGGTCGCGGGCGAACAGGGCGCACCGTTGCGCCAGCGTCGCGCCGCGGCGGGCCCGCCCGTAGTACAGGACTTCGCGGGTGTGGTCGGCGAATACCACCAGCGACGGATCCAACTGGGCGGCGACGTCGATCAACTCGCCGATCGGGATCAACGTGCCCGTGGTGGTCAACCCGAACCCGCAACCGGCCTTCAAATCCGCGATCGACGCGGTGACGATGAATTGGCCGCGCACCGTGCGCCCCCGGCCCGCTGCCGCCCGATCCGCCGCCGGGTTCTGCGCGGTGTCGTCGCCGGTACGGGTGGTCTTCGCGGTGGGGTCGTCGGCCAGGACGTAGTCGAGGAGGGCTTCGAAGGCGTCGAGGTTGCGTTGCTCGGGGTTGCGGTCGTCCCGGGCCCGCGCCTGGGCCACGGTGTCCTTGACCGCGTCGTCGGACAGGTCCCGATCCGCCAACGCCCCTTCGACGCGGCAATCGGGGCCGTCGGCGGGATTGTTCATCCCCGGCGCGGCCCAATTGGTCAGAAACAATTCGAGCTTGGCCCGCACGATCGGCGGCAGATCCCCGGTCAGCTTCGACATCAGATCGGGGCCTTGTGGGCCCAGCGACAACCGGCGCCGCCGGGTGCGGTCGCGCTCGTCGGACAGGGTGCCATCCGGGTCGAGATAGGCCAGCAACGCGCTGCCCGCCGCACGCAACTGGAACGGCGTCAACTCGGTGGCCATCTCCGCCAAATCGGCTTCGGCCCGGGCACGGACTTCCGGCGGCAGCCGCCACGGAATCTTGCCCATGATGATGCCGATCTCGTCGACGTGTGCCCCGCCGATCAGGCCCGCGGCCACCGCCGCGGCGGTCGCCGGGAACTCCGGTTCCATCGTCTGCCCCGTCGGTGAGGTCAACCGCGCGATCTTGGCTGCGCGACGATAACGGCGGCGCGCCTCGAACCGGCCCAGCCGCAACCCCGTCGACAACCACCGCAAAGGATGGGTGAACCCCTCGCGGGTAAACGCACACCGATCGTTGATCTCGGTGAACAACTGCGCGTCGACACCCTCGATACGCCACCGCGACCGCTGCAACAACCGCGCCGTCGACACCAACTCGTCCTCAGTCAACCCAGCCCACACCGCCGACCCCAGCTTCACCGCCACCGCATCAGCCAACGCCACCAACTCCACCGGCGAATCCGGCAACCCCGACCCGTTCGCCTGGTCGACAGCCGACTCTCCGTCGACCAATCCGACACGACCCGTCGTAGTCACCCGATTCACCCCCTCACCAGTATGAACACCCGTTCACTCGAACTAATGTTCACACTACCCGCGACGTCTGACAACCGCGCTGGCTAGGTTTGGCTGGCGGGGTCTCGATACACCTTCTCGGCTAGCGCCTCGAAGGCACTCGACCACCGTGGGGACGACCACCGTAGGTGCACGTTCTCGGCTGGCCTCGAAGGCGCTCGACCCCTCGTGACCGACCACCGTGCCCGACCCCTCGTGACCGAGCACCGCGCCGGCTTGGACTCCAGGTCGGCGGGTTGCGCTAGTCGTCGACCTCGTTGGTCTGCCAGGGCAGGTTGGCGCGGCGTTGAGCATGGACCGGGCAGTAGTGGATCGGGTTGTCGCGCTCGGCGCCTGACGGCAGATTGCGCTTGGGGGTCTGCAGGATCGGCGCGTCGGCGGGCACGCGGCCGGCATGCCGGTCGTCGGCGTCGCGGGCGCGCGGATGCCTGCGATAGCGGGTCGGCACCAGCTTCATGCCAGTGGCGACGGCCGCCCCGAACAGGCGGAAGAGCTTCTCGTCGCGGTTGCTCCAGCTCAGCCCCATCATCTCGCGGACCGGTTCGTCGTAGAGGCCGGTCGTGATCCACAGGAAAGTGCGATTGGTCTGCACGGCCATCGGCTTCCACAGCCATCGGGGCGTCCACGACGGCATGAACGGGGGCGGGGGCAGCTGGGTGATGTCCAGGACGGTGCGCACCGCGGCGTGGTCGCGCAGCACGTGGCGGCACATGTGGTCCCAGTACTCGAGGAATTCCTCGTAGGTGTCGGGCACCGGCCGCATCGAGACTCCGTAATGCGAGTACCAGGTGCGCGATTCCTCGAACAGTCGGCGTTTGTCGGCTTCGGTGATCTTCGGTCCGAAGGCCTCCGCGCAGCGGACGTTGCCGTACCAGAAGGTGGCGTGCGCCCAGTAGAAGACGTCCGGGTCCAGCGCGTGGTAGCGGCCGCCGTCGTCCATCTGGCCCTTGATGGTCAGGTGGTAGTCGCGGACCTCGCGTCCGGTCGCGGCGGGATCGGGGTCGAAGACCACCCCGCCGATCGGGTAGATGGACCGCAACAGGCGTTCCCAGCGTTCGCCGAAGAAGTCCGAATGCTCCCACACGCCGGCCGCCAGTTTCGGGTGCATGTTCTGCATGGAGCCGGACCACAGCCCCATGAGCAGCCCGCGCCAATCGCCGAAGAACCGGTAGGTCGCCGAGCCGGGGCCGAGGTCGGGCAGGTTCGCGTCGTCGGGCTCGACGCGGCGGTGCTCGTCGGCGGGGTCGATCTGGGTGGGCTCGAGAACCTCGGTCATGAGACGAAAGTCTAAATCCGTCTCATCGGGTAGTCAATGGGCCGTCGTCAATGGCCCGGACGACGGGTCAGTCCGGCAGTTGGCGGATGTGGACCACCATCCCCGGCGTCAACTGTCCCGCGACGTCCATCGAGGCGGCGGTCAACACTGCCGCCACCGGGTAGCCGCCGGTGACCGGGTGGTCGGGGCCGAACAGGACGGGTTGGCCGCTCGGCGGGATCTGCACCGAGCCGTGCGCGATCCCCTCCGACGCGAGTTCGGGCAGGTCGGGAAGGTGTTCGACGGCGGGACCGTCACGTCGGTCGAGTCGGACCCCGACCCGGTTGCTCGCCGGGTTGACCGTCCAGGTGCCGGTGAACAGAGCCGCCGGATCGGTCAGTCGGTCGGCGCGTGGGCCCAGGGAGGCGGTCAGGAGGACCGGCGACCCCGAAACGGTCGGTTCGACCGGCGCCCACTGCGTGGCCGGCCACGGATCGGTCGGATCGCCGATGTGCAATTCGTCCCCGACGGCGAGTGCGGCCGGACCCAGCCCGGAGAGGGTGTCGGTGGCGAGCGACCCGAGGACGGCGCCGACGGGGGGTCCGCCGACGGCCGGTTGGCCGCCGACGATTCCGCCGCGGACCGCGACGTAGATGCGGCATCCGTGCACGGGGGCGCCCAGGCGCAGTACCTGCCCGTCGCGCAGCAGGAGGGTGGCGTTGTGGCCGACGGACCGATCGTCGACGAGTAGATCCGCGGGGGCGCCGGTCGCCGCGAGCACGGTGTCGCCGATCGCCCGGAGCGCCAGACCGCCGTAGGCGGCTTCGATACCGGCGCAATCGTCGTGATTGCCGACGAGCCGATTCGCCAGGCGCAGCGCCTCCCGGTCGGCCGCGCCCGACCGCGCCACGCCCAGGTGTGCGTTCCCGCCGCGTCCCAAGTCTTCGATGAGCGCCATCGGTCCGGTGGCCACCACGGCCAACCCCCGTCGCGCGCCGGGCCCGCTCACCGACCGGGCTCCGCGTCGAGATCGGCGAAGCGCACGATCGTGCCCGCGCGCAGCGGCGTGGGGGGATCGGCCGTGCTGTCCCAGAGCCGGATGTCGGTGTGGCCCAACAGGTTCCAGCCGCCCGGGCTGACCCCGGGATAGACCGCGGAGTAGCCGGCCGCCACCGCGACCGAACCGGCCGGCACCCGTGGGCGCGACTGGGCGCGCCGGGGCATCTCGCACGGCGGACAACTCTCGTCGGGATCGGCGGGGACGAGGTAGCCGAAGCCGGGGGCGAAACCCATGAACTCCACCCGCCAGCGCGTGCCCGTGTGGCTCGCGACGACCGCGCCGGTGGTCCAGCCGAGGTGCAGCGCGACGTCGTGCAGATCGGGCCCGTCGTAGCGCACCCCGATCACGATCTCGTCGTCGACGGCCTCCTCGACCGCGTCGGCGCCGCTGCGCAACGCGCGGCGCACGGCGAGGTGATCCAGACCCCGCGCCGGGGATCCCTGGACGAGGATCGTCGTCGCGGCGGGGACCAGGTCGACGACGCCGGGCAGCTCCCCCGCACCCAGCGCGCGGCGCAATGCCGCTGTGGCGTCGGCGGTTTCCTTCCGCGGTGCCGGGGTGGACCCGAAGTCGAGCAGCACCGCACCTCGGCCCGCTGGTCGCTCGCGCATGAGTCCAACCTATCCGCTGCGGTGTTGCGGGCATGTTGCGAACCAGACCCAGCTGCAACGAGGTGTGGGTGCAGGCGCTAGTTTGTAGTTGAAACTCTCACCTGAGTAAAGGGGTTCTCGTGTCTGCTGAAAACAGCGCAGCGACCGATTCGGCCTCGGCTACGTTCACCTACCCCGGTGGCCAGCTCGAGCTTCCTATCCTTGACGCCACCGACGGCAGTGATTCGGTGGCGCTGGGCAACTTCCTGTCGCAGACGGGGATGACGACCTACGACGGCGGTTTCGTGAACACCGCGTCGTGCAAGTCGGCCATCACCTACATCGACGGCGACCAGGGCATTCTGCGGTACCGCGGCATCCCCATCGACCAGCTCGCGGAGCGCTCGACCTTCATCGAGGTCAGCTACCTGCTGATCTACGGCGAACTCCCGACGCCGACGCAGCTGGCCGACTTCACCGAGCAGATCCAGCGGCACACCCTGTTGCACGAGGACCTCAAGCGCTTCTTCGACGGTTTCCCGCGCAACGCGCACCCGATGCCGGTGCTGTCGAGCGCCGTCAACGCGCTGTCGGCCTACTACCAGGATTCGCTGGACCCGAAGGATCCCGAGCAGGTCGACCTCTCGACCATCCGCCTGTTGGCGAAGCTGCCGACGATCGCGGCGTACGCGTACAAGAAGTCGGTCGGCCAGCCGTTCCTCTACCCGGACAACTCGCTCAACCTGGTGGAGAACTTCCTGCGCATGACCTTCGGCTTCCCGGCCGAGCCCTACGAGGTGGACCCCGAGGTCGCCAAGGCCCTCGACATGCTGTTCATCCTGCACGCCGACCACGAGCAGAACTGTTCGACGTCGACGGTCCGCCTCGTCGGATCGAGCCAGGCCAACCTGTTCACCTCGATCTCCGGCGGGATCAACGCGCTGTGGGGCCCGCTGCACGGCGGCGCCAACCAGGCGGTCCTGGAGATGCTCGACGAGATCCGCGCCGACGGCGGCGACACCAAGAAGTTCATGACGCGCGTCAAGAACAAGGAAGACGGCGTGAAGCTCATGGGCTTCGGGCACCGCGTCTACAAGAACTACGACCCGCGCGCGGCGATCGTGAAGAAGACCGCCGACCAGATCCTGGCGACCCTCGGCGTGAGCGACGACCTGCTCGACATCGCGAAGGGCCTCGAAGAGGTCGCGTTGCACGACGACTACTTCGTCGAGCGCAAGCTCTACCCGAACGTCGACTTCTACACCGGCGTCATCTACCGGGCGATGGGCTTCCCGACCCGCATGTTCACCGTGCTGTTCGCCCTCGGCCGACTGCCCGGCTGGATCGCCCACTGGCGCGAGATGCACAACGATCCGACCACCAAGATCGGCCGACCGCGCCAGCTCTACATCGGCCACACCGAGCGCGACTACATCGAGATGGGGAAGCGGTAATCATGGCGAATCTGGAGAAGCCCGAAGTCGAGTTCCCGGACGGCCCCGCGCCGACCGAGCTGGAGATCACCGACATCGTCGTCGGCGACGGCGACGAGGCGCTGCCCGGCTCGACCGTCGACGTCCACTACGTCGGCGTCGAATACGACAGCGGCGAGGAGTTCGACTCGTCGTGGAGCCGCGGCGAGTCCGTCGATTTCCCGCTCAACCGGCTGATCCCCGGTTGGCAGGAGGGCATCCCGGGCATGAAGGTGGGCGGCCGTCGTCGTCTCGTCGTGCCCCCGGCCCTCGCCTACGGGCCGGCCGGTGCCGGTCACCGGCTCTCGGGCAAGACCCTCGTCTTCGTGATCGACCTGCTCGGCGTCAGCTAGCGGTCACCCGCACGTCAGACGAAGAACGCCCCGGCAGCTGCCGGGGCGTTCTTTTTGGCTTCTCAGCCGGCGCTTCGCAACCAGCGCGCTCAGCTGAGCGGGGGCGGCGGCGGATCGTTGCGCATCGCGCACAACGCCCTTGCCCGGTCGCCGTGGCCGGTCCGTGTGATCTTCAGCTTGCGGTTGACGCTGAGCTTGCAGGTCGCCGACTGGCCCTCCTGCTGGATCTTCACCGCGAGGATCTGCACCGGCACCTTGCTGATGAAACTGATCCGACGGTGGTATTGCCCGGTGGGCAGTTTCTCGTCCTGGCGGAAGTCGAAGTGCTGCTGGCGCAGGATATTGACCCCGTTGTAGTACGAGACCGTCGTCCACGTGGTGTCGGAGTAGACGTCGAAGGTGATGAGGTCGCCGTTGCCCGGGTAACGCCAGCTCGCGTCGGCGTGACCGGCGGTGGCGGCGCCCACGCCGATGGCGGCGGCGACGGTGGCGAGGGCGGCAGCGGCGGAGATCCGCAGAGTCGGGGTGCGCATGGGGTGAAAGTCTAGCCAGCCGGCGCGCGGACGGGGGCGGGACGGTAGGTTGGCGGCCATGATCTACAGCTCAACACAGGATTTGGTAACCACAATCGAGCTCGGGCGGGAAGACAAGCGCAACGCTCTCGACGAGGAGATGGTCGCCCAGCTGTCCGACGCCTTCGCCGCCGCCGTCGACGGGGGATCGCGCACCATCGTGCTGACCGGGCGCGGCCCGGTCTTCTGCGCCGGCGCCGACCTGTCCGGCCCGGTGTACGACCCGGCCTTCCTGGACAAGCTGGTCGCGACGTTGCGCGAGATCGAGGCGGTCCCGGTCCCGGTGATCGCCGCCCTCAACGGTGCCGCGCTGGGTGCGGGGCTGCAGCTCGCGATGGCCGCGGACCTGCGCGTGATGGTCCCCGGCGCCCTGGCCGGAATCCCGGCGGCGAAGATCGGCGTCGCCGTCGACGAGTGGACCATCCGACGGCTGGTCTCGCTGGTCGGGGCGGGCCATGCGCGCGGCATGCTCATCGGCTGCGAGCCCCTCACCGCCGACCGCGCGCTCTCGGTCGGGTTCGCCAACCGGGTCGGCGACCTCGCCGACGCGCAGCACTGGGCCGCCACTCTCGCGACGCTGGCCCCCCTGACGCTGCAGCACTACAAGCTGGTCCTCAACGGCGACGGCGCCCGCGACGAGGCGCCCGCCGAGCGGGCCGAGGCGATGATGCGCGCATGGACGAGCGAGGATCTCGCGGAGGGTCGCGCGGCGCGCGTCGAACGCCGGACACCGGTGTTCCAGGGGCGCTGAGGTCTCAGTCGCCCGAGAACCGGATCTCCCCGCTGCTCACAGGAAGCACTTCCCCTCGCCGCGGTAGGTCGGCACGACGTCGATGACGCGCGGGCCGCCGTCGGCGCCGCGGTCGATGATGGCCGCCTCGGTGGCGTGCTCGGCCGGTTCGCCGGACTTGGTGTGGCGGAACCAGACGCGGTCGCCGATGTCGAGGCGCCGGGCGCCGTGCCCGCGCAGCGGTGTCTGCACCTCACCGGCTGCCTCGGCGGGAACATAGGAGAGGTCCGCGGGCCACACCGGCCGCGGTAGCCGGTCGAGTCCGGGTGGACCAGAGGCGATCCAGCCGCCGCCCAGTGTCGTGACGATGTCGCGGGCCGGGCGTCGCACGACGTCCAGGCCGAAGGACATGGCCGGTGCCGGCCGGAAATGCGCGTAGCCGTCGAAGAGGTGGCCGCCGAAGAATCCACTGCCCGCGGCGATGTCGGTCACCGACGGATCGGCCGCGGTTGCCTCGATCGAGCCGGTGCCACCGGCGTTGACGAATTCGAGGTCGGCCACGTCGCGGATCGCCGCGATCGCCTTGCCGCGTCGACGGATCAGTTCGCGCATCGAGCGCGATTGGACGACACCGATCGCCTGGTTGCGGATCGCACCGTCGACATCGTTGGCCACCCCGGCGACCTGCGCCTCGTAGGACATGACGCCGACGAGGGCCAATCCCGGACGGGCGGCGATCGTGCGGGCCAAGGTCTTCGCGTCGCCGACCGTGTGCACCGGCGAACGGCGCACGCCGAGGTGGACGAGGCCGCGCGCATAGCGCAGCGAGGCGTCGAGGTCGATCGCGACGCGGACGACCCCCCGCGTCGACGGCGGGGCGGCGACGTCGACGGCGTCGAGGTGTTCGACCGAGTCCACCAGGAGGGTGACCCGGGCGCGGGCCTCGTCGTCGGCGATCAGCGCGGCGAGCGCGGCCGTCGACACCGACGGGTAGCCGAGCAGCACGTCGGGGATCTCGGCGACGGTGGCCAGCCAGCGCGCCTCGTCGACGGTGTAGGCGAGCACACCGGCGAAGCCGTCACGGCGCAGGATGTCGCTGATCACCGAGCGGATGCGCAGCGATTTGCTCGCGACCCGGATCGGCACCCCACCCGCTCGACGGCGCAGGTCGGCGATGTTGTGTTCGAGGGCCAGCGCGTCGATGGCCAGCACCGGGGCCGACAGGCGGGCGGCGCGAACGGCGGCGTCGATCGCGGCCCAGTACGCATCCGGGTCGGTCCGCCACTCCTCGGTCATGGCCGTTTGGCCAGGTCGTCCTCGGCCGCGTAGGAGAGCATCCAGCGCACCGTCCCGTCGACCACGCGGCGGGTGATCGTCTTGTCCGCGGTGGTCAACCACGTCATCGTGATGGCGTTGGTGGACGCGATCATCAAGGTGCCCAACTCCTCGGCGTCGATGGTCCACCTCGTCCCGTTCATCTCGGCCACCGAGCGCAGGGTGTTCGCGGCGAGCGCGTAGAGGCGGTCCCACATCTGCCGTCCCACGGCCTGTAGCTCGGGATGGTTGTGCGCGTAGATGGCCAGGGACACGGTCGCCTGCAGCCGGCCGGGATCGACGAGCATCAGCTCGTACAGGTTGTGCAGCGACTCCGACATCTCCCGTTCGACGCCGGCGAGGCCGCGGAGACCGTCGGCGGGTTCCCGGACCTCGTCGACGAGGGAGGTCAGGTCGCGCGGCACGGCCTGGTCGATCACCGCGGCCAGCAACGCCATGCGGGATTCGAAGGCGTAGTGGAAACTCGCCAGCGGCATCTGGGCCTGCGCGCAGATCTTGCGGGTCGTCGCCCCTTCCACCCCGTGGTCGGCGATAACCCGGTAGGCCGCGTCGATCAGAGCCTCCCGACGCTGCTCAACCGTCATGCGCGCCATGAACATCCTTACTCGCCCCGGACCCCGGTCCGGATGGTGGGTATGTGAGTGAACCGATACTAACCCTGCGGGGTCGCTACATTGGATCCGATGACCAGACAAGACAGCAGTCTGCGTGCCCGTGCATCCAGCACGGTACGCGCGGCCGTGGTGAGCGGCACCAATAAATTGGCCGACGCGGGGTTACCCGGGGCGCAGGCGATCGGCGCGAGCCCGGCGGAGATCGCGGCAGAGGTCGCGGCCTCCCCCTTCCTTCGCGACGGGCGGTTCGTCAACGCCGACCCGCCGTCGCCCATCGGTGGGCCGCCGGTCGGGGCATTGGTCGACATGGTGCGACGGCCCGGGCGTCCCACCGGGACGATCATGGTCACCACACCCGACTTCGCGCCCAGTGCCCGCGATCTCGCGGTCACCTGGCTCGGTCATGCGACCGCCCTCGTCGAGATCGACGGGGTGCGCGTCCTGACCGACCCGGTCTTCTCCCGGCGCTGTTCGCCGTCGCAGCTCGTCGGTCCGGCGCGACTACACGCGCTGCCCTGCGACATCGCGGACCTGCCGCCGCTCGACGTCGTGCTGATCAGCCACGATCACTACGACCACCTCGACACCGCGTCGGTCGTCGAACTCGCCCGCACCCAGCCCGCGGCGGTCTTCGTCTGCCCGATCGGCGTCGGCGCGCACCTGCGGGCCTGGGGGATCGGTGCCGAGCGGATCCGCACCGCGCAGTGGCACGACGAGGTCGCCGTCACCGGGGGCAACGGGACCGCGATCCGCTTCGCCGCGGTCCCCGCACGGCACTTCTCCGGCCGCGGCCTCGACCGCGATCTCACGATGTGGGCGAGCTGGGCGATCATCGGGCCGCGGCATAGGGCCTTCTTCTCCGGTGACACCGGATTCAGCGAGGCCTACGAGGATGCGGGCGCGGCGTTCGGGCCGTTCCAACTGAACCTGATCGCGATCGGCGCCTACGACCCGCTATGGCCCGACATCCACGTCAACCCGGAGGAAGCGGTCACCATCCACCGGATGCTGGCGCGCGGCACCGATGCGCTGCTCGTCCCGATCCATTGGGGTACCTTCAACCTCGCGCGACACACGTGGGGCGAGCCCGCCGCGCGGCTGACCCATGCCGCGCAGCCCTCGCCCGGCCGGGCGCCGGTCGACATCGTCATCCCCCAACCCGGGGGCGAGGTGGACGTCGTCGACCGGACCGGCACCGCCACCGTCGTGCCGGACTGGTGGAAGGAGTCGGCGTGACCGTCGAAGCACCCGAGAAGACCGAACCGGTGGATCCCGCGCGCGGATTGACCGCCGCCCAGGTGGCGCAGCGCGTCGCCGCCGGGCAGGCCAACGTCTCGACCGACAAGACCGGTCGCACCGTCGGGCAGATCGTCCGCGCCAACGTCTTCACCCGGATCAACGCGATGCTGGGCGTGCTGTTCATCCTGGTGATGCTCACCGGATCGTGGAAGAACGGGCTGTTCGGGCTGATCATCATCGCCAACAGCGGCATCGGCATCATCCAGGAGGTCCGCGCCAAGCGGACCCTCGACCGGCTCTCGATCGTCGGGCAGGCCAAGCCGACGGTGCGCCGCGACGGGCAGCCGGTCGCGGTGACGCCCGAGGAGATCGTGCTCGACGACATCATCGAGCTCGGTCCGGGCGACCAGATCGTCGTCGACGGCGAGACCGTCGAATCCGCGGCGCTCGACGTCGACGAGTCGCTGCTCACCGGCGAGGCGGATCCGGTGGACAAGGCCGTCGGCGACGAGATCCTCTCCGGCAGCTTCGTCGTCGCCGGTTCCGGCACCTACCGCGCGACGAAGGTCGGCTCCGAAGCCTACGCCGCGAAGCTGGCCGCCGAGGCCTCCAAGTTCACCCTCGTCGACTCCGAGCTGCGCACCGGGATCAACCGGATCCTGCAGGTCATCACCTGGCTGCTGATCCCGGCCGGCATCCTGACCATCGTCAACCAGCTGTTCATCGCCGGCGACGGTTCGCTCGCGTGGGACTCGATCAAGCCCGGCATCCTCGGCATGGTCGCCGCGCTGGTCCCGATGGTCCCCGAGGGATTGGTCCTGATGACCTCGATCGCCTTCGCCGTCGGCGTCGTCCGCCTGGGCCGACGACAATGCCTGGTCAACGAGCTGCCGGCCATCGAGGGTCTCGCGCGCGTCAACATCGTCTGCGCCGACAAGACCGGAACGCTCACCGAGAACGGCATGCGGCTCTCCGAGGTCAAGGCGATCGGGGCGGATGAATCGGAGCGGACCACGGCCGTGCTGGCCGCGATGGCCGCCAACGACCCGCACCCCAACGCCAGCATGGAGGCGATCGCCGAGGCCTACCCGGACGCGCCGAACTGGAAGCTGACGGCGGTCCAGCCGTTCTCCTCGGCGCTCAAGTGGAGCGGCATGTCGTTTGCCGACGCGTCGGGAGCCGATGCGGGCAACTGGCTGATCGGCGCCCCGGACATCCTGCTCGACCCGAACAGCGACGACGCGAAGCGGGCATCGCAGATCAGCGACACCGGCCTGCGGGTCCTGCTGCTGGCGAAGGCCGACGTGGCCGTCGATCAGCCCGACGCCACCAAGTCGATGACCCCGGTCGCGCTGGTGGTGCTCGAGCAGCGGGTGCGACCAGACGCACGCGGCACCCTGGAGTACTTCGGGCACCAGGACGTACAGGTCAAGGTCATTTCCGGGGATAACGCCCGGTCGGTCGGCGCGGTCGCCTCGTCGCTGGGATTGGGGTCGGTCGACGGCGCCGTCGACGGCCGCCAACTGCCCAAGGGTGGCGAGGAATTGGCCGAGGCGGTCTCCGACGGCACGATCTTCGGACGCATCCGCCCCGACCAGAAGCGCGCGATGGTCAAGGCCTTGCAGTCGCGGCACAACACCGTCGCCATGACCGGCGACGGGGTGAACGACGTACTGGCCCTCAAGGACGCCGACATCGGCGTGGCGATGGGATCGGGCAGCTCGGCGGCGCGCTCGGTCGCGCAGATCGTGCTGCTCGACAACAAGTTCGCGACCCTGCCCTACGTCGTCGGCGAGGGTCGGCGCGTCATCGGCAACATCGAGCGCGTCGCCAACCTGTTCCTCACCAAGACCGTGTACGCGGTGCTGTTGGCACTGCTCATCGGGCTGGCGGGCATCGCGGGCAAGCTCTTCGGCTTCACCTCGCTGGCGTATCCCTTCCAGCCGATCCACGTCACCATCTCGGCGTGGTTCACCATCGGCGTCCCCGCCTTCGTGCTGTCGCTGGCGCCGAACAACGAGCGCGCCCGCCCCGGTTTCGTCAAGCGGGTGCTGACGCACGCGGTGCCCAACGGGATCATCGTCGGGCTGGTCGCCTTCATCACCTTCGTGATCGTCAACCCGGGCGGCGCCCGTGGGCCGAAGCTGGGGGAGAAGATCGACCAGCTGCCGCCCGAGGTGGTGCAGGCGTCGACCGCGACGCTGATCGCCCTGGTCGCGACCGCGTTCTATGTACTCGTCGTCGTCGCCCGCCCGTTGAACTGGTGGAAGGCCGTCCTGCTGGTGCTGTCCGCGCTGGCCTACGTGGCGATCTTCGCCTGGCCGATGAACTCCGGTCCGCAGGTACACCTCTTCGGCAAGGACCGGTACGTGTTCAACCCGCAGCACTGGTTCAACCTGGACTCGTCGAACACCGGCATGGTCGTGGTGGCCTTGTGCGCGGCCGCGGTCGGCATCATCGCCATCGAGGTGGTCAACCGGGTTCTCCCGCGCTTCATCCCCGAGGACGCGGTGGAGCCCGAGCACGCGGTGCAGGCCGAGGGCGCGGAGGCCGTCGGCCGCTAGGCCCTCGGGTGGCGGCGGTAGGCCGAGACCGACGGCTCGCCGTCGATCCAGAACCGCCACGGCGCCTCGGCGGCCAGCCGCACGCCGACGCGGGGACCGCTGCGGATGCTGCTCGGGTCGACGGGCCGACCTTCGGGCCGGATCAGCGTCACCGGCTGCGGCGTCAGCAAGTCGGTGCCGAGGTCGTCGATCGTGATGCCCAGCGCACGGGTGAGGTTGCCCGGCCCGCGGGCCAGTGCGTCGTCGTCGCGCGCGGTGGCCCGGCGGCTGCGGGCGGTCTCGATCCCGTCGACGACCCGCCCGGCCCGGATCAACACCGCCGAGGCGTGTTCGGTCGGCCCGGTCACGACGTTCGCGCAGTGGTGGCCGTGGATCCGGTACACGTAGAGCCGCCACGGCGGCCCGTACATGATCTCGGAGCGGGGAGTTCGCGTATAGGCGTGCGACGCCGGGTCGTTGACGCCGTCATAGGCCTCGACCTCGGAGATCATGACGGTCACGCCGTGGCCGACGAGATGGGCGCCCAGCAGCGCTTGCGCGTGGCGCGTAACAGTAGGATCGGGTGCCGTGGCCAAAACGAAAGACTCCGTGAACGTCGACATGTCGGTCGAGGAAGCCTGGGCGCATGCCTCCGACCTGTCGCGCTATGGCGACTGGCTCACCCTGCACGACGGTTGGCGCAGCCCGATCCCGACGGCCGATGAACTCGGCGTCGGGACGAAGGTCGCCTCGGTGATCAAGCTTAAGGGCGCGCGGGTGCGGTTCAACTGGAGCGTCGAGAAATACGACCCGCCCACCCGTGTCCGACTCAAGGGCGACGGCAAGGGCGGGGTGAAGGCCAAGCTCGACCTGTCGATCACGCCGAACGGGGACGGCTCGACGGTGACCTTCGAAGTCGACCTGGGCGGGTTGCCGCTCATCGGTCCCGCAGGCAAGGCGGCGGCGATGGCGACCAAGAAGGATCTGCACGCATCGCTCGAGCGGTTCCGCGAGGTCTTCGGGTAGCGCCGCCCACCCCGCTCCCGTAGCTCAGGGGATAGAGCACGGCTCTCCTAAAGCCGGTGTCGTAGGTTCGAATCCTACCGGGAGCACCATGACATTCCTGCCGGCCTCCGGCCGGTGTGCGCCTACTGTGTTTGAAAGAGTTTCATGCAGGCGCACCATCACATCCCCGCCGTCCGTCGGTCGGTAGGCGCCCACGGTGTCGAAACGATCCGGGCGGGTGCGCGGCGGCCCCCACCTCCCGCAGGTGATGTCCATCACCCCGCTGGGCTGGTGGTTTAGCCCAGCCTTAGTAAGAATTGCGGTCCGTCTGACCCCAGACGTGGGCACACCGTCGCTGAGGCGGTAGGCTGCGTATCAGCAATTCGATCTACGATTTAGCAAAGTTCGTGGACGCGGTTGCGATTGCGCTGCAAAATAAGCGCGCGTGTAGCAAGCTAGGGACAGGCACGACGAAGTCGCGCCCAGGACACAAGGAGTGCACGGAGTGAAACCCGTACAGAAGAAGTCAGGGCTCGTCGCTCTGCGCCGCGCTGCCGTCGGCATCGCGGCTGCGGCCGGCTCGATGATGCTGGTCGCCCCTCACGCGGCCGCTGCACCTGTCGATGATGCGACTGCCGCGATCACGAAGGCTGCCGAGCAGGTTGCCAACGGCGGTGCCGACACCGGATTCCTGAAGAAGGGCCTCGGCGACAAGGACGGCGACGTCACCTCGGTCGGCGACGGCTACGAGCAGAAGTACAGCGGCGGCACGATCTACTGGTCCGAGAAGGACGGCGCGCAGGTCCTGTTTGGCGCTATCAACGACAAGTTCGGCCAGGTCGGCGGACCTGCCGGTGGTGAGAACCTCGGCTTCCCGAAGACCAGCGAGGCTCCGGCGGATGCTCCTGCCGGTTCCCGTTACGCCGAGTTCGCCGCTGCTGACAGCCCGCGGATCTACTGGACCCCGCAGGACGGCGCCTGGGTCGTTCGCGGCCCGTTCGCGGCTGCTCTGGCCGACCCGGCTATCGCCGGCGCGCTGGGCATGCCGGTCGGCGATGCCGTCGTGAACGGTGACACCATCACCCAGAAGTTCGCCAACGGCGAGCTGACCTTCGACGCCAAGACCGGCAAGTGGATCAACCTCCCGTCGCTGCCGGGTCTGTCGCTGCCGGACCTGACCGCGAAGCTCGACGGCCTCAAGTGGCCCGCGTTCACCCTGCCCGGTTGGCCGAAGATCAACCTCCCGGGTATGCCGAACATCAACGTGCCCGACGTGAGCATGCCGAACATCAACGCCCCCAAGATCGACACCAAGGGCTTCAACTGGTGGTGGCTGCTGCTGCCGCTGCTGATCATCGGCGCGCTGCTGCTGCTCGGCTGGCTGTGGCGTCTGCTCACCGGCCGTGGTCGTAAGAGCCACAACGTGAACCCGCACCTCGGTGTCGGTGGCGCTGTTGACGGCATCAAGGGTGCGGGCGGCAAGGTTGCCGCCGGTGCTGCCGGGGCCGCTGGTGCGGCCGGCGCTGCTGCTGCCGCCGCTGGTGGTCGTCTGAAGGGCGCCGCTGGCGACGCCGTCGACGCCGCCGAGCGTGCCGGTGACCGCCTCAAGGGTGACGTCGAGGGTGCCTTCGACAAGGCCAAGGGCGGCGTCGAAGGTGCTGCCGGCAAGGTCGGCGATGCGGCTCACGCCGCCGGCGACAAGGTCTCCGGCCTCGTTGGCGACGCCACCGGCAAGGGCAAGGCCGCTGCGGCCGGTGCCGCTGCTGCCGCTGGTGCGGCTGCCGGTGCTGCCGGCACCTGGGTGCGCGACGGCAAGTCCGTCCCGCTGCCCAAGGGTGCTCACCTCCCGCTGCCCGGCGACGCGGAGCCCAAGGGCTTCCCGATCAAGGGCAACGCCGACTCGGGTCTGTTCCACACCCCCGCCTCGCGCGCCTACAAGGCGACCGTCGCGGAGATCTGGTTCGCGACCGAGGCCGATGCGGAAGCTGCCGGTTTCAAGAAGTTCGAGTGAGCAAGATAATCGAGTGAGCTAACCGCTCATCGTTTCGGCCGCGGCCCGGTACCCGAGAGGGTGCCGGGCCGCGGTTCGTTTCGACGTGGCTTACCGTTGGCGGGTGAGTTCCGACCGTGAAGTCTCCGACCGTGAGATCGACGCCTGGGTGATCGGCGTGGGCCCGGGCAACCCCAAGCAGATCACCGTCGAGGCCGTCGACGCGATCCGACGGCTGGACGGCGTGATACTGCTCGACAAGGGCGAGTCGACGGCCTCGATGCGGCGACTGCGCACCGATCTGCTCGACGAGTACGCGCCCGATACGACGGTGCTCGTCGTCGCTGACCCGCCGCGCGACCGCCGGCCGGAGGACTATGCGGCCGAGGTCCGGCGCTGGCACGCCGCCCGGGTCGACGCGATCGCCGAGGCCGTCGACCGATTCCCCCGGCCCGCCGGTCGTGCACCGGTCGTCGGCTTCCTCGTGTGGGGGGACCCCTCGCTCTACGACAGCACGCTGCGCCTCGTCGACGCCCTCGCCGCGCGTCCCGGCTGGGCGGTGACGGTCCACGTGGTCCCCGGCGTCACCAGTGCGTCGGCGCTGGCCGCCGCGCACGCGATCACCGCGAACCGCATCGGCCGACCGGTCCACATCACCACCGGTCGTCGTCTGTCCGAGACCGCGGCGACGGGTGAGGACCAGATCGTCATGCTCGACGGTGCGGAGGCCTTTCGCGGCGCCGCGCGCCCCGACGACACGATCTATTGGGGGGCGAACCTCGGCACCCCCGACGAGGTGCTCATCTCCGGTCCGGTGGCGCGGGTGGCCGACGACATCAGTGCCGCCCGCGCCGACCTGAAGTCGCGGGTGGGCTGGGTGATGGACATCTACCTGTTGAGGCGGCCGGACGCGGACTGAACCGCTCCCGAGCCGGATGTTCACCAGACGTTGGACAGGGCCTCGAGCGCCTCGTCGGCGATCTCGGTGCGGCAGATGAGGAAGTCGGGCATATACGGGATCCGCTGGTTGTAGACGATCTCCGAGCCGTCGAGTCGGCTGCAGTGCAGTCCGGCCGCCGCGCACACCCCGACCGGCGCGCAGTTGTCCCATTCGTATTGGCCACCGGCGTGGACGTAGGCGTCGACGTCGCCGCGGACCACGGCCATCGCCTTGGCCCCGGCGGAACCGATCGACACCCGCGCCAACCCGAGGGCGTTGGCGACGTGGGCGGCCTCGTAGCTGCCGCCGAAGCGGGAGACGGCGATCCGCCCGGTCAGCTCACCGCCGACCGGCTCGATCCGGTCGGAACGGAACAGCTCGCCGCGGCCCGGGATCGAGACCGCCGCGACGTCGGGCCGGCCGTCGACGGTCAACGCGACGTGAACGGCCCAGTCGTCGGTTCCGTGGGAGAACTCGGTGGTCCCGTCGAGCGGGTCGACGATCCAGACGCGGCTGCTGCTCGCCCGGTCCCCGACGTCCTCGGCCTCCTCCGACAGCACCGCGTCATGCGGACGCCGTCGCCGCAGCACCGCGCCGATCCACGCCTGGGCGATCTGGTCGCCGGCATCGCCGACGAGTCGACCGTCGAGCAGCCCGTCGTGGCGCACGCCCAACAGGATCTGGCCGGCACCGTGGGCGATCTGCGCGGCCAACTCGGCGTCGTCGGGTGTCGATCTCACCCTCCCACTAGAGCACATGAGGCGAAGAGTCGAGCGGAGCGTCGGAAATGTGTAGCGTCGGGCGCATGCCAGAGTTGCCCGAGGTCACCGCTATCGCGCAGTTCCTCGACGAGCGCACCGCCGGATTGCCGATCCGGCGGGTGGACGTGGCATCGCTGGCAGTGCTCAAGACGGCCGATCCGCCCTACACCGCCTTGGTCGGGCGGACCGTCTCGTCGGTCGGTCGGATCGGCAAATACCTCGTCCTCACGACCGTGCCCGGCGACGCGGCCGATCAGGAGCCCCTGCATCTGGTGATCCACCTGTCGCGGGCCGGGTGGGTGCGGTGGAGTGAGAACCTGTCACCCAAACCGCCGCGGCCCGGCGGCAAGGGGCCGATCGCGCTGCGCGTGCACTGCGGGCTGCCCGGCGAAGGGTTCGACGTCACCGAGGCCGGCACCCAGAAACGACTGGCGGTGTGGATCGTCGCCGACCCGCTCGACGTGGAGCGGATCGCCGGGCTGGGACCGGACGCCCTAACCCTCGGCGCCGGCGAGCTCGGCGAGATCCTGGCCGGGCACTCCGGGCGGATCAAGAACGTCCTCACCGATCAACGGATCATCAGCGGGATCGGTAACGCGTACTCCGACGAGATTCTGCATCGGGCACGGCTGTCGCCGTTCGCGCCGGCGAAGAATCTGTCCGCCGAACAGGTGGAGGTGCTGCACGATGCCATCGTCGGAATCCTGCGCGACGCGATCGGGCGGCTCGAGGGGCCGGGCGGGGTGGCGACGATGAAGGCGGAGAAGCGATCGGGCCTCAAGGTCCACGCCCGGACCGGATTGCCCTGCCCCGACTGCGGCGACACCGTCGCCGAGGTGTCCTTCGCCGACCGCTCCTTCCAGTACTGTCCGTCATGTCAGACCGGCGGCAAGAAGCTGGCCGACCGGCGGATGTCACGACTTCTGAAATAGGGTGGCGGGGTGAGTACACGCGAGAAGATTCTGATCACCGGTGCCAGCTCGGGACTCGGCGAGGGGATGGCCCGCGCCTTCGCCAAGCAGGGACGATCGCTCGCACTGTGCGCGCGCCGCGTCGACCGACTCGAGGCGCTGGCGCAAGAGCTGCGGGCTGAGGCCGGAACCGTGGTCACCGCCGCGCTCGACGTCACCGATTTCGATTCGGTGCCCGTGGTGTTCCGACAGCTGCGCGACGAGCTCGGCGGGCTCGACCGGGTCATCGTCAACGCCGGGCTGGGTAAGGGAGCGCCGATCGGGACAGGCAAGGCGCACGCCAACCTGGAGACGGTGCAGACCAATCTGACCGGGGCACTGGCACAGGCCGAGGCGGCGCTGGAGATCTTCCGCGAGCAGGGCGCCGGGCATCTGGTGCTGATCAGCTCGGTCTCCGCGACGCGCGGGCTGCCCAAGGCACAGGCGGCGTACTCCGCGTCGAAAGCGGGTGTGACCGCCCTCGGGCAAGGCTTGCAGGCGGAGTTCGCCGGCAAACCCATCACGATCACGATCATCGAGCCGGGCTATATCGAGACCGACATCAATCGGGGCGTGAAGACCCGGTTGATGGCCAAGACCGACGACGGGGTCGCGGCGATGGTCGCGGCCATCGAGGCGGAGAAGGCCCACGCCGCCGTGCCGCGCTGGCCGTGGGAGCCGCTGGCCGCCGCGTTGCGCCATCTGCCGGAGCCGGTGTCGCGCCGACTGGTCTGAGGCGCGCCGCGGCTTGCGGCCCGGGCCGCTACTTCGGTGCGGCGCTCGGTAGGGGCTTGCCGTCGGCGGTCCACACCACCGGCTTGGCCTGGTAGTCCAGCTCCGGGTTGGTGGTGGTGTTGGCCCAGTAGATGCCCGAGCGGATCTCCTGGCCGCTGCCGACCAGGCCGACGAGACAGGTCGAATAGCTTTCACCGCGCTTCATCAGCTTCGGCGGGGTGTGGGTGACGCACTCGGGAGTCTCAGAGTTCGACCGAACGGTGAGCGCCGCCTGCTTGCCGTCGACGCTCCCGGCGACGCCGAGGACGTCGGGGGCGGGCATCGGCTGCGCGTCGAGCGAGAGCACCGTCAGGTAGACGAAGTAGCCGGTGCCGCCCTTGCCCTTGGCGATGGAGTCGGGCAACTTGCCGGCCCGCCGCACCCCGGTCACGGTGTAAGCGGCCAGCCGATCCGGATGGAAGGTCGAGGCGGGCAGCAGCGCGGTAGAGCCGAAGCTCAACACGGTGCCGGGGGCCGTCTTCGCCGCGTTGCCGGCGGGGACGGTCAGCGATGCCGACGTCGGCACCGAGGGGCCGGGGGTGTCGGGATTGTCGGTGGCACATCCGGCGGTGCCGACGAGCAGCGCCGCGGCCGCTCCGACTCCGTATGCGGTCCGCGCCGCGCTCATGCCTGCTTCCCGGCGCGGTGCGCGCGGTACCACTGGGCCAGTGCGTCGGTCGAGGAGTCGCCGAGCGGGCCGGGGGGCTGGGGGGAGTCGATCGCGCCCAGGAGTTCGAGTGCCTGCTTCTTGCCGAGCTCGACCCCCCACTGGTCGAAGGAGTCGATATTCCAGATGCAGCCCTCGACGAAGACCTGGTGCTCGTAGAGGGCGATCAACTGGCCGAGTGAATTGGGGGTGAGCTGCGGGGCGAAGATCGTCGTCGACGGGCGGTTGCCCGGCATCACCTTGTGCGGCACGACCTTGGGGTCGGTGCCCTCGGCGGTAAGATCCTCGGCGGTCTTGCCGAAGGCCAGCACCTTGGTCTGCGCCAGGAAGTTGCTGATGAGCAGGTCGTGCATCGACGTGCCGTCCTCGGTCGTCACGTCGCGGAAGGGGCGCGCGAAGGCGATGAAGTCGGCGGGGATCATCCGAGTCCCCTGGTGGAGCAGTTGGAAGAAGGCGTGTTGGCCGTTGGTGCCCGGCTCGCCCCACCACACCTGACCGGTGTCGCAGCGCACCGGGGAGCCGTTGCGCGTCACCGACTTCCCGTTGGACTCCATCGACAGCTGCTGCAGGTATGCGGTGAAGCGGGCGAGGTCGTTGGAGTAGGGGAGGACGGCCTTGTTCCCGGCGTCGAAGAAGTTGTCGTACCAAACGCCCAGCAGGCCCATGATGACCGGCGCGTTGCGTTCCAGCGGTGCGGTCGCGAAGTGTTCGTCGACGGTGTGGAAGCCGGCCAGGAAGTCGCTGAAGCCCTCGCGGCCGATCGCCAGCATCACCGACAATCCGATCGCGGAGTCCACCGAGTAGCGCCCGCCGACCCAGTCCCAGAACCCGAACATGTTGGCGGTGTCGATGCCGAAGGCGTGTACCGCGTCGGCATTGGTGCTGACCGCGACGAAATGCTTCGCCACCGCGTCGGGGGAGCCGAGTGCGGCGACGAGCCAGTCGCGCGCGGCCCGCGCGTTCGAGAGCGTCTCCAGGGTGGTGAAGGTCTTGGACGAGATGATGAACAGCGTCGTCTCCGGCTCGACGGCGTCGAGGGTCGAGAGGATGTCGGCCGGGTCGACGTTGGAAACGAAGTGGGTCCGCGGCCCGTCGTGGAAGTCGCGCATCGCGCCGCACACCATCTCCGGGCCCAGATCCGAGCCGCCGATGCCGATGTTGACGACGTCGGTGATCTGTTTGCCGGTGTATCCGGTCCAGGCGCCGGAGCGGACGTCGTCGGTGAAGCGGCCCATCGCGTCGAGGACGCGGTGCACGTCGGCGACGACGTCCTGGCCGTCGACCTGCAGCGAGGCGGAGGCGGGCAGTCGCAGTGCGGTGTGCAGCGCGGCCCGGTTCTCCGAGGAGTTGATGTGGCGGCCGGCGAGCATGTCGTCGCGGCGCTGCTCGAGCCGGACCTCACGGGCGAGTGCGAGCAGCAGGTCCAGCGTCTCGCGCGTGGCCCGATGCTTCGAATAGTCGATATGCAGATCGGCGGCGTCGATGACCAGGTCGGTGCCCCGGCCGGGGTCGGCGGTGAAGATTTCGCGCAGCGTCAGGGCGGACATCTGCCGCTGGTGGCCGGCGAGGGCGTGCCACGACTCGGTGGACGTCACATCGTCGCTCATGGGTCCACCCTAAGTGGTTTGCGCGTGCTTCGCCCGGCCGCCTGTCCGACTGGTCCCCGATGCGCGGTTTCAGCGCCCGAGCGGTCCCCGGCCCAGGCGCAGCAACAGCATCGCGAGGGTGTGGCCCTCTTGGCCGAGGTCGGAGAAGCGGTCGAGGACCTTCACCTCGCGGCTGTGCACCAGTCGCGGACCGCCCGACGCCATCCGCGCCGCGCCGATCTTCTTCGACACCGCCGAGCGCCGCTTGATCGCCGCGAGGATCATCGCGTCCATCCGGTCGATTTCCAGCCGCAGCACGTCGATGTCGTCGGGTAGGGCGGACACGTCTTCGCCGAGATCGTATTGTGCCGGGTCGAAAGGCTGTGTCGCGTCACTCACGGGGATTGATTTTGCCACGGCCGGTTCATCGGCTCCGACATACCAGTCCCGACGGACGGGTGTCACCCGCTGTGACTGTATGGCGACGGCAGTCGTGTCGGCGACGGTGATGGTCCGCTGGGAACGGTCGCGGTGCCAGCCGCGGTGGTCGGGTGGATGCTGTGGGTGGTCGAGTGGATCCGAGGCGCTAGCCGAGGAACCGTATCGAGACCCCGGTGAGTCGACGTCGGATCGTGTGCCACGGCCATCGAACGAGGTGTTGCGCACCTCACACCAGGTTGGTAGAATAGAACGTATATTCGAACCGGGGTTGAGGGGGTGGATCCAATTGACCGACGCGGCGGTGGCTGATGTGATGCCGGTGGTGTTGCCGGATTCGCCGCGGGAGTTGGCGGGGTTGATTGATGCCGCGATCACGAAACTCGGGTCTGTGTCGTTGGGGTTGGCCTCGGATACCGAGGTGACCGCGACGGTCGAGACATTGGAGCGGGCGTGGCGGCGCGCGGACGGGGTGAATGCGGCGTTGCTGGTGCAAGTGTCCGACCGCAATTTGTGGTTGGGGTATGCCACACCGCGGGCCTGGTACAGCGAATACCTGCGGCTGGGGCCAGGCGAGGCCAGGCGTCGGGAGGTGGTGGCCGAGGCGATCGGGGTGTGCACCGCGCTGACCGGACAACCGTTGCCGCCCAAACGGGAACCGTTGGCGGTGGCGGTCGCAGCCGGGACGGTGTCGGGCGAGCATGTGCGGGTGATCGAACAAGTCCTGGACAAAATCCCGCACCAAGCCGACCCGCGGGAGGTGGCAGCGGCGGTGACGGTGTTGACCGAGGCCGCGAAAGCAGCCACCCCGAAAGACATGAACCGTCTTGGGCAACGGATCCTGGCCCACCTGGACCCCGATGGCACCCTGACCGACGACACCGACCGGCACCGCCGCCGCAGCCTGCACCTAGGAGCCCAAGGCGCGGATTTGATGTCCAAACTCTGCGGGTATGTGACACCCCAGGTCCGGGCCAAACTCGAAGTACTGCTCGACAACTGGGGCAAACCCGGCATGAACAACCCCGACGATGACGACGAACACCGCATCACCGGCCCACTCGCCCTCATGACTCTCGACGACACCGGCCCTAACCACACCACCGGCCCTGACGGCACCGCCACCGGTCACGACACCACCGTGGCTGACGCGCGTCACCAGGCGTTGATACAGGCGCGGGGCCGGGATACCTGGACGTCGGCGCAACGCGACCACGACGCCCTGGAAGCCGGCCTGGATTGGCTGCTGGGCCACCAGGCGTTGGGGAAACCGGATCGGATCCCGGCCGAAGTGGTGATCACCATCGACGAACACGACTTGGCCCGCCGCGCCGGAATCGGAGTGACCGCGACCGGCACCATGGTGCCCGTCGGTGACTTGATCCATCTGGCCGCCGATGCGACCCCGTGGCTGGCGGTCTTTCACCACCACACCCGCAGCGTGCTCGATTTCGGGCGGGGCCGGCGGTTGGCGACCAAAACCCAACGCCTGGCCCTGTTCGCCGCCGAACCCGGCTGCAGCAAACCCGGATGCGGGCAACCGTTCTCCCGCACCCAAGCCCACCACGCCACCCGCGACTACGCCCGCGGCGGATCAACCGATGTGACCGACATGACCGGGGCCTGCGGCCGACACAACCGGGCCGTCGGTACCAAACCCGGCCAATGGGAAACCCACGTCTTCAGTGATGGACCCCACACCGGACGCACCGGCTGGCGACGCACCGGAACCGACCAACCCTTCCGGGTCAACCACACCCACGACCCCCGCACCTACCTACACGGAACCGTATTCGACCCCAACCAGCACGACCACGACCAGGCCGCGGGCGACGACTCGGGACCACCGCCAGGTTTGGCAGATCCACCACCAGACGAGCCAGTCATGAGGCGGGTCAATCCCCAGTTCGGTCGTCGGGGGGGACTCTCTCGTCGAATCAGTACTGACGCTCCTCGTCGCCGCCTGAGAGGTCACGGCTTGCGTTGGAGTGCGCTCCAAGTCCTACCGTGGCCCTATGCCCGATGACAGCACCCTTTCCATCGCCGAGGTCTCCGCCCGCACCGGCCTGTCCCGCGACACCCTGCGCTGGTACGAGTCGGAGGGATTGATCCCGTCCGTGCCGCGCAACACCGCCGGGGTGCGGCAATACGACGACGCGACGGTCCGCATGATCGACCTGCTGGTCCGGTTGCGGCGCACCGGGATGCCGGTGGCGCAGATGCGCGACTTCGTGACGATGGTCGAGCAGGGGGCGCGCACCCACGGGCGGCGCATGCGCCTGCTGGAGAACCACCGCGAGGAGATCGAGTCCCGCATCCGCGAACTGGCCGACGACCTCGACGCCGTCGACGGCAAGATCGCGCACTACCGCCAACTCATCGACGCGGGCCTCGACTGCGCCGAGCAGCCCATCACCGACGCGGACGAACGCGCGCAGCAGCGCCGCACCGACGACGACTGAACCACCGAACCGAGAGGAAACCCTTCATGCACACGACGGCACTGGGCGACGGCCTGCGAACCTCCGCGATGGGATTCGGCGCGATGGCGCTCACGCCCGTGTACGGCGGCACCGACGACGCGACCGCGCTGGCGGTCCTGAACGCGGCGATCGACGACGGCATCACCCTCATCGACACCGCCGACGTCTACGGGCAACCCGAACCCGGAGCCGACGGTCCGGCCGGCACCAACGAGACGCTTGTCGCCCGACTGCTGGCCGACCGTCGCGACGAGGTGGTCCTCGCCACCAAGTTCGGCATCACCGGGCGCATCGGTGCCGCCGCCCGCGACGACTCGGTCGCCGGGGTCAAGCGGACCCGCGGCGACGCGCGGTACGTGCGGGAGGCCTGCGACGCCTCGCTGCGGCGGCTGGGCGCCGACGTCATCGACCTCTACTACCTGCACCGCCGCGACCCCGACGTCCCGATCGAGGAGACGGTGGGGGCGATGGCCGAACTCGTCGCCGCCGGCAAGGTCCGCCATCTCGGACTGTCGGAGGTGACGGCGGCGGAGTTGCGCGCCGCGCATGCCGTCGCGCCGATCGCCGCCGTGCAGAGCGAGTGGAGCCTGTGGTCGCGCGACGTGGAGGCCAACGTCGTGCCGGCCTGCGCCGAACTCGGCGTCGGCTTCGTCCCGTATTCGCCGCTCGGCCGCGGTTTCCTGACCGGCACGCTGACCCGTGACCAGGTCGCCGGTGATCTGCGCGGCTCGACGTCGCGCACCGGCGACAACTGGGCGGCCAACCAGCGCGTCGTCGAGGTGGTGGCCGCGGTCGCAGCTCGGCTCGGCGCGACCAACGCCCAGGTGGCCCTCGCGTGGCTGTACGCGGCGGGCCGTCGTGCGGGGCTGCCCGTCGTACCGATTCCCGGCACCCGATCGGCCGCCCGCGTCGCCGAGAACGCCGCGGCCGCCGACCTGGTCCTCGACGAGGAGGCGCTCACCACCCTGGACGACGTGGCCGACCTGGTGGTCGGCTCCCGCAACATCGCCGCGGACCCGACCTGGATCTCCGCCGGCCGCGAATGACCCCGACACGAGAAGTGAGGACCGAATAGATGTCCGTGATCCCGGATTCGCACCGCGACCTGCTGACCCGCCCGCTCTACGCCCACCTCGCCACGATCCGTCCCGACGGATCGCCGCAGGTCAATCCCATGTGGTTCTCGTGGGACGGGGAGTTCGTCTACTTCACCAACACGACGAACCGGCAGAAATACAAGAACGTCAGCGCCAACCCGCACGTGGCGTTCTCGGTCAACGACCCCGAGCAGCCCTACCGCTACCTCGAGGTGCGCGGCGTCGTCGAACGGATCGACGAAGATTCGACGGGCGCACTGTTCGCCGCGCTGGCCGACCGGTACGGGCTCGCGATGGACGGCCCGCCCGGCGACGTGGAGCACCGCGTCGTCTACGTCGTCCGCCCGACCGCGACGAGTAGCCAATAGGTTGCTGCGGTAAGCCGTGCGCACTCCGTACGATTCGAGACGTGGATCGTGACTCTGGTGCCAACCGATCGAGGGCCGGGCTCGTCGCCGTGGCGCTCGTCGCCGTATACGTGGTGGTGCGCATCGTCTTGGCGGCGACCGGCGGCTTCTACTGGGATGACCTGATCCTGATCGGACGGGCGTCGACGCACAACGTCCTGTCCTGGGACTATCTGACGCACAACCACGACGGCCACTTCATGCCCGGCGCGTTCTTCGCCGCGGGCGTCGCGACGTTGATCGCGCCGACGCAGTGGTGGCCGGCGGCGGTCACGCTGGTGGTACTCGCGACGGCGGTGGCGTTCGCCGTGTGGCGGATGATCCGGCTGATCGTCGGGCGGGAGTCGTGGGCCGCGGTGGTGGTCCTGGCCTTCTTCCTGTTCACCCCGATGACCGTCCCGGCCTATGTGTGGTGGGCCGCTGCGCTCAACTCACTGCCGATGCTGTTCGCGATGGCCTGGCTGGTCGGCGACGCGGTGCTCCTGTGCCGGGGAACCGACGCGGACGGCGTCGTGCTGGCGCAGCACCGTCGTCGGGTGGTCGTGTGGCGCAGCGTCGTGATCTACCTGGTCGCGCTGGCCTGCTTCGAGAAATCGCTCTACATCCTGCCCGTCGTCTTCGTCGCGGCCGTGTTGTGGACGTGGACGCAGGGTCCGACGCGTACGCGCAAGCCGTTGGTGGTGGCGTCCTCCCGGGCCAAGGATCTCTGGTTGCCGCTGGTCGGGGTGACCGTCGTGTGGTTGGTGGTGTTCCTCTCGTTCACCGGCGGCCAGGGCGCCGCCGGGAACCACGGCTTCGTGCAGACGGTCCACCTGGTGTGGCGCACGATCAACAACGCCGTCGTCCCGTCGCTCGCCGGGGGGCCGTGGAACTGGGATCGCTGGCTGCCGAGCCCGCCGATGGGTTTCGCCCCGGTGTGGCAGATCGTCGTCGGCTGGTTGGTGCTCGCCGTGGTGATCGGGGCGATCGCGGTGTACCGCCGTCGCGCGCTGCCCATCGTGGCGGCCGCCGCGGCCTATGTCGTGCTGGCCCAGGTGCCGGTCATGTGGAACCGGTCCAGCGCCAACACCGCGCTGGAGTTGGCGCAGACCATGCGATACCTGCCCGACGCGGCGCTGGTGATGACCGTGGCGCTCGCGCTGGTGGTCGCGGTGCCGCGGGCGAGCGAGCGGCATGCGCGCTGGGCCGACCGGCCGGCGTTGCGCAGTGCCGCCGTCGCGACGGTACTCCTCGTCGTCGCCTCCGGCGTGGGGGTGTGGAACTTCGCGCAGTCGTGGCGGAACAATCCGACGCCGGACTATCTGCGGGTCGCGCGGGCATCGCTGCGCGCCGAGCAGGGCCGGGTGGTGTTCGACCAGGCGCTGCCCCTGGAGGTGCTGACGCCCGTCGCGTTCCCGGAGAACCAGATCAGCCACACCTTCGGCCGGCTGCGGCCCGCGGTGCGGTTCGGGACCGTGACCGACGACCTGAAGGTCCTCGACACGCACGGGCGACTCGTGGCCGGGGGTGTGACACCGGCGCGGACCTTCGCCGCGGGCGACGGCGACTGTGGCCGCCCGGAGGTAAGGCGCCCGTCGCGGATTGGGCTGTCCGGTCCGCTGCTCAACTGGACCTGGACGATCGCGCTGCCCTACTGCGCCAACCGCGACGGCCAGCTGAGCGTGCAGTTGGCGGGCGGGCAGCCGGTGGTGGTGGACGTGCGGGCCGGGCTCCACGTCGTCTACGTCCAGACCACCGGGCGCGGCACCTCGATCCTGCTCCGGCCGACGACCCCCGGCTTGGCCGTGCACACCGGCGAGGGCCGGGTCGGCGAGGTCGCGGAGGCGGCACTGCTCAAGTAGGGACTGTCAGTCCGTCCCGGTAACCTGGACGACGAGATGAGTGCTGAGGAACTGCTTCGCGGATTGAACCCACAGCAACGCGAGGCGGTGGTCCACACCGGTTCTCCGTTGCTGATCGTCGCGGGCGCCGGATCGGGTAAGACCTCGGTGCTGACGCGGCGCATCGCCTACCTGCTCGGCGAGCGCGGGGTGAACCCGGGCCAGATCCTCGCCATCACGTTCACCAACAAGGCGGCCGCCGAGATGCGCGAGCGGGTCGTCGACCTCGTCGGCGGCGCGGGCCGCGCGATGTGGGTGTCGACCTTCCACTCGATGTGTGTGCGGATCCTGCGGGCCCAGTCGAACCTGCTGGGCGAGACGCTGAACTCCAACTTCTCCATCTACGACGCCGACGACTCGCGCCGCCTGCTGGGGATGATCATCCGCGACCTGGAGCTGGACCCGAAGAAATACTCCGCGCGCGGGCTGGCGGTGGAGATCTCCAATTTCAAGAACGAGCTGGTCGGCCCGGAGGACGCCAAGCCGGAGAACGCGGAGGAGGGGTCGGCCGAAGCGGTCCTTGCCCGCGTCTACGACCTGTACCAGCGGCGGCTGCGCGCCGCCAACGCCTTCGACTTCGACGATCTGATCGGCGAGACGGTCGCGCTGTTGCAGCGCCACCCCAACGTCGCGCAGTACTACCGCCGCCGGTTCCGCCACATCCTCGTCGACGAGTACCAGGACACCAACCACGCGCAGTACGTCCTCATCCGCGAACTGACGGGAGCCGGGAGCGCCGGCGACCTGCCCCCCGCCGAGCTGTGCGTCGTCGGTGACGCCGATCAGTCGATCTACGCGTTCCGCGGGGCGACCATCCGCAACATCGAGGAGTTCGAGCGGGATTTCCCGGACGCCGAGGCGATCCTGCTGGAGCAGAACTACCGCTCGACGCAGACGATCCTGTCCGCCGCGAACGCGGTGATCGCGCAGAACCCGAACCGCCGTCCCAAGCGGCTGTGGACCGACTCCGGCGACGGCGATCCGATCGTCGGGTACGTCGCCGATTCCGATCGCGATGAGGCGACCTTCATCGCCGGCGAGATCGACGCGCTGTCGGACTATTCGATCGGCGGGTCGTCGAGCCGGGCGTACTCGGACATCGCGGTGTTCTACCGGACCAACACCGGCTCACGCGCGCTGGAGGAAGTGTTCGTCCGCCACGGCATCCCCTACAAGGTGGTCGGCGGCACCAAGTTCTACGAGCGCAAGGAGGTGCGCGACGTCATCGCGTACCTGCGCACCGTCGCCAACCCCGATGACACGGTGAGCCTGCGCCGCATCCTCAATACCCCGCGCCGCGGTATCGGCGACCGGGCGGAGGCCTGCGTCGCCGTTCATGCCGAGAACCGGGGGATCAGTTTCTACCAGGCGCTGCTCGAGGGCGCGCAGGGGTCGGTGCCGCTGCTCAACACCCGCGCGGTCAATCAGATCGGCGGGTTCGTCGAGCTGATCGAGGAGCTGCGCCGCGAGTTCCTCTCCGCCTTCGGCGAGGGGGAGGACGCCGACGACCTGCGCATCGACGCGACGGCCGAGGGCGGCGACATCGGCGAACTGGTCGAGGCCATCGTCGACCGCACCGGCTATCGGGCCGAACTGGAGGCCAGCCGCGACCCGCAGGACGGCGCCCGCCTGGACAACCTGAACGAACTCGTCGCCGTCGCCCGTGAGTTCAGCGCCACCGCCGCGGAGGAGGCGCAGGCCGCCGACGACGACGCCGGCGAGATCGTCGGCGACGACGGCGAGGGGGAACCGGAACCCGGATCGCTCGCCGCCTTCCTGGAGCGGGTGTCGTTGGTCGCCGACGCCGATCAGGTCCCGGATTCCGAGGCCGGCGTCGTCACGATGATGACACTGCACACGGCCAAGGGCCTCGAGTTCCCCGTCGTCTTCGTCACCGGCTGGGAGGACGGGCACTTCCCGCATATGCGCTCCCTCGGCGATCCCGCCGAGCTCAGCGAGGAACGGCGCCTGGCCTACGTCGGGATCACCCGCGCCAAGGAGAAGCTGTACCTGACCCGGGCGCTGATGCGCGCGTCCTGGGGGCAGCCCGTCTCCAACCCGGAGTCGCGGTTCCTCACCGAGATCCCCGCCCACCTGATCGATTGGCGCCGCACCGAACCGAAGCGCTCGGCCTCGCGCCACCACTCGTCGGGGGCCTTCGGCTTCGGCTCCGGCTCGGGCGGCTTCGGGTCCGGCAACGACGGGCAGCGCGCGCGTGGTCGCGAGTCCTACGGTGCCCCGACGCGCGGTCGCAACCGTCAGGAGCACTACGACATCGGCGACCGCATGAACCATCCCAAGTACGGACTGGGCAAGGCGGTCGCCAAGGAGGGCAGCGGCCCCACGGAGCGGATCACCTTCGACTTCGGCGGCGGCACCGGGCGCATGACGTTCATGACCCTCGGCGGACTGCCGGGGGAGAAGCTCTAACCCGCGGACAAACCCCGCAGATACGGACATACCCAGCACCGATCGGGTGCTGGGTATGTCGTGAAGTGCTGGGTTTGGCTGTGCGAATTAGCCGGTGTAGTTCGACATCCGCACGCCGTGCTGGGCGAGCCACGGCATCGGGTCGATCTTCGTCCGGCCGTCCTTCCACACCTCGAAGTGCACGTGCGGGCCGAAGGAGAAGCCCTCGTTGCCGACCAGGGCGATGACGTCGCCCGCGGTGACGTGCTGACCCTTCTGCACGAGCACGCCCGACGAGGACATGTGGCCGTACATGGTGACGGTGCCGTCGTCGGCGCGGACCTGGATCCAGTTGCCGTAGCCCGACGCGGGACCGGCGGCGATCACGGTGCCGTCGGTCGCGGCGTGGATCGGGGTGCCCAGCGGTGCGGCCATGTCGATGCCGCCGTGGAAGGTGCCCCACCGGCTGCAGAAGCAGGACGTGAAGGTGTAGGTGCCCAGCGGGATGGGCGAGGTGAAGAGCGGGCGGCGCTTGAGGTTCTCGCGGGCGGCCTCGGCGGCGGCGAGGTTCTTGCCCTGGTCGAGGCCGCGGGTGAACGCGCTCATGTCGGAGTCGGTGGTGCCTGCGACGACGCCGGGGCCCAGATCGGGGGCGCCGTCCGCGGTGGTCGCAGTCGTCGACGACGTGCTGCTCGAGGCGGCCTGGGCGACGGCGGCTACTGCTGCGCCCGCGGCCAGGGCGACGAGCGCGGCGCGACCGCCTTTGAGGCTGGTCGGCGGGGCGGCGATGCGGTGGTGACCGGACTTGCCGGGCTTGCGCGCGGCGCGGCGGACGGCTGGGGCGGTGTCTTCGTCGGCCTCGGGCTCGACGGCCGGGGATTCGACGACGGAAGCGGTGGAGCGGCCCTCGCGGCGGAACTCGCTCTCCGGGATCGCGATGTCCTGGGTGATCTCCGAGGAGGTCGCGGCGTCGGCGTCGAGGCTGCGGGCCCGGCTGACCGTGGCATTCCAGCTGGTGGTGGAGTTGGTCCAGCCGTCGCCGTCGAACACGAAGGCGTCGAAGTCGTCGGTCTCGAAGTCATTGGCCGGCGCGGTCGTGGAGGTGCGCGCAGCGACTACGGCGGAAGCATCGAGGGGGGCGACAAAGCGACGCCCGGCGTGCTCGACCACTCCGTTTCGTTCTTGGGCCACAATCCTGCCTAACTACCTGTTTCACACGGGCTTCGTAACCAATTCGTGACTTGGCACCCCAACGAAGGTATCCGAGTCGACTCCTCAAGTCCACCAAACCGGCAGAATCAAGGGGTCAGCAGTGACAATTTCCACACGGTGGTAGTGACCTTCTGCACAGTTGGCGCCGAGTGCAAGCCAGCACACTGCGACTGCCCCTACGGTACTCAACGGAGCCGGGCGAACCCCCGTTCCAGACGGGGTTTACAGTCCGATGTATCGCCTGCCCACTATCCGATCGGCGGGCGCCAACCGAAGAAATGGTGAATCGAATGGATCTCTTCGAATACCAGGCGAAAGAGTTGTTCGCCAAGCACGGGGTACCCACCTCACCGGGCCGGGTCACCGACAGTGCTGCCGACGCGCGCAAGATCGCCGAGGAAATCGGCAAGCCCGTCATGGTGAAGGCCCAGGTCAAGGTCGGCGGCCGCGGCAAGGCCGGCGGCGTCAAGTACGCGGCGACGCCCGACGACGCGGAGCGCTACGCCAACGACATCCTCGGCCTGGACATCAAGGGCCACATCGTCAAGAAGCTGCTGGTCGCCGAGGCGAGTGACATCGCCGAGGAGTACTACATCTCCTTCCTGCTCGACCGCGCCAACCGCACCTACCTCGCGATGTGTTCGGTCGAGGGCGGCATGGAGATCGAAGAGGTCGCCGCGACCAAGCCCGATCGCCTAGCCCGCGTCGCCGTCGACGCGGTGAAGGGTGTCGACCTCGCCACCGCGCGCTCGATCGCCGAGCAGGGCCATCTGCCCGCCGAGGTCCTCGACGCCGCCGCGGTCACCATCGCCAAGCTGTGGGAGGTCTTCGTCAAGGAGGACGCGCTGCTGGTCGAGGTGAACCCGCTGGTGCGCACCCCCGACGACCAGATCCTCGCCCTCGACGGCAAGGTGACGCTCGACGGCAACGCCGACTTCCGCCAGCCCGGTCACGCCGAGTTCGAGGATCGCGACGCAACCGATCCGCTCGAGCTCAAGGCCAAGGAGAACGACCTCAACTACGTCAAGCTCGACGGCCAGGTCGGCATCATCGGAAACGGTGCCGGACTGGTCATGTCGACCCTCGACGTCGTCGCCTACGCCGGTGAGAACCACGGCGGCGTGAAGCCGGCGAACTTCCTCGACATCGGCGGTGGCGCCTCGGCCGAGGTCATGGCCGCCGGCCTCGACGTCATCCTGGGCGACGCACAGGTCAAGAGCGTGTTCGTCAACGTCTTCGGCGGTATCACCGCCTGCGACGCGGTCGCCAACGGCATCGTCGGCGCGCTGGACAAGCTGGGCGCCACGGCGAGCAAGCCGCTGGTCGTCCGCCTCGACGGCAACAAGGTCGACGAGGGACGCAAGATCCTGGCCGATGCGAACCACCCGCTGGTCACGCTCGCCGAAACCATGGACGAAGGCGCCGACAAGGCTGCCGAACTGGCGAGCAAGTGAGGGTTTGAAGACATGTCGATCTTTCTGAACAAGGACAACAAGGTCATCGTCCAGGGCATCACCGGCGGCGAGGGCACCAAGCACACCGCGCTGATGCTCAAGGCCGGCACCAACGTCGTCGGCGGCGTCAACGCGCGCAAGGCCGGGACGACGGTCAGCCACGTCGACGCCGACGGCAACCCCGTCGAGCTCCCGGTGTTCGCCACGGTCGCCGAGGCGATGGAGAAGACCGGCGCCGACACGTCGATCGCCTTCGTGCCGCCGGCGTTCTCCAAGGACGCCATCATCGAGGCCATCGACGCGCAGATCCCGCTGTTGGTGGTCATCACCGAGGGCATCCCGGTGCAGGACTCGGCATACGCCTGGGCCTACAACCTGGACAAGGGCGGCAAGACCCGCATCATCGGCCCGAACTGCCCCGGCATCATCACCCCCGGCGAGTCGCTGGTGGGCATCACGCCCAACAACATCACCGGTAAGGGCCCGATCGGCCTGGTGTCCAAGTCGGGCACGTTGACCTACCAGATGATGTACGAGCTGCGCGACCTCGGTTTCTCGACCGCGATCGGCATCGGCGGCGACCCCGTCATCGGGACCACCCACATCGACGCCATCGAGGCGTTCGAGAAGGACCCGGAGACCAAGCTGATCGTGATGATCGGCGAGATCGGCGGCGACGCCGAGGAGCGCGCGGCCGACTACATCAAGGCCAACGTGACCAAGCCGGTCGTCGGCTACGTCGCCGGCTTCACCGCGCCCGAGGGCAAGACGATGGGCCACGCCGGCGCCATCGTCTCCGGCAGCTCCGGCACCGCCCAGGCGAAGAAGGAAGCCCTCGAGGCGGCCGGGGTCAAGGTCGGCAAGACGCCGAGCGAGACCGCCAAGCTGGCCCGCGAGCTGTACGAGAACGCCTGACGCATCCGCTATTCACCGCGGCCCCGCACCTGCACGGTGCGGGGCCGCGGCGCGTTCGGCCGGTGTCCGCGGGTACCGGGCAACGGGCCGAACCTCGGGCATACTGACCCGATGACACGGATACCGCTCGTCGGCGGACTCGTCGACGCGGCGACGGCCGCCGCCGGCTCCGCCGTATCGGCCGCGGTCGCCGTGCCGCGCTCGGTGGTCCACGCGGTCCTCGACGACGTATTCGACTACCTGTCCTCGACCGATTTGACCGGCGTGATCCTCTCCTCGGTGGATCTGAACCGCGTCTTGGCGACGGTGGACCTCGACGAGCTGCTGGCGCGGGTCGATCTCAACGCGGTGCTCTCGCGGGTCGACGTGAACGAAGTCCTCGCCGGGGTGGACCTCAACGCCCTGCTCGCCCGGGTCGACGTCGACGCGGTGCTGGCCCGCACCGACCTGGTGGGGGTGGCGGAGAAGGTGGTCGACGGCGTCGACGTGACGGCGATCGTCCGCGAGGCCTCGGCGACGGTCTCGACCGAGGTGATCAGCGACGTCCGCATCGAGGCCGAGCGCGCCGACGACGGCGTCGAGCAGTTCGTGAACCGGATGCTCCGGCGGAAGGGGCGGCGATGACCGCGGTGGTGCCGCCGCGCACCGCGGGTATCGTCAGCCGCGCCATCGCCGGGGTGATCGACGTGTTGGTCGCGGCGGCGATCATCGTCGGAGCCGTCCTCGCGCTGAACTTCTTCCTCTTCGTCGTGGACATCCGGCGGATCGAGGTCGACGGGCTGCGGTGGTGGTTCACGACGAGTGGCTACGTCGCCGTGTTGGCCCTGTACCTGTTCGCCTGCTGGGCGACGTCGGGGCGGACCATCGGGTGCGTCGCGATGGGGCTGCGCGTGACCGGTGCGGGCGGGGACCGGTTGAACGCGGTGTCGGCCGCGATCCGGGCCGTGTTGTGCGCCCTATTCCCGATCGGGCTGGCGTGGGTGGTGCTCTCCCCGTCGCGCCGATCGGTGCAGGACATCCTGGTGCGCAGCGCGGTGGTCTACACCCACGCCGCCGCTGTGTGAGGCACAGTGGTCTGATGACCGATCTGTTGCCGCTCGACCCCGACCAACTCCTCACCACGACCCGCTCGGTGCGCAAGCGGCTCGACCTGGAGAGGCCGGTGCCCCTCGACGTCATCCGCGAGGCGCTCGAGGTCGCGTTGCAGGCGCCGAGCGGCAGCAACAGCCAGGGGTGGCACTGGATCGTCATCGACGACGCCGAGAAGAAGCGGCAGATCGCCGACCTGTACCGCAAATCCTTCGCGCCCTACATCGCCGCCAAGCGCGAGCAGCGGACCGACCCGACCGGGGAGCGCGTCACGTCCAGCGCCAGCTACCTCGCCGAGGTCCTCGAGCAGGTCCCGGTCTTCGTCATCGCGGCGATCCACGTCGGCAGGGCGGGATTGCCCGACGGCAATCAGGCCGGGGTGTGGGGATCGCTGCTGCCCGCGGCGTGGAGCCTGCAATTGGCGCTGCGCGCCCGCGGTCTCGGCTCGGCCTGGACGACGCTGCATCTGGCGTATGAGCGCGAGGTCGCCGAGATCCTGGGCATTCCCGACGGGATCGCACAGGGCGTGCTCCTGCCGGTGGCCTACTACACCGGCGACGGGTTCAAGCCGGCCCCGCGGCGCCCGCTCGACGAGGTGCTCCACCTCAACGAATGGTGACCTCGCGCGCCGGTGGCGGACCAGTACCTACGATGGCCTCCATGTCCGAGTCGGAATCCGCGCCCGCGTCGTCGTCCGACTCGGTCGCCCCCGCCACGCCGCGCAGTCAGGCGAAGGCCGCCCGACGGGCGGAGATCCTCGCCGCCGCGGCCCGGCTCATGGCGAGCAGCGGCTTCACCGGGGTGCGCCTGGAGGACATCGGTGCCGCCGTCGGGATCAGCGGACCGGCGATGTATCGGCACTTCTCGTCGAAATCCGATCTCCTCGACCAGATGCTCGTCGACATCAGCGAGCGGCTGCACGACGGCGGCGAGGAGGCGATCGCCGCCGGCGGGACCGACGAGCAGGTGCTGCGCCGGCTCATCGATTTCCACATCGACGTCCTCGTCGGCAAGCCGGATCTGATCACCGTGCAGGATCGCGATCTGCATTCGGTGTCGGAGCAGGCGCGGCACCGGGTTCGATCCCTGCAGCGCCGATATGTGGAGCGCTGGGTCGACGTGCTCGTCGCGGAGGACCCGCAGCCCCGCGTGCAGGCGCGGGTGCGGGTCCACGCGGTGTTCGGGTTGCTCAACTCGTCACCGCGGCTGCCCGACTATCCCGACGAGGCGACCCGCGAACTCCTGACCGCGATGGCGTGGGCCGCGTTGCACGCCGACCGATAGGGCGATCGCCGTTTTCTGGACAGGGTGACTGCGGTCACGTACACTCTGATTTCAGTTAATCGTCGATAACCGAAAGGCTGCCGATCATGGCGGAGTCGTCCGTGCAGCAGCACCGGGCCAATGTGGCGGTCCTGCGCGAGCGGCTGCTCGCCGCGGCCGCGGGGGGCGGGGGAAAGGCTCGCGAACGGCACCTGTCCCGCGGCAAGCTGCTCGCCCGTGACCGCATCGACGCGCTGCTCGATCCGGGATCGCCCTTCCTCGAGGTGGCACCGCTGGCCGCCCACGGCATGTACGACGACAAGGCCCCCTGCGCCGGCGTCGTCGCCGGCATCGGCCGCATCCACGGGCGCGAATGCATGATCGTCGCGAACGACGCCACCGTCTCGGGCGGCACCTACTACCCGGTGACGGTGAAGAAACACCTGCGCGCCCAGGAGATCGCCGCGGCCAACCGGCTGCCCTGCCTCTACCTGGTCGACTCCGGCGGCGCCATGTTGTTGCAGCAGGACGAGGTGTTCCCCGACCGCGACCACTTCGGGCGCATCTTCTTCAACCAGGCGACGATGAGCGCGGCGGGGATCCCGCAGCTGGCGGCCGTGCTCGGGTCGTCGACCGCAGGCGGCGCCTACGTCCCGGCGATGAGCGACGAGAACGTGATCGTCCGCAATCAGGGAACGATCTTCCTCGCGGGGCCGCCGCTGGTGAAGGCGGCCACCGGCGAGGACGTGAGTGCGGAGGACCTCGGCGGCGGCGACATGCACTCCACGGTCTCCGGCGTGACCGACCACCTCGTCGACAACGACGAGCAGGCGCTGATCAAGCTCCGCGAGATCGTCGCGACCCTCGGCCCGCGCGAGCCGGCCCAGTGGGAGACGGTGCCGACGCTGCCCCCCGCACGTCCGCAGACCGACCTCTACGACGTGGTGCAGACCGATCCGCGCATCCCCTACGACGTCCACGAGGTCATCGAGATCCTTGCCGACGCGGGTGAGTACACCGAGTTCAAGGCGGGCTACGGGACCTCTTTGGTCACGGCCTTCGCCCGGGTACACGGGCATCCCGTCGGATTCGTCGCCAACAACGGTGTCCTGTTCAGCGAGTCGGCGCTCAAGGGGGCCCACTTCATCGAACTCTGCGACCGCCGGCGCATCCCGTTGGTGTTCCTGCAGAACATCAGCGGCTTCATGGTCGGGCGCGAGTACGAGCAGGGCGGTATCGCGAAGAACGGGGCGAAGATGGTGACCGCCGTCGCATGCGCGCGGGTGCCCAAGCTGACGGTGATGATCGGCGGCTCCTTCGGGGCGGGCAACTACTCGATGTGCGGGCGCGCCTATTCACCACGATTCCTGTGGTGCTGGCCCAACGCGCGCATCTCGGTGATGGGTGGCCCGCAGGCCGCCGACACCCTGGCGACCGTGCGACAGGCGCAGGTGGAGCGCTCCGGCGGGCAGTGGCCCGCCGAGGAACAAGAGGCGTTCAAGGAACCGATCCGGGCCCAGTTCGCCGAGCAGTCCGACTCCTACTATTCGACGGCCCGCCTGTGGGACGACGGGATCATCGACCCCGCCGACACCCGCACGGTGCTCGGCCTGGCGCTGGAGGCCTGTCGGTACGCCCCGCTGGCCGATGTCGACAACGGCGTCTTCCGGATGTGAGAGCGGTGACCACAGCTATGAGCAATGATTCCGCCGCGACCCGCGAGATCCACAGCGTCCTCGTCGCCAACCGCGGTGAGATCGCCTGCCGCGTCATCGAGTCGGTGCACGCGATGGGGTTGCGCGCCGTCGCCGTCTACTCCGACGCCGACGCGCACGCCCCGCACGTCGCGGCCGCGGATACCGCGGTACGGCTCGGACCCGCGCAGGCCGCGCAGAGCTATCTCGACATCGAGAAGGTCGTCGCGGCGGCCGTCGCGACCGGCGCCGACGCGGTCCACCCGGGTTACGGGTTCCTCTCGGAGAACCAGCAGTTCGCGGCGGCATTGGCCGCCGCCGGGATCGTGTTCATCGGCCCGCCCGCCAGCGCCATCGCGACGATGGGCGACAAGATCGCCGCCCGCGAGGCGGTCTCGGCGCGCGGCGTTCCGGTCGTCCCCGGGCTTTCACGGCCCGGCCTCTCCGACGAGGAGTTGATCGCCGCCGCCCCCGAGATCGGGTTCCCCGTCCTCATCAAGCCGAGCGCGGGCGGCGGCGGCAAGGGCATGCACCGCGTCGAGGAGGCGGCCGACCTACCCGCGGCGCTGGTCACCGCGCGACGCGAAGCCGCGGCGGCCTTCGGCGACGACACCCTGTTCCTCGAGCACTTCGTCGACACGCCGCGCCACATCGAGGTGCAGGTGCTCGCCGACGAGCACGGCAACGTCATCCACCTCGGCGAGCGCGAGTGCTCGCTGCAGCGCCGCCACCAGAAGGTGATCGAGGAAGCCCCGTCGGCGCTGCTCGACGCCGAGACGCGGGAGCGGATCGGCGCGGCCGCCTGCGATGCCGCCCGCAGCGTCGGCTACACCGGCGCCGGGACGGTCGAGTTCATCGTCTCGGCCCACCGGCCCGACGAGTTCTTCTTCATGGAGATGAACACCCGTCTGCAGGTGGAGCACCCGGTGACCGAGATGGTCACCGGCATCGACCTGGTGGAGCAGCAGATCCGGGTGGCGCGCGGCGAAGAGCTCGCCATCGCCCAGGAGGACGTGGTGCTCACCGGGCACGCCGTCGAGGCCCGGGTCTACGCCGAGGACCCCGCCCACGGATTCCTGCCCACCGGGGGCACGGTCGAGGCGCTCGTGTGGCCGCCGGGGTGGACCGCCGGTGTCCGCGTCGACTCGGGCATCGAGACGGGATCGGTCGTCGGCAGCGACTACGACCCGATGCTGGCGAAAGTCATCTGCCACGGCCGCGACCGGACCGAGGCGATCGACCGTCTCGACGAGGCGTTGGCCCGTACGTCGCTGCTCGGCGTCGGCACCAATATCGACTTCTGCCGATTCGTCCTCGCGCGGCCGGAGGTGCGCGCCGGCGTCCTCGACACCGAACTGCTGGACCGCCTCGTCGTCGACTATTCGTCGCCGCCGCCGACGCCGGCGGCCCTGGTCGCCGCGGCACTGGGCGCCCTCGACCTCGGCAGCCCCGACGACGTGTGGGGCAGCGCGGTCGGGTTCCGGATCGGCGTCCCGTCGCCGATCGTGGTCCGCCTGGACTGCGCCGGACAGCGCCACACGGTGTCGGCGCTGGTCGATCGGCGCGAAAGCGTATCCGCCCGTCGCCTCGTCGCGCAGGTGTCCATCACCGGCGAGGAGGAGGACGGCGACCGGTGGGACGGGCATGTCGTCGTCGAGCCGACCGGCGGCCACGCGGTGACCCTCGTCGTCGACGGCACCGTCGGCGCCTGGGTCGTCGGGGAGGTCGACGGAGCGCGCTGGGTGGCCGGTGAGCCGGGCACCTGGGTGATGACGACGGCCCGCGCGCTCGCCGACGGCGATGACGCGGCGGCGGCGGGCGAGGTCCACAGCCCGATGCCGGGCAGTGTCGTCGCGGTGCCCGGGACCGACGGGGACGTGGTCGCGCAAGGCGATCCCCTCGTCGTGGTCGAGGCGATGAAGATGGAACACACCCTGCGCGCGCCACGGGCGGGCACCGTGACGATCACCGTCGCGGCGGGGGACAAGGTGACCGCGCAGCAGGTGCTGGCCCGGGTAACGGAGGACTGATGGAACTGACCCAGGAATATGCCGACTTGGTCGCCAGCGTGCGCGACTTCACGCGCCAGGTGGTCGCGCCGGTGTCGTATCAACACGACAAGGACAAGACCTTCCCCTACGAGGTCGTCGCGCAGATGGGGGAGATGGGGCTGTTCGGGCTCCCGTTCCCGGAGGAGTACGGCGGCATGGGCGGGGACTACTTCGCCCTCGCCCTCGCCTTGGAGGAACTCGCTAAGGCCGACCAGTCGGTGGCCATCACCCTGGAGGCCGGTGTCGGGCTGGGTGCGATGCCGATTTTCAAGTTCGGCACCGACGAGCAGAAGAACACCTGGCTGCCCGACCTCGTCGCGGGCAAGCGCCTGGCCGGTTTCGGTCTCACCGAGCCCGGCGCCGGTTCCGACGCGGGGGCGACCGCGACGACGGCCGTCGAGGACGGCGGCGAGTGGGTGATCAACGGCGCCAAGCAGTTCATCACCAACTCCGGCTCCGACATCACCTCGCTGGTCACGGTGACCGCGGTGACCGGCACCGGGGACAACGGCAAGAAGGAGATCTCCACGATCATCGTCCCGTCGGGCACACCTGGCTTCGTCGCCGAGCCGGCCTACGACAAGGTCGGCTGGCACGCCAGCGACACCCATCCGCTGAGCTTCACCGATGTGCGGGTGCCGCGGGAGAACCTGCTCGGCGTGCGGGGCCGCGGCTACGCCAACTTCCTCTCCATCCTCGACGAGGGGCGCATCGCGATCGCCGGCCTGGCGACCGGCGTCGCCCAGGGCTGCGTCGACGAATGCATCAAGTACGCCGCCGAGCGCAAATCCTTCGGCAAGCCGATCAACTCCTACCAGTCGATCTCGTTCGCGATCGCCCGGATGGAGGCCCGTGCCCACGTGGCCCGCACGGCCTACTACGACGCGGCGGCGCTGATGTTGGCGGGCAAGCCGTTCAAGAAGGAGGCGGCGATCGCGAAGATGGTGTCCAGCGAGGCGGCCATGGACAACGCCCGGATGGCGACGCAGATCCACGGCGGCTACGGCTTCATGAACGAGTACCCGGTCTCCCGGCACTACCGCGATTCGAAGATCCTGGAGATCGGCGAGGGCACCACCGAGGTGCAGCTCATGCTGATCGCCCGGGCGTTGGGCCTGCCGGCATGACCGGCGATGGGAGCGGTTCCGACGAAGTCCCCCGCGTCACGCAGCGCGGTCTGTGGTTCGAGGAGTTCGAGATCGGCACGGTCTACGAGCACCGCCCGGGCCGGACGGTGACCGAGGCCGACAACGTCTTCTTCACGACGCTCACGATGAACACGCAGGCATTGCACCTCGACGCGGCGTGGTCGGCGACCCAGCCCGGGTTCGACGGGCAGCGCCTCATCAACTCGATGTTCACGCTCTCGACGATCGTCGGGCTCTCGGTGGCGCAGCTGACCCAGGGCACCTTGGTCGCCAACCTCGGCTTCTCCGACATCGCCTTCCCCGCGCCCATGTTCGCCGGGGACACGCTCTACGCGGAGACCGAGTGCACCGGCAAACGGGAGTCCAAGTCGCGACCGGGCGAGGGCGTGGTCAACCTGACCCACGTCGGGCGCAACCAGGACGGCGTCGTCGTCGCGAAGGCGTCGCGCTCGACGCTGGTCCGGCTGCGCCCGGACGGCTGATTTCGGGGTTCGCCGTCAGGCCGATTCTGGTGGCAGGGCAGCGACGGCGTCTATTTCGACGAGCGCATCCGGCCGCGCGAACCCGACGACGCGGAGCACGGTGATCGCCGTCGGGTAGGGACCCCATACCTCGGGGGTGGCTCCGAATGCCTCGCGGACGTCGGCGCCTTCGGCGAGGTGGATGGTGAGTTTGGCGACGTGCTCCGGGCCGGCTCCGGCCTCGCCGAGCACACTGCGCACGTTGCGGAGTGCCTGCGCCGTCTGCGCCGCGGTCCCGTCGGCGAGGGTCCCGTCTCGCGTGGTCCCGTTCTGTCCCCCGACGTAGAGGGTGCGCCCGGCCGGGGTGACGGTCCCTTGGGAGAACGCGGGGGAAGAGGGCAGTTCGGTCGGGTTGAGGTGGTCGATGGTGGTCATGTTGGGTTCTCCTTCTTGGTGCGATTCCGGTGGGTGCGAACTTTCGCCCGGTTGCCACAACGCTGCATGGAGCACCAGCGACGGGCATTCGGTCGTGATCCGTCATAGAAGACCAGGCCGCAGTCCTTCGCGGAGCATCGCCGGATGCGGTCGGGTTCTCGGGAGAACACGGCGACGGCATCGCGGGCGATCGTGGCCAATGCTTGATTCGCGGTCGCGTGCGCGGACGCTTCGGTGCCTCCGGCGAGGGTGGGGGCGACATCGGGGCGCGCGGCCCAGGAGTTGAGGACGTCGATCTGTTCGGGTTCCGGTGCGAGGTCGTCGGCATGTGCTCGGGCGAGCCGGGTGATGGCGGTGCGCAGTTCTTTCGCGGCGGACAGCGTGGCGGCGTCGGCGTCGGTGCGAAGGGGGCCGAAACGTTCGACGAGCCAGGACTGCAGGTCGGACGGGGTGTGCAGCCGCTCCCACTGGGGGTTGTCGTAGCCGAAGTCGCCGGTGTAGGCGAAGTCGAGGCAGGGTGCGCCGGCCTCGAAGTGCCAGCGCGCGCCGCTGCTGTCGACAAACCATTGACCCGTGAGCATGTAACTACTATAACTAGTTACATGAACGAGTCAACCGGGTACACGAAGAGCGCAGGATGGCAGATGGGTGTCCGCCGTACGTTTCCGCTTCCGCCGGAAGTCGTCTGGGAGTTCCTGCTGGGCGAGGGGTTGCCGCTATGGCTTGGGCGCACGAGTCTGGGGCACGAGGTCGGCGAGCGATATGTCACCGATGCCGGTGTCCAGGGTGAAGTGCGCAGCCGGAACGAGGGCCGGCGGCTGCGGGTGACCTGGCAGCCGCCGGGCTGGTCGCACGACGCGACTCTTCAGCTAACCGTGCTGCCCGCGGCAACGGGGGCGACCATCGCCATTCACCAGGAGCGTCTCGCAAGCGCGGCGGAACGCGAGGAAATGCTCGCGCACTGGACGGCAGTCCTCGACGATATCCGCGCCGACCTCGTCCCGACGTGACTAGGCGAGGCCGAGTAGTTCGACGGCCTCGGCGCGCATGTCGACCTTGCGGACCTTGCCGGTGACGGTCATCGGGAACTCGTCGACCACGTGGACGTACTTCGGGATCTTGTGCCGGGCGATCTTGCCGTCGGCGAAAGCGCGGAGATCCTCGACGGTGAAGTCCGCGACCCCGTCGCGCAGGCGCACCCAGGCCATCAGTTCTTCGCCGTACTTCTGGTCGGGGACGCCGATCACCTGGGCGTCGAGGATGTCGGGGTGGGTGTAGAGGAACTCCTCGATCTCGCGCGGGTAGATGTTCTCCCCGCCGCGGATCACCATGTCTTTGATGCGGCCGGTGATCTGCACGTATCCGTTCTCGGCCATGACCGCGATGTCGCCGGTGTGCATCCAGCCGTCGCCGTCGATCGCCTCGGCCGTCTTGTCCGGCTGGTTCCAGTAGCCGATCATCACGCTGTAGCCGCGCGTGCAGAACTCGCCCGCCTCACCGCGGGGGACGGTCTCGCCGGTCACCGGATCGACGACCTTGATCTCCAAGTGCGGCCCGACCCGGCCGACGGTCCCGACCCGCAGCGCCAATTCGTCGTCGACCCGGGTCTGGGTGGAGACCGGAGACGTCTCGGTCATGCCGTAACAGATCGACACCTCGTCCATATGCATCCGGTCGACGACCTCGCGCATGACCTGCTCCGGGCACGGCGAGCCGGCCATGATGCCGGTGCGCAGACTCGAGAGGTCGTAGTCGGCGAACCCCGGCAGCGCGAGTTCGGCGATGAACATCGTCGGCACGCCGTAGAGGCTGGTGCAGCGGTATTCGCTCACCGCGGCGAGCGTGGCCGCCGGGTCGAAGGCCGGCGCGGGGATGACCATCGCGGCGCCGTGGGTGGTCGCGGCGAGATTGCCCATCACCATGCCGAAGCAGTGGTAGAAGGGCACCGGGATGCAGATGCGGTCGGCGTCGGTGTAGCCGACCAGTTCGCCGACGAGGTAGCCGTTGTTGACGATGTTGCGGTGGGTCAGCGTCGCTCCCTTGGGGGCGCCGGTGGTGCCCGATGTGAACTGGATGTTGATCGGGTCGTCGGGAGCGCACGCCGCGGCGGCCTGCGCGACGGCGTCGAGTTCGGCCTCGGTCGGCTCGGCCAGCAGCGCGGTCCACTCCGGGCTGCCGAAGACGACCAGTCCGACCGGCTCGTCCAGCGAATCGGCCGAGCGCCCGACCATCGTCGGGTAGTCCGAGTCCTTGAAGGCCGGTGATGAGAGGACGAGCGAGATGCCGACGTGTCGCAGCGCGAAGTCGAGCTCGTTCTGGCGGTACGACGGGTTGATGTTGACCAGGACCACCCCGAGCGCCGCCGTCGCATATTGCGCGAGCACCCATTCGGCACGGTTCGGCGACCACACGCCCACCCGGTCACCGCGTTTCACCCCGCGGCGCAGGAGTCCGGCGGCCAGCGCGTGCACGTCGTGCAGCATCTCGCGATAGGTCCACTCGCGACCCGCGGCCGCGTCGGCGATCGCCAGATTGTCACCGTATTTCTCGGCAGTCTCGACGAAGTTGTCGTAGATCGTCGCGTCCAGCAGCGGCGGCTCCGCTTCGCCTCGGGCGTAGGACGGCTGGGTGGTGGCTGATGCGGTGTCCATCTATCCAGTCTCGCCGATTCGACGTGGCGCGCGGAGGGGTTCTGCAGGACCGGTTGGAGCTCACCAGCGGTCCCGGTCGAGTTCCGACCCGGCGGCTCCCGCGTCGGCGGCGCAGCCGAATCCGGTCGCCCACGTCCCGTCGGACAACTCGACCTTGCCCAGCATCATCGGTTCGGGCAGGGCGGCGAGGAATGACCCGAGCGCGGCGGGCGACAGCGTCCACCTCTCACCGTGGATCGCGCGGCCACCGGCGGGATCGCGGATCAGGCCGGGCTTGGGCGGGACGGTGTCCAGGGCGACGAGCCGGTACGACGAGGAGGTGGTGACTTCGCCGTTCCATCGTGCTCCGCGATTGGCCAGCTCGTGGGCCAGAACGCCGCCGCGCATGTGCGCGCCGAAGACCGCCAGCTCGACCGTCGGCGCGACTGCCTCCACCCAGCTGGGCGCAGGGGTACCCGCCCCGCTGATGCGACGGGCGAGATCGATGAGCACGCCGTCGTGAAGAGCCCGGCCGACAAGGGTGACGCCGAACTGTGCACTGTTGTCGGGCACGAGGTCTCGATACACCGACTCGCCTAGCGGCTCGTCGGCACTCGACCACCGCGGCGGAGAACTGGGCGCGGGGTCTGGATATGCCGACTCGACCACCGCGTCGGCAGTCGACCACCGCGGCGGAACCCTGCCGGCCGGGATCGCGAGTCCGCACAGGTCGAGCAGGTTACAGAAGTTGGTGTAGGTGCCCATCCGGGAGTTCACGCCGACCGGATCGGCCCGCACCGCGGCGATGGTCGGATGGAACGGTGCGGTCGGCACCAGCAGGGCCGTCGCATCACCCCAATTCGCCATCGCCTCGTCGCGCAAGGCTGCCAATCGTCGACGGGCGCGCAGCAAGTCGACGGCGGAGAACCGATCGGCAGCGGAGACGATCGCCGTGACGGTCGGATCCAGACCCGCGCCGCTGGCGTCGTCAGCGTGGGATGCGATGAAGTCGCCGACGGCGTCGTACCGCTGCGCGACCAGGGCGTCGTCGTAGAGGAGTTTCGCGGCGGCGAGGAATGGCGTGAGGTCGATGCGGCGAACGGTCATCCCGGCCGCCTCGACCCGTGCCACGGCCTCGGCGAAGGCCGCCCGCCATGCCTCGTCGAGTTCGGGGAGGTCGGCGGGGACGGCGATCACCGGGTTCTCCGGTGCGGCCAGCGGGGTGTCCGCCGCAAACAGAGACGGTCCCGCCGCGGCGGCCATTGCGGTCATCGCGGCATCGGCCGAGTCGAGGGTGCGGGCGAAGATCGTCACGGTGTCGTAGTCGGCGCAGGCGGGCACCACCCCGACCGTGCTGATTGCCCCGACGGTCGGCTTGATGCCGACGATGCCCTGCAGGGCGGCGGGGATCCGACCCGATCCGGCGGTGTCGGTGCCGATCGCCAGGTCGGCGAATCCCAGGGCGACGGCCACCGCGGATCCGGAACTCGACCCGCCGGAGATGTGGTCGGGGCGGCGGGAATCGCGGACGGCGCCGTAGGGGGAGCGGGTGCCGACGAGGCCGGTCGCGAACTGGTCGAGGTTGGTCTTGCCGATCACGACGGCACCGGCGGCGCGCAGGGCGGCGACCGCGGGCGCATCGGCGTCGGGGGTGTAGGCGTATCCCGGGCAGGCCGCCGTCGTCGGCAATCCCGCCACGTCGACGTTGTCCTTCACCGCGAGGATCATCCCGGAGAGCGGACCGCCCTGTGCGAGGGAGCGAGCATGGTCGGCGGCAACCTCCGCTCGGGGCCGCAGCGTCACGAACACCTCCGGCCGGTCGGCGGCGGCGATGGCGTCGAACACCTCGTCGACCCGCGTCGAAACCGTCGTCGTCATGCGACCACCGCCTTGGCGGCGAACTCACCGTGATCGGCCCAGCGCTGCCGCTCCTGCGCGCGGGCGGATTCCATCGCGACGCGGCGAGCGGCGATGTCGTCGGCGTTGGCGTCGAGGAAGCTCTGGTGTTCGGCCAGCGAGAAGGTGCCGTCGGCGATGCGGGTGCTCGCGCCACGACCGGCGGCGACGTCGGCGCGCATGTCGAGCAGTTCCTCGGCGCTCACCGGATACCAGCGGATCCGGTCGAAGAAGCGCAACAGCCACGGGCGTTGCTCCTCGAAGCCGGGGGCGCCGAGCGGATGGCGGTGGTTCCACACCTGCGTCGTGCGCCCGACGAACTGGTATCCGCCCGGCCCCTCCATCCCGTAGATGCAGAGATAGGCGCCACCGATCCCGACCGCGTTCTCCGGCGTCCAGGTGCGGGCCGGGTTGTATTTCGTGGTGACCAGGCGGTGGCGCGGGTCCAGCGGGACCGCGACCGGTGCGCCGAGGTAGACGTCGCCCAGTCCGAGCACCAGATACTCCGCGTCGAACACGGTGCGGTACACCTCGTCGACCGAGCCCAGCCCGTTCATCCGCCGGATGAACTCGATATTCCACGGGCACCACGGCGCATCGGATCGCACGCCGAGCATGTACCGCTCGATCGCCTCGCGCGTCGACGGGTCATCCCAGGACAGCGGCAGTTCGACGGTGCGACTGGGTACGACGAGGTCTTCGGCGGCGGGCAGTTCGCTCTCGCATTCGATGAGCCAGTCCAGCATCGTGGCCTGCGACCACACGTCGGGGTCGGCCTTGACCTGCAACGACCGGATGCCCGGCGTGAGGTCGAGCAGGCCGCGCGGGCGGTCGGCCTCGATGCGCTCGCCCAGCGCGTGCACCCGGGCGCGCAGTGCCAGGTCCAAGGTCAGGTCGCCGTATTCGACGAGGATGTTGTCGTCGCCGCTGCGGCGGTAGGTGACCGCGGTGGTGCCGTCGGCCGTCCTCGACCTCGCGAGGATGCCGTTGTCGTCGTCGCCTCCGGTGGACAGGACATGCGGCACGGTGGCGCGCCGGCCGAGGCCGACCTGTGCCGGCGAGGCGGTCTCGCCGCTGCGCACCGCGACGAAGCGCACGGTGTCACCCGGTTTGAGCTGGCCGAGTTTCCAGCGCTGCGCGGTGACGACGGTGACCGGGCAGACGAAGCCACCGAGGCTGGGACCGTCCGGTCCCAGCAGGATCGGGGTGTCGCCGGTGAAGTCGAGAGCGCCGATCGAGTAGGCGTTGTCGTGGATATTCGACGGGTGCAGACCCGCCTCGCCGCCGTCGGCACGGGCCCAGCGCGGCTGCGGGCCGACCAGGCGGACGCCGGTGCGGTCGGAGTTGAAGTGCACCTCGTAGTCGGCGTCGAACAGGTCGGCGATGTCCTCGGCGGTGAAGAACTCCGGCGCGCCGTGCGGGCCGACGGTCACCGCGAGCTGCCACGCGTTGGTGAAGGCCGGCTGCTCGTCGAGCAGGATCCGGCGGGGACGGCGACCGACGTCCGGGCTGTGCAGGGCCAGCTCGTCCCCCTCGCGCAGCGGCCGTCCCTCGTGGCCGCCGAAGCGCCCGAGGGTGAAGGTCGAGGCGCTGCCCAGATAATCCGGCACCTCGATGCCGCCGGCGACGGCGAGGTAGACCCGCATACCCACCGAGCCGACCGGCCCGATGTCCAGGACGTCACCCGCCGCGCAGGTCACCGGCACCCACTGCGGCACCGTCACGCCGTTGCGGGTGACGCGCACCGGTGCGCCGGTCACCGCGACGACGGTCGGGGCGTCGAACCGCAGCGACGGCCCGGCCAGCACGGCCTCCAATCCGGGGGCGGACTCGGCGTTTCCCACGGCCCGGTTGGCCAGCCGGAAGGAGAGGTCGTCCATCGGTCCCGACGGCGGCACCCCGACCTTCCAGTAGCCGACGCGACCAGGCCAATCCTGCACGGTGGTCTGCGGTCCGGCCCGCAGCACGGTGACGGTCATCGGCCCCGGCCCTTCCGGCTCACGATGACGCGCACGGCCGTCGGGTCGAAACCGTTGCACGGATTGTTGATCTGCGGGCAGTTGGAGACCAGGACCAGCGTGTCCACCTCCGCGCGCAGCGCCAGCCGTTTGCCCGGTGCGGAGAGGCCGTCGACGATGCCGAGCGAGCCGTCGGCGTCCACCGGCACATTCATGAAGAAGTTGATGTTGCCGACGAGATCGGCCTTGCCCAACCCGTGGCGGGAGCCTTCGGCGAGGAAGTTCTCCACGCAGGCGTGCTGGTGCTTGGTGTGATGGCCGTAGCGCAGCGTGTTCGACTCCTGGCTGCAGGCGCCGCCGAGGGTGTCGTGATTGCCGACCTCGTCGGCGACGATCGTCATCAGCGGCCGCGATTCCTGGTCGCGCAGCACGCTTCCGGTCGTCAGGAAGATGTTTCCCTGGGCCGCGACGGTGGCCTGCGCGCTGTAGCGCGCCGACGGCAGGACGGCGCCGGTGGCGTCGACGCCGTAGAGCAGGGTGTCGACGGCCTGGTTGCCGTACAGGTCGACGATGGTCAGCACATCGCCGGCGGCGACGATCCCCGACCAGGGGCCGCGGTCGCCGACCTCGGCGTCGAGGACGACGGTGCCGGGTGTCAGCTTCAGCTCCGACGCGGGCGCGTGCACCGGGTCGGTCGTGGTGGTGGTCATGGGCGGACCTCTTTCTCCGTTGCGTTCGGGTGGGATGGCGGGGTCAGGGCTGCGCGGCGGCCCAGACGTCCTCGGAGTTCGCGACGGCCCGCCGGTACTCGGGCTCCAAGCCGGGGTCGGTGCCCGCCGCCGCGGCGACCAGGTCGGCGAGGTCGGCCGGCGCCCGCCAGGCGAGCACCTCCAGCGGGCCGGTGTCGAAGGTCGGCGCGGCGTCGAGGGGATGGGCGGTGTTGGCGACGGCCACCACGCAGGGCAGGTGCAGCACCAGGTCGACCGCCTTGTCCGGTCCGGCCGAGCCGGTGGACTCCAGCGTTCCGTCGGCGGCGACCCGCACCCCGTGGAAGAAGGAGAGCGACGGTGCGACGTCGGCCGCGCCCAGGCCCTGCTTGGCGGCGGCCAGGATCAGCAGTTCGCGACCGGCCGGAGCGGGGCCGTGGGCCGACCCGTCGCCGTAGCGGGCGGTGTTGGCGCGCAGCGTGGTCGTGCCGCAGAGCGCGTCGTGGTGGCCGGACTCGTCGGAGGCGATGGTCGCCAAGACCCGGCCCTGATCCGACAGCAGCGGGTGGCCGGCGTCGAGATAGGCCTGCCACGGCACCTTCACCGTGTCCGCGACGTTCAGCCGCTCCCAGGGCGCGTCCGCGCGCCACAGCAGCACATGCGCGCAGGCGGTGCCGGCGACGTCGCGCAGCCGCAGCCGCGTGCCGCGGGCCAGCACCTTGACGGTGTAGCGGCCGCCGGGCACGGTCTCGGCCCAGACGAGGTCCGCCGCGGCCACGTCGGCGGGTGGGTTCGGCCAGGCCGACGCCGGGACGACCGGCATGGAATCGGTGACGGTACCGGCTTGGGACCGGGCGTGCGCCCGGGCGCCGGCGGTGGTCGTGGTGCTCATTCGAACTCCTAATGAATAGGTCAGCGGTTGACTACTGGCCGACGGTGACGGGCTTCGGGTGGACCTTGCCGCGCGGGAAGCAGGCGATGCCGACGAGGACGGTCGCGGCGATGCAGATCGGGCCGGCCCAACGCAGGACCGGCATGGTCCCCGCCGGGTCGAAGACCTCGGCGCGCGGCCAGGAGAGGTTCACGACCATCAGTGCGCCGTAGACGACGGCCAGCAGGTTCACGACGATCCCGAAGCGGCCGAGGGAGAACAGCTTGCGACCGTCCGCGTCGACGAGGGTGCCGCCGTGCGGCCAGCCCTGGAAGCGCCGGTAGAGCATGGGGACGGTGACCGCGAGGTAGGCGAGGTAGATCAGGATGATGCAGACGCTGGCCAGGGTCGCGAAGATCGCCGAGTTGCCGACGTTGACCACCAGGATCGCGATGCACAGCAGCCCGATCAGGATCGACGGCGCGATCGGGGTGCCGGTGCGCTTGTTGACGTAGGAGAGTGCGCGCGAGAACGGCAGGCGGCCGTCGCGGGCCATCGAGAACATCAGGCGCGAGCAGGCCGTCTGGATGGCGAGGGTGCAGATGAAGATCGCCACGGCCACGTCGCAGAGCAGGACCTTGCCCCAGAAGCCGCCGAGGATCGAATCGAGCACATACGGCAGGCCGCCGGTGGCCAGCTTGTCGTCGAGGGTCGGGGCGGCCATCAGGGCGCCGAGCAGCATCAAGCCGCCGCCGATCGCGGAGACCGTCAGCGCCATGCGAATGGTGCGCGGCGCGACCCGGCGCGGGTTGCGGGTCTCCTCGGCGAGTTCACCCGCGGAGCCGAAGCCGACCATGACGTAGGCGGCCATCAGGCCGGACACGATGAAGGCCCAGATGTAGCCGGGCTGGTGGCCGGGCAGGCCGGTGTCGAAGACGACGCCGGGCCCGCGCTTGGCGTGGGTGAACAGGGCGAGCACGACGGCGACGACGCCGACGAGTTCACAGGTGACACCGATGCTGTTGACCCGGCTCATCCAGGTGACGCCGATGCAGTTGATCGCGGTGACGACGACGAGCAGCACCGAGCCGAGCAGGACGGCGTTCGCCGCGCCGCTGGTGCTGGTGAGCGAGGGGTCTGTCCCGATGATCTGGAAGCCGCTCCACACCGTCGGCAGGACCACCTGCAGGGCGATCGCCGCGGCCGAGGCGGTGACGATCTGGGCGATGATCATGAACCAGCCGCCGAACCAGCCGACGACCTCGCCGCCCATCCGCCGCGACCACTGGTAGATCGCCCCGGAGATCGGGTAGCGCGCGGCGATCTCGGCGAAACACAGCGCCACCAGGAATTGGCCGCCGTAGACGATCGGCCAGGTCCAGAAGAAGGCCGGGCCGCCGAAACCGAAGCCCAGGCCGAAGAGCTGGAAGATCGTCGTCAGGATGGAGACGAAGGAGAAGCCGGCCGCGAAGGAGGCGAACTTCCCGAGGGAGCGGTGCAGCTGCTGGTCGTAGCCGAACTCGGAGAGATCGTCGGCGTCGTGGCCGGTGGTGGCCGAGTTCGCCGACGGGGCGGTGGTCGTCATGGCACGGTTCCTTCTGCGGGAGACGGTGGTCGCCGCTCGCCGTTGAGCCGCTTATCTGTCTGCTGATAGATAAGCGGAGAGGATTTTCTGTCTTGTGACAGATTTGTTTCGTCCGGGGAAACCGCTGAAACGAATGTGTTAACCGCGGGCGATGCCGGGGCGATCACTAGACTTGGGCGCCATGACAGCGCGGGGGCCGAGCATTGCGGGCAAGCCGGGACGTGCGGCCGGCCCGGGACGGCCGCGCCTCGTCGAACCCCGGCGCGACGCCGCGTCGGCCCGGGACGAGATCCTCGACGCCGCCGCCGAACTGTTCACCGGTCGGGGATTCACCGCGACCTCGACCCGGATGATCGCCGAGGCGGTCGGCATCCGGCAGGCCTCGATGTACCACTACTTCTCGACCAAGGCCGACATCCTCGCGGCGCTGCTGCAGACCACCGTCGCGGCGCCGCTACAGCGCGCCAGGGAGCTGCTCGATTCCGACGGTCCGCCGCTGGACCGATTGCTCCAGCTGGCCCGCGACGACGCGGACGGACTGGCCCGGTCGCGGTGGAATCTCGGTGCCCTCTACCTGCTACCGGAACTGGGCGACGAGGAGTTCGCCGGATTCCGCGCCGACCGTCGCGAATTGGCGCAGGCCTACCAGGAATTGGCCGCGCAGGTGGTGGGCGATCCGGCCGACAAGCGGAGCCTGTTGCCGTTCCGGCTGGTGGAATCGCTGATCATGATGCGCGGCGACGAGCCGCGCGGCTACCTCGGCGACGACACCGCCGCCGAGATGGTCGACACCGTCGTCGCCGCCATTGGAACCCTCCTGGGGGCCAGGCCGGTCTAGTAGCGTCGGAATATGGCCGGAAACATATACGAGTCGCGATGGAGTCCGCCCGGGCCGGCGTTGCTGTTCTGTCCAGCCGATCGCCCGGACCGCTACGAGAAGGCCGCCCAGCGCGCCGACGTGGTGATCCTCGACCTGGAGGATGCGGTCGCCCCGGACAAGCGGGAAGACGCCCGGGAGGCGCTGATCGCCCACCAACTCGACCCCGATCGGACGATCGTGCGCATCAACCCGGCCTCGACCGGGGAGGCGCGGCGCGACCTCGCCGCCATCGCGGAGACGACCTACCGCGTGGTGCTGGTGGCGAAGGCCCAGACGGCCGAGGAGGTGGCCCGCACCGAGATGCAGGCGATCGCGCTCATCGAGTCACCGGCCGGCGCGGTCAACGTCAACGAGATCGCCGCCGCCCCCAATGTGATCGGCCTGATGTGGGGTGCCGAGGACCTGGTCGCCGGGCTGGGCGGCACCTCGTCGCGATTCGGCCCACAGGAGTCGGAACCCGGCACCTATCGCGACGTCGCGCGCCACGTGCGCGCGAGCGTCCGGCTGGCCGCGGCGGCCAACGGACTGTTCGCCGTCGACGCCGTGCACCTGGACATCGCCGACCTCGACGGCTTGCGGGCCGAAGTGCTCGATGCCGTCGCGCTCGGCTATCAGGCGACCGCGTGCATCCATCCCTCGCAGGTCGAGACGATTCGCGCCGCTTACCGGCCGTCCGACGAGCAGGTGGCGTGGGCGCGGGACGTGCTCGCCGCGGCACAGGAGCATTCGGGTGTGTTCAGCTTCGACGGGCTGATGGTCGACGGCCCGGTGCTCAGTCAGGCGCACGCGATAATGACGCGTTCGGGGGAGTGACCCGTTCTCCAGACCGATGCCGACGGCGTCCCGTCCCCGGTGATCTGCGCCGAACGGCTGACGCCGCCGCCTGATGTATTACCGTTGAGCACTGGCACGCACCCGTTGTTCGCCGATGCCGAGAACCCGATCAAGGAGTCAGTACCCACATGAGTTACCAAGGACCTGGCTACGGCCAGCAGCCCAACCCGCAGGATCCGTCCGCTTACGGTCAGCAGCAGGCCTACGGCCAGCAGGGTCAGCAGGCCCAGCAGGGCTACGGCCAGCCGGAATACGGCCAGCAGCAGGGTTACGGCCAGCAAGGTTACGGCCAACAGGGGTACGGGCAGCAGCAGGGTTACGGCCAGCAGGGCTACGGCCAACAGGGTTACGGCCAGCAGCAGGCCTACGGTCAGCAGGCCTACGGTCAGCAGGCCTACTACGGCCAGCAGGCGTACACCGCCCCGAAGCCGCCGAGCCAGGGCCTGCCGTCGAACATCGCCCAGATCCTCGCCTTCGTCACCCTCGGACTCGGGGTCCTGCACGTGCTCGTCGGCTTCTTCTCGACCGGCGTCGCCGTGAACGGCAGCGGCTGGTCGGTCGTCGTCATCGTCCTTGGCGCCGTCGCCGGTGCTGCCGGGCTCGCGAAGGAGAAGACGCTGGCCACGGTCGCCGTCGCCGCCGCGGCCGCCCTCTTCGTCACCGACCTCGTGCTCGCGATCAAGATCGCCTACTTCGGCGTCTTCGGTGTGACCGGCTGGGTCAGCGCCTTCTTCGCGCTGGTCGCGGTCGCCGTGACCATCTTCTGGCTGCTGGTGACCCTCGGAAAGGTGAAGGTCGCACCGGAGCCCGGCTCCGCGGAGGCGACCGCCGCCGAGACCGCCGCAGCCGGTGCCGCCGAGACCGCCGCTGCCGCACAGGCCGCCGCCGCTCAGGCCGCCCCGGCCGTCCCCGCGACCGCCCAGGCCTACGGCTACCCCGCGGCCACGGCTCCCGCCGAAGCCGCGCAGGTCGCCGCCGGCCAGACCGCCGACGCCGTCGCCGATGCCGCGCCGTCCGCCGTCGCGGAGAACGCCACCTCGGTCATCGACACCGCCGAGGGGCAGCAGCAACAGCAGTAAGAATCATCGCCACGACGCCCCGACCGCATCCGGTCGGGGCGTCGTCGGCATTCGGGGGGAGATTTCGGCGGGGTCCGGCGCGCCTGCGCGACGCCGTCGGCTCCCCCTGCGACGCTGAAGGCGCTATGGCAGTACGAGACGGATCATTGGCGCAGCGCCTGAGACAGGTGCGCCGCGCCCAGCGCGCGCATTCGGAGTCGACGGCGGGTACCGCGCGGGAATTGGTGATCGTCGCATTCGCGGTCCCCCTCGCCACGTTGTTGCTGCTCGCGGTCATCGTCGCCGTCACCCTGCTCGCCTCGGGCGGCGGATTCGGCACCTTCGGCACCGCCCTCGGATCGGCCTGGCTGTCCGTGCACCAGGTGCCGTTGAGCATCGGCGGCGTGTCCATCGGTGCGCTGCCGCTGCTGCCGACCATCGCCCTGGTGGTCGCCGTCTTCGTCTACACCGGCCCCTCGGCCCGCCTGCGCGTCACCCCGGCCGACCTCGCCGCCCTGGTCGGTGCCGCGATCGGCGGCCCGCTCCTCGTCACCGCGCTGGCCCTGGCGTTGGTCCTCGACGGGAGTTCGGTCCTCCCGGTGAACCCGCCGAACGCCCTGGTGGCCTTCGGGACCACGGCCTTGATCTACGGCGGCGGCACCCTGGCCGGCATCGCCCGGCGGGATTGGCGGGATTGGTGCGCGGCGATCGGTCTCGACGGCGATCGCCTCGACGACGTGCTCGCCGGGGTGCGCACCGGGTGGATCGCCGTGCTCATGCTGGTGGGTGCGGGCGCGGTCGCGGTGTGCGCTCTGCTCGTCGTGCGGTGGCCGGCGGTCAGTTCGGTCGTCGCCGGCGGCAACCGGCTCGACGGCTACCTCGGCCTCGTCCTCGTGTCCGTGCTGTACCTGCCCAACGTCTTCGTCGACGCCGCCGCCGCACTGCTCGGCGCGCCGGTCCAGATGGGCGGCGCGCTCGTCGACGTGTTCAACCCGCGGCCGGGCACGGTGCCGGGGCTGCCGGTGCTCGCGATCGCCCCGGGTGCGCCGCCGATCCGCTTCCTGTGGGCGCTGGTGCTGGCCGTGCCGCTCGTCGTCGCGATCTGGGCCGGGCTGCGGATGCGCCACGTCGACCCGTTGCGCAACCTGCGCCGCGTCGCGATCAGTGCGGCGACCGCCGCCGCGGTGTTGGCGCTCGCCGCGTTCTTCGCCGGCGGCGCCGTCGGCGAATTGGGCCGCGCCGGGGCGGATGCCCCGCTGGTGGCACTCTTCGCCTTCGGCTGGCTGGCCGTCGTCGGCGCGATCGTCGCGCTGTTGCACGCGGCCAGCGACGAGACGAAGGCGCAGCGACGTGCCGCGGCCGCCGAGCAGGTGCCCGTAGTGCCGGACGACGATGCCCCCGTCGTCGACTCCCTCGACACCGAGGCACCCGATGCGTCGGACCCGGTCGACGGCGGACCACCCGCGACGCGGGGCAACCCGGCGGTCGGTTCCGCGCCCCCGCCGCCGACACCGGTGTTTTTCCGTCCCGACGACGATGCGCCCGTCGTCGTCGATCTCGAGGACCTCATGTACGTCGAGGATGTCGGGCCCGACTAGAATCGTCGCTCGTGGACAGGGTGCGTGCGAGCAGGTCGAGCAGGTGAGCGTTCCCGTCGTCGTCCTGGCCTCCGGCACCGGCTCGTTGCTGTCCGCTTTGCTCGACGCGGCCGCCACCGCTGATTCGCCCTTCGAGGTCGTCGCCGTGGCCGTGGATCGGGACTGTCGCGCCGCGCAGCTGGCCGCGGAGCGCGGGATCGCCGTCATCACCGCGCGGGTCGCGGACTATCCGGACCGGGAATCCTGGGATCGCGCGCTGGCCGAGCAGGTCGCCGCGTTCGCGCCCGAATGGGTGGTGACCGCGGGCTTCATGAAGATCCTCGGCCCGGCCGTCCTCGGCCGCTTCCCCGGGCGCATCGTCAACTCCCACCCCGCCCTGCTGCCGGCCTTCCCAGGGGCGCACGGCGTCGCGGACGCCCTGGCCCACGGCGTCAAGGTCACCGGCACCACCGTGCACCTGGTCGACAGCGGAGTCGACACCGGCCCGATCCTCGCGCAGGCCGCGGTCGCCGTCGAGCCCGACGACACCGAGGAAGCGCTGCACGAACGCATCAAGACCGTCGAGCGGACCCTGCTCGCCGACGTACTCACAGCCCTCACCACCCGCGGGGTGGTCATCGACGGACGAAAGGCCCGAATCCCGTGACCGAATCCAAGCGCCCCCTCAAGCGGGCACTCGTCAGCGTCTACGACAAGACCGGCCTGGCCGAGCTCGCCACCGCGCTGCACGGCGCCGGCGTCGAGATCGTCTCCACCGGATCGACCGCCAAGACCATCGCGGCCGCCGGCGTACCCGTCGTCGAGGTCTCCGAGCTGACCGATTTCCCCGAATGCCTCGAGGGCCGCGTGAAGACGCTGCACCCGCGCGTCCACGCCGGCATCCTCGCCGACACCCGCAAGGCCGATCATCTGGCACAGCTCGACGAACTCGGCGTTGCGCCGTTCGAGCTGGTCGTCGTGAACCTGTATCCGTTCACGCAGACCGTCGCCTCCGGCGCCACCCCCGACGAGTGCATCGAGCAGATCGACATCGGCGGACCGTCGATGGTGCGGGCCGCGGCGAAGAACCACCCGTCGGTGGCCGTCGTCGTCGACCCCGCCGACTACGCCGACGTCGCGGCTGCCGCGGCCGGCGGCGGCTTCGGCCTGGACCAGCGGCGGGCGCTGGCCGCCAAGGCCTTCCGCCACACCGCCGACTACGACGTGGCCGTCGCGTCGTGGATGACCAGCGTTGTCGCACCCGAGGCCGACTCCGTGTTCCCGACCTGGGCCGGTGCGACGTGGAACCGCGAGGCGGTGCTGCGCTACGGGGAGAATCCGCACCAGGCGGCGGCGCTCTACGCCAACACCTTCGGCGCTCCCGGGCTGGCGCAGGCGCAGCAGCTGCACGGCAAGGAGATGTCCTTCAACAACTACACCGACGGTGACGCGGCCTGGCGGGCCGCACACGACTTCTCCGCCCCCGCGGTGGCGGTGGTCAAGCACGCCAACCCGTGTGGCATCGCCGTGGGCGAGGACATCGCGCAGGCGCACCGCAAGGCGCACGAATGCGACCCGGTCAGCGCCTACGGCGGCGTCATCGCGGCCAACCGCGAGGTCAGTGTCGAGATGGCGAAGACGGTGGCCGACATCTTCACCGAGGTGATCATCGCGCCCGGATACGCCGAGGGCGCGCTCGAACTCCTCACCAAGAAGAAGAACCTCCGCATCCTGATCGCCGCGCCGCCCGCGGCGACCGGGACCGAGATCCGTCCCATCTCGGGCGGGATCCTGATGCAGCAGCGCGACGTGATCGACGCCGAGGGCGACGATCCGGCCAACTGGCGCCTCGTCGCCGGCGAGGCCGCCGACGCCGCCACCCTCGCCGATCTCGAATTCGCCTGGCGGGCCTGCCGCGCGGTGAAGAGCAACGCGATCCTGCTGGCCACCGACGGCGCCTCCGTCGGCGTCGGCATGGGTCAGGTCAACCGCGTCGACTCGGCCCATCTCGCGGTGCAGCGGGCCGGCGCCCGTGCGCACGGTTCGGTCGGTGCCTCGGACGCGTTCTTCCCGTTCGCCGACGGCCTGCAGGTCCTGATCGACGGGGGCGTGCGCGCCGTCGTGCAGCCGGGCGGGTCGATTCGCGACGAGGAGGTCATCGCGGCGGCCGAGAAGGCCGGCGTCACGATGTACCTGACCGGCGCGCGCCACTTCGCGCACTGAGGTTCGCTCGACGGGGATTGCGCCTCTCCCGGCGAAACCTGAGTAGCGTGGAGTGGTGGCATCCGACTCTGCGAAGACCAACCCTCCCACCATCTCGACCGTCGGCGAACTCCGCGCCTCCGACCACGTCCAACGCAGCATCCGCGACGAGATCCGCAACAACCTGCTGACCGCCCTGCGCGCCGGCGACGACCCGTGGGTCGGGATCGTCGGCCTCGAGTCGACGGTCATCCCGCAGTTGGAGCGGTCGCTGCTCGCCGGGCACGACGTGGTCCTGCTGGGCGAGCGCGGTCAGGGCAAGACCCGCATCCTGCGCACCATCGCGGGCCTGCTCGACGAGTGGACGCCGGTGATCGCCGGTGCCGAACTGGGCGAGCACCCGTTCGAGCCGATCACCCCGGCGTCGATCCGACGCGCCGCCGAACTCGGCGACGAGTTGCCGATCGAGTGGCGCCACCGCAGCGAGCGCTACAGCGAGAAGCTGGCGACGCCGGACACCTCGGTCGCCGACCTCGTCGGCGATATCGACCCGATGAAGGTCGCGGAGGGTCGCAGCCTCGGTGATCCGGAGACCATTCACTTCGGCCTCATCCCACGGGCGCATCGCGGGATCGTCGCCATCAACGAGCTGCCCGACCTGGCCGAGCGCATCCAGGTCGCCATGCTCAATGTGATGGAGGAGCGCGACATCCAGGTGCGCGGCTACTCGCTGCGGCTGCCGCTCGACGTGCTCGTGCTGGCCAGCGCCAACCCGGAGGACTACACCAACCGCGGCCGGATCATCACCCCGCTCAAGGACCGCTTCGGTGCCGAGATCCGCACGCACTACCCGCTCGAACTCGACGACGAGATCGGCGTCATCGAGCAGGAGGCCGACCTGCTGGCCACCGTGCCCGACTATCTGCTGGAGATCCTCGCCCGCTTCACCCGCTACACCCGGGAGAACCCGGCCATCGACCAGCGCTCGGGTGTCTCGGCGCGCTTCGCGATCGCCGGTGCGGAGACGGTGGCCGCCGCCGCCCTGCACCGCAGCGCGGTCCTCGGCGCCGGGAGCGGGCGGGTCGAATCAGATGCCGAGTCGCCGGTGGCGCGCGTGGTCGATCTGGAATCGGTCATCGAGGTGCTGCGCGGCAAGATCGAATTCGAATCCGGCGAGGAGGGGCGCGAGCTGGAGATCCTTTCGCACCTGCTGCGCAAGTCGGTCGCCGACACCGTGCGCGAGCATCTGGGCGGCATCGACCTGGCCACCTTCGTCGACGCGCTGGAGAACGGCGAACCCGTCGTCACCGGTGACCGGGTCGGCGCCGCCGACCTGTTGAATTCGCTGCCCGACGACGAGGCCGTCGCCTCGACCGTCGCGGCCCTCACCGAGCGCTTCGACGCGCAGTCCGACGGAGAGAAGGCGGCAGCGGTGGAACTCGCGCTCGAGGGACTGTTCCTCGCCCGTCGCATCGGCAAGACGGCCGACGACGCGGGACAGACCGTCTACGGATAGGGGCGATGGCGATGGCCGATTCCTTCGACGCCGATCCGGCACAGCACCGGCGCAGCTTCCACCGGTCGCGCTACGAGCGCTACCGCGGCGGACCCGATCCGCTGGCCCCGCCATTGGATTTGCGCGAGGCGCTGGACGAGATCGGCGCCGACGTCATGGCCGGCTACTCGCCGCAGCGCGCACTGCGGGAGATGCTGCGCCGCGGCACCCCTGGGATGACCGGCCTCGACGAGTTGCGCGAGCGGGTCAACCGCCGCCGCAACGAACTGCTCGAGCAGCGCAACCTCGACGGGACCTTCGCCGAGATCAAGGAACTCCTCGACAGCGCCGTGCTGGCGGAGCGCAAACAGCTGGCGCGCGACCTCGACGACGATGCTCGGTTCGCCGAGATGCAGATCGGGAACCTGCCGCCGTCCACCGCGGCCGCCGTCAACGAACTCGCCGACTACCGGTGGCGCAGCCCCCAGGCCCGGGCCGACTTCGAGAAGATCCGCGACCTGCTCGGTCGGGAACTGCTCGAACAGCGCTTCGCGGGGATGAAGGATGCCCTGGAGAACGCCGACGAGACCGACCGGCAGGCGATCACCGACATGCTCGCCGACCTGAACGACCTGCTCGCCAAGCACAACCGCGGCGAGGACACCTCCGCGGACTTCGCCGAGTTCATGGAAAAACACGGCCAGTTCTTCCCGGAGAACCCGCGCAACACCGAGGAATTGGTCGAGTCGCTGGCCCGTCGCAGCGCGGCCGCGCAGCAGTTCTACAACTCGCTCTCACCCGAGCAGCGGGCCGAACTCGACCAGCTCGCGCAGCAGGCCTTCGGCTCGCCGGAGCTGATGGCCGCGTTGGCCAATGTCGACTCCCAACTGCAGATGGCGCGCCCCGATCTCGACTGGGACGGATCGCAGGGGTTCTCCGGCGACCAGCCGATGGGGCTGGGGGAGGGGGCCGCGGCGATGGCCGACCTCGCCGAGTTGGATGCGCTGAGCGAGGCGTTGAGCCAGCAGTACGCCGGCGCCGACCTCGCCGACATCGACCTGGACGCCCTGGCCCGGCAGCTGGGCGACGACGCCGCCGTCGACGCCCGCACCCTGGCCCGTCTGGAACAGGCGCTGCGCGAGCAGGGATTCTTCGAGCGCGGCGACGACGGCCAGCTCCGGCTGAGCCCCAAGGCGATGCGACAGCTCGGGCAAGCGGTGCTGTCCGACGTCGCCGAGCGGCTGTCGGCCCGCGGCGAACGGTCCACCCGGCTCGCCGGACGCCTCGGGGAGCCGACCGGAGCGACCCGCGAGTGGGCCTTCGGCGACACCGAGCCGTGGGACGTGCCCAGGACCATCACCAACGCGGTGCTGCGCGAGGCCGGTGCGGGAGCCTACGATCCCGGTCGGCCGGTGCGCCTGGACATCGCCGACGTGGAGGTCACCGACACCGAGGCGCGCACGCAGGCGGCCGTCGTGCTCCTCGTCGACACCTCCTTCTCGATGGAGATGGAGGGCCGCTGGCTGCCGATGAAGCGCACGGCGATCGCGCTCAACCATCTCGTCTCCACGCGTTTCCGCACCGACGAACTGGAGATCATCGCGTTCGGCCGTGAGGCGCGCACGATCGATGTCGGCGAATTGGCGGGATTGTCGCCGCGGATGGAGCAGGGCACCAACCTGCACCACGCGCTGCTGTTGGCCCAACGCCACCTGCGGCGGCATCCGCATGCGATGCCGGTGGTGCTGATCGTCACCGACGGCGAGCCGACGGCGCATCTCGAGCCCTCGGGCGAGCCCTTCTTCTTCTACCCGCCGCATCCGCAGACCATCGGCCTGACCGTCGCCGAACTCGACCACGTGGCCCGGATGGGCGCCCAGGTGACCATCTTCCGGCTCGGCGACGACCCGGGGTTGGCCATGTTCATCGACAACGTGGCGCGCCGCATCGGCGGCCGGGTCGTAGCCCCCGACGTTGACGGCCTCGGTGCCGCCGTCGTCGGCGATTACCTGCGCTCGCGCCGCGCGCGTTAGCACCCGACCCCGCCGAGTCTCGATACACCGACTCGGCTAGCGCGGTCTCGATACACCGACTCGGCTAGCGCCTCGCCGGCACTCGACCACCGTCTTACGGCACTCGACCACCGTCAGTCCCGCCGAGTGGGCACTCCAATCCCGCCGAGTGGGCACCTCAACGCTCCCGAGTGGGCACCTCAGCCCAGGGTGACCGCTATGAAGGCGATGACCGGGATCGACGCGAGGGTGGTGACTAGCGCGCTATCGCGTGCCAACGCCTGACCGCGCTGATACCGCACGGCGTACACGAGCACGTTCTGCGCGGTCGGTAGCGCGGCGATGACCACCTGGGCGAACAGATGATGCCCGGACAGGCCGAATCCCCAGCGCGACAGGGCGTAGGCGAGCGCGGGCATGGCGAGCATCTTCAGCACGGCGGCGAGGGCGACATCCCGCTTCGACGTGGTGTCGCCGTCCTCGGTCGACGACGCGCGGCGCGCGGCCAGGGAGAGGCCGAAGACCAGCAGGGCGAGCGGCACCGACGCGTCCCCGAGCATGCGGAACGGGTCCATCACCGCCTTCGGCGGATGCCAGTGCAACCCCGCGACCACCAGTCCGGCCACACCGCCGAGCAGGATCGGATTGGAGAGCGGGGTGAGCACGGCGTCGCGCCACACCCGACGGCCGCCCAGTCCGCCCGCCGCGCTGCGCAAGGCGGAGAGGTCCAGTGCCACCAGGGCGATGGGCGAGTAGACGACGATCTGGAACAGCAGCAGCGGCGCGATGAACGAGCGGTCGTCGAGCACGTACATCGCGATGGGAACACCGAGGTTGACGCTGTTGACATACGACGAGGAGAGCGCCCCGATCACCAACTCGGGAACCGCGCGTCGCCACCACAGCCTGGCCGCCAACGCGTAGACGAGGCCGATGGTCAACGCGGTGCCGGCGGCGATGACCAGCGTCGACGAGAAGACTTGCCGCAGATCGGCGGCGACGAGCGCGCTGAACAGCAGCGCCGGGGTGCACACGAAGAACACCAGGCGGGAGAGGACTTCGGTCGCGGCCGGGCCGAGGGTTCCGCTCCGGCCGAGCAGATAGCCGATCCCGACCACCAAGAAGATGACCGTGAAACCCGCGACGACGCCTGACACCGCAGGAATCCTAATCGGCGGGGATCGCGGCGGTCGTGTCAGCCGGTTGACGGAGGTGCTCCTGGGGCGCAATGCCCGATTGCTGGCAGAATGGGTCGGACTATGACAAATCTGCCCCATCCGTCGGAACCCGGCGCCGACGACGAGTGGTCGCCGGTCAACCTCAACAAGGATCAGGCGTCCGCCGCCCCGTATCCCGAGCCCACCGGGCCGTCGCCGATCTCCGGCCCGCCCGTCGTCGGTCCGCCGGTCGTCGGTCCGCCGGTTGGAGGGCCGCCCGTCGTCGGCCCCCCGATGGTAGGCCCGCCGCCGGTCGGGGGCCCGCCGGTCGCCGGCTATCCCGTCCCCGGCTACCCGCCCGTCCCGGGGACCCCCGATCCGTACTCGGCGGCATACGGCTATGCCGCCTACCCGGTGAGTTCGCCGAAGTCCAACGGCATGGCCATCGGCGCCCTGGTGAGCGGTCTCGCCGGTTTCCTGTGCTGCCCGGCCGGGATCGTGGCGCTGGTCCTGGGCATTGTGGCGCTGCGGCAGATCAACGAGACCCCGGAACCGGCTTCCGGCGACCGCGGGATGGCGATCGCCGGCATCGTTCTCGGTGCCGTGTTCACCCTGATCGCGGTCGTCTACTTGGTCATCATCATCGCTGGCGCCGTCAGCAGCTGATCACGGCCGTTTTGGACCGATCGTCGGTCCGGATGTATCCTGGTCGGGTTGCGCGCCGCCCTGTGCGATCCCCCGAGTTGCTCGACGGGCCGCGCGGCGCAATCAAGACTTGTACTCAGTAGGAGAAGGACAGACTCATGGCCGTACCGAAGCGCCGCATGTCGCGGGCCAATACCCACAGCCGTCGTTCGCAGTGGAAGGCGGAGAACCCCGCGCTGCAGGAAGTCAAGGTCAACGGCGTGCCGCAGCGCCTGCCGCGTCGCCTGGTGAAGGCCGCCGAGCTCGGCCTCATCGACATCGACCGCCGCTAGCGGTCGACACCGTCTCAAACGTCGGCGCCCACACTCGCATGGAGTGTGGGCGCCGACGTTTGTGCGCTCGGAGGCGCTCAGTTCTGGGCGATCGCCTTGTTCACCAGGCGTGAGACGAAGTTCGGCACGACCTTGCTCGCATTGTTGAGGACGGTCGTCTGCACGCCCACCGAGTAATGCGTCCGGTGGATCAGCTTGTCCGCCGCATTCGGGTGTACCGAGGTCCAGACGCGCTCGGCGACCTCTTCCGGGGTGATCCGGATCCCGAGCGTCTGCGCCGACTTGGACTCGGCGTCGGCCAGTGCCGTCTTGGCCCAGAGCGGCCAGATGGCGACGACGCGGATGTCGTCCTTCTGCCACTCCAACTCCAGTGCCTCGGTGAGCCCGGCGACGTAGAACTTGGCGGCCGAGTAGGTGGCGATGTCGGGCTGGCCGTAGATGGCCGACGCCGAGGCGATATTCACCAGGTGGGAGCCGGGGGTCGCCTTGAGATACGGGTAGGCGGCCTGGGCGCCCAGGGTGACGCCGAGGACGTCGATGTCGATCTGTGCCTGGACCGCTTCGGCGGAGATGGTGTCGAGGCGGCCGCCGACGAGGATCCCGGCGTTGTTGTCCAGGACGTCGAGCTTTCCGTCGGTGTGCTTGGTGAAGTCGGCGAGCGCCTTGGCCCACTGCGCCGGCTTGCGCACGTCCAGGCGGCCGGTGACGAATTCGGGGTGCTCCGCCTTGACGGCCTTGAGTGCCTCGGCGTCGACGTCGAAGACGCCGACTGTCCACCCTTTCCCTGCGAAGTGTTTGGCGGTGGCCAGGCCGATGCCGGCGGCACCGCCGGAGATGAAGATGGAGGGCACGGTGGTTGAAGCCTTTCCGGGTGGGACGGTGTGTGTCAATGAACATTGGCATAGTTACCGCCCGGTAGTAAAGGCTCTGGTCACGATTGCGCCTCAAACTGCACGCGAATTACATGCGATTGGTAGCTTTTCCGGGGTCAGCACATCCATTTCGTCTAGACCAACGGGAGCCGCAATGACCCAGCCGCCGATTGACCCCGGCCAGCAACCGCCGCAGGTGCCGGGCCAGCAGCCCGGCGCGTACCCACCCCCTCCCGGAGCACCCGGGGCACCGGGCGGATTCCAGCCGCAGCCGGGCGCCTACCCTCCCGGACCCGCGGGTCCGGCCGCTCCGGCGTTCAGCGTCGGCGAAGGCTTCAGCTGGGCCTTCAACAAGTTCGGCAAGAACGCCGGACCGCTGATCCTCGCCACCCTCGTCTTCGGTCTGATCAGCGCCGTCGTCAGCGGGATCTTCCAGTTCATCGCCGGCGCGATGGGCAATACGACGACGGTGAGCACCGACGACTCGTTCGCCTTCACGTCGAGCTACACCGTCGGCAGTTGGATCGTCCTGATCATCGGCTACATCGTGTCGCTGATCGTGGGCGGCTACATCGCCGCGTCCTACTGGAACGGGATCCTCAAGATCGCCAACGGTGAGAAGGTGACCTTCGGATCGTTCTTCCAGCCGCGCAACGTCGGCGCCGTGATCATCGGATCGATCCTGGTCGGCATCATCACCGGCATCGGATTGGCCCTGTGCGTCCTGCCGGGCCTGATCGCCGCGATCTTCCTGTACTTCACGTCCGTGGCCATCGTGGACCACAACCTCAGCGGTCCGGACGGGCTGGTGGCGAGCTTCAACACCGTCAAGGCGAACTTCGGCCCGGCGCTGCTGACCTGGCTCCTCGCCGTCATCACCGCCGTCGTCGGCGCGCTGCTCTGCGGTGTCGGCCTCCTGGTCGCCGTGCCGGTCGCCGCGCTGCTGGTCGCCTACGCGTGGCGCCGCCTGACCGGGGGCTACACCGCTCCGGCCACCGCCTAGCGAGAATCTCGACCACTCGGGCCCCTGCCGTCGCGGCAGGGGCCCGAGTGCTTGCCGCGCGATGGCCGTGGTGCACGATCCGACTTCGACTCACGAGGTCTCGATACGGTTCCTCGGCTAGCGCCTCGGATCCACTCGACCACCCAGGTACGGTTCCTCGGCTAGCGCCTCGGATCCACCGCCGGATCGAGTGATCGCGACGAAGGAGCGATCGTATCGAGATCTCGACCACCCATAAGTCCCGCGCCGATCGCGTCCTGCGGGAATTCTCAGGCCCGCTGCGCTAAGAATTAACCATGCGGATTCTTGTGGTGGACGACGACCGCGCCGTGCGCGAGTCGTTGCGGAGGTCGTTGACCTTCAACGGCTACACCGTCGATACCGCCGGCGACGGTCTCGAGGCGCTGGAGAAGGTGGTGGCCGCCCGCCCCGACCTCCTGCTGCTCGACGTCATGATGCCGCGCATGGACGGGCTCGAGGTATGCCGCCGCCTCCGGTCGGCGGGCGACGATCTGCCGATCCTGGTACTCACCGCCCGCGACTCGGTCTCCGAGCGCGTGGCCGGTCTCGACGCCGGTGCCGACGACTACCTGGCCAAGCCCTTCGCCCTGGAAGAACTGCTGGCCCGGCTGCGGGCCCTGCTGCGCCGCGCCACCCCCGACGAGGAGGATTCCGAGGCGCTCGAGTTCGAGGATCTGCGCCTGGACCCGGTGACCCGCGACGTCACGCGCGGCGAGCGCGCGATCAGCCTCACCCGCACCGAGTTCGCCCTGCTGGAAATGCTGATGGCCAATCCGCGGCGGGTGCTCTCGCGCAGCCGGATCCTCGAAGAGGTGTGGGGATACGACTTCCCGACCTCGGGCAACGCGCTCGAGGTCTACGTCGGCTATCTGCGGCGCAAGACCGAGGCCGACGGCGAGTCCCGCCTGATCCACACCGTCCGCGGGGTCGGCTACGTGTTGCGGGAGACGCCGCCCTGAGCGTCTGGTCCGACATTCGACGGTGGTCGCAGCGCCACCGCGAGGAAGTCGCGCATCGGGAGATGCGCGAGCCGTTTGCCCTGACCCGCTCGGCGTCGCTGACGACGCGCGTGGCGCTGCTCTCGGCGACGGTCGTGGCCGTCTCGGTCTCGCTGATGGCGGCCGCCGCCTATTTCGTCGTCTACCGCGCCATGTACAACGACGTCGACCGGCAGCTGGAAAGCCGTGCCGACGGGATGACCGCCCTCTCCCGCACCGGGGCGCTGTCGGGGAATCCGCAGCGGGTCGTCTCCGGCGCGGTGTTCTCGACGAATATCTCGGTGGCGCTCATCCGCCCCGACGGCCAGACTTTCCTGGTGGGTTCGGTGCCCTTCGATTCGGTCGAGCGCGCTGTCGTGCGCAGCCCGGGCGGCCCGGGGGGCAATCTGCAGAGTCTGCGCACCGTCGGCGACCAGCGCGTATTGGCCCGCAAGCTCGACAACGGATACAGCCTCATCATGTCGCAGAGCCTGATCCACACCGAACGCGTCCTCAAACGCCTGGCCTGGGTGCTGCTCGTCGTGGGCGGCGGGGGAGTGGCGCTGGCCGCGCTCGCCGGCACGACGGTGGCGCGCACCGGCCTGCGCCCGGTGTCACGGCTCACGCGCGCAGCCGAGCGGGTCGCGCGGACCGAGGTGCTGGATCCGATCCCGGTCACCGGAAACGACGAGTTGGCGCGCCTGACCGAGGCCTTCAACACGATGCTCGCCGCGTTGCGCAACTCGCGCGAGAAGCAGGCCAGGCTCGTGGCCGACGCCGGTCACGAGCTCAAGACCCCGCTGACCTCGCTGCGGACCAACGTCGAACTCCTCATCGCCTCCGCCGAGCCCGGAGCCCCGGCGGTGCCGCTCGCAGACATGATCGAGCTGCGCAGCGACATCGTCGCCCAGATCGAGGAACTGTCCACCCTCGTCGGCGACCTTGTCGACCTCTCCCGCGACGAGGTCACCCACGTCGTCCACGAAGAGGTGGACATGGTCGACATCGTCGACCGCAGTCTCGAACGGGCCAGGCGCCGCCGCAACGACGTCGACTTCGTCGTCGACGCGGAGAACTGGTACGTCTTCGGGGAATCGGCCGGACTCTCGCGCGCGGTACTCAACGTGCTCGACAACGCGGCGAAATGGTCGCCGGGCGGGCACCGGGTGGAGGTCGCGCTGCGGCAGCAGACGGTGAACACGGCCGTACTCACCGTCGCCGACGCCGGGCCGGGTATCCCGCCGGAGGATCGGGAGCTGGTGTTCGAGCGCTTCTATCGCGCCGCGGACTCCCGATCGATGCCCGGTTCCGGGCTGGGCCTGGCGATCGTGCGCCAGGTCGTCGAACGCCTCGGCGGGACGGTCACCGCCGGGCAGTCGAGGATGGGGGGAGCGTTGATCACCATGACGCTGCCCGGTCATCCGATACCGGTGGAACCCACGCCCGTCGTCGTTCGTCAGTAATGTGTACGGCACCGACCCGGTGCTCGAATCAGACAAGCGAGGCAGCCACGTGAGCCAACCACCCTCCAGCGACAACCCGACGCCTGACACGTCGGGCACGGGCAGCGCCGCCGGTCAGCCGGCACCGTGGCAGTCGAGCACCTCCGCCACGCCCGCCGGCTACGGCGCGCAGGCGCCGGCCGAGGGTATCCCGGCAGTTCCGCAGGCACCGCGCACCGAGCAGTACACCACCGCCTTCCCGACCACCCCGGGGGCGGCGGCGGGAACAGAACCGCAGGCCACCGCGCCGACCCAGTCGCCGTACCCGAGCGCCTTCCCGTCGGGCTATCCCGCCGGTGCCTCCGCCGCCGGCCAGCCGAACTACGCGGGCCCGCACACCGGGCAGCTGCCTGTCGTGCCGACCGATGCCTCCCAGCGCAGCGGTTCCGGTCGCAAGGTCGCGATCGCCAGCGGTGCCGTGGTGCTCGCGCTGGCCTCCGGCGGTATCGGCGGCGTCGTCGGCGCGCACGTCGACCGGGCGGATTCACCCCCGGCCATCGGCGGCGACCTCCACGGTGGCGACAACGGGTCGCCGCAGGCGCCCCCGGCCCCCGCCGGCAGCGTCCAGGCGGTCGCGGCCAAGACGCTGCCCTCGGTGGTGTCCATCGCGGTGCGGTCGGGCAACGAGGAGATGGAGGGCTCCGGTGTCGTACTCGACGCCGACGGCACCATCATGACCAACAACCATGTCGTCGGGGGCGGGAGCACCCGGTCGGCCACGCGGCCGACGATCACCGTCATCTTCCACGACGGCTCGCGCGCGCAGGCCGACCTGCGCGGCGCCGACTCGATCTCGGACATCGCGGTGATCAAGGTGAAGAACCACCCCGGCCTGCAGCCGATCAACGTCGGCACGTCGAAGAACCTCGCGGTGGGCCAGGACGTGATCGCGATCGGCTCGCCGCTCGGCCTCGCCGGCACGGTCACCACCGGCATCATCTCGGCGCTCAACCGGCCGGTCTCGACGCAGCGCGTCGGCAAGCAGATCGACTCGGTGATCGACGCCATCCAGACCGATGCGGCGATCAACCCGGGCAACTCCGGCGGCGCGCTGGTCAACGCCCGCGGCGCCCTCATCGGGGTCAACACCGCGATCGCGACCCTCGGCGGTCAGGACGCCAACGGGCAGCAGCGCGCCACCGGCAGCATCGGCCTCGGCTTCGCGATCCCGATCGACCAGGCGATGCGTATCGCCAACCAGCTCATCAAGGACGGCAAGGCCGAGCATCCGAGCCTCGGCGTCACCGCCATGCCGGTACCGATGGACCAGGACACCTCGGGCGCCCGCGTGGCGACGGTGGTACCCGGCGGCGCGGCCGCCGACGCCGGCATCCCGAAGGGGGCGGTGATCACCCGTTTGGGCGGCCGTCCGATCACGGGCTCGGAGGATCTGGTGGCCGCGGTCCGGTCCTTCGCGCCGGGTGACGTCGTCGAGGTCGAATACGTCGCCGGCGGCAAGACGACCACGACGAAGGTCACGCTCAAGACGCTCCCGGCCAACTGAGTGCCGTCCGCCAACCGACCCGCAATCCGACAGGAGTGGTGATGACCGGATCGATTTTCGAAGAGACCGTCCGCGACGACTCGGTGGCCGACGCCGCCGCGCGCGAGCTATCCGCGGCAGCGGGCCCGGACGACGCGATGACCGCGCGGGCGCTGGTGGTCGTCGTAGCTGACGACCACGTCGACTCCGGCGGACTGGGCGCCCTGGTCGGCGAGTTGCTCGAGGAGGCCGGCTTCCACGTGGACGCCACCGTCGTCGTGTCCGGTGACGAGGTGGAGATCCGCAACGCGCTCAACACGGCCGTCATCGGCGGAGTCGACGTCGTCATCTCCGTCGGCGGGGTCGGGGTCCGCGCCCGCGACGTGGCGCCCGAGGCCACCGAGCCGCTGCTCGACCGCCGCCTGCCCGGCATCGAGGAGGCGGTCCGCTCCTCCGGGCTGGCCGCCGGTGCGACCGACGCGGGACTCTCCCGCGGGTTGGCCGGTATCTCCGGGCAGACCCTCGTGGTCAACCTCGCCGATTCGCGGGCCGCGGTGCGCGACGGGATGGCGACGATCACGATGCTCGCGCACCACGTGATCGCCGACATCACCGAGTTCTAGGCGGTTCGGCGCGGTGGCGGAGAAAGCGCAGTCCGACGAACAACGATGGCGGCGACGGCAACGCCTCGACGCGGTCTTCGGCGACGACCTGCCCGACACCACCGGCGACGAGCGGGGCGACGGGGAGGGATCCGGCCGCGGCCGCGAGTGGTACGAACGCAACCGGCCGCCGCATCACGGCTGAGGCCGCCACCGCGGTCCGTCGACCCGGCCTGACCAATACAGTTTGCGAACGTGTACCGAAATCGTGATTCATCGCACTCCGGTGGTACCGTACTGACGAGTTTTCTGCTTTCTGTACCAAAAGGGGATCGCATGAATGCGGTACACACCGCCGTGGGCCGCCGCATGGCTTCACCTGCCGTTCGTCGTCGGCTGGCTTCGGGCGCCGCGGTCGTCACCGCGGCCGCCGTCGCGTTGTCGGTCACGGCCGGCGGGGCGTCGGCCGAGAAACTGCCCGGCGGCCACAAGCGCACGACCGGCATCGACGGCCAGGTCGTCACCCTCAAGCGCTCCGGCGAGTACGCCTTCCAGCAGCAGAGCCAGGCCAACAACAGCTTCGGCCGCTCGACGCGCATCTCCGGGATCTACACCGCGCGGATCAACCGCGGCGGCGGCAACGTCCAGGTCGGCTACCTCGTCGGCTGCCAGGTCAACGTCGGCGGACTCGACGTGGGCATCTCGGGCGGCCTGTATGCGCCACTGACCAGCCCCACCAGCATCCTGCCGACCGTCGGCGGCACCCTCTCGCTGCCGGTGGCCCCCGGTCAGATCCAGGCCGTCTACGTGCTGGACAAGAACTTCTACAAGAAGGTCGTGAGCATCCAGCTCTCCGGCGTCGAGTTGAGCGTGCAGGGCTGCGCCGGCTACGCCCAGGCCCGTTCGTTCGTCAAGGTCCTCGCGGCCGATCAGTACAACGCCGCCAACGGCACGATCGGCGGCAGCGGCGGCGCCATCCAGACCACCCTCTACGGCAAGCCCTTCAGCCTCGGCTGAGCGGACCGGATCAAAGGACCACCACGTGATGACTCGGCTCCGCCCAGCCACTCTGCGGCGTCTCGGTGCGGCCACCGCCGTGGCCGTGGCCGCCGCCACCGCGACGACCGTCGCCCTTCCCGCCGCCCAGGCCGGACATCTGCCCGGCGGCCGCATCAGCAAGAAGCTCGTCGACGGCACCAAGGTCAAGGCGCGTCTCTACGACGAGTACGTGCGCTACCACCAGGGCAACGTCGCCAACATCCAGACGTCGCGCGAAGTCTGGTTGTCCGGCAAGATCGTCGCCGAGATCGCCGGTGAGGCCCAGGGTGCGACGATCTACGGCGGATACGTCGTCGGCTGCCAGGTCTCGGTGACCGGTGCGAGCAACGGGAACAACACCGGTAACGACGGCTACGGCAACTACGCGCAGACCATCGGCACCACGCTGCACCTCGGCCCCGGCCAGGCGGGCTGGGTGCCGATCATCCAGCGGACCCAGGGCACCAACCCCAGCGACACCAGCTACAACGTCAACCGCTTCACCTTCCGCGGCAACCGCGGCGGCGTCGCGTTCAGCGACGAGAGCTTCCGGCTGAACGGCTGCGGCGGGTTCGCACAGGCGCGTGCGCGGTTCACCGTCGAGGTGGAGACCGCGACCGTGCGCAGCCAGATCGTCCTGTGGGGCAAGCCGTTCACGCTGGGCTAGTCTGAGTCTGGCAACCCGCTGTGGGTTGTCACCCGGGTCACTGGGGGACCTTTCGGTGCTCTGACCCGGCCGCCTACGGTGGAGACAACGGTCGCCGTCGGCGTTGCCCTGCTCGCGCGGCGGCGCGCCCGGCCGAGCCCACCCCGCCCCCGAACGCCGAGGACTACATGGCCAGCTCCCGCTTGAGGTTTTTCCCGACGAAGGCCGGTGAGCCCGCAGACCCCACCGAACCGCTGCCCGAGGCCATCGTCGACGAAGCACTCGAGCGCGGCGGCGTCGCGCCGATGGACGACGCGATGCTCGCCCCGCCGGCGTCGCCGCTGCACGTGCTGGCCGCGATGCGCCGGTTCCGCCCCTACATGCACGGCCTGTACGGACGACTCGTCCTGGGCATCATCCTGCAGGTCGTCGACCTGCTCGCCAACGTCGTCACCATCGCGCTGTTCGCCAAGATCGTCGATCAGGTGCTGGTCAAGGGCGACATGGCGGCACTGCCCACCCCGATGATCCAGTGGGTGACGGTGACCATCATCGGCGCCATCTGCTCGTACTACGGCGAGGTCACCACCGGCATCGTCGCCGAACGGATGGTCACCCGGGTCCGCGACGATCTCTACGAGCACACCCAGCAGCTGGCGCCGCATGTGCGCCGCCAATACCCGTCCGGCGACCTGATCGCCCGGCACAGCGGCGACGTGGAGGCCACCGAGCACCTCGTCTCGTCGGCCATCGTCGCGGCCAGCCTCGCCATCATGTCGGTGATCGCCTACGCGGCCGCGGCGCTCTACACGGAGTGGAAACTGGCGCTCATCGCCTTCGCCCTCGCCCCGATCCTGGGGTTGGTGGCGCGCTGGTTCGGCCGCGTCCTCAAGGGGGTGTCGCGCCGCGAGCGGGTCGCCAACGGCGTGATCAGCGCGATGGTTGCCGAGGGGATCGACAACTCGCTCGCGATCCAGGCCGACAACCAGGGGCCGGCCGACCGTCGCCGCGTCCGCGCGCAGTCGCAGTCGTGGATGCGCGCCCGGATCACCGAGTTGAAGGCGGGCGAACTGTACGGCCAGGCCGTCGGCCTCGTCGAGCTGTTCGTCATGCTGGGCGTGCTCGTCCTGGGCGCCTGGATGATCTCCTCCGGTCAGACCACCCTGGGGTCCTTGATCGCCCTGACCGGCTACCTGGGCCAGCTGTACCCGCAGATCCAGTCGCTGAGCGGGTTGGCGGTGTCCATCACGACGGCGACCGCCAGCGCGGAGCGCGTGGCGCAGGTCCTCGACGAGCCGGTCGCCATCGCCGACGACGACATCGACACCGACCCGAATTCGCCGCTCCCGGTCGCGGTGCCGCTGCCGGTGCGGACCAAGGGCGGGGTGCCCGTGGCTTTCGACCACGTCGACTTCACCTATCCGGATTCGCGCCAGCCGGTGTTCGCCGATTTCTCCCTCGACATCGGAGCAGGCGAATTCGTCTCCCTCGTCGGGCCGAGCGGATCGGGCAAGACGACCGTGACGAACCTGCTGCTGCGGTTCTACGACCCCGATTCCGGGTGCGTCCTGATCGACGGCATGGACTTGGCGGCCGAGTCGCCGACCGAGGTGCGCAACCACATCACGTTGCTGCCGCAGCGGATCGCCGTCTACCGGGGCACCGTCGCCGACAACATCCGGTTCTCCTGTCCCGATGCGACCCGCGACCAGATCGTCGAGGCCGCACGGGCCGCCGACGCCCACGAATTCATCACCGGGCTGCCCGACGGATACGACACCGAACTGCTCGATTCGGGAGCCAACCTGTCCGGCGGCCAGCGCCAGCGGATCGCGCTCGCCCGCGCCTTCCTGCGCGATACCCCGGTCCTGATCCTCGACGAGCCCACCACCGGCCTCGACCAGGCCACCACCGACCGCGTGATGGAGCCGATGCTGCGCCTGGCGCGCTCGCGCACGACCATCCTCATCACGCACGACGAGGAGTTGGCCGCCCAGGCGCCGCGCACCGTCGAGTTGGGTGCACCCGGCCCGGCGTGAGGTCGGTCAGACCCGACGAAAAGGCCCGCCCCACCGGATGACCGGTGGGGCGGGCCTGTTGCTGATGCGGCTAGCGCGAGTGGCGGCCGGGGTGATCGGGCGGGTAGTCGCCCGGGTAGTTGGTCTCGCCCGGGTAGCCGCCGGGCGCGTTCGTCGGGTACGACTGCGGCGGCGGGTTGTAGCCGACCGGCGGCTGGGAGCCGGTGGGGTAGCCACCGCCGACCGGCGGCTGCGAGCCGGTGGGGTATCCGCCTGCCGGGCGGATCATCGGTTCGCCGGCCGGCGGGATGGCACCGGGGCCGGGGCCGACGCCGATGGGCGGCGGCGGGATCTCGCGGTTCGAGTAGGCCATGGTCGCGGGCTCCGGTTCCGCCTCGGCCTTCTTGGCGGCCTCGGGGTCCATCAGGTTGCGGATCTCGGTGAGCAGGCTGATCTCGGTGTCCTCGGCCTTGCTGCCGACCATCATCGCCGACAGCTTGTTGTAGGGCAGGACGATGATGAAGTACACGACGGCGGCCACGATCAGGAAATTGATCGCGGCGGTGATGACCGCGGTGAGGTCGATGTAGTTGAGTGCCTTGGTCGTGTCGGTGGAACCCTTGGCCAAGTGGCATTCGCCGACGCAGAACCCGAGGCCCTTGATGGCGTCGGGGTTGGTCCCGCCCGGGATCGCGTTGATCAGCGGTTGGATGACCTTGTCGGTGAACGCGGTGACGATTGCGGTGAAGGCAGCGCCGATGATGACCGCGGTGGCCAATTCGACGACGTTCCCCCGCAAGATGAATTCTTTGAAGCCTTTGAGCACGGTGAACACTTCCTTAGTTTTCGGCGTGCAATTCGCCTGGAATCGTAAACCAGAACTTGAGGCTCGGCGAGACACAAGAGTAACTCACGTAACAGATGACGTTGTTTCGTTGGCATTTTGAGACATTTCAGAATCAAGCGATCAATGGATCACGACGGTCAGCGCGGTCGTCAGGCTCGCGGCGGCGACCCGGTGCGCGGCCGCGGCGCTCATCGCCAGCAGTACCGGGGCCGCGGATTCACCGCCACGCCGATTCGCGGCGGTGCCCGCCGCCAGCGCGACCACGGCGTTGGTCGCGACGACCGCGGGCGGCTCGGCCGTACCGCCCTTGGTCAGCACGTCGACGACGTCGCCGGATTCGAGCAGGGCGGCGGTGCCTGCGTCGGCGAGATGGACCGGCACCAATCGGGCGCCCGGGTCACCGGTGAGCCGACGGGGGAGGCGGGGGCCGAGCAGTCGGGTGTCGGTGACGATTTCACCCCGTCGCACCGCGCCGGTGACGGTACGGCCGCGCACATCGGCGGTCAGCCGCAGCGCACCGTCGGGGAGCAGCGCGGGCCGGATCCGCACGAGGAGCACGTCGTCGGGGCGCAGCGGCATCCCCGGACGCAGGTCGCGGGCTGCGGCGACCACCGCGGTCCCGGGCGCCTGGCGCCGGTCGGCGGCGAAGGAGATGACCGCGGCGAGGACCAACAACGCCGCGCAACTCCGCCGCACCACCATCGATCGCGCCCATCCCGGCCGCAGCGCCCACCGCAGCCGGTCGCGCCAGCGTGCGGAGAGGGGGTGACCGCGGAGCCCGGAGAACATGTCCACAAGCTAATGCGACACCGCGGCTCGGCGGGTCCGGCGGCGGCCCGACTGGTGCCTGGCCTGTGGACGGCGCGGAACTGTGGAAAGCCGGCCGATCCCGCCTCGTTGGCACTCGGAATGAACGAGTGCCAGCGTCGGTTAGAATTGACAGGTTCACGACGATTCCGTGGAGGTTCCACCGTGCCCACTTACTCCTATGCCTGTACGGAGTGCGACAACAAGTTCGACATCGTGCAGTCGTTCTCCGACGATGCGCTGACGCAGTGCCCGCAGTGCGGGGGCAAGCTGCGCAAGCTGTTCAACAGCGTCGGCATCGTCTTCAAGGGCAGTGGCTTCTACCGAACCGATTCGCGCTCCGGCTCGGTCTCGGCCGGAAACGGCTCCGGCTCCTCGAGCGACAGCGGCTCGTCGAGCGACTCCGGTTCCAGCTCCTCGTCGAAATCCACCGGCGACTCCTCGTCGAGCAGTTCCTCGACCAGCTCGTCGACCTCCGCGGCTTCCTGACCCTCCCGCGAGAGCAGCGGGCCTGCCGGTCCCGTCGGGTCAGCCGTCCAGCCGGGTGAAGCCCGCTTGCGGGGTCAACGCCCAGGTCATCGGGATGTCGGTGGGCTCCACCGGTAGTTCGTCGACCAATTCGGCGTCGTAGACGACGGCGATCAGCACCGCGGTGCTCCCCGGCAGACTCCGGTCGTAGTAGCCACCGCCCCGACCCAACCGCGCCCCGTCGCGCGCCACCGCGAGCGCCGGCACGAAAACGGCCTTCGCCTCGCGCAGCGCCTCGGGGCCCAGTGCCGGCGACGCCGGCGCGGAGATCCCCCACCGACCGGTCACCAACGGCCCACTCGTGTCGTAGACGGCCCAGTGCAGCGGCTGCGGCGGACCCTCGGGGACGACGGGCACGAGCACGCGGTAGCCCTGATCGGTCAGGGCGTCGAGCATGGCATCGGAACCCGGCTCGGCGTCCAGCGGCAGGTAGCAGGCGACGGTCGCCCCCTCGTCCAGCTGGATCGGGAGGCGGTACATCCATTCGGCCAGGTTCGCCGCGGCCCCCTCGACGTCGAAGACCGACATGGCCCCACGGCCCGCGCGCAAGCGCGCCCGAACCGACTTCTTGGTCACCGAATAGAGTGTAGATCCATGAGTGCCCCCGAACCGGACACCGCGGCCCTGCCGACCGCACCCCCGATCCCGCGGACCGCCGTCGTGCCGGCCGCCGGACTCGGGACGCGTTTCCTGCCGGCGACGAAGACTGTGCCGAAGGAACTGCTCCCCGTCGTCGACACCCCCGGCATCGAATTGGTCGCCGAAGAAGCCAAATCCGCCGGTGCCGAGCGCCTGCTGATCGTCACCTCGCCGGGCAAAGACGGGGTCGTCGCGCATTTCGTCGAAGACCTCGTGCTGGAGAACACCCTGGCCAAGCGTGGCAAGGCCGCGATGCTCGCCAAGGTCCGCAAGGCCCCCAACCTCCTCGAGGTGGCCTCGGTGGTGCAGGAGAAGCCGCTGGGCCTGGGCCACGCCATCGGATGCGTGGAGGAGTACCTCGCCGACGACGAGGACGCCATCGCCGTCCTCCTGCCCGACGACCTGGTGTTGCCCGGCGGCGTACTCGAGACGATGGCCCGCGTGCGGCGCCGCCGCGGCGGGTCCGTGCTCTGCGCCATCGAGGTCCCCGACGACCAGCTGTCGGCCTACGGCATCTTCGACGTCGAGCCGGTGCCCGACGCTGCCAACCCCGACGTGCTGCGGGTGTGCGGGATGGTGGAGAAGCCGCAGCCCGACGACGCGCCGTCGAACTTCGCCGCCGCCGGGCGCTACATCCTGGACCGGAAGATTTTCGACGCGCTGCGCCGGATCAACCCGGGTGCGGGTGGCGAGCTCCAGATCACCGACGCCATCGCGCTGCTCATCGCCGACGGGGAGCCCGTCCACGTCGTCGTCCACCGGGGTACCCGGCATGATCTGGGCAACCCCGGCGGCTATTTGAAGGCCGCCGTCGACTTCGCCCTCGACCGCGACGACTACGGGCCGGAGCTGCGCGCGTGGCTCGTCGAACGCCTGGAAAACAGCTGAGAACACCTGGTTGTGGGCCTGGTTACGCCGTTGTCGTTTCCGGCGTGGCGTCGTTGGCCCCCCGAGCGGCGGCGTTAGAGTCGGACTAATGTCCAGGTTTGACATGAGCAGGGGGAGGCGAGATGCGTTCGGTCGATGAACACTTGGCACGGATCACCGCATCCGCGGTTGTCCCGCGCCCGGTGAAGATAGCCATTTCCGAGGCGCAGGGATTGATGTGTGCCGAGGAGGTGCTGACCGAGCGCCCGTTGCCCGGCTTCGACCAGGCCGCCGTGGACGGTTACGCCGTGCGCGCCGTCGACGTGGCACTCGCCGGTGTGGTGGCCCCGGCCGCCGACGACGAGTTCGACGCCGGCGAGGCCGATCTCGACACCCTCGTCGAGGGGGAGCCGATCGCGGTCTTCCTGCCCGTCGTCGGCGACGTGGAACCCGGCTCGCGCACGCCGATCCGACTGCAACCCCGTCAGGCGGTGCGCGTCGAGACCGGTGCGCCCATGCCGACGCTCGCCGACTCGGTGGTCCCGTTGCGCTGGACCGACGGCGCACAGCAGAAAGTCCGCGTCGCCCACGGGGTGGACAGCGGCGCCTACGTCCGCCGGGTCGGCGACGACGTCCAGCCCGGCGACGTCGCGGTGCGGGCGGGCGAGATCATCGGTCCCGCCCAGGTCGGACTGCTGGCCGCCGTCGGGCGCGCCCGCGTGCTCGTGCATCCGCGGCCGCGGTTGTCGGTGATCGCCGTCGGATCCGAACTCGTCGACATCGATCGGGTGCCCGGTCAGGGCCAGGTCTACGACGTCAACAGCTACGCCCTCGCCGCCGCCGCCCGCGACGCCGGTGCCGACGTCAACCGGGTGGGCATCGCCGAGCGCGACGCCGGTCGGCTGCGCGAGATCGTGGAGGCCCAGCTCATCCGCTCCGAGATCGTGGTGATCTGCGGTGCCGTCGGCGGCTCCGCGTCGAAGGGCATCGCGGCCGCCCTCGGCGAACTCGGCGACCTGGAGATCGCGCGCGTCGCCATGCATCCCGGGTCGGTGCAGGGATTCGGCCGCCTCGGGCGCGACGAGGTGCCCACCTTCCTGCTGCCCGCCAACCCGGTCTCGGCGCTGGTGACCTTCGAGGTGATGGTCCGCCCGCTGATTCGGATCGCGTTGGGCAAGCGCGAACCGCTGCGCCGCATCATCGCCGCCCGCACCATCGGGCCCATCGCCTCGGTGGAGGGCCGCACCGGATATCTGCGCGGCCAACTCATGCGCGAAGAGCGCACCGGGGCCTACATGGTCCAGGTCATCGGCTCCTCGCCGACCGGCTCGTCGCATCTGCTCGCGGAACTGGCCGAGGCGAACTGCCTCGTCGTCGTGCCCGCGGAGGCCGCCAAACTCGACCCGGGTGACGACGTCGAGGTCATGTTCCTCGCGCAGCGCGGATAGACCCCAGCGAGTCCACCCTTCCGGCGGGCATCCGCGCACTAAAGTTGTCGCTGTGTTCAGCTGGGGTTCGGCATCGCGAGCGCATCCGGGATGGCCGGCGCGCGTCGGACCGCTGCGCGTCGCCGCCGGCGCGGTTACCCTGCGGCCGGTCAAGATGCGCGACGCCGGGGACTGGAGTCGGCTGCGCATCCGGAATCGGGATCTGCTGATCCCCTGGGAGCCCACCGGCGACGGGAATTGGGTTGCGCGCCACCAGCGCAGCAACTGGGCGCCGATGTATTCGATCCTGCGCAGCGAGGCCAAGCGCGGGGTGGTCCTGCCCTTCGTGATCGAGGTCGACGGTCGCTACATCGGCCAGCTGACCATCGGCAACCTGCAGCGCGGGGCGGTGCGCAGCGCCTGGATCGGCTACTGGGTGGACCAGGAGTGGACCGGCATGGGCATCGCGACGGCGGCGGTGGCGCTCGGCGTCGACCATGCCTTCGGACCGGTCGGACTGCACCGGTTGGAGGCGACCGTGCAACCGGCCAACGGGGCGTCGCGGGCCGTGTTGACCAAGGTGGGGTTCCGGCACGAGGGCGTGCTGATGCGGTACATGGATGTCAACGGCCGCTGGCGCGACCACGACCTGTTCGCTTTGACGACGGAGGAGATCATGAGCAGCGCGGTGGACACCCTGGTCCAGTCCGGACGGGCGCAGTTCCGGTGAGCGGGCTGGAGATCACCGTCCGCGGGCGGGCCGAACGGCAGTACCGGCCGGAGCAGGGGACGGCGATCCTCTCGGCCGAGTTCACCGAGTCGACGAGCGAGGAAGCGCACGCGAAGGCTTTGGAATTGCAGAGCGAGGTCGTCGCCGAGCTCACCCGCCTGGACGAGACGAATGCGCTGAATGCCTGGCACGCCAACGACATCCACGTCTTCGGTCATCGCCCGTGGATCGACGGGAAGGAATCGACCGAGGTCGTCTACACGACGCGGATCGCCATGACCGCCGAGTTCCTCGACTTCGAGGCGCTGGCCGCCTTCCTCGTCGAGTGGGCCGGTCGTGACGGCTTGACCGTCAGCCGGATCGTGTGGGACGTCCTCGACGAGAACCGGCCCCGGTACGAGGCGAAGGTCCGCCGCGACGCGGTGCGCGACGCCGTCGCCAAGGCGCAGGCCTACGCCGACGCGGTCGGTCGCGGGTCGGTGACGGCGGTCGCGCTCGCCGATCCCTCGATGCTCGGCTCCGGTGGCGACGGCGGCGGTCCGGTCGCTCCGGCCGGGGCGATGTATGCCCGTGCGATGGCGGCCCCGCCCGATTCCGGGCCGACGCTGGAGTTGCGACCCGACGACGTGGTCATCGCCGTCTCGGTCGACGCCCGGTTCACCGTCGGGGAGTAGGAATCGGCGTCTCCCGGGCCTACGGCGTGCGTCGGCGCAGCGTGGCCGCGGCGAGGGCGAGCGCGACCAGCGTGATCGCCCAGATGATCACCAGGTCGCGGATCATCAGCGCCGTCGCCGACGGTTGCGCGGCCACCTCTTGCAGCGCCTGCACGGCGTAGGTGAGTGGCATGACGTCGGACAGGCCCTGCATCCATCCGGGGAGTTGCCCGCGCGGCACGAACAGGCCGCAGAGGAACAACTGGGGGATCACGACCGCGGGCAGGAATTGGACGGCCTGGAACTCGGTCTTCGCGAACGCGCTGCACAGCAGGCCGAGCGCGACTCCGAGTAGGGCGACGCTGAGCGCGATCACGACGATCCACCAGCGCGGACCCGCCGTCTTGAGGTGCAGTGCCCAGAAGGCGAATCCGCAGGTGATCGCCGCCTGGAGGACGGAAAGGATGCCGAAGGCGCTGCCGTAGCCGCCGAGGAGGTCGAGCCGGGACAGCGGCGTGGTCATCAGGCGTTCCAACGTGCCCGCGCGGCGCTCGCGCAGCATCGCCACCGAGGTCAGCACGAACATCACGATGAACGGCAGGATGCCGAGCATGATGATCCCGAAGCGGTCGAAGGGAGTCGGAGCGCCGGGAAACCGCGGGACGTTGTCGAACATGAAGTAGAGCAGCGTCAGGAGGAGCAGCGGCAGCACGAGCACCAGGGCCAACGACCGGTGGTCGGTGCGGATCTGGCGCAGGACGCGGAGAGCGGTGGCGCCCAACAGCTGCGGATTCATTGGTCCCCACCCTGCTCGATCAGGGCCAGGAAGGCGTCGTCGATCGACGTCTTGCGTGTCCGTGACTTCAACTCGGCGGGGGTGCACTGGCTGAGGACCTTTCCGTCGCGCATCAGGATCATCTCGTCGCAGTGTTCGGCCTCGTCCATCACGTGGCTCGAGACCAGGAGCGTGGTCCCGGCGGCGGCGAGGGTCGCGAAGTACTGCCACAGCTCCGCGCGGAGTACCGGGTCGAGGCCGACGGTCGGTTCGTCGAGGATCAGCAGTTCCGGTTTGGCCACGAGCGCGCAGGCGATCGAGACCCGGTTGATCTGGCCGCCGGACAGGTCGGCGGCCCGGCGTTTCGCGTAGGGCGCGAGGCCCACCGCGTCGAGCGTCTGCGCGACGTTGGCGCCCGAGCCCGTCAGCGCCGCGAAGTAGGCGACGTTCTCGATCACGGTGAGATCGGAGTAGGTGGAGGCGGCCTGGGTGGCGTAGCCGACGCGGCGGCGCAGGGCAGCGGCGCCGGCCGGCTGGCCCAACACCTCGATCGTGCCTTTGACGCCCGCCTGGGTTCCGACGATCGAGCGCATCAGCGTCGTCTTGCCGCATCCCGACGGGCCGAAGAGACCGGTGATCGACCCGGATCCGATGTGCAGTGTCACGTCGTCGCAGGCCACCGTCGAACCCCGACGCACCGTGACGGATTCGCAGCGCACCGCGACTGGAGCAGTCATGGCGCCAGACTAGCCCCACCGGGACGAACTTGGCGGCCCTCGGCGCGTCGGCGCGATCTGAGGACTCGGCGCACCTAGATTGAAGTCGGGTACGTGTGACCAGAGTGAAAAGACGGGAGAGTCGCATGCCGAACTCAGTACTTTGGGTCTGCCTCGTTGCGATCTGGCTCTTCGTCCTGGTCCCGATGGTGATCCAGGGGCGTCCGGGGCTGCGCAAGTCGACACCGGTCGCCGCTGCGACCCGCGTTCTCAAGCGGGGCGGCGAGGCGGTGCGCAACACCCGCGTCGGCGCCGGTGCGCATCCGCACGACCCGACGTGGAAGCGCAAGGACGACGACGAGAAGGCTCCCGGCGGTGGGCGGAAGTCCTTCGCGCGCGCCGATCACCCGACCGAAGAACTCGAGGAACTGCCCCTGACCAAGGCCAAGCCGGCTACGAAGGCCGAAGCCGCGTTGGCCGCCAAGGCCGAACTCGCGGCGAAGGTCGCGGCCAAGTCCGGTGCGAAGGCCGATGCGGAGGTCGCCGACGAGGGTGATGCCGGTGATTCGGCGCGGGAGCAGGACCCCTCGCGCGTGCCGGGGAAGGTGCCGCCGCGCAAGCGGGTCACCGCCCGCACGGTCGCGGCGCGGATGCGTCGGGTGGTCAGCATCTCCACTCCGGGTCCGAGTATCGATGACGATCCCACCGAGGTGCTCGTGCCCGTCGGTGCCGACGACCCCACCGAAGTCATCGCCAAGGTCGTCGACGAGAAGCCGTCGTCGAAGCCGACCGGCCGGGCGACCGGGAAGGTCGCCGCGACGACTGCGGAGTCTGCCGAGGTCGGGGAGTCCGTGAAGGCCACTGAGTCTGCGGAGGCGACGGAGGCCGGGGAGGCGCCGGTACTCGACGGCGAGCTTCTCCAGGAGAAGGCGGACGGCGAGGACGGTCACGGCAAGCACAGTCGCGGTACGTCCGTCCGCGAGATCGTCGAAGTCGATGAGATCGATGTCATCGACGTCGAGGTGACCGAGATCGAGATCGAGTCGGTGGAGTCCGGGTTGACGGAGGGCGAGCGAGAGTCTTCCGACGTCGTGGCCGCGGATGATTCGCCGACCGAGCGTATCGACAAGGTCGACGACGTGACTGATGACGTCGAGAAGGTCGACGCCGAGCGTGGTGACGTCGAGCGCGGTGACACCGAGAAGGAAGACGTCGTGGCCGGCGATAAGGCAGCCGCGGCAACGCTGTTCGACCTCGAGGCTCCCGAGAGGGACGAGGTCGAGAAGGTCGCGGACCCCGAGGCGCAGGAGCCTGTGGCCGAGGAAGTCGACGGCGAGGCGGCGCAGGCCGACGGTCTGACGGATGATGACGCCCCCGTCGTCGACGAGGTTGATGCCGACGACGTCGAGCCGGAGGTGGCGCAGGCCGTCGAGGCGGAGGCCGAGCTGGTGGCGCCGTGGGACGACGTCGATCCGAACGAGTTGACGCAGGTGCTCATGACCCGTCCGGGGCGTGGTGGATACGACCCCGAGGTCGACAAGGAGCGCCTCGACCTCAAGTACAAGGAGCGGCAGCGGGTGCTGCTGACGCTGGTCGTGTTGACCCTGATCACGGTCGGGGCCGGTGTGTTGTTCTCGACGCCGGGATGGATCGCCGCCGGTGTCATGGGCTTCTTCCTGCTCGCCTACCTCGTGTTCTTGCGGCGCGCGGTGAAGACCGAGTCGCAGATCCGCCGTCGTCGGATGGAGCGGCTCGAGCGGTCCCGTCGTGAAGAGGTGTCCCGTCGCCGCCGCGATTTCGTCGCCCCCGAGGAGAACGACGAGGTGGTCGTCGCCAAGCCGCGGCCGCGCGTGCTGCGCCCGCGGGGAATGGATCCGGTCGCGATCGACGACGAGGATCCGATCTTCGATCATCTGCCGACCTACACGCCGCCGCGGATGATGCGGTCCGAGGACGAATACCGGGCCGCGGCCGCGGGCTGAGGCTTCTGTGTTCTAGACCTTCTTGTCGGTCTTGGTGGCGCTTTCGGGCGTCGGGGCCTTGCTGGCGTGCTCGATCGAATCGGGATGGTCGACGATCCATCGACGGCCCTTGTTGACGGCATGCTTGAGCGCGAAGTGCTCGCCGACGTAGTTGATCGGGGCGCCGATGACGGGGATGTTCGAGAGCCAGCGCAGCGGGGTCGCCGGCTGGGGTCGCTTGTCCATCTCCGAGACGCCGCCCTGCAGGGTGCGCGCGATGTCCCACGTGGCCTTGATCAGCGACTTCTTCTTCGCCTCGGGCGCGGGTGCGTCGGGCACCTCGTCGACGTCGGTGAGGGAGAGCGTGCGCTCGCCGAGCACACTGGCCAGCATCTCGATCTGCCGCGCGCGATCGGTGACTCGGTACTCGCGTCCGACGGCGATGAGCACCATCGCCTGGTTGACGAAGCCGAGCACAGTCGTCAGTGGCAGCCGTCGGGCCCACAGTCCGAAGATGTTGGGGAACGCGACACCGATCGTGTTCAAGTTGCCGATGCGGTTGACCCACCAGCCGGCGCGCTCGTCCATCGACAGTGCGCTCCACCGCTTGGTGCCGGGCAGGGCCGACAGGTCGACGGCCTTGGCGGCGAAGTGTTCCGCTTTGCGGAGGATGCCGGCGTTGTCGGGGAGGTCCTGAAAGGTCTTGCCCCGCAGGCCCGTCACGTCGGTCTGCGAGAGCACGTCGATGATCGGGTTGATCGCGGCGATCATGCCGTTCAGGGCGTTGACGACTTGGTCTTCGGTCAGTTCGGCCACGTAAGGAGCCTAGTGGTAGCCGTTTCGCGGCGCAGGCCGGCGGGGTGATAAAGTTGCGGACGGTCGACCGGAGACGGTCGCCGCGGGGCTATGGCGCAGTTGGTAGCGCGACTCGTTCGCATCGAGTAGGTCGGGAGTTCGATTCTCCCTAGCTCCACCAGTTCATGCAGGTCAAGGGCATGAAAATGCGGCAATCGGTTGTTAGGCAATATTCCAAGGCAACATGGAATGTCAGTCCCCGCAGGTAAAATGTGGCGCGCGGAAAGTCCTCCTCGACGAGGAGGGGACGGAAATGCCCTGGGCGCACGACCTCGGCACACCTGCGCGTCGTGGATGGTTCGTCGTCGGCGTCCCGATCGTCGTCGTGTCGCGGCACCTCGGCAACGAAGACATCACGACCACTTTGAACTGCCTCGGCTACATAGATCGCGCTTCGGGCGAGAGACCGCTGCCGTGATTGGGGCCGAATCGGCGACGATGGTTAGGCGCCGAGATGCGCGCGGGCGACCCGGCCGTATGCGCTGCCGGCGCCGCACCAGCGTAGGCGCGTACGCCAACTTTTCCGGGAGTCCAGGAGCGCGTTGATGCAACGGTGCGAATTCAGTCTTCCTGAGACTCGGTGCTGAGCACTCTCTCCCCGAAAACGAAGAACGGGAACGCTGGCATCTTCACGCCGGCATCGGCGCATAGTCGCCGCAAGCCCATCTCGGTGTACGGCATGAGAAAAGTCAACGCATGGTCCTGTCCAAACAGTTGGACCGCGCCTTCACTGAGCGGCAGGGGCGGGTCGAGGGCGAATCGGACGCACTCCTGAAATTCGAGGATGTACTCACCGGTGCAGAGACGGGCGGAGAGACCGACGACGAAGAAGTCGTCCTCGACCGAGCCCATAATGGGGACCAGGTGGATCTTGTCGAGAGCGCCGCCGCTCGCAGCTAGCTCGTCGCGCGTGGGCCCCTCCGCGCGGAACTGCAAGCGCGCAATTATCGTCCGGTGGTCGATGTTCGTGACGTGAGTCCAGATCTCATCGGCGTCTACCTCACCCGTGGTCGCCACGGCGAATCACCTTCTTCTCGCTGTGGCGGAAGAGGTGATCAACCCATGCATCGACCTCAACCGGTCCCGGCGAGGAACATTCAACGGGGGCTGGCGTCGAAGGAAATGTGACCCAACTCGTCAGTATGTCGCCCGGGCGAACCACGACACGCCGATGGAATCGGACATCCAGCTCAGCGTGATGGAAGTATCTGATTCCCACCGACGCTGCGTACCGACGGATGGTTGAGAGTTTCGGGTCCGATCCCGGGCGCTCAAACTGGCTGACCGCGGTCTTGTGTCGACCCCATACTCGGCCGAGATCCTCCTGGGTGAGGCCTGATAGGTGACGCAGCACGACTAGGCGCTCGATGAACGTCCTGTCCTCCTCGGCCAAGTCGGCAGCCATCCGGGCCTCATCCGACTCGTCGGAGATCCCGTACTCCCTGGATAGCTCCTCAAGTATGCCCATGTGTAGAGGGTAACCTCTACTTGTCAAGCGTAGGCTGAGTGTCGGCATTCTCACCCTCCAGCCACGCTTCGAACTCGGCCTTGGCGTCGGCAATATGGCCGTTCTGGATCGTCTTCCAATCATCCGCCTTGCTTGCCGAGGGTTTCCTTGCGCAAATCAGCCAGAGGAGTATCTCCGGGGCAACGCGGGGTGCCGCGAAGTACATTCTGAACTGCCAACCGAAGATGTCAGTTCGATCACCCGGCTCGACCTCGACGGGGTGGCGCATCTCGCCGAGCTGGTCTTCACCGCCAACTGGCCAACACCACTCCGACGCACGGTCGGTCGAGAGGCCTTGTCCACGAATCGAGCCTGCGGTCGCTCTCTTCTTGAGGTCAATGAGGTCGCGAATAAGGGCGGCGACGAGGCGTTTGCGGGCCGCCGTCTGGCGTGGTGTGAGCGGCTCTCCGCCGTCATCGGTGGTGAACTCGTCGCTCACCTCGCGGAAAAGGTCACGCATCTGCTGACGAAACCGCTCTACTTCAATCTCGCGGTGTCGATTCGGGAATGCGGATTGCCAGGCGTGGCAGTCGAGTTCGCTCACGCTGGTACTTCCGGGCGAGGTGGATCCCCAGCCGCGTCGCCATGGTCACCTCGGTCCTCGCTACCGGGAAAAGTCGTGAATGGCTCAATATGTTCGGCACGGAACCGCTCGATCTCGGTCACAAGCGGTGATCGGGCCGGAAGGCGCCGCCCGCCCGGCCAGTAACCCGAGGCGAACACCCAACCCCCGTAGCCAGCAACCATCGTGCCGGCGAAGGCGGCGGCAATCCCGGCTATCGGTCCTACCAGCGAATACGGCAAGGTGAAATGAGGAGCCGACAGAAGCATCACACCCCCGGCGCCGATGCTCACAGTCCCGAACAGGATGAGCATGAAACCCAGCAGCGGCTGACGCTGCTTGCGTGTCAGCCGATCAGCTTCAGAGAGCGCCTCGATGCGGCACCACTCCTGTCGCATCGCCGAGTCCTCGGGCAATAGCGACACAGCCCGATCGAAGTCCTTCGCATACTGATCGAACCCAGCCACCGCACGCGATGCTGCCGCCGTCGCTCCAGCGGTGCCGAGAATTGTTATCCAGACCGCCGGATCACCCCAACCGCTCATGACGGATCCTCCGGTGCCGGAGGATCCGCCTCTGCGATCTGTCGATTCGGCAGGACTCTATCTCGGGCGGCGTCCCGAAGCATGCTCTGCAGGTCGCTCACAGATACGCACTCTCCGCGCTCGTCGTGGGTAAGGCAAGGACAACTGTATCTGTCGCCGTATCTGTTGCGAATCGAAATCACACATCTGTAATTCCCCGACGTGCAGGCCCGGGGCCGCGACACCCGAACCTCGGCGCAACGCGACCACGACGCCCTGGAAGCCGGCCTGGATTGGCTGCTGGGCCACCAGGCGTTGGGGAAACCGGATCGGATCCCGGCCGAAGTGGTGATCACCATCGACGAACACGACTTGGCCCGCCGCGCCGGAATCGGAGTGACCGCGACCGGCACCATGGTGCCCGTCGGTGACTTGATCCATCTGGCCGCCGATGCGACCCCGTGGCTGGCGGTCTTTCACCACCACACCCGCAGCGTGCTCGATTTCGGGCGGGGCCGGCGGTTGGCGACCAAAACCCAACGCCTGGCCCTGTTCGCCGCCGAACCCGGCTGCAGCAAACCCGGATGCGGGCAACCGTTCTCCCGCACCCAAGCCCACCACGCCACCCGCGACTACGCCCACGGCGGATCAACCAACGTGACCGACATGACCGGGGCCTGCGGCCGACACAACCGGGCCGTCGGTACCAAACCCGGCCAATGGGAAACCCACGTCTTCACCAACGGACCCCACACCGGACGCACCGGCTGGCGACGCACCGGAACCGACCAACCCTTCCAGGTCAACCACACCCACGACCCCCGCACCTACCTACACAACACCCCCTTCGACCCCAACCGACGAGCCGACACCACCAATCACACTCAGACCAGGCCACCGGCCAACACCACCCCACCCGGCGACGAACCACCGCCACCCCGATCAACAACGAAGCCAACCATCAAACGCATCCGACCCCACGAACACTGGCGACCACCGTCCGGAACATCGATAGATGTGCCCGGCGAGGACTGGAACTCACCGGTCGAGAAGTCACTCGCTGCCGTGGTTGCCGCATAGCCCCGTGACGTCGACTGCGGCCACTCCGGGACCGTCAGTTCACCCGATAGCGTCCGATGACGACGGTCAGTGAACTCACAGGTTTCACTACAGCGGGCGCCAAGGTGGCATTCCTATCGTTGAGAGCATCAAGGAAAAGCCTTGACCTTCCGACAGAGGAGAAGCGCATGCCGTACAACCACGGTCCCCGTCCCGGCGGCCCTTACCGTCCCGGCCCCCGTCCGCCCTACGGCCGTCCGTACGGCCCGGGTCGTCCGCCTTACCGCGACCGCTACCCCTACGGCTACGGTCACCGGCCCTACCGCCACAACCCGTACGGGTACTGGGGTTCCTGAGCCCAAGCTTCAAAATCCAAGATCGGCCCCGCCACCACGGCGGGGCCGATCTTGTCTGATCCCTCATACGAATACGAACAACCGAGACCCGATACACCGACACCGGCGCCGCGGCACGATGGCCGTCGAGCACCGGTGTCGGTGTATCTGATGTGGGACGTAGCGGGCTCAGCCGTGCCGCAGGTCGTAGACCTTCGCTCCGTCGATCATCGTCGGTGTGTGGTTCTTCTCCACCCACGCCTTGATCTGTTTGACCGACTCCGACTGACGACGTCCCCAGCCGCCCGGACCGCCGTTGCCCTCGTTCCGCGCCCCCTTGCCCTGGTCGTCGTGGTGATCCGGCTCCTCGATGAAGTACCCGATCTGACCATCGCGGACGTACCCCTGGAATGCCGCGAACGTGGGCGATTCGTCGCGACCGGAGAATCCGCCGACGGCCATGATCGGCATACCGCTACCCAATTGGAGCGGGGCAGAGGCATGTGAGCCGACGGTCGCCGCGGCCCACCGGCCGTCGGTGGCGCGCAGCAGCGCGACCATCTGCGCCGACGGCGGCTTCTGCGGCTCGCGATGCCAGCCGCCACCCTCGCCCTCGTTCTCGTTGTCGTCGTGACGTTCCGGACCGGATGCGCGCATCCCGCCCTGGTGGGAATTGCCGATCGTCGCCACGGTGAACGCCGCCGGCCCGACGAGGCCGACCACGACCGCGGCGATCGCAACCGCGGTCGCCGAACGTGCCGACATCGCACGCCTCGATGTCGTACTCGTCGACGTCGAGAGCAACGCCAGGCCGACGAGGATCGACGCGACGAGAAGCACCCACCGCAGCCACGGCAGCCATCCGTCGGTGCGGCCCAGGAGGAAGAAGCTCCAGACGCCGGTCGCGATCAGCATCGCGGCGAGCGTGAGCCGCGCGGGCAGCTTCTCGCGTCGTGACCATAGCTCGACCGCACCGATTGCCAGGGTCGCGGCCATCGCCGGAGCCATCGCCACCGTGTAGTAGGGATGCATGATCCCCTTCATGAAGCTGAAGACGAGGCCGGAGATCAGCATGATCCCACCCCATAGCAGCAGCGCCGAACGCGACGGATCGGTGCGCGGGGCACGACGGGTGCACCAGAACCCGGCGATCAGCGCGATCAGCGCGGCCGGAAGAACCCAGGTGATTTCGCCGCCGATGGAGTCGGTGAACAGCCGCCCGATGCCGGGGTCGCCGCCGAACATCATGTGGCCGCCCGGACCCCCACCGGAACCCGGGCCGCCACCCGATCCCAGACCGGCTCCCGGTCCGCCACCGGATCCCGGACCGAACCCGGGTCCGCCCGGCCCGGGACCGAATCCCGAGCCGTTCTGACCGGATCCGCGCGTCGGATTCCCGTCGCCGCCGAAGACGCGACCCGCTCCGTTGTAGCCCAGGGCGAGCTCCATGAGGCTGTTACTCGTCGATCCGCCGATGTAGGGACGGGAGCCCGCGGGCCACAGGCTGACCAGAGCCACGTACCACCCGGCGGAGACGACCAGCGACGCGATGCCGACAAGGCTGGTGCGCAGGCGCGTCCAGAAGCCGCCGGGCAGCGCGACCAGCAGCACCAGCGCGATGGCCGGCAGAACGATCAACGCCTGCATCAACTTGGTCAGGAACGCGAATCCGAGCGCGACACCGGCGAGGGCCACCCAGGTCGTCGCCGTCCGCGTCGTCGCTTCCGAGTCCAGCGCGCGCACCACGCAGTAGCAGGCGACCACCAGCAGCAGGACCAGCAGGGCGTCGGGGTTGTTATACCGGAACATCAATGCCGCGACGGGGGTCACCGCGAGGACGATGCCGGCGAGCAGTCCGGCCGACGGTCCGTTGGTGCGTCGCACCGCGAAGTAGAGCAGGGCGACGGCCGCGACGCCCATCAGGGCCTGCGGCACCAACATGCTCCACGCGTTGAACCCGAAGATCCGCCCGGACAGCGCCATCACCCAGATCGACGCCGGTGGTTTGTCGACGGTGATGGCGTTACCGGCGTCGAGCGAGCCGAACAGCAGCGCCTTCCAGCTGCGCGTCCCCGCCTGCACCGACGCCGCGTAGAACTCGTTGCCCCAGCCGATCGCGCCCAGATTCCAGAGGTACCCGACGGCGGTGACCACGAGAAGGCTCAGCAGCGCCGGGCGCTCCCACGGGGTGTGACCGTCGCGCAACCACCGTCGCACAACGCCGGCACTGCGGCCGGGGGCGTCGGAAACAGCGTGGGTGGCCGACGGCGTGCGGTCGACTTCGAGGCTCGTCGCGGTCATGCGACCACCTCCGCGTCGGCGCGGAAATCCTCGTCGCGACGGGCCGCGTCGATGTCATCGGCTACTGCGCCATCGACCGTCGTCTCGTCGGAGCGACGTGGCAACAGGTGCCGGGGATGGAACACCCACCACCGCAACAGCAGGAATCGGACGGCCGTCGCGACGAGGTTGGCGGCGATGACGACGAGCAGCTCGACGATCCGCGGAGGATCGGTCAACCAATGCAGCAGCGCGAGCGAGCCGGAGGTGATCGCCAGGCCGATCCCGAACACGAGCAACCCCTGACCGTGGTGACGGGCCGCCCGGCGCCGCCCGCGGACGCCGAAGGTGAACCGGCGGTTGGCGGCGGTGTTGGCGATCGCGGTCAGCAGCAGGGCGAGGAAGTTGGCCGGCTGCGGACCCATCCCGGTGCGGAAGGCCATGAACAGCAGCAGATAGGCCAGGGTGCTCACCACGCCGATGGCGACGAAGCTCGTCACCTGGCGCAGGAACGACGTCGGCGGCATCGGATCGGCCTGCGGGCCGAACTGCTCGGCGACCGCGCTGATCGGGATCACGCCGGTGGCGAAGCCGCGCAGCAGTCGGGCGACCCCCTTCAAGTCGGCGACCGCGGTCGCGACGACGTCGACGCGGCTGTCGGGGTCGTCGACCCAGTCGACCGGCACCTCGTGGATGCGCAGCCCGCAGCGCTGGGCGAGGACCAACAGCTCGGTGTCGAAGAACCACCCGGTGTCCTGCACGAGGGGGAGCAGGGCATGAGCCGCCTCGGAGCGGATCGCCTTGAAACCGCACTGGGCGTCGGAGAACCGGGCGGCCAACGTGCTGCGCAGGATGAGGTTGTAGCAGCGGGAGATGATTTCCCGCTTCGGGCCGCGGACCACCCGCGAGCCCCGCGAGAGCCGCGACCCGATCGCGATGTCGGAGTGGCCGGAGACCAACGGTGCGACGAGCGGCAGCAGCGCGTGCAGATCGGTCGAGAGGTCGACGTCCATGTAGGCGAGGACCGGTGCGTCGGAGGAAAGCCAGACGTCGTGCAGCGCCCGACCCCGCCCTTTCAGCTCGAGGCGCAGCGTCCGCACGTCGTCGAATTCCGACGCCAAGTCCGCGGCGATCGCCGGGGTGGCGTCGGTGCTCGCGTTGTCGGCGATGGTGATGCGGAAGCTGTAGGGGAACTCCTCGTCGAGGAAATCGTGCAGGCGCCGGATCGAATCGGCGAGCGCGGACTGCTCGTTGTAGACCGGGACGACGATGTCGAGTACCGGCGCACTGCGCTGCCGGGCGACCTGCGCGGCGTTGCGGCGGGCGCCGAAGACGTTGTCGGGTTCTCCGGTTCGGGTTGCATCGAGGGTCATGTCTCTCATCGTGGCCGGACGGGGTGGGCCGCATATGGGCCGTCGCTATGAGTTTCCTGTGCGCGCGGGGACAAACCGGACCAATCGCCCGAACCGCCGCGCGCGCTAAGCGTGCTCATAGGGAGGGTGGCGATACTCACGCCATGGGCTACGGACAACACGGGGTTTCCCTCCTCGACGGATGGTTGCCGGTCACCGTGCAGATCATCGCCGTCGTGCTGTTGCTGGCGGCGCTCGCGCGTCGGGATCGTCGCTGGTGGATCATCTGGGTCCCGGCCGCGGTCGTCGTCGGCGTGATCGCGGTGCTCCTCGCATCGTGGTACGAGCGGGCGCAAGGCCTGGCGTCGGACCCGCCGCCCGCGATGCTGTGGTGGTGGATCGGGATCCTCGGATTCGCCCTGGGGATCTTCGTCTTCGGCGTCATACGCACGCGGTGGTGGCGCCGCGTCGTCGCCCTGCTCGCCGTCGTCGCCGCGCTGGCCTCGGCGGGACTCGTGCTGAACCAGTGGGTGGGCTACTACACGACGGTCCCCGAGGCCTGGGGCGCGCTCACGCAGGGGCCGCTGCCCAACGAGGTCGACGCCTCGCAGTTGGCGTCCTTGCGCGGTAAGCCGACGACGACCGGCAAGATCGTTGCGCTCGACACGCCCAAGGGGCCGAGCGGCTTCAGCCATCGGACCGAGCACGTGTATCTCCCGCCGCAGTGGTTCGCTGGAGCCAGCGCGCCGCAGCTGCCCGCCGTGTTGATGATCGCCGGCGAGTTCAACACCCCGGAGGACTGGCTGCGGATCGGCAATGCAGCCGGGATCGCCGACCACTACGCGGCGCAGCACGGCGGCAAGGCCCCGATCCTGGTGTTCCCCGACGTCGGCGGCAGTTTCAACAACGACACCGAATGCGTGAACGGACCGCGCGGCAACGTCGCGAGCCACTTGACCGACGAGGTGCGGCCGGCCGTCATCGACCAATTCCACGCCGCACCCGCCGGTAAGAACTGGGGTGTCGTCGGATGGTCGATGGGCGGCACCTGCGCGCTCGACCTGGTGGTGATGCATCCCGACAAGTTCTCCGCCTTCGACGACATCGCCGGCGACGCGGCCCCCGACGCGGGCGACAAGCAGCAGTCCGTCGCCCGGCTCTTCGGCGGCAGCACCGCCGAGTACGACCGCTTCGATCCGACGAAAGTGATGGCCGCCCACGGGCCGTATTCAGGGGTCGTGGGATGGTTCGACGATGCGAACCCCGGAACCGACAAGCGCGCACACCACTGGCACGGCCATCGCCCGTCGGGGGGCACCGGTCTCGGCGGCCGCGACAACCAGGGCTTCACGCAGCCCGGGGCCGAACTCGCGGCCGCGCGGCAGCTGTGCGTCCAGGCCCAGACCGTGGGCATCGAGTGCACCGTCCGCACCCGCGACGGCGGCCACACCTGGCAGTTCGCCCAGGCCGCCTTCACCGAGGTGCTGGGTCCGATGAGTCAGCGAATCGGGTTGTGATGCCAGGACTTTCACGACGATCGGCGGAGATCGTCGCCACCGCGGTCAGCCGGATCCTGATGCTCGCGGGCATCGTCTCGGTGGTCGAGATCGTGACCCGCGGCTGGCGCCCGGTCGACTACGTGGCCGACGCCATCGGCGTCCTCGGTTTCCCCGCCGACCGCAGCCTCTACGTCGCCTGTCTGGTGTTCGTGCTGGCCGGAGCGGTCCGCCGCCGGTTCCGGCTGGCCTACGGGGTCGTCGTCGCGCTGATGGCGGTGAACCTTGTCGGTCTCGTCGCACTCGTCATCCGCGCGCATCGGCGTCACGCACACGAGTACCGCGTCTACGAGAGCTGGCACGAGTCCCCGGCCTTCGCCTGGACCGCGCTGGTCGTCGGCGGCACCGCCTTCTTGATCGTGCTGGCCTCGCACCGGGCGTTCACCGCGCGATTGGCCCGCCGATCGATCCCGACCGCGCTGGGCGTCTTCGTCGCCGGGATGGCGCTGTCCTTCCTGCTCACCGTCGTGCTCACCTTCGCCTTCCCCAACACGCTGACCGGGGCCCACGAGAAGTTCCGGTGGGCGGCCCTGGCCACCGTCGGCGACCACGTGTCCCCGCGGACCCCGTATTTCGAGGGACACATCGGCCACCACTGGATTTTCGACGTGGCCGGAGTCGTGTCCGCGCTCGCCCTGGTGCTGGCCCTACTCGTGCTCTCGCGCGCCAACCACGCCCACCAATTCCTCAGTCGCGACGAGGAATTGGCCGTCCGGCGGCTGCTGGTGACCTACGGCGAGGACGACTCGCTCGGCTATTTCGCCACCCGTCGGGACAAGTCGGTGGTCTTCGCGCCCGACGGCCGAGCGGCCGTGCTGTTCCGGGTGGTCGGCAGCGTCAGCGTGGCGAGCGCCGATCCGATCGGCGCGCGTGAGTCGTGGCCGGCCGCGGTCGGAGCCTGGCTGCAGAACTGCCGCGAGCACAGCGTGCACGCCGCGGTGCTGGCGGCCGGTGCCGACGGGGCGCGCGTCTACCGCGACGCCGGATTGCGCACGCTGGACATGGGCGACGAGGCGATCATCGACGTCGAGCAGTTCACCCTGCGCGGCCCGGAGATGAAACCGGTCCGGCAGGCGGTGAACCGCGTCTGCGCGGCCGGCTACACGATGCGGGTGCGCCGCCATTCCGAGTTGAGCGCGCAGGAGTTGGCCCAGGTCGCCGAGCTGGCCGAGCAGTGGCGCGGCGAGGATGTCGAGCGCGGCTTCTCGATGGCGCTCAACCGACTCGGCGATCCCGTCGACGGCAACTGCGTGCTCGCGACCGCCCACGACTCGACGGGGGCGATCCGCGGGCTGCTCTCCTTCGTCCCGTGGGGTCGGCGCGGCATCTCCCTGGACCTGATGCGACGTGACCGCGTCGGTGAGAACGGCATCGTCGAATTCATGGTGGCCGGTGTGGTCGACAGGTGCCGCGAGACCGGGATCCGCCGGATCTCGCTGAACTTCGCGATGTTCCGTTCGGTCTACGCCAATGCCGACCGCGTGGGTGCCGGACCCGTCACCCGGGGTGTCGACGGTCTGCTCGGCTTCGCGTCGCGCTTCTACCAACTGGAGCAGCTGTACCGGTCCAACCAGAAATACCGTCCGACGTGGATTCCGCGCGTCCTCTGCTATCAGCCGCCGCTCAGCGTGCTGCGGGCATCGGTCGCCACTGGGATCGCCGAGGGCTTCCTGCCGAAACTCGGCCCGGCCTTCCTCACCGGACCCGGCGTCCCCGCCGACCAGGAGGTGCGCGACGACCCCGAATTCCTCGCGGCGGTGGCCCAGATCGAGCGCGACGCGAGGTGCACCGAGATCGTCGAGCCGTGCCCCAGTGACCAGCAGCGCGCCCGGCTGGCCAAGCGCGCCGCACTCGAGCGGATCGGCATGTCGGCGAACCCGGTCACCGTCGCCCGCGACGCCGAGATCGCCGCGCTGTGCGCCGAATTCTCCGGTCTGCCAACCGATTCGACGACCGGCCGGGTCGTGTCGGTGGTCGGGCGGGTGCGCGCGGTGCGCGACTTCGGCGGACTCGTCTTCGTCGACCTCGACGAGGGCGGCGCGGCCATCCAGGTGATGTCCGACGACCGCGCCGCGGCCGCGCACCGGTCGCTGCGCGCCGGAATCGACCCCGGCGATCTGATCGGCGTCACCGGCGAGGTGGTCACCACCCGCACCGGCGAGCTGACCCTGCGGATGCGGCAGTGGGAGATGGCGGCGAAGTGCCTGCGCCCGGTGCCGCCGGTCGGCACCCGGCTCTCCGACGAGGTGCGCACGCGGGATCGGACGCTGGACCTGTTGACGACAGCGGGGGCGACCGAACTGCTCGTCAAACGCTCGCTCGGGGTCGCCGCGGTGCGAAGGGCGTTGCAGGACAAGGGGTTTCTCGAGGTCGAGACGCCGATGCTGCAGACCGTCCACGGCGGTGCGGCGGCGCGCCCCTTCGTCACCCACATCAACGCCTACGACATGCGGCTGACGATGCGCATCGCACCGGAGCTGTTCCTCAAACGGCTGGCCGTCGCCGGGATGCCGAAGATTTTCGAGCTGGGCCGCAACTTCCGCAACGAGGGCGTCGACGCCACGCACAACCCCGAGTTCACCTCGCTGGAGGTGTACGAGGCCTACGGCGACTACCGGTCGATGGCGGCGCTGGTGCGCGAACTCGTCGTCGCGGCGGCGGTCGCGGTCAACGGTGCCCCGGTGGCGCGACGCGAGGAAGGCGATGTCGACCTCTCCGGCGAGTGGACGGAGATCACCGTCCACCGCGCCGTGTCGGCGGCGACCGGCGTCGAACTGACCTCGGCGTCCTCCGCGGCGGAGGTCGCCGCGGTGTGTGCCGCCCACGGCGTCGAATGCGGCGACGGGGCGGCGGCCGGGCAACTGGTCATGCGGCTGTACGAGGCGCTGGTGGAGAAGCAGACCGTCGCGCCGACCTTCTACTACGATTTCCCGATCGAGGTGTCGCCGCTGGCGCGGCCGCATCGCGACGATCCGCTCCTCACCGAGCAGTGGGACCTCGTCGCCTTCGGCGCCGAACTCGGTACCGCCTATTCGGAGCTGACCGACCCCCTCGACCAGCGTCGACGACTGGTCGATCAGTCCCTCGCCGCGGCCGGCGGCGACCCGGAGGCCATGCAGCTGGACGAGGATTTCGTGCGCGCACTCGGCTACGGGATGCCGCCGACGGGTGGGCTGGGGCTCGGCGTCGACCGGTTGCTGATGCTGCTGCTCGACGTGCCGATCCGGTCGACCCTGACCTTCCCGTTCGTGAAGCCGGTATCGCGCTGACGGCCGACCGCTCTTGTGCTGCGGCTACCGCGTCGTGGCCAGCGGCAACCGCACGGTGAACACCGTCGATCCCGGTTCGCTCTGCAGACCGATGGTGCCGTGATGGGCCTTGACGACCGCGTCGACGATCGAGAGGCCGAGTCCGGTGCTGCCGGCTTTGCGCGAGCGCGAGGTGTCGCCGCGGGTGAATCGGGTGAACACCTCCGGCGCCAAAGCGGGGTCGATCCCCGGGCCGTTGTCGGCGACGCGCATGATCGCCTCGCCGTCGGATTCGGCGACGTCGACGCTGATGACGGTGCCGGGACCGGTGTGCACGCGGGCGTTGGCGAGCAGATTGGCCAGCACCTGGTGCAGGCGGGCGGAGTCGCCGGTGACGACGACCGGGTCGTCGGGAAGGGTGAGCAGCCACTGCCGGTCCGGCCCGGCCACGTGGGCATCGCTGACGGCATCGGCGGCCAGCTCCGAGAGGTCGACATCCTCCTGCTCGAGCGGCCGGCCGGAATCGAGCCGCGCCAGCAGCAGCAGGTCCTCGACGAGGTGGGTCATCCGCGCCGACTCGGAGCCGACGCGGGTCATCGCGTGGGCCACCTCGTCGGGCACCTCGTCGCGTCGCCGTGCCGCCAACTCGGTGTATCCGCGGATCGCGGCCAACGGGGTGCGCAATTCGTGGCTGGCGTCGGCGACGAATTGACGGGCCCGCATCTCGCTGTCCTGCCGGGTGTTCAGGGCGGTACCGATGTGGTCGAGCATGCGGTTGAGGGCCGCCCCCATCTGGCCGACCTCGGTCCCCGGGTCGGCGTTGGTCTCGGGAACCCGCATCGGCAGGGCCACCGCGCCGCGGTCGAGGGGCAGGCTCGCGACCTGCCGTGCGGTGGCCGACATGCGGTCCAGCGGGGCGAGCGCCCGCCGCGTGATCCAGGCGCCGAGGGCGGCGGCGGCCAGGAGCGCGACCAGCGCGACGACGGTCATGATCAGCAGCACCGTCCACATGGTCTCGTTGACGTCGCTGAGCGGAAGGCCGGTGACCACGGCGTCACCGGCGGGCGTGGTCGTCGCCATGATGCGGAAGGTGCCGCGGTCGCCGACCTGCTTCGTCTGGGGCGGGGCGCCCGGGACGATGCCGAGCAGGGTGTTGACCTCGTCGTCGGAGAGCGCGTTGCGGTTGCCGTCGTGGCCGAGCGCGCCGGCGCTGACACTGTCGTCGACGTGGTGGACGAGCGCCACCAGCCCGGCGGGCTGGCTCGGCGCGTCGAGGAATTCCGGTCCGGGGCCGACGCGTTGGCGCTGCCATCGGCGGGGCGGTGCCGGTGACGGGGTGGGCAACGGAAAGGCGTGTTCCGGCGGCGGATGCGACGTGATCACCATCGACCGGTGCGACACCTCGTGGAGGGAGTCGTCGAGTTGGGCGACGAGATAGTGGCGCAGTGCCAATTCGGTGGCGGCGCCGATGGCGACGCAGACCAGGGCGAGGAGTAGCACCTGGCCCACGATCAGACGGGTTTGCAGCGACCACCGCGACGGTGCCCACCGGCTCGATTCGGACGCCATCGGGATCGGCGCTCAGTCGGCGGGTTTGAGGACGTATCCGGCGCCGCGCAACGTGTGGATCATCGGTTTGCGACCGTTGTCGATCTTCTTGCGCAGGTAGGAGATGTACAGCTCGACGATGTTGGACCGTCCGCCGAAGTCGTAGTCCCACACGCGGTCGAGGATCTGCGCCTTGGACAGCACGCGCTTGGGGTTGTGCATCATGAACCGCAGCAACTCGAACTCCGTCGAGGTGAGCGTCACCGGCTCGCCGTCGCGCGTCACCTCGTGACTGTCCTCGTCGAGCACCAGGTCGCCGACGACGATCTGCGCGTCGCCCTCGTCGGCGGTGATGCCCGCGCGGCGCAGCAGCGCGCGCAGTCGCAGCACGACCTCTTCGATGCTGAACGGCTTCGTCACGTAATCATCGCCGCCCGCGGCCAGACCGGCGATCCGGTCCTCGACGGCATCCTTGGCGGTGAGCATCAGGACGGGCAGCGTCGGCGACATCTCGCGCAGCCGGAGCAGGACGTCGAGGCCGCTCATGTCGGGCAGCATCACGTCGAGGATGACCACGTCGGGCTTCTCGGTCCGGGCCGCGGTGATCGCCGAGGCTCCGTCGCCCGCGGTGGTCACCGTCCAGCCCTCGTAGCGCAGGGCCATCGAGACCATTTCGGCGAGCACGGCCTCGTCGTCGACGACGAGCGCGCTGATGGGGGAGCCGTCGGCGCGGCTCATCACGAGCCGTTGGGGGGATGTCGCAACCACGGCTCCATTGTTCTCCTCGCGGGTGGGCGGTGCCTATGCCAAAGCTATGCGCTCCCTGTGAAAGCTGGCCGACTGTGAGCAACGTCGCCCTGGGCGATTGCGGGGAATGTCGGGGTTGTCGCGTAGGATGATGGATAACTGACAGGCGTTCACGCACTGTCATGCGTCGTTAGAACGCTTCTTCTCCGCCAGATCTCGCAGACATGATCGAGTTCCGGCTGGTCGACTTCACAACGGCGAACGAATGCGCCCGACCGGGCGTCTTCGCCATCTGCGATTCACTGCCTCACTTCTGCTGGTCAGCGGCTTACCGCTGATCGACATGCGCCGTGCGATCGCCCATGCCGGAAAGGCATCCCATGACCACGACTGATACCACCGCCACCGCCCCGACGGAGACCTTCGCCTCCCTCGGCGTGCCCGCCCCCCTCGTCAAGGTGCTGGCCGCGCAGGGCAAGACCCAGCCCTTCCCGATCCAGGCCGCGACCCTGGGCAACACGCTCGACGGGGATGACGTCCTCGGCCGCGGCAAGACCGGCTCGGGCAAGACCCTGGCCTTCTCCATCCCGCTGGTCGCCGGATTGAAGGAAATCGGCGTCACCACCCGCCCCGGTCGCCCGACCGGCCTGGTCCTGGCCCCGACCCGCGAACTCGCGACGCAGATCGCCGAGACCGTCACCCCGCTCGCCCAGGCCGTCGGCCTGTCGGTGACCACCGTGTTCGGCGGGGTCAAGCAGGCGCGTCAGGAGCAGGCCTTCCGCCGCGGCGTCGACATCGTCGTCGCCTGCCCGGGCCGCCTCGACGACCTGATGAAGCAGGGCATCGTCAAGCTCGACGACGTCGAGATCACCGTCCTCGACGAGGCCGATCACATGGCCGACCTCGGCTTCCTGCCCGTCGTCACCCGAATCCTCTCGGCCACCCCGCACGACGGGCAGCGGATGCTGTTCTCGGCGACCCTGGACAACGGCGTCGACAAGCTGGTGCGGAAGTTCCTGCACGAGCCGGTCACCCACTCGGTCGACGAGGCGAACTCGCCGGTCGCCAAGATGACCCACCACGTGTTCGAGGCCGCCAACGCCACCGACAAGCACGAGCTGGTCCGGGAGCTCGCCTCCGGCACCGGCCGTCGCATCCTGTTCACGCGCACCAAGCACCAGGCCAAGAAGCTGGCGCGCAAGCTGACCGCCGAGGGCATCCCCGCCGTCGACCTGCACGGCAACCTGTCGCAGGCCCAGCGCGACCGCAACCTCGCGGCCTTCGGCGGCGACGGGGCGCGGGTCCTGGTCGCCACCGATGTCGCCGCCCGCGGCGTCCACGTCGACGGGGTGGAACTCGTCGTCCACGTCGACCCGCCGGCCGAGCACAAGGCCTACCTGCACCGTTCGGGCCGCACCGCGCGCGCCGGGGAGACCGGCGACGTCGTGACCGTGTGTCTGCCCGAGCAGCGCGGCGACCTGCGCAAGTTGCTGCGCAACGCGAAGATCGACGTCAAGGCGCAGCAGGTCACCGCGAAGTCGGACTCGGTGGACCAGCTCGTCGGCGCCCGTGCCGAGCACGTGGAGCCCGCTCCCGCACCGGCACCCCAGCAGTCGAACGGCGGCGGCCGTCGGGGCGGCAACGGCGGCGGTGCCCGTCGTGGTGGACGCGGCTCCGGCAACGGCGGCTCGGCCCAGGGTCGCGGCGGCAACGGCCAGCGTTCCGGTGGCGGTCAGCGTACCGGCGCCGGCGGTCGTGGTCGCAGCGGTGGCGCCCGTCGCGGCGGGGCGGGCAACCGCCAGGCCGCGGCAGCGCGCGGCTGATTTCACAGCGACTACCGAATTCCACAGGAGCTACCGTTTCGACGGTAGCTTCTGTGCGTTTTGGTAGCCGCTATTGGTTTCGGCTGAGTACGTTGGCCCTATGGCCGACACTGCGGAAACCAGCACCGAACCCATCGTCTCCACCACCTGCGGCGCGGTACGAGGCACCGTCCGCGACGGCGTGGCCGCCTTCCTCGGCGTGCCCTTCGCGGCACCGCCGGTCGGAGCCGCGGCCTTCGCCGCCCCGGCCCCGCACGAACCGTGGGAGGGGGTCCGCGACGCCACCGCCTACGGGCCGACGGCCCCGCAGATCGGCTACCCGGCGCCGATAGCCGCGCTGCTCGACAACGACATCGAGCTCGGCGACGACTACCTGAACGTCAACGTGTGGACCCCGGATCCGTCGGCCTCGGGCCTGCCGGTCATGGTGTGGATCCACGGCGGTGCCTTCGCGCGCGGCTCGAACCGCCTGGCGATCTACGCCGGGGACACCTTCGCCCGCGACGGCGTCGTATTCGTCGGCATCAACTACCGCCTCGGCATCCCGGGTTTCGCGTCGATCGAGGGCGCCCCGGAGAACCGCGGTCTACTCGATCAGATCGCGGCGCTGAACTGGGTGCGCGACAACGTCGCGGCCTTCGGCGGCGACCCGGCGAAGGTGACTATCGTCGGCGAGTCCGCCGGCGCGATGAGCGTCGCATCACTGCTCTCGTCGCCGCGGGCCACCGGGCTGTTCCACGGTGCGGTCATGGAGAGCGGGAACGGTTCGGCAGCCGTCGCCGTCGAGGACGCGCGCATGGTCACCGCGCGGCTGGCGGGTCTGCTCGAGATCACGCCCGATGCCGCCGGATTCAGCTCGGTTTCCACCGAACTCCTGCTCAAGGCGCAGACCGATCTCGCCCTCGAAGCACAGATGAACCCGGACCCGGCCCTCTTCGGGCGCACGGTGATCGAGGTCGGGATGGGCATCATGACCCTCATGCCCGTCGTCGACGGCGAGGTGCTGCCCAATCTTCCGGAGGCCTCGATCGCCGCCGGTGCCGGTGCCGGGGTTCCGCTGATGGCCGGGTGGAACGCCGACGAATTCCGGTTCTTCCTGGTCCCCACCGGCGTCGCGGCCATCGCCACCGAGGAGATGGCCCGCACCATGATCGGCGGCTACCCCGGCGCGGTTGCCGAGCTCGACGAGCATCTGGCCGCCGGGACGGCCGTCGGCGACGCGCTCTGCATGGTGCTCACCGGCATCGCCTTCCGCAACGGCACCGTCAAATTGGCGCAGCTGCGGCCCGACGAGCAGACCTACCTGTACGAGTTCGGGGTGCCCAACGACGTGGCCGGGATCGGTGCCGGGCACGCCGTCGAAATACCGTACGTGTTCGACCATCTCGAGGCGGCGCAGCGGCTCACCGGGCCCGACGCCCCGCAGGCCGTCGCCGACGCGATGCATTCGGCGTGGGTCGATTTCGTGAAGACCGGCGCACCCGGTTGGGATCGCTACCTAACCGACCAAACCGTTCGCCGCTTCGACTGAAGCGCCCGGGCTACCTCGCGAGCGCGGCGGCCTCCACGTCGGCCCGCCAGGAGGCGACGGTCTGCACCGAGTCGGTCTTGTTGGTGCCGATGAATCCGGTGGGTCCGCGCTTGATCCACCCCGTCACGTACATCCCGGGAACCGGGCTGTCGCCGTCCATGACGCGGCCCGCGTCGTTCGGGATCACGCCGCGCGCCTCGTCGAAGGGCAGCCCCGGTACGGCCACGCCGTGATAGCCGATGGCCGAGAGCACGAGGCCGGCGTCGATGTCGACCGTCTCACCGGTGGGGGAGGCGCTGCCGTCGGCGGCGACGGTGGTGCGCTCGAAGCGGACGCCGCTCACCCGGTGCGACGCGGCGTCGGCCAGGACCTCCACCGGGGCCAGGCCGAACGCGAAGCGGATCACCGGTCGGCCGGACGCCTCGTCATGCGGGCGCGCAGCGATCTCGCGCAGCAGCGCCAACTTCTCGCGATCGGTGACCTCGGCCGGGTCGGCGTCGATGCCGGCCAAATCGGCGGGGTCGACGACGAGGTCGACCGTGGACTTCGCGGCCAGGCCGATGAGTTCGGGAAGGGTGAACGCCGCCTGCAGCGGGCCGCGCCGGGCGACGAGGACGACCTCTCGGATCTTGCTGTGCCGCAAGGATTCCAGTGCCGCGGGGGCGATCGTCGTCGACGCCAGCTCGTCCGGGTCGGAGGTGAGGATGCGGGCCACGTCGAGGGCGACGTTGCCGTTGCCGATGATGACCGCGCGGCGGCTCGACAGGTCGAATACGCGATCGGCGAAGTCGGGATGGCCGTTGTACCAGCCGACGACCGAGGTCGCCGAGGAGAAGCCCGCCGCGTCGACCCCGGGGATCCGCAACGGTCGATCGGTCGGTGCGCCGCCCGCCCAGAACACCGCGTCGTGCTGCGCGCGCAGCTCGTCGAGGGTGAGGTCGCGCCCGATCTCGGAGTTCACCAGGATCCGCAGGCGCGGGTGGCGCGCGATGTCGTCGAAGAGCCGCATCACGGTGCGCGTCGCCGTGTGATCGGGGGCGACCCCGTAGCGGGCCAGCCCGAAAGGCGCCGACAGCCGCTCGTACATGGTGACGGTGACCTTGGGCAGGCGCAGGAGTTCGTCGGCGGCATACATCGCCGCCGGGCCGGACCCGACGATCGCGACATCCTGCGGGCCGGCGCGCAGCGGGGCCGGCGTCACGACCGGTGCCAGCGGCAGGCGCTTGGTCATGTCGACCGGGAAGCGGACGTCCGTGGCGAACTGGTCGACGTCGTAATGCGCGGCGTTGACCTGGGCGAAGCGCTCCTGCCCGGCCGTGATGCGGTGACCGGGCACGATGGCGCCGACCGGGCAGGCCGTGACGCACGCACCGCAATCGACGCAGGTCGACGGGTCGATGTACAACATTTCGGCGGTGCCGAAATCCGGCTCTTCTGGCGTCGGGTGGATGCAGTTCACCGGGCATGCGAAGACACACGACGCGTCTCCACAGCACGCCTGGGTGACGACGTGGGGCATGAAAGGGGCTGCTTTCTACCGGAGGATCGCGGGCGCGGGGCCCGCGCAATCTGGTGGGTCGCGGCGGCTCAGGCCGCGGCGGTGTAGGTCGGCTCGCTGCGGTAGCGCGACGGACGCCCGGCGATGCGCATCAACCGCCAGATCCGCGAGGACACCGGGTTGATGAGTCCGCACTGCTCGGCGAGCATCCGGACGTCGCCGAAGACGTTGATCAGGAACTGCCGCGACTCGGGAGAGCGCCAGAACAGGTCCTTCCACACCGAGCGCGGGATGTCGAAGGTCTGGCGGAACTGGCGCGGCGGCTTGGAGATCACGTCGCACAGCAGGCGCATGACGATCGGCATCACCAGCGAGAGGATGAATCGCTGGATCGGGCCCTTCTTGGGGATCGACTCGCGCAGCAGGTGGTGCGCGAAGGAGATGTGGCGCGCCTCTTCGGCGACGTGGAGCTGCATGATGGCCTGCATCGTGGGGTGCAGGTTCTGGTCCTTGCGGAGGAAGTCCTTCTGGATGTGGTCGATCGGTTCCTCGCCGGCGAGCACGCCGAAGTAGAAGACGCTCGGGAAGATCGTCGAGAACAGCGGGATGATCGGGGAGAGGCGGCGGAACCAGCGGGGGCCACCGGGCACGTCGACGCCGGTGCGGTTCACGAACTCCTGGAACATCAGGGTGTGGTTGCACTCCTCCTTCGCCTCATGCGTGGTGTAGCGGAACTCCTTGGCGCCGTTGGGGAGCCGGTCGGAGTACTGCATGAGGCCGCGGATCAGGATGGACTCGAACTGCAGGCCGACCTTGGCGACGTTGGCCTGGCGCCACATGCCCATCGCGATCTGCTTCTCGACCGGCTGGGTAGCGAACCACGGGTGGCGCCCGATCGGGTCGTGGGGCGACATGATCCAGCGGGTGTCGTTCGGGACGACGGCCATATGCGGCGAATCCCAGTCGATGTCGATGTACGGATCGAAGTTGCGATGCACCGAGGCGTCGGACAGATCGTCGAGGACCTGCCCGTAATCTTCGACCTCGTCGGTCTTTGCGACTGGCAGGTACTCGTGGGAGCGCAGAGTGCTGGTCATCGTTGGCCTCCTCGGCGGATCCGGTGAAGCGGGTCTTCATCGGACGACTGAACCGAACTATATATCAACATTCATTGTAACGGTTCTTGGTGTCATCGGGAATGGGGTGCCACCACCAATTTCGATCTGCGCATATCGGGCAGGGGGAGAGCTGTTCCCCTGGTCAGGCACCCGGCCGGCTGGTTGCCCTCAGTTGGCGGTGAGCCCGAAGAGTTCCGGGCCGACGCTCATGAAGGTCAGCAAGGCCATCGTGAGTAGGAACCAGAGGAGGGCCTGCCACACCGGCCACCGGTCGTCGGCCTGGTACGCCCGATAGGTCCGCACACCCGCGACGACCGCCCCGGCCAGCATGATCAGCGGGCAGGCGGCGAGCAGCACCGTCCGGGCGCTGCCGTGCGCGCCGACCCCGGCCACGACGGCGGCCAGCGCGAGGGCGACGGTGATACAGCCGTGGATGAAGGCTCGTCGCACGACCGGATCGGTGGTCACGGGCGGGATGCTCCTCGGGAATTGTGAACGGGGGACATGTGCGGGATGAACGGTCGATCCGCGCTCAGAGGCAATTCGTCCCGATTCACCCTACGCCAGTCCCGATTGATTGACGGTCGCCGTGTATCGCGACGACGATGGAGTCAGGGCGCATCGTCGATGTGCCGATCGCTGCCGAGCCGAGGAGAGCCACCATGCCCACAGTCGTCGTCGGAGTCGACAAGACCGAGACCTCGTTGCACGCCGCCCGGTGGGCGGCTTCGCTCGCCGCGCGCGAGGAGTCGGAGCTGCATATCGTGGGTGCCTACGACGCGAGCACGAGCAACTACGCGCCCGGGTTGGTGATCCCGCAGGACGTGGTGGAGGCGATCGCCAACGAGGCGAAGACCGCGGTTCAGGCGGCGGCCGCCGCGGCGCTCGAAGCAGCGCCCGACGTGCGGGTGCGGACCAGCGTCGGTGAGGGCGACGCGGCGCGCACGCTGCTCGAGGTGGGCAAGGATGCGACCGCCATCGTGATCGGCACGCGCCGACTCGGCAGCGTCAAGGGCCTGCTGCTCGGATCGGTGGGCGTCACCATCGCCGCGCACTATCACGGGCGGGTCGTCGTCATCGGCGACGAGGTGAAGCCCGGGCCCGTCGTCGTCGGTGTCGGTGATACCCCGAGCAGCGACCCGGCAGTGCAGGAGGCTTACCACCAGGCCGATTCGCTCGGCGTGGGCCTCGTGGCGGTGCATACCTGGGCGCAACTGGACGCCGACGCGCTGCACGGCTTCGGGATCGAGCCCGACGCGGTGGAACGGATGAGCGCCGAGGCCACCGAGGCCGTCGCCGAGCGGCTCGCCGGCTACTCGCAGGACTATCCCGACGTGCAGGTCGAGCGGGTCGTCGTGCCCGACGACCCGGGTAAGGCGATCATCGACGTCGCGACCGATCGCGGCGCCTCGCTGATCGTCGTCGGCAGCCGTGGTCGCGGCGGATTCAAGGGCCTGCTGCTCGGTTCGACCAGCCAGAAAGTGCTACAGCACTCCGAGGTGCCGGTCATGATCGTGCGCCGATAGCCGTTCCGGTCGGACACCGAATCGCGCCTGCGACGGCGGGTTCTGTGCTTATCGTTGGGCCGTGGAAACCGACCATTTGCAGAACTCAGGAGAACTAGCAGACCCCGTCGGCGACGATGCCGAACCCGCCCCGCGGATCGATCGGGCGATCCTGGGGGCGACCGCGGCGGTCGTCGCCGCCTTCGTCGTATGGGGCATCGCCGCACCGCATTCGATGCGCGTCGCCACCTCGTCGGCGATGACGTGGGTGACCGACAACATGGGGTGGCTGTACCTCACCTCCGCAAGCGGATTCGTCATCTTCGTGGTGGTCATCGCCTGCACCCGGTACGGCCGGATCCCGCTCGGGCGCGACGGGGAGAAGCCGGAGTACCGCACCGTCAGCTGGATCGCGATGATGTTCTCCGCCGGCATGGGGATCGGCCTGATGTTCTTCGGCGCCTACGAACCGCTCTTGCACTACCTGCAGGAACCGCCCGGCGCGCTGCTCAAGTCGCCGCCGGGAACCCCGGCGAACCATCTGCCGACGGCGATGGCCACCACGATGTTCCACTGGGGATTCCACCCGTGGGCCATGTATGCCGTCGTCGGGATGGCACTGGGCTATTCGACCTATCGGATGGGGCGCGGCCAGCTGCTCTCGGCCGCGTTCGCCCCGCTGCTCGGCACGCGACGCGCCAACGGCGCGGCGGGCAAGGTGATCGACGGGCTGGCGATCTTCGCGACGCTGTTCGGCACCGTCGCGTCGCTGGGGCTCGGCGCGCTGCAAATCGGGTCCGGTCTGCAAGCCGTCAAATGGGTCGACAGCCCGTCGAAGATGCTGGTGGTCGGGATCGTCGCGGTGTTGACCGCCTGTTTCGTCGCGTCGGCCGTTTCCGGGGTGGCCAAGGGCATCCAGTGGTTGTCGAATATCAACATGGTGCTGGCCCTGGTGTTGGCGGTCTTCGTCTTCGTCGTCGGTCCCACCGTCTTCCTGCTCAACGTCATGCCGACCGCCCTCGGTTCCTACTTCGACCAGATCACCGCGCTGGCCGCGCGGTCGTCGGCCACGGTCGACGCGGCGGGGGAGCAATGGCTGGCGAGCCAGACCATCTTCTACTGGGCGTGGTGGGTCTCCTGGACGCCGTTCGTCGGGATGTTCCTGGCGAAGATCAGCCGCGGCCGCACCATCCGGGAGTTCGTGATCGGCGTGATGGTGGTCCCGACGGCCGTCTCGCTGGTGTGGTTCTCCGTCTTCGGCGGCACCGCCATCCGGCAGCAGAACGAGGGGGCCGGCTACAAGGTGGGAAACTCCGGCGACGAGGAGGATCTGCTGTTCCACGTCCTCGATCACCTGCCGCTGACCGGCATAGCGTCGCTACTGGTCATGCTGCTCGTCGCGATCTTCTTCGTCTCCGGTGCCGACTCCGCGTCGCTGGTGATGGGCACGCTGAGCCAGCGCGGCGCCCACGAGCCCCGGCGTGCGCTCACCGTCTTCTGGGGCGTGTTGACCGGCGGCGTCGCGATCCTGCTGCTGACCGTCGGGGGAGGCGACGACGGGAGTGCCGACGGGCTGACCGCGGTCAAACAGATGGCGATTCTGGCCGCGCTCCCGTTCGTCGTCGTGATGATCGCCCTGTGCGTGTCCTTCGTCCGCGACATCCGCCGTGATCCGTTGATGCAGCGGCCGTAGCGCGATCAGGCCCCAGCGCGATCAGGCCCGAGCGCGATCAGGCCCAGCTGGGTAGCCAGATCTCGGCGTGCCAATGCTCCCTGGTGATCGGGACGCCGGTCAGCACCGGCCACAACCACGCGAAGTTGACGATCACCAGCGCCAGGTACACGGCGACGAAGCCGACGACGAGGAACTGTCGGTCGGGCGGCGAGCCGTCCGCGCGGCGGGGGAAGTGGCCCGCGCGGTGCAGGATGTCGCCGAGGCACAGCGCCGTGAGGATCATCAGGAAGGGCGCCATCGTCGTCGCGTAGAAGTAGTACATCTGGCGGTCGATGTTGGCGAACCACGGGGCGAACGCCGCGCCGTAGCCGACGAGGGCGGCGCCGTAGCGCCAGTCGCGGCGGCCGACGAAGGACCACAACGACCAGGCCAGTACCGGCAGGGCGAACCACCAGATGGCCGGTGTCCCGATCAGCATCTGCACCCGGGAGCACTCGCCGTCGCCGCAGCGATCCGGCCCGGTCTGGATCGCGTACAGCATCGGGCGCAGCCCCATCGGCCACGTCCACGGTTTCGACTCCCACGGATGATGGTTGCCTGCCGAATTGGTCAACCCTTCGTGGAACTTGAGGATCCCCGACTGGTAGTGCCACAGCGAGCGCCACGCCGGCGGGATCCAGCCCAGCACGCCCGTCGTGGACGCCTGCGCCTGGTAGCGGTAGACCGAGGTCTCCGAGGCGAACCAGGGGATGAAGGTCGCGAGATAGATCGCCACCGGCATGACCGCGAGACTCAGCGTCGACGGAAGGACGTCGCGCACCGCGACTCCGCGCCAGGGGCGGGTGATGCCGTATGCGCGGCGCGCGGCGACGTCGAACGCGAGCGACATCAGGGTGAACGCGATGACGAAGTAGATGCCCGACCACTTCGTCCCGCAGGCCAATCCGAGCATCACGCCGGCCGTGAAGCGGTACCAGCGGAAGCCGAACCGGGGACCGTAGGGGGACAGGTGTGCGATGCCGTCGGAGTACGCGGTATCGAGGCGTCGGCGCATCTGGTCGCGGTCGCAGATCAACGCGGTGAAGGCCGCGACGACGAAGAAGGTCTGGACGATGTCGAGCATCCCCAGGCGGGATTGGACGAACAGCACGCCGTCGCAGATGGCGAGCAGACCGGCGACGGCCCCGACCAAGGTCGAGCGGGCCATCCGTCGGGCGACGCAGTAGACCATCACGACGATGCCGATACCGCACAGCGCCGGCATGATCCGCCAGCCCAGCGGGCCGTAGCCGAAGACCGCCTCGCCCAGGGCTAGGACCCACTTGCCGACGGGCGGGTGGACGACGAGACCGTAGGCGGGGTTGTCCTCGATCCAGTTCCCACCGGTCAGAACCTGCCATGCCTGCGGCACGTAGTGCTTCTCGTCGAAGACGGGCGTGCCCTTGTCGGTGGGTTGGGTGAGGTCCCAGAACCGGGTGATCGCCGCCAGCAGGGTGATGACGAGCCCGACGAGAAGGCCGAAGCGTCGGTCGTCGGCGCCGAATACCGCGTCGGGAATCGCCTTGCCCGGCCGACGGCCGAGATCCTCGGCGGCCGCGGAGGTGAGTGGATGATCGACGACGAGCCAGCTGCTGGTGGCACTGGGGTCGGCGGTCGTCACCCGCCCGATAGTAGTGCCCCTAAGCTGGTCAACCATGAGTGACCATCTCGGCAAGCTGGTGCTGGCGGCGACGCCGATGGGGCAATACGACGACGCATCACCGCGCCTGCGGGCCGCGCTGGGCAGCGCCGACATCGTTGCGGCCGAGGACACCAGGCGCACCCGCGCGCTGGCCGCCGGGCTCGGCGTGGGCATCGCGGGCAAGCTGATCAGCTACTACGACCAGGTGGAGGCCGCGCGCACCCCCGGTCTGGTCGAGGCGATCGAGACGGGCCAGACCGTCCTGGTCGTCACCGACGCCGGGATGCCGTCGGTGAGCGATCCGGGATTCCGGCTGGTCGCGGCGTGTGCCGAGAAGGATCTGCCGATCACCTGCCTGCCCGGGCCGTCGGCGGTGACGACGGCACTGGCGGTTTCCGGGCTGCCGTGCGAGCGCTTCTGCTTCGACGGCTTCGCCCCGCGCAAATCCGGTGCCCGCCGCACGTGGCTGGCGCAGCTGGTGGCCGAGCCGCGGACCGTCGTCTTCTTCGACTCGCCGCACCGGCTCGCCGACACCCTCGCCGACGCGGCGGAGGTGCTCGGTCCCGATCGTCGCGTCGCGGTGTGCCGCGAGCTGACCAAGACCTACGAGGAGGTGCGGCGCGGCGGCCTCGCGGAGGTGGCGCGCTGGGCGGCCGACGGGGTGAAGGGCGAGATCACTGTCGTCCTCGCGCCGGGGGATGTGGTGGCGCCCCAGGCCGAAGACCTCGTCGGGCGGGTGCAATCCCTCGTCGACGAGGGGATGCGCCTCAAAGATGCATGTGCGCAGGTCGCGACCGAGACTGGGACGTCCAAGCGGGAGCTCTACGAGGCCGCGCTCGACGCCCGCTAATTATTGTCCCGTTGGTTCTCGTCATCGTCGTCCCGTTGGTTCTCGTCATCGTCGTCTCGTTGGAGCGCGTCAATTGATACCGCCCAATTGGCTTTCGCTTGCTGTGTTTCAGACTCTGCGAGAGCTAGCAGATCGGTCGGGGTCAATGACGTGAACTCGGAATCGAGATTAAGATAGTCGAGAATATCTGAGACCGTGCGAGTGTCGGTTGGATCAGTGAAGTGCAGCGCTGTTCGTGAAGCTAGAAAGGCGCAATCTAAGGCATAGAACACCCTGCTGACTGAGTTGGCAGCCACGTATCGCCTCAATGCCAGGAGGCGTCCGTTGTTCGTGGCCTGATGGATCGCCAGAATTGCGGCCCCATTGCCGTGGGTGTAGTCGCTGATCAATCGATACATGTTCGACTGGTATACCTTGCCGAGGGTCTTGGCAAAGGTCTCCTCCGATGGGTCGAATTGTCGGCCACCCTGGAGACGAGGATTCGTTGTCGCATACCAATCATAAAATTCCTCTGCCGTCGTTCGCATGTTGTCGGGCGATCGGGGATTCCGGCCTCCTGCACTATCGAACCCGCTATATAGCATCGACCCCATGCGGCCGAGCCGTACTTCCAGTGGCTGTTCGTGATCGGCGACGTATAGGATTCTCGACGAGTACTCACATACTGAGCGTGTCAGTGCGGCCGTGGTAACTAGCAGTGGCAGGCTGCCGATCTGGAGTGCTGGCCGCAAACCGATCATGAGATCGCCGATTCCTTGCAGTAGGGCGCGGTACGTCTCGTGGTACACCGTCACTGGATTCGGAATGCTTTCCGTGCGCCACTCGCGATTGAGTTCGGCGATGTCACCATCCGGCTCATAGCCTTGCTGAAACGAGATCGCTTGCGCAATTAGGGCGCTGGCCTCGGTGGCGAGGGCAGTCCAATTGGTTGCCGTGATATAGGCGTCGAGAAATTCATCAGATTCGTTCATGTTTTAAGCTTCCTTACGGTGGAAGTACGATGCTGCTTGATCCCTGCCCACTTGGTCAAGAGAATTCTTTGTCTATCGGAGCGCTGACAAGATCGCGGCGGCCTTGTCCAGGCATTCCTGCCATTCGCGGTCGGGATCGGAGTCCATGGTGATGCCGCCCCCGACACCGAGGCGCATGGTGCCGTCGGGATCGATCTCCACGGTGCGGATGGCCACCGAGAGGTCCAGCGCGTGATCGGGCCCGGCGACGCCGATGGCTCCGCAGTAGACGCCGCGCGGCAGGGACTCCCACTGCCCGATGAGTTCGGCGGCCCGGATCTTCGGGGTACCGGTGACCGAGGCGGGCGGGAAGGTCGCGGCCAGCAGCGCGTCGTTGCCGACGGTGTCGTCGAGTTCGGCGCGCACCGTCGAGACCAGATGCCAGACGCCCGGTGCGCCGACGACGGTCAACAGCTCCGGCACGGTCACCGAGCCGACCGTCGCCACCCGGCCCAGGTCGTTGCGCACGAGGTCGACGATCATCACGTTCTCGGCGACGTCCTTGGTCGACATGGCGAGGTCGCGCGGGTCGCCGTGCGCCGGCAGGGTGCCCTTGATCGGCGACGAGGTGACCTCCTCGCCGCGGCGGCGCAGGAAGGATTCCGGTGAGAAGCTCGCGATGGTGCCCCAGTCCCCTTGCAGGAAGGCCGCTTTCGCCGGGGCGGTGGCGGCGGCAACGGTGCTGAAGAAGGCCAGCGGGTCGCCGTCGAGCTTCCCGTCGAGCCGCGTGCAGACGCACACCTGGTAGATCTCGCCCGCCGCGATCGCGTCGAGGGCGTCGAGGACCGCCCGACGGTGGTCGGCCCGGCGAATCGGCGTGGGTGTTTGCCAGCGTGCTGAAACGGGTGCGGGGTCTCGATACACCGACTCGGCTAGCGCCTCGTCGGCACTCGACCACCGTGCTTCGTCGGCAGTTGACCACCGTGTTTCGTCGGCACTCGACCACCGTGCTTCGTCGGCACTCGACCGTCCTGCTTTGTCGGCACTCGACTGGCGTGCTTTGTCGGCACCCGACTGTCGTGCGTCGTCGGCTCGTGGCCGGGCCAACGCATCCGTGACCCAGTCGGGGCAGGGGGAACCGGTCACGTCGAGGTAGGTCCATTTCCCGTCGCGCAGGAGCAGCACGGCGTCGGTGAGACCGCCGGCGACCGTTGGGAACGAGCCCGCGCCGACGGGAAAACTCATCTGCCCCAACCAGAATCGATCCGGCCGGTCGGGGGGCGCGCAACCGTCGACCACTTCGAGGGACGGCGCGATGACGGCATCCGCGTCGAGCCAGGAGCCGATGAGCGCCGCCGGCGGCGCGATCCCCGCCGCGCTGGTGTGCCGGTGCAACGACGCCAGCACGTCGAGCGCGCTGGGGCTCATCGTCGGATCAGTCCTGCGCGGGCGCCTCGAGGCGCGGGAAGACGGGCGTCGGCTTGGGCAGTGCGGTCCCGGGGACCAGCCGTAGCCCGGCGGCGGTGAAGTCGCGGGCCTGCGCCGGGACGGCGAGCTGGTCGAGGATGGTGCCGCAGGAGGTCGGCATCACCGGCTGGGCGAGCAGCGCCACGATGCGGACCACCTCCGCGCAGACGTAGAGGACGGTGACGGTGCGCTCGAGGTCGGTCTTGGCGAGCTTCCACGGTTCCTGCGCGGAGATGTAGCGGTTCGCCTCGGCGAGCGTCTGCCACAGCGCCTCGAGTCCCAGGTGCAGGGCCTGGGCGTCGAAGTGTTCGCGCACCTTGGGCAGCAGGCCGTCGGCCCGTTCCAGGAGGGCGCGGTCGGTCTCCGTGTAGTCGCCGGGGGCGGGCAGCACCCCGTCGAAGTACTTGCCGATCATCGACGCGGTGCGCTGGGCGAGGTTGCCGAATTCGTTGGCCAGGTCGGCGTTGATCCGCGCGACCATCGACTCCGCCGTGTACGACCCGTCCTGGCCGTAGGACACCTCGCGGAGGAAGAAGTAGCGCACCGGGTCGAGGCCGAAGGCCTCGATCAACTCGACCGGGTCGACGACGTTGCCCACCGACTTGCTCATCTTCTCCCCGTTGTTGAACAGGAAGCCGTGCGCGAACACCCGCTTGGGCAACTCGATCCCGGCGCTCATCAGGAAGGCGGGCCAGTAGATGCAGTGGAACCGGATGATGTCCTTGCCGATGACGTGCAGGTCGGCCGGCCAGTAACGGTCGAAGAGGGCCGCGTCGTCGGGGAAGCCGACGCCGGTCAGATAGTTCGTCAGGGCGTCGACCCACACGTACATGACGTGGTCGGGATGGTCGGGGACCGGCACGCCCCAGTCAAAGGTGGTGCGCGAGATGGACAGGTCGGTCAGCCCGCCGCGCAGGAAGCTGACGATCTCGTTGCGCCGGGTGTCCGGGCCGAGGAAGTCCGGATCCTTCTCGTAGAGGGCCAGCAGCTTCTCGGTGTAGGCGGAGAGCCGGAAGAAGTAGGTCTCCTCCTCGGTCCACGTGACGACGTGCCCGGAATCGGTCGCGACCCGCTGCCCGTCGTCGCCGACGGTGGTGTCGGCCTCGGCGTAGAAGGTCTCGTCGCGCACGTCGTACCAGCCCGAGTATTTGTCGAGGTAGATGTCGCCGTTGCGGGCCATTCGCTTCCAGATCTCCTGGGACGCGCGGAAATGGTCGTCGTCGGAGGTGCGGATGAACCGGTCGAAACTCGAGCCCAGGCGCTCCTGCAGATCCTGGAACCGGTCGGAGTTGCGGGTGGCCAACTCGGCGGTAGCGATGCCCTCGGCCTGCGCGGTCTGCTGCATCTTCTGCCCGTGGACGTCGGTGCCGGTGAGGAACCGGACGTCGAAGCCGTCGAGTCGCTTGAAGCGCGCGAGCGCGTCGGCGGAGATGTACTCGTAGGCGTGCCCGATGTGCGGGGCACCGTTGGGGTAGGCGATCGCCGTGGTGAGGTAGAACGGACGGTTGTCGCCGTGGCTGGGGTGACTGGCCATAGTGCCCGTCAGATTACCCGTGGAAACTACTCGGGCCGACTGTAGGGCGCGCAGTGCGGCGGTGCGTGCGGCGCGACGAGCGAGGGGCGCTCCGGGATCGCCATCGTCACCGGCGCGCCGTCGAGGACGAATTCCTCGCCGTGGTGGGCCAGGGTGATCGGCGGCCCCGACAGGATGCGGTAGGTGGCGTTGTCGCGGCCGACGGCGACGACGATCGACGAGCCGCGGATGATCATGCGGAAGGACATGTAGTCCAGGCGCTGCGGCAGCCGCGGGGCGAAGGTGATCTTGCCGTCGAAGTCGCGCATCCCGCCGAATCCGGCGACGCAGTCGGTCCACGCCCCGGCCAGCGCCGCGATGTGCAGTCCGGAGCCGACGTTGGCGTGCAGGTCGTGCAGATCGGTGAACACCGACTCGCACATGAGGTCGTAGGCCAGGTCGAGGTAGCCGACCTCGGCCGCGACGACGGCCTCGCAGCACGCCGACAGCGACGAGTCGCGCACGGTCAGCGGGTAGTAGTAGTCGAAGTTGCGCTTCTTCGCGTCGGCGTCGAAGGCGTCGCCGCGGGTGTACATGGCGAAGACGAGGTCGGCCTGCTTGACGACCTGCTTGCGGTACAGGTCGTAGTAGGGGTAGTTCAGCAGCAGCGGGTATTTGTCCTTCGAGGCCTCGAAGTCCCATTGGCCCAGATGGGTGAACGACTCGCACTGCTGGTGCACGTTCAGCTGATGGTCGTACGGGATGGTCATGGCCTCGGCGCAGGACTCCCAGCGGGCCGTCTCCTCGTCGGTGACCCCCAGTTCGCGGGCGACGTCGGGCTGGCGGTGGACGGCGGCCACCGCGTCGCGCAGGTTCTGCTGCACGGCGAGGTTGGTGAACACGTTGTTGTTGACGATGGCGGTGTACTCGTCGGGGCCGGTCACACCGTCGATCCGGAATTTGCCGCTCATGTCGAAGTGGCCCATGTCGGCGAAGAGCCGCGCGGTCTCGACCAGTAGCTCGACGCCGCATTCCACGTCGAACTGCTCGTCGTTCGTCGCGTTCAGGTAGCGGGCGACGGCGTTGGCGATGTCGGCGCTGACGTGGACCCCGGCGGTTCCGGCGGGCCAATAGCCCGAACACTCGTCGCCGTTGATCGAGCGCCACGGGAACATCGCGCCGTGCTGGGCGAGTTCGGCGGCGCGGGCCTTGGCCTTGTCGATCGTCGAGTGCCGCCAGCGCAGTTCCTCGCCGGCCGCGGCGGGCAGCGTGTAGGTCAGCATCGGCAGGACGAAGCTCTCCGTGTCCCAGAAGGCGTGCCCGTCGTAACCGGGACCGGTCAGCCCCTTCGCCGGGATGGCCCTCGATTCCCCGCGGGCACCGGCCTGCAGGACGTGGAAGAGCGCGAAGCGCACGGCCTGCTGCAGCTCCGGGTCGCCGACGAGCTCGATGTCGGCGTCATGCCAGAAGTCGTCGAGGTAGGCGGCCTGTTCGGCGGCCAATTTGTCCCACCCGGTGTCGACGGCGAGCGCGAGCGCCGCCTCGACCTGGGCGCGCAGCGCCGGCACCGACCGGCGGGCCGACCAGCCGTAGCCGATGTACTTGGTCAGGCTCAGCTTGTGCCCGCGTTTGACGTCGGTGGAGATGGTCAGGCGGGCCAGGTCGCCGTCGGCGCGGATGGAGGTCTGCGCGTCGTCGGGCAGGTCGAGGGTGTGGTCCATCCCGGCGGCCATGTGCAGCTCGGAACGCCGGGTGTGGTGGGCCAGAACCGCGGAGTAGCCACGACAGTCGGCCATGTCGGCGACCAGCGGCGAGTCGAGTGCCGCCGCGAGGCGCGGGTCGTTGCCCGGCACCGGGATCGGTTCGTTGGCCAGCAGGTCGGATTGCAGGACCAGGGTCATGTCCTCGCTCAACGGCTCCACCTCGTAGTGGATGGCGGCGATGGCGCGCTTGGTGAAGGAGACGAGGCGCTCGGAGCGGATGCGCACGCTGCGCCCGGTGGGCGAGGTCCACACGGTGTTGCGGCGCAGGGTGCCGGTGCGGAAGTCGAGTGTCCGCGAATGCTCCTCGGTGGTGCCGTAGCGCAGATCCATCGGCTCGTCCTCGACGAGCAGCCGGATGATCTTCCCGTCGGTCACGTTCACGACCGTCTGCCCGGATTCGGGATAGCCGTAGCCGGATTCGGCATAGGGGAGTTCGCGCAGTTCGTAGAAGCCGTTGAGGTAGGAGCCGGGCAGTTCGGTCGGCTCGCCCTCCTCGAACGTGCCGCGCAGGCCGATATGCCCGTTGGACAGGGCGAACAGGCTCTCGGTACGGGGCAGGATGTCCATCTGCAGCCCGTTCCACCGCAGCTTCCACGGGTCGACTTCGAATCCCAGTGCGCGCAGCTTGCCCTGAGGGTCCGGGTGCGGGTGCGTCACTGGTCTGCTCCTGTCTCCGGGGGTGCCGTCCTCAACTGGTCGAGGCTGGTCACGACGATGGTCGCGCCCGCGCCGGCCAGGGCCTTCGCATGGGCGCTGGGCTGCGCGCCCGATTCAATCGAATGCGGCCCGCTCTCGGCGCCAGTCGTCCGGTCGACGCCGACGACGGCGGCGAAGTCGCCGGCCGCCCCCGCGGCCACCCCGGACACGGCGTCCTCGAATACGGCGGCCGCGGCCGGGCCGACCCCCATCAGCTGCGCGCCCAGGAGGAAGGAGTCCGGGGCCGGTTTGCCCGCCAACCCGCGCTCGACGATGTCGTTGCCGTCGACGCGTCTGGTCACGAACTCGCTGAGCCCGGCGGCCGTCAGCACCGGTCCGCCGTTGCGCGACGACGTGACGACGGCGATGCCCAGCCCGGCATCGCGCGCGGCGTGCAGGTAGGCGACGGCATCGGGGTAGGCGCGCACCCCGTCGCGGTCCAGGATGGCGAGGAACTTCGCGTTCTTCTCCGCCGCGATCTTCTCGACGGTGTCCCGGTCGACGGTGATGTGGCGCGCGGCGAGGAAGGCGTTGATGCCGTCCTCGCGGGGGCGTCCGTCGACGTGGGCGAGGTAATCGGCCGGCGTGAACGGCGCGGGGGCGTGCCCCTCGTCATCGACGGCGTGCGCCAGGAAATCGTTGAAGGTCTCGGTCCACGCGGCCATGTGCACCGACGCGGTGTCGGTCAACACTCCGTCGAGGTCGAAGAGTGCGACGGTGATGGAATCCGGCAGCCCCAACATTGGATTCACGCTACGCGAAACCCTGGTGGGACGTGCGGTGAGAAAGGTGTGATCTCGACCGGCGCCAGCGCCCGAGAGCATTTACTTAGGTTTGACTAACCAAACTACCAAATTTACGATGTGGCCATGACCACTGCGATCCGCGCCGCTCTGGGCGCCCTTCTCGTCCTCCTCATGTCTCTCGCCCTCGGCGCCCCCGCCGCGCAGGCCGAGCCCAGCATCCGCAGCGCGACCGTCGCCGACCTCTACCTGCGCGCCGACAAGCCGTCGAAGGACGCGGTGAAGCGCTCCTTCGCCGCCTTCATGAACCCGAGCCTGCCGATGGGGCCCAAGCTTGAGGTCTCGGTCAACGGCGCGGCCAACCGCGGCGAGTTGCAGCGGATGATGGACCAGTCCCGCCAGCACGACTTCTTCTCGATGAAGGGCGACGTGGTCGCGGTGAACGTCAGCGGCAACGCGATGAACGCGCGCTTCCAGGGCTCCATGGCGGGCTTCCCGGTGCAGAGCTTCACCTACTACTACGTCCGGCAGGGCGGCCTCTGGAAGTACGACTGGAAGCACAACGCCGCGGCCAACGGCATGCCGGCCAAGTTCGTTTGATCGAGATAGCGGGGGTCTCCAAGTCCTTCGGCGACAAGACCGCCGTCGACGACGTCACCTTCACCGCGGCTCCGGGCGGGGTGACCTACCTCCTCGGGCCGAACGGCGCCGGTAAGACGACGCTGATGCGGATGATCGCGGGCTTGGCGTCGCCCGACGCCGGCACCATCACCGTCAACGGCCGGCGCCTGCACGAACTCGACGACGTGAAGCGCGAGGTCGGGTTCTCCCTCGACGCACGCGCCGGGCACCCCAGGCATACCGCGCTGCAGCATCTGCGCTGGCAGGCGCGGCTGGCGGGGATCGACCAGGACCGGGTGCACCCCGCGCTGGATGCCGTCGGGCTGCGGGCCGCGGCGCATCGCCTCGTGGGCGGGTTCTCCCTCGGGATGCAGCAGCGGCTCGGCATCGCCTCGGCACTGCTCGGCGACCCCGCGACGCTGGTCCTGGACGAGCCGGCGAACGGGCTCGACGTGGAGGGGGTGCTGTGGCTGCGCGACCTCTTCGGCCGGCTGACCGCGCAGGGGCGGACGCTGCTCGTCGCCTCGCACAGCCTCACCGAGGTGGAGATCACCGCGTCGTGGATCGTGATCATGGGCCAGGGGCGGGTGCTGTCGAGCACCCCGCGCGACGAGGTGCTGGCCCGCGGCGAGGGCCCGCGCCGCCTCGAGTCGGCCTACCTGGACATCACCCGGGGCAGCGTCGAATACGCCACCGGGGCGGACCGGTGACCGGGTTGCGCCGCTCGGTGCGCGCGGAGTTGGCCAAGCTCTCCTGGCGCAGCCCGGTGCTGTACGCCCTCGTGCCGCTGGCCGTCGTCATCCCGGTGCTGATCAACGGGGCGATCGCCGCCGCCGCGGAGCGCGACGTCATCAACGGGCGCGGCGGGATGGACACCGACAACGCGGCCTACTGGGTCATCGTCTTCTCGACCTTCATCCTGATGGCCGGCGCGGTCACCTCCTACTGCGGCGAGTTCGGCGACCACACCGCGCCGATGGTGTTCCAGATCGCCCCGGCGCGGTGGCGACTGCCCGTCGCCAAACTGATCGTGTTCGGCGGGCTCGCCGGCCTCACCGTCTTCGCGACAACGCTGATCAACCTCGCGGTGCTGCCCAAGGTGTTCCCGGAGGTCTGGGATCGGGTCGACCCGCTCGATTCCGACGGCATCCACCTGCTCGTCGGCACGCCCGTGCTGGCCGTCCTCATCGTCGTGTTGGCCCTCGGCATCGCCATGCTGATCCCGCGTCCCGGGGTCGTGATCATGGTCCTGCTGTTGTGGCGGTGGGGGGTCGAGGTGTGCGTCGGGTTCATCCGCGGCGACTTCGGCACCGCGCTGCAGCGGTACTCGCTGTTCAAGAACGGCGAGATCGGGGCCGGTCAGTCGCCGACCTTCGACAGCCCGTTCGGCGGCCCGGTCGGTGCGATGGCGTATTTCGGTTGCGTCGCGCTCATCGTGTTCGCCGTGGGGCTCTATCGCCTGCACGCGACCGATGTCCGTGACGACTGAGGTCTGCGCCGTGCCAGGATGGGGACATGCAGCGTCCCTTCGCACAGGTCGACGTGTTCACGGACCGGCCGACCGCGGGTAACCCGGTCGCGGTGGTGTGCGACGGCGACGGGCTCGACGACGCCACGATGGCGGCCTTCGCGCGCTGGACCAACCTCTCCGAGACGACCTTCGTCCAAACGCCGATCGAGCCAGCCGCCGACTATCGCCTGCGCATCTTCACCCCGACCGGGGAACTGCCCTTCGCCGGCCACCCGACCCTCGGCTCGGCCCATGCCTGGTTGGAGCGCTCCGGGACGACGCGACGCCAGATTGTGCAGGAATGCGGGATCGGGCTCGTCGAGATCCGCCGCGACGGCGAGCGCCTCGCCTTCGCCGCCCCCGATCTGCGGCGCGGCGGTCCGGTGGAGGATCACGTCCTCGATCGGGTCGTCGCGGCGCTGCGCCTGTCTCCCGAGCAGGTGATCGGCGCCGACTGGGTGGACAACGGCCCGCCCTGGATCGGGGTGCGCCTGGCGTCGGCGCAGGACGTGCTCGACCTGCGGCCCGACAACGAGTCGCTCGGCGCGCTGATGGTCGGGGTCGTTGGCGCCTACCCGGACGGCGGCGGCCCGGACGGGGCCGCGGTCGAGGTGCGCGCCTTCGCCCCCGGGGTCGGCGTGCCGGAGGACCCGGTCACCGGCAGCCTCAACGCCGGATTGGCCAAGTGGTTGCGCGCAGCCGGACACGTGCCGAGCCGGTACGTCGCGTCGCAGGGCACCGCGTTGGGGCGGGCCGGGCGCGTCTTCGTCCACGACGACGACACCGACATCTGGATCGGCGGCCAATCGGTGACGGTGGTGTCCGGGACGGTCGAGCTGTGAGCAAGAAGTCGCGGCGCGAGCCGCCGCCGGATCCCGCGCCGCTGCCGGGACTCGTCGACGCCCACACCCACCTCGCGGCCTGCGGCGGCCGGGACGCGGATGCGGTGACGGCGATCCTCGACCGAGCGGCCGCGGTCGGCATCGACCAGGTGGTGACCGTCGCCGACGACATGGTCGACGCCCGGTGGGCCGTGGCCGCGGCCGAGTGGGACGGCCGCTGCTACGCGGCGGTCGCGTTGCACCCGATGCACGCCGGCGACCTCGACGACGAATCGGCGGCCGAGCTGGAACAGATGGCGACCCATCCCCGCGTCGTGGCCGTCGGCGAGACCGGCCTGGACTACTACTGGCCGTCGCGATCGGAGGACTGTGCCCCGCCGCAGGTGCAGGAGCGGGCGTTCCGGTGGCATATCGACCTGGCCAAGCGGGTCGGCAAGCCGCTGATGATCCACAACCGCGAGGCCGACCGCGACCTGCTGGACATCCTCGCCGACGCCGGCGCCCCGGAGACGGTGATCATGCACTGCTTCTCCGGCGACGCGGCGATCGCCCGGGAATGCGTCGACGCGGGGTATTTCCTGAGCTTCTCCGGGACCGTCACCTTCACCAATGCCGCGTCCTTGCAGGAGGCCGCCCTGCTCGTCCCCGACGAGCAGATCCTCGTCGAGACCGATGCACCCTTCCTGACGCCGCACCCGTATCGTGGAGCCCGCAACGAGTCCTACTGCCTGCCGTACACGGCGCGATTCCTGGCCGGGCTGCGCGGCGTATCCGACGAGGAGATGGCGGCCCTGCTCGGCGACAACGCTCGTCGGATTTATCACATCGGCTAGCTGAAAAGTCGCCCATTCGATACCATTCTGTGACATGCCCAGCTCGAATGGGCGGTCCGTCGGCGTGTCGGCGGGCGCAATCCGGAGTCGACCAGCAGGAAACAGCCCCCGATGACACACAACGTGAGCCGCCACCAGGACGACGCACGGTCCTCGACCGTGCTCAGCACACTGAACCGGTCGCGGTCGATGCGGCCGCGCCTCGCGGTGGGAGCCGTGTTGGCGACGCTGGCCGCGGGCGGCATCGTCGGCCTCGCCTCGCACAAGACCGTCACGCTCGACGTCGACGGCCAGTCGCGGCAGGTGTCGACGATGGCCTACTCGGTGGACACCGTGCTGCGGTCGCAGGGCTACCACCCGGTCAACGAGGACGTCGTGTCGCCGGCCGGGGGATCGAAGCTCCACGACGGCCAGACCATCACCTACAAGCGCCACAAGACGGTCACCCTCGACGTCGGCGGCGAGAAGCGCACGATCATCACGACGGCCTCGACCGTCGACGAGCTGCTCGCCGAGCAGAACATGGCCAATGCCTCGACGCCCTCCACCCTCACCACCCTGCCGCTGACCGGCGCGGTGGTGGCGGTGACGCCGCCGGTGCCGGTCAACCTGACCGACGGCACGGTGTCGTGGCGCCCGGTCATGGGTGCGCAGACCGTCGGCGAGCTGCTCGCCCGCACCGGCAAGCCGCTGGCGCCGACCGACAAGGTCGTGCCCGCCGCGAACACGCCGGTGACCAAGGACATGAAGATCACGGTGACCCGGATCCGCACCGCGGAGTCGACTCGCGTCGAGAACGTCGCCGCGCCGGAGATCGCGAAGAAGGATCCGAATCTGATTTCCGGTCGCAAGGTCGTCGAGAAGCCGGGCAAGCCCGGTCAGGCGCGGATCACCTACGCGGTCACCGTCGTCAACGGTAAAGAGATCAAGCGGACCAAGCTGACCGAGCAGGACCTGGTCAAGCCGGTTCCCGCCACGGTGCGCGTCGGCTCGAAGCCCGGTGCCCCCTACGTCCCGCCGGGGTCGGTCTGGGATCAGCTCGCGCAGTGCGAGGCGACCGGGAACTGGGCCATCAACACCGGCAACGGTTTCTACGGCGGCGTGCAGTTCGACGCCGGTACCTGGCTGCGCTGGGGCGGCGGCAAGTACGCGCCGCGCGCCGACCTCGCCACCCGCGAGGAGCAGATCGACATCGCCAAGAAGACCTTGGCCGCGCAGGGCTGGGGAGCCTGGCCCGCCTGCTCGTCGCGTCTGGGCCTGCGCTGAGCGATCAGCCGCGACTTCTGGGTCCCGCCCAGATTCGCGGGCTCGCCGCCGAATTGGGCGTGCGGCCGACCAAGACGCTCGGACAGAACTTCGTCCACGACGCCAACACGGTGCGGCGCATCGTCGCGACGGCCGGCGTCGGCCCCGACGACCACGTCCTCGAGGTGGGGCCGGGCCTGGGGTCGCTGACCCTCGCGCTCCTGGGGGCCGCGGGCTCGGTCGAGGCCGTCGAGATCGATCCCGTCCTCGCCGCCCGGCTGCCCGAGACGATCGCCGAATACGCACCGGCGCAACGGGATTCGTTTCAGGTCCACCTGGCCGACGCCCTGCGTATCACCGCCGACGAGTTGAGCGGCGAGCCCACCGCGCTGGTCGCGAACCTGCCCTACAACGTCGCCGTCCCCGTTCTGCTGCACCTGATGTCGGAGGTGCCATCGTTGCGCACCGCGCTGGTCATGGTGCAGGCGGAGGTGGCCGACCGCCTCGCCGCCGGACCGGGCGGCCGCGTCTACGGGGTGCCCAGCGTCAAAGCCCGCTACTTCGGCGACGTGTCGCGCGCCGGATCGGTGGGCCGCAATGTGTTCTGGCCCGAGCCGAAGGTCGAGTCCGGACTGGTCCGCATCGATCGGACCGACGCCTATCCGCGCGACACGGCGACCCGCGAGCAGGTCTTCGCCGTGATCGACGCCGCCTTCGCGCAGCGTCGCAAGACGCTGCGGGCCGCATTGGCGGGGTGGGCGGGCTCCCCGGCGCAGGCCGAGGTGCGATTGCGGGCGGCGGGGATCGACCCGTCGGCCCGCGGTGAGCGTCTCGACGTCGCGGACTTCGTCGCGCTCGCCGCCACTGCACTACCCTGACTTTTCGTGACCGCTTCCCCCGGCTCGATCACCGCACGCGCGGCGGCGAAGATCAACCTGCACCTGGGCGTCGGCGGATTGCGCGACGACGGGTACCACGAGCTGGCCACCGTATTCCAGGCCGTTTCCCTTTTCGACGACGTGACCGTGCGGCACGCGGCTGAGCTGTCGGTGCGGACCGTCGGCGAGGGTGCCGACCAGGTGCCCGCCGATCCGCGCGACAACCTGGCCGCCCGTGCGGCACTGTCGGTCGACCCGCAGGCGCGGGTGTCCATCGAGATCGAGAAGTCGATCCCGGTGGCGGGGGGGATGGCAGGCGGAAGCGCCGACGCGGCGGCGGCACTGGTCGCCTGCGCCCGACTGTTCGGCGCCGGTTGGGACCGCGCCGAGACAATGGCGGCGGCCGCGGCCTTGGGCTCCGACGTGCCGTTCTCGGTGCGCGGCGGTACCGCACTGGGGACCGGGCGCGGGGAAGACCTCTCGCCGGTCCTGTCCCGGGGGGAGTTCCACTGGGTGCTGGCGATCGCCAAGACCGGCCTGTCCACCCCGGCCGTCTTCGCCGAGTTGGATCGGCTCCGCGCCAAGGGGGGAGCCGAGCCCGACGATGGCGTGCCGTCGAGCCCGGATGCGTTGCTGCGCGCCCTGGCCGCCGGCGACGTCGAGGAGGTCGCCGGATTGCTGCACAACGACCTGCAGCCCGCGGCCCTGTCGTTGCAGCCGGTGCTGCGCCGCACGCTGCGGGCCGGAACGGACGCGGGGGCGTTGGCGGGCATCGTCTCGGGATCGGGTCCGACCTGCGCCTTCCTGTGCGCCGACGAGGAGTCGACCGTTCGGGTGGCCGCGGAGTTGGCCGGTGCCGGGGTGGCCAAGTCGGTCCGCACCGCCCACGGTCCCGTCGCCGGCGCGCGTTTGCGTTGACGTGAGGCGCCCGCTCGACGGGGGAAAACCGACTGTTCGCTCGGTGCGTTCTCTAGTCTGGTGTGATGCGTTCACACAGCCTCGTCCTCGGCGCCGCATTGACGGCGTCCGCGCTCACCCTCACGACCGCGGTGTCGGCCTCCCCCGCCACGGCGGCACCGGCCACCGGCGCGGTGCTCGGGCAGTCCGCCGTCGCCGCGGCCAATCTGCCGTCGGGGGCCGCGCGCGGTGTCAAGCTGCTCTACACGACCCGCGACCAGAACGGCCGGGCGGCGCAGACGACCGGTGTCGTCTACTACCCGCGTGCGCCCAAGCCGGCCGGCGGGTGGAAGGTCGTGTCGTGGGCCCACGGCACCAGCGGCATCGCCCCGCAGTGCGCGCCCAGCCGGGCCACCCGCGCGGTGCAGGACCAGTCCCAGCCGAATATCAGTGCCGCCCTGCGCCGCGGCTACGTGGTCACCGCCTCCGACTACATCGGCCTCGGCGGTGGTGGGACCACCGAATACCTCGGCGGACGCTCCGCCGCCTACAACGTGATCGACATGGTGCGCGCGGCGCGCAACCTCGATCCGACGATCGGCAAGCGCTGGGCTTCGCTGGGTCACTCGCAGGGCGGGCACGCCGCGCTGTGGGCGGCCCGTATGGCGCCGCGATACGCCCCCGACCTGCCGATGGTCGGTGCCGTTGCGCTGGCCCCGGCCAGCCAGATCCCGGCGACCATGTCGCTGCTCCAACGTCCCGAGCTGCCCAGCCTGGGCCAATTGAACATGACCTCGCTCTTCGGGCTCTACGTGATGGCCGGGATGGACCGGGTGTACCCGAACCTGGGTGTGAAGAACTACCTGACCCCGGCCGGGCGGTATTGGCTGGCGCGGGTCAGCAAGGTCTGTGCCCAGGCGGGGGCGGCCGCGCTGAGCAACGTCGCGCCCGGAACCCTCTACGCGAAGGCGACGGGTGCTTCGCCGCGGTTCATGGCGGCGCTGCGCGCGTATTCGGATATCCCGGCTTCCGGCTTCCGGAGTCCGGTCCGCCTGCAGCAGGGCCTCACCGACACCATCGTGTTTCCGGTGAACACCTCGGAGTTGCAGGGCCAGTTGCGCGTGGGTGGCGTCGACGTCACGACCGGTTGGTATCCCGGTGGCCACATGGCTGTGGCGCGGGAGTCGATGGAAAACACGATGGCCACGGTGGACGGGTACTTCCGCTGAGCTGATTCGGCCCGTCGCCGGGGCTGCCGATACAGTGGCCCGGTGACCGCCCCGGCCAACCCGGTATTGATCAATGCCGAGAAGATCAGCAAGAGCTTCGGTATCAAACCGCTGCTCACCGATGTGAGCGTCGGCGTGCACGCCGGGCAGCGGATCGGTGTCGTCGGCCTCAACGGCGGCGGCAAGACCACGTTGCTGGAGATCCTCGCGGGTATCACCGAGCCGGACGGCGGGCGCGTGTCGGTGGCCGGTGGCGCCCGGATCGCGACCGTCACCCAGCGCGGCGAGCTACCCGACGACGCGACGGTGGCCGACGTCGTCGTCGGCTCCCTCGGCGTCGCCGAACACGAATGGGCCGGGGATCCCCGGATCCGCGACGTGCTGGCGGGGATCGGGGTGGCCGAACTGCTGGAGCGGCGCACCACCGAGCTGTCCGGCGGCCAGCGCCGCCGGGTCGGCCTGGCCGCGGCACTGGTGTCCGACGCGAACGTGCTGCTGCTCGACGAGCCCACGAACCACCTCGACATCGAGGGGGTGCAGTGGCTCGCGAACCACCTCGTCTCCCGCGGTGACGCGGTCGTCGTCGTCACCCACGACCGCTGGTTCCTCGACACGGTCGCCCAACGCACCTGGGAGGTGCACTCGGGTCGGGTCGACGAGTACGAGGGCGGCTACAACGACTGGGTATTCGCCCGCGCCGAGCGCTCGCGCCTCGCCGACGCGGCCGAGGAGCGCCGCCGCAACCTGGCCCGCAAGGAGCTGGCGTGGTTGCGCCGCGGCCCGCCCGCCCGGACGTCGAAGCCCAAGTACCGGATCGAGGCGGCCGAGAAGCTGATCGCCGACGTGCCGCCGCCGCGCGACACCGTGACCCTCTCCGCGTTCGCGAAGCGACGGCTCGGCCGCGTCGTGGTCGAACTCGAGGATGCGCACCTGGAGACGCCGGTCGGCGACGACGGGGTGTCGCAGGTACTGCTCGACGGCCTGACCTGGCGGTTGACGCCGGGGGAGCGGATCGGTCTCGTCGGTGTGAACGGTTCGGGAAAGACGACGCTGCTGCGGGCGCTGGCCGGCGAGGTCCCCGTCGACCCCGGTCGGCGCATCGAGGGCAAGACCGTGTCGATCGGCTGGTTGCGCCAGGAACTCGACGACCTCGACCCCGATCAGCGGGTGCTCGACGCGGTGGAGGCCGTGGCGACGCGGATGATGGTCGGCGACAAAGAGTTGTCGGCGTCGCAGCTGGCCGAGCGACTGGGTTTCTCCCCGGCCCGCCAGCGGACACCGGTCGGCGACCTCTCCGGCGGTGAGCGACGTCGGCTGCAGCTGACGCGGGTGTTGATGGCCGAGCCGAACGTGCTGCTGCTTGACGAGCCGACCAACGATCTCGACATCGACACCCTGCAGCAGGTCGAGGACCTGCTCGACGGTTGGGCCGGCACGCTCGTCGTCATCAGCCACGACCGCTATCTGATCGAGCGGATCTGCGATACGACCTGGGCGCTCTTCGGCGACGGGAAGCTGACCAACCTCCCGCGCGGGATCGAACAATATCTGGAGCGCCGGGAAGAGTTGGCGCGCAACCGGACCCGTTCCGGGTCGATCGGTGCTGCGTCGACCCCCTCCGCTGCGCCCGCGCCGCGGGTGGCGGGCTCGTCGGCCGCCGAACACCGCGAGGCCCGCAAGGCGATGGGCCGTCTCGAGCGGCAGATCGAGAAGCTGTCGGCGCGCGAGGAGAAGCTGCACACCGATCTCGTCGAGGCCGCCACCGACCAGCAGCGGCTCGTCGAGCTCGACGCCGAACTCAAGCGCGTCGTCGCCGAGAAGGAGCAGGCCGAGGCGCAGTGGCTCGAAGCCGCCGAGCTGGCCGAATAGGTCTCGATACACCGACTCGACCACCGTCTTACGGCACTCGACCACCGTCTTACGGCACTCGACCACCGTCTTACGGCACTCGACCACCGTCTTACGGCACTCGACCACCGTCTTACGGCACTCGACCACCGTCTTACGGCACTCGACCACCGTCTTACGGCACTCGACCACCGTCGGATCAACTCGGTCCGCGCTAGCCGAGTCGGTGTATCGAGACCCCGACAGGTATCCGTCAGGCGAGCAGGACGGTCTTCAGTGCGTCGCTGTGGCAGTGCTCGCGCAGGGCGGCTGGAGCGTCGTCGAAGGAGGCGGTGTTCGTGGTGGCCAGCTCCGGCCGGAGGTCGCCCTCGACCATGAGGTCCAGGACGTCGGGGATCTGGGTTCGAATATGTGCGCGCCCGACGTGCACGGTGACGTTGCGCTGGTAGGAGGCCATCAGCGGGAATCCGGCGCGCCGGTGGAAGGACCACGCGCAGGTGCACACCCCGTCGGGGGCCGTGTGGGCGAGTACCTTCCGCAGACCGGACGGCGTGCCGGTCGCGTCGACGGTGAGGGCCGCCGTCGGCCATTCCCGCGGTCGCTTCGGGTCGAGGGCGCGGAAACCCAGTTGCTCGGCGCGGTCGGCGAGGGCCGGCTTCCCGTCGACGACGCTGATGTTCTTCGCACCCATCGCCCGGGCGATCATGGCCGTGATCAACAGTGTGCTGGAGGTGAAGGCGTCGCGCGGATCGAGACGGCCGACTACGAGCACCTCGGCGTCGGGGTCGGCGGCGAGCAGGCCCGGCAGATGCGGCGCGACCTGCCGGTAGGCGTCGCTGTAGTTGTCGGCGACGCCGGCCGCCGCGGCCGGGTCGATGCCGTCGGGGAGTCCGACGAGCATCGCGTCGGCGAACGGCACGGCCATGAAGTCGGCCAGGGCCCCACCCCAGAGGCCGCCGACGAGTCCGAAGCCGTACATCGATGCCGGCGGCACGGAGAGGCAGTTGGCGGTGTTCCCGGACAGGCAGGGGCGGCAGGTGCCGCAACTGAGTTGAAACGGGACGATGACCCGATCGCCGACCCGGATGTCGGCGACTTCTGCCCCGACTTCGACCACCTCGGCCACCGCCTCGTGTCCGAGGTGGATGGGCAGGGGGAAATAGGTCTTGCCCAGCATGATCGGCCGATCCGCGTCGCAGGTCGCCACCGCGATCGGCCGCACTACCGCGCCCAGCGGCCCGGGCAGGCCGGGGCGAGCGACCTGCTTCCACTTCACCCGCCCGCCGCCGGTGGCGACGAGGCCGCGCATGCGCTCGGTGCCGCGCGTACGCGAGTTCCGGGCGACCTCGATGATTCGATCGAACCGGGGGCGTATGTCGCGCTCGAATCCGAATCGGGTCATCGCGACGGCGTCGGGGGTCAGGAAGCTCGCGTAGTGGGCCGCGCGGTTCCGCGCGTGGATGGGGTGCGTGTTTCGACCGGCCATGATCGTCCGCCTTCGGATGCGCCATCTAGAACTGAACAGTTCTAGTTAACCATCGGGAACTGCCGCGTGTCAAAATAGCGATGTGACTGACAACCAACCCGCGCGCCGGACCTATCGGGGGGAGACCGCCGCACAGCGTGCGCAGGACCGTCGCCGTCGGCTCATCGACGCGGCTGTCGAGGTCTTCGGCACCCGCGGCTATCGGGTCGCGACCGTCGACGAGGTGTGTACCCAGGCCGGGCTCTCGAAACGGTACTTCTACGAATCCTTCACCGACGCCGAGGCGCTCCTGCTGGCCTGCTATGAGAAGTGCGCCCAGGACATCCACACCGACATGGTCGCCGCCGTCGTCGACGCCCCGCCGTCGATGGACGAGCAACTGCGCGCGGCGCTAACCGGCTACTTCTGCGCCATCGAGGCCGACCAGCGCCGTGCGCGGATAACCCTGCTCGAGATCTTGGGCGTCAGCCCGGCGGTCGACGCCGCGTACACGGCGCAGACCCACCTGTTCGCCGCTTCCGTCCAGGCGTTGGCGCCCGCCGCATTCGGGTCGGCCGACGATTCCGACGGCCGACTCCACTTGATCGCCCAGGGCATCATCGGCGCCGTCACCACGTTGGCGCGTATCTGGCTCCTCGACGAGGTGGCCAGGCCCCGCGCGGAACTCGTCGATGCCGCATACGCGCTGGTCAATGCCGTGCTCGACGACCTGTCCGGGCACACCGCAGGGGCAGGCTAGACCTCTTCGGCGGGCACCCAGTTGAAGGTCGACGGGTCCGGGCCGATGCGGCGATCGGCGTCGAGGGCGTCGATCTTCGCGATGTCGGCGGCGTCGAGTTCCAGATCCTGCGATGCGAGGTTCTCCCGGATCCGCGCCGCGCTCGACGCCTTAGGGAACACGATGTCGCCGCGCTGCCGGTGCCAGGCCAGGACGACGGCGGACACCGGTCGGCCGACGCGCGAGGCGATCTCGGCCAGCACGGGGTCGTCGAACACCTGCCCCTGCGCCAGCGGCGACCACGCCTCGGTGGCGATGCCCAGCTCCTTGTTGACCGCCCGCAACGCATCCTGGGCGAAGTACGGGTGGACCTCGATCTGGTTGACGACCGGCACCAGCGATCCGCTGTCGGCGATGCGGCGCAGCTGGTCGGCGGTGAAGTTGGAGACGCCGATGGAGCGGGCCTTGCCCGTGCCGCGGATCTCCTCCATCGCATGCCAGGTGTCGAGGTAGTCGATGTCGATGCCCGGGAGCGGCCAGTGGATGAGGAATAGGTCGACGTAGTCGAGGCCGAGGCGGTTGAGCGAGTCGTCGATCGACGCGATCGCCCGGTCGGGGTCGTGATTGTTGTTGTTGAGCTTGGTGGTGACGTAGAGGTCGTCGCGGGCGACGCCGCTGCCCGCGATCGCCTTGCCGACGCCGTTCTCATTGCCGTACATCTGCGCGGTGTCGATGTGGCGGTAACCGGCCTCGAGTGCCTCGGCGACCCGAGGGGTCGCCTCGGCGTCGGGGATCTGCCAGGTGCCGAATCCGAATTGGGGGATGGAATGGCCGTCGTTGAGGGTGATCGCAGTCATGATCTCCAGCCTAGGCCGACGTCGCCGCCGCCGCGTTCGTCACCGATCCGGTTCAGGTCAACTCGACGCGACGGTCCACCCCGACGCGGGTGACGAACCCCTCGTCGTGGGAGACGAGGATGAGCGCGCCGGTCCATGCTGCCAGGGCGTCGGCGAGGACGTCGACCGTGTCGATGTCGAGATTGTTCGTCGGCTCGTCGAGGATCAGCACCTCGGGTGGCGGATCGGCGGCGAGACCGATGGCCAGGGCGGCGCGCAGGCGCTGGCCGCCCGACAGCGTGCCGATCGGCTGTTGGGAGATGCTGCCGCGCAGCCCGAGTCGGGCCAACGACGCGTGCAGCGTCTCCGACGGGACATCCGGAAGCGCGGCGTGTGCCGCATCCGCGACGGTGACGGTCTCGTCGTCGAACGAGATCTTCTGCGGCACAAAGCAATAGGGGACGACAACCGAGCCGTCGTCGAGCACCCGGTGCAGCAGGGTGGTCTTGCCCGCACCGTTGGGGCCGCACAGGGCGACGCGTTCCGGGCCGTCCAGGCGCAGCCGGTCGTCGACGACGATCTGACGCCGCGGCGGCACGTCGACCTCCGGAAGCGTGAGGACGGCGCCGCGATCCTTCCGCAATCCCTCGGATGCCTCGGCGAGGCGGTCCCTGGCCGCCGCCACGTCGTCGCGATGCGCATTGGCCAGCTTGCCGGCGGAAACCTCCGCGGCATTGGCCCGTAGTCCGGCGACGATCTTGGGAACCCGCTTCTCCTGCTGGGCTTTGCGCGCGGTCCGGGCGCGGTGGGCGAGCTTGGTCTGTGCTTGGTCGAGCTCGCGCTGCTGCCTGGCGACGTCGCCGGCGGCGTTCGCGATCGCGGCCGCGGCGGCCTCCTGCTCGGCCTCGATGGCCTCCCGATAGTGCGAATACGGACCGCCGAAGGAACGCAGCTCGACGGCGGCGCCGGGCCGCGGGCGGTGCAGTTCCAGCGTCGTGTCGACGCGTTCGAGGAGTTCGAGGTCGTGGCTCACGACGATCGCCGCCCGCGCGGCGCCGCCGCCGGTGAATCGGTCCAGGGCGTCGAACAGGAGGGTGCGCGCCCGACGGTCGAGGTTGTTGGTCGGCTCGTCGAGCAGCAGGATGGCCGGCCGACGCCAGAGGCAGCCGGCTAATGCGGCGAGCGTGCCCTCCCCGCCGGAGAGTTCGGCGAGGGGTCGGTCCAGCGGGATTCCGGTGAGCCCGACGGCGTCGAGTTCGGCACGGGCGCGCTCGGCGACCGCCCAGTCGTCGCCGACGAGGTCGAAATCGACCGGATCGACCGAGCCCCGTTCGATGCGGTCCACGGCGGCGAGTATCTGCTCGACGCCGAGTGCGGAAGCGACGGTGGCGCTCGGATCGACCGCCGGATTCTGGTCGAGCATCGCCACCGTGCCGATCGTGGTGATCGAACCGGAGGTCGGCGCGAGGTCGCCGGTGATCAGGCGCAGCAGCGTCGTCTTACCGACGCCGTTGCTGCCGACCAGCGAGGCGATTCCCGGCGGCGTGGTCGCGGACAGGTCGTCGAAGACGGGGGTGCCGTCCGGCCAAGAGAAGTCGACGCCGGCGAGGGTGACGGCGGGAGTCGGGGTGAGGGACATCGCCGCCCAGCGTAGAAGCCGCCGTCGGCGCAGGGAATCGAATTGTTCGGTGAACATATGTACACTGAATCCATGACCGTAGCTGAACGTCGCACGGAGGTGCGCGCCTTGTCCGAACTCGGGCTCACCGAACTCGGCAAGGCGTCCACCGGTATCCACGAGACGCACCGCGCCATCTCCGACCGCATCTTCGCCGGATTGGGCTGGGGACTGGGGCCGCTCGTGGCGCCGGTGAAGGCGGTGCACGACGCCGTCACCGACGGGGTGTACCTGGTGGTCGGGCAGTCGATGGAGACCGCGGGCAAGGTGAGCGGCATCGCGGCCGATCTGCCGCTCGCGCAGGCGCCGTCGTCGACGAAGGCGGGTGCCGCGATCATCGCCGCGGTGAACGGGCTGATCGGCGACGAGCTCGACGCGCATCAATCCCCGCTGGCCGATCCCATGTCCATCCGGGTCGACGGCCGGTCGGTGCCGCTGACCTCCGACGGCCTCCGCGCCGCCTTCCCCGACGCGACCGGCCGGATCGTCGTCGCCCTGCACGGCCTGGTGGAGACCGAGCACTCGTGGGCGGTGCGCTCGGACGTGTCGATCCCCTATGCGCAGCGGCTCGCGGCCGACGGCATCACCACCGTCTTCCTCCGCTACAACACGGGGCGACACATCTCCACCAACGGTCGGGATGCGGCCGAACTCGTCGACGAACTCGTCCGCCGCTGGCCCGTCCCGGTGACGACGATCGGATTGCTCGGCCACTCGATGGGCGGCCTCGTCGCCCGCAGTGCCGCGCATTACGGTCGCGAGGCCGGGCACGCATGGGTGGGGGTCACCACGGCGACCGTCACGCTCGGGACCCCGCATCTCGGCGCCCCGCTGGAGAGCCTGGCCCACCACGGCAGCGCCGGCCTGGTCCGCCTGCCCGAGACGCGTGCGCTGGGACGCCTGCTGCGCCGCCGCAGCGGTGGGATCCGCGACCTGCGCGACGGGTCGATCGTCGACGAGAACTGGGTCGGGCGCGACCCCGACGACCTGGCGCGTCGCGCGGCCGGCGAGATCGAGTTGCTGCCCGGTGCCGACCACTACTTCGTCTCCGCCACCGTCACCGCCAACCCGCGCAATCCGCTTGCCCGCGTCATCGGCGACGGCTTGGTCCTGCACCGCAGCGCCACCGGGGCCAACTCGACGCGGCGGATCGGCTTCGACCCGCGCAACGGCGTACACCTGGGCCGCGCGAACCACTTCACGTTGCTCAACGACGACCGCGTCGGCACGCAGTTGCGGTGCTGGTTCGGTCAGCCGCCGAAGAGCAGGTACAACCCGCCGAAGGTGTAGCCCACCATCAGCAGCATGAGCGCCAACTGACCGGTCAGGTGGTGTCGGCGCGGCAGGATGCGCAGCGATGCGTCGTGTGCCGACACGACCGCCAAGAGGTGGCCGACGACGATCGACGCGACGGCCAGCACCGACAGCAGCGTCGGATGGTCGGTGAACGGCGCCCACTTGTCCGGCTCGCCGAACCCGAAGGCGTGCAGCCAGGAATGGGCCGTCTCCTGGCCGTCCTCGACGAGGTATTTCGCATAGTGGGCGACGAGGTAGCCGACGGCGATCGGGATCAGGGTGTGGGCCATCCGCCCGGGGATCGCCCGGCGCTGCTTGCCGGTCACGCCGCCGGTGGCCATCGTCGCCAGGCAGAACGAGACGCCCACGACGGCGATGAAGACCAGCAGGATCGCGGTGCGCCCGAGGGTCTCGTGACCCTTGTGTACCGCCGACCACGCGTCGAAGGCCGTCGAACCGAGCAGTACCGCGATGACCGCCACCGCACCCGGACCGGTGCGATAGGTGGGCAATCCGTTCAGCGGATTGCGCAGCACGAGTTCCCGCGACTGCCGATCGCGCCCCAACGGGCTCATCGACGCGATCGTCGAGCTGTACACCTCGAAGGGCTCGGCCTTGGAGAACCAGCGCGAGCCGAAGAGGATCCCCCCGGCGACGGTGATCGCCAGATAGACGATGCACCACCAGAACACGGCGGTGAAGCCCTTCTCGACCACCGCGAGTTCCAGCCAGACGAAGGCGAACAATCCGAGGGCGGCGGGCCAACGGCCGAGTCGCGCCGGATAGGCGCGCAGTCCGTCCTCGGGGTCGCGCCCGAGGGCGCGAGACACCCATCGGTGCAGCGTGCGGACCGGCGACACCACCCGCCCGATCGGTCCGAACACCAGCGACGCGGCGATCAGGCCGACCCACAACCAGATGAAGAAGGTGCCGATCAGCGGGTTGTCATGAGTGTCGCGCTTGAGGAAGCCGATGATCAGGGCCGCCGCCGTGAGCGCGACGCCGAGGGCGCCGAGCGTCTCGCGCAGTGCGCGCGAATCGGCGAACCGGGTGAGCCGTCGGAGCACTGCGACATGCTTATCCGGACTCAGTCGCGGGGTCTTCCACGCGAACGCCAGCACCAGGAAGGAGATCGCCAACGCCCACGAGCCACCGATCAGCGCATAGGTGATGTCGACGGGGAAGGCGGCTGCCTCGCCGGTGCCGTGGGCGACGACCATGCTCGATTCGGTCACTCTTGGTCATCCTCGTCGTCGAAGTCCGCGTCGTACTCGTCGTCGTATTCGTCGTCGTCCTCGCGCCGCCGGTCGCGCACGACCAAGCCGACGATGACGGCCACGACGATGAACGCCGGGACGAATGCCGGGATCGCGGTCAGGATCGAGTGGTCGGCGAGGACGACCGTCGTCATGCGGCCACGGTCGGCTCGGGCTTCCGGCCCGCCTTGGGCCCACCCCGCTTGGCTCCGGCGACCAGCGGCCGCTGGTCCGGACGCGGGAAGTAGGCCGCGTTGATGCGGGCCGCACCCCAGCTGAGCACCCAGATGACCAGGATGGTCAGCGCCGCGACGATCCAGGTGGCGGTGGAGAAGAGCCACGCCGGATGGTCGAACTTCCGCTCGCGCTGCAGCACGTTGATCTCGCGGTCGAACGGACGGGTGAACTCGGGGAGGGCACTCGTCTCGTGTGCGCCGATGGCCGGGTCGGCGGCCAGATAGATCGGCACCGCCGTCATGGTCCTGCCGTCCTGGACGCGGAGCACCGTCTTCCAGTGGCCGGAGACCGGGAACGCCTTGGTGGACCGGTAGTGGCCGGGGCCGACCTTCTCGAGACGGTCGACGACCAGTCCGTGCAGATCCTTGCCGCCGCCCTGCCAGGCGAGGATGGTCACCCAGTCCGGGTTGTCCGACACGAGCGTCGGGGGCTGCATCTCGACGTCGGCCGTGACCATCCGGAACCCGTCGACCTGCGGCGCCTCGGTGAGACGGACCGTGGCCTTCGAGTCCTTGGGCACGCTGATGTCGAGCAGGTAGAGGGTCGAGCCGGCGATCACGAGGATCATCGCGACGACGATCGAGCGTCGAACGGCCGGGCGCGGCAGCGGACGCGATTCCAGCGCGCGGCAGAACAAACCGGCGGTCAGGCCGACCGTCAGACCAACGGGCAGCCCGATGGCGAGGATCGTCGGCCAGAGGCTCGTCGGCCACGGGATCAAGTGCATCTGCCGCACCCACAGCGATTCGCCGTAGACGCCGACGGTCGCGCCGAGGAGCCCGGCCACGGCGCCGAAAGCGATCGCGTTGGCCCGCAGGCGGGGGATCAGCGCCAGCAACTCGACGACCACGGCGATCGCCAGGTACAGCGGGAAGACGTTGCGCGGCTCACCGAGGATCGGGCTAACCAGGACCGCCACGATGACGCGGATGAGTGCGGCGAAGGCGACCGCGATGAAGGTCGCCCCGGCGCCCGCCCACAGGCGCGCGACGACGCAGCCGAACACCCCGGCCGCGATGATCAGCATCGGCTGGAAGGCGAGGCGGAACTGCTCGACGCCGAAGTCGAACTCGACCTGGAACACCGAAAGGCCGATGAGCAGGCCGCCGCAGGCGATGGACTGGGCCAGCTTGGTCATGAATGGACCGGACACCCACTCGGGGATGGTCCAGCCGAACAGCGAGGAGGTGCCCTCCTCGGGGACCTGACTCTTCTTGCCGCCCAGCGTGGCCGCGAGATAGCCCTCGTGCAGGAGCAGGATGACGGCGATCAAGGAGAAGCCGGCACCGCCGATCAGCATCAGGTGGGTAGGGCCCCACAGCGTGACGTCCTGGCCGAAGATCCGGTGCCAGATGTCGTCGAGCGGGAAACCGATGAGCGCGTAGAGGCCGCAGGTGGCCACCAGGATGCCCGCGGTCGGGGCGTACCAGGTACGGGTGATGCGCACCGCGGCCCGCCCGGGGATGGCGACCGACCGGTCGTCGTTGCGGGGCAGGATCATCGCGAGCGCACCGGCGATGAAGAGGAAGAACAGGCCGACGAGGATGAAATAGTGCGCCGGGTTGGCCAGCGGGCCGCTGTCGCGGCCGCGGCCGATGTGCAGGCTGACATCCCAGATGAAGCCGAAGAAGGCGGTGAGGATCGTGGTGACGAACAACAGCGTCGGGATGACCGACCAGGTGGGGCGGTCGCCGATGCGGCCGAGCCAATTCGCCCAGTCCTGCAGCCAGTCCGACCGGTAGGTCCGGTGCCGGTAGGCGATCCACAGCAGTGCGACGGACACGATCGCGGCGGCGACGGTCATCCCGAGGACCTGGTCGAGCGCGGCCCCGCCTCCGGCGTCGGCGGCCAAGACGGCGGTATGGGCAGAATCGGCCAATTCGGCTCGGGGGCTAAACATCGTCAGAGTATCGGTTGTGACAATGATTATTGTCAAGATTGACAGTGCGGGCCCGCGCGGCCGGGGTGGGTAGGGTGTTCGTCATGTCCTCGATTCTTTCCTCTGTGGGGAACCGTGTGGGCGAAATCGTGCTGAATCGCCCCAATGCGCTCAATGCCCTGGACCAACAAATGGTCGACGAGATGTACCGGGCGTTGGTGGAAATGGCCGACGATCCGGCGGTCGAGACGGTCCTGGTCACCTCCGGCAGCGACCGCGCCTTCTGCGCCGGCGGCGACATCCGCGCCATCCGTGACGCGGCCCTGGCCGGCGATTCCGCCTCGATCACCCGCTACTTCAGTTCGGAATACCGACTCGACCAGCTGGTCGCGAACTATCCGAAGCCCTATGTCGCGCTGATCGACGGCGCGGCGATGGGCGGCGGACTGGGCATCAGCGTGCACGGGGAGATCCGCGTGGTCACCGAGAAGGCGCTGATCGCGATGCCGGAGACGGCGATCGGCTTCTTCCCCGACATCGGGTCCACCTACTTCCTCCCGCGGTTGCCCGCCGGGGTCGGCCGGTGGCTCGGGCTGACGGGTGCGCGCATCACCGGCACGCAGGCGCTCGAGGTCGGGATGGCCACGCATTCGGTGGCCTCCGCCTCGGTCGGGGCGCTGGCCGACGCGATCCGCTCCGGCATGCCGTTGGCGACCGCCCTCTCGACCTTCGACGCGGCGCCGGCCGCCGACCCGCTGCCGTTGCGCTCGGTCGCCGACTACTTCGGCGGTGCCGACCCGGTGCCCGCGGTCATCGGCGGACTGCGCGGCGGCGACGAGTGGGCGCGCGAGACCGCCGGGCTGATGGACAAATGCTCGCCGACGAGCCTGCTGGTCACCGCCGCGATGCTCGAGCGCGGCGAGGCCAGCTCGCTCGACGAGTGCTTCGACCGCGAACTGCATGCCGCGGAACGGATCACCGCAACACCGGACTTCGCCGAAGGGGTGCGGGCCGTCCTCGTCGACAAGGACCGCAAGCCCGCATTCGAGCCGGCCGCGATCGACGACGTCGACCCGGCGGTCGTGGCGCGCATCGTCGGGGACTAGCGCCGTCGGCTTCGGTCGGCGCTGGACCGGTTAGGGCTTGGCCTCGAACCAGCCGGAGATCCGGATTCCCGCGGCTGCCGCGGGAGCGGGGGGAGCAGGCGGTGCCGGGCGGCCCGGGGGCGGCGGCTCCCAGTCGTCGTCGCGCCGATCGCGCTGATTGTCGCTGGGGGCCAGTGGATTCTCCTCGGAGGGCACCGCGCTCGGGCAGACGAAGTGCCCGGTGACCCCGTGCGAACTCAACGTATCGATCTTGAGCGGACAGCCGTTCGCCGCGAAGTATTTGCCGTCGACCGAGACGCCGATGTCGGCGGGGATGGTGGTGACCAGCGGGCCCACCCGGGGATGCTCGGCACCGATGGGCGGCAGGACTCCGCCGGTCATCGAGACGGCGAGGAAGCCGACCTGGGCGCCGTCGCCGTTCTTCCCGCGGAAGGTGAAGAGTAGACCGTCCGGCGGGACCTCGGGGCTGGCGTTGCCCCATTTCCGGAACGACAGGCACTCGGCAGCGGCCGGGGCCGGGCCGGTGGGCGTCGACGCGCCGGGGGCCGGGGGTGCGTTGGTGACCGGAGCCGCGGTCCCGGGACCGGACCGGTGATAGGTCGCCGGCGGGTAGTAGGGGTTGTAGGGCGGCGCGGGCGGCAGGTTGGGGTCGTACGGCTGCTGCGGGTATTGGGGCTGCGGGTACTGGGGTTGTTGGGGGTATTGCGGGTACTGCGGTGCGGGCTCCGGTGCTGGCAGCGGATTGGGTGCGGGCGCGGGTGCCGGCTCGGGTGCTGGAGCCGGCAGCGGATTGGGCGCCGGCAGCGGGTTGGGCGCGGGCGCCGGCGGGAGGTCGCGGTTCTTCGGCACGGCGACGAACATCGAGCCCTTGGTGAACACCAGGCCCATCCCGGCGCGCAGCACCCGGCCCTCACCGGGGGTCTTCTCGCATTCGCTCATCGCGACGCGCTCGGTGACCGCCTTCGGCGCCTTAGGCGCGGGGCGGTGCGGTCGGTCGGCGCTCGAGCAGCCGACCGCGGCGACGAGCAAGGTCGCGAGGGCGGCGGCGCCGACGGTCCTCCGGTGTGGCGTGCGCATCAGTCGGCCGCCGCGACGAGTGGTTCGAGGGTCAAGTCGGGGTGCTCCTTCTCGATGAACTGCAGGCGCCACTTGTCGCTGAACAGCGCCAGGCGCGCGCCGTCTGTGCGGGTGAACACTTCGACGCCGCGCTGGCGGTCCAATTCGGGGGAACTGGCGTCGTCGGTGCGCCGCGCCAGCGAATAGCCGAGGGGCTCCAATTCCGTCTCCACGGTGAACTCGGCGAGCATCCGGGCGGTGACGACCTCGAACTGCATGGGCCCGACGGCGGCGAGAACCGGGGAGGCGTCGCCGCGGGTGTCGTTGCGCAGCACCTGGACCACCCCCTCGGATTCGAGCTGGTCCATCGCCTTGCGGAACTGCTTGTACTTACCCGCGGAGCGGGCGCGCAGCGTCGCGAAGTGTTCCGGTGCGAAGGAGCCGATCGGCGGGAACTCGACGGCGGGGTCGTCGTAGAGGGTGTCGCCGGGGGCGAGCGCGGTCGCGTTGACCAGACCGACGACATCCCCCGGATATGCGGTGTCGACGGTGGAGCGATCGCGTCCGAACACCGCCTGCGCGTACTTGGTCGCGAACGGGCGGCCGGTCTGCGCATGTGTCACGACCATCCCGCGCTCGAACTCGCCGGAGACGATGCGCATGTAGGCCAGGCGGTCGCGGTGGCTGGCGTCCATCCCGGCCTGCACCTTGAAGACGACGGCGGAGAACGGGTCGGTCACCTCGCGCGGCTTGCCGTCCACGTCGTCGCGCGGGGCGGGGGCCGGGGCGAGTTCGACGAGGGCCTCGAGAAGCTGGCGTACCCCGAAGTTCAGCATCGCCGAGGTGAAGATCATCGGCGAGGTCGCGCCGGCCAGGAACAGCTCCTCGTCGTGGTCCTGGCCCATCTCCGAGAGCAGTTCGCTCTCCTCGACGGCCGCCGTCCAGGCGTCGCCCTCGATCTGCGCGGCCTGCTGTGCGTCGAGCAATTCCTCCGGGGCGATCTTCGCGCCGCCCGCGGTCCGGGAGAATTTGACGTAGGAGCCGCTGCGCCGGTCGTAGAGGCCGCGGAAGTCGCCGGCGATGCCCACCGGGACGTACAGCGGTGTCGGGGTGAGTCCGATGCGCTCGGAGATCTCGTCGATCAGCTCCAGCGGCGTCTGCCCGGGGCGGTCCCATTTGTTGACGACGGTGATCACCGGGATGCCGCGGTGCCGACAGACCTGGAACAGCTTCAGCGTCTGCGGTTCCAGGCCCTTGGCCGCGTCGATCAGCATCACCGCCGCGTCGACGGCCGTCAGGACGCGGTAGGTGTCCTCGGAGAAGTCGGCGTGGCCGGGGGTGTCGACGAGGTTGATGACATTCGGTTCGACCTCATCCCCGGGGTCCTCGTTGGCCAGACCGGTCGGCGTGTAGTTGAACTGCAGCGCCGTCGAACTCACCGAGATGCCGCGGGCCTTCTCCATCTCCATCCAGTCCGAGACGGTGGCCTTGCGGCCGGATTTGCCGTGGACGGCCCCGGCCTCGCTGATCATCCGCGCGTGCAGCGCCAGGGCCTCGGTCATCGTCGACTTACCCGCGTCGGGGTGGGAGATGATCGCGAAGGTGCGCCGCCGACGGACCTCGCGCGCAATGGTGTCGGGGCTGGAACTCACCTTGTGAGGATAGCCGTGGCGCGGGCCGTCACTCGAACGGGACCGGCGGCATCTTCACCACTTGCGCCGCGTAGCTCAGCCCGGCGCCGTAGCCCAGGAGTAGCGCGGTGTCGCCGGGCTTGGCGGCACCGGTGGAGAGTAAATCCTCCATCGCCAGCGGGATCGACGCGGCCGAGGTGTTGCCGGTGTGCTCGATGTCGTTGGCCACGACCGCCGCCTCGGGCAGCTTCAGGCTTCTGGCGAGGAGTTCGTTGATCCGCGAATTCGCCTGGTGCGGCACGAAGACGTCGAGATCGTTGACGTCGACCTTGGCGACGTCGAGCGCGCGCTGGGCGGCCTTGCCCATCTCGAAGGCGGCCCAGCGGAACACGCTGGTGCCCTCCATACGCAGGTACGGCCGCTTCTGGTGGTCGTCGCCGTCGAGGAAGGTGATCCAGTCGATGTCCTGCCGGATCGCGTCGAACTGGGTGCCGTCGCTGCCCCAGACGACCGGGCCCAGTTGCTGGTCCTCGGTCGGGCCGACGACGACCGCCCCGGCGCCGTCGCCGAAGATGAAGCAGTTGCCGCGGTCGTGCATGTCCATCGTGACCGAGAGTTGTTCGGCGCCGATGACCAGGACATGGGTCGCGCTGCCACCGCGGATCATGTCCGACGCCAGGGCCATCGCGTATCCGAACCCGGCGCAGCCGACGGTGACGTCGAATGCGGGCACGCCGTTGGCGCCGAGCTCGGCGGCGACCTTCACCGCCGCCGCCGGGGTCAGCAGCAGATGGGTGTTGGTCGCGACGATGACGGCGTCGATGTCGGCGCTGGAGAGGAGCGCATTGGCGATCGCGGTGCGGCCGGCGTCGATGGACATGTCCATGACGGTCTCGTCGCGGCGGGCGAATCGCCGGGTCTTGATGCCGGTGCGGGTGAAGATCCACTCGTCGGAGGAGTCGATGTTCTCGCAGATCTCGTCGTTGGTGACGACTCGCTCGGGGCGATAGGCGCCGATTCCGAGGATGCCGATGTTGCGGGTGCCGGTGACTTCGGCGATTTCGACCATGGTTGTGGTTGCCTTCCTGAGTCCCCCGGCTGCCTGACTACCGTTCCACGGTCTCACAGTCGGGGTGCTACTCGAAAGTAGCCCCCGCCGGTCGCGAATCCGTTAGGCGTTTGGTGCGGATTCCGGACCAAACACCTAACCGGACGGTAGTAAGTCTTGCTAACTACCGGTACTTAGCGCTACTGTCTAGTGGTAATCAGTTCTACTAGGTAGTGGAGGCGCCGTGGGCCGGCAGATGACCGAGATGCTCAAGGGCACGTTGGAGGGGATCGTTCTCGCGGTGCTCGCCGAACGTCCGGCATACGGCTACGAGATCACCGCGTGGCTGCGGGAGCAGGGCTTCACCGACATCGCCGAGGGCACGGTGTACGCACTGCTCGTGCGCATCGAGCAGCGTGGTCTCGTCGACGTGGAGAAGGTCCCTTCGGAGAAGGGGCCGCCCCGCAAGGTCTATTCGCTCAACGCCGACGGCCGCGGCTACCTGGAGGAGTTCTGGACGACCTGGGGCTTTCTGTCCCGACGACTAGATCAGCTTCGTGAAGGAGGCAGTCGACATGAGTGATCAGCGGAAGAAATGGATCGAAGTGGTCACCGGCCCACTCGACCAGAAGAAGGCGTACCGGCAGGCCAAGAAACGGATCGATTCGTTGCCGCAGCCGTACCGCTCCGCCGCGCAGGCGTTCAACCGTTATATCGCCTACGGCGGCGGCGTCACCGACGGCGACACGATCGTGGCGATGTGGGCCGACCTCGCCGACATGTGGGAACGTGCCGCCCTCGACGCCACCCCCGTGCGCGAGGTGGTCACCGACGACCCGGTCGGATTCGCCGAGAGCTACGTCGATGCCTACGGGGGCAAGCGATGGATCGACAAGGAGCGCGAACGCTTCACGGCTGCGATCGACGACGCCGAACGGGAGCAGTCATGACCGCCGCACACGCACCGGCCATCGAGGTCCGCGATCTGCGGAAATCCTTCGGCGACAACGAGGTCCTGCGCGGCGTCGACTTCGCCGTGGCGCGGGGCGCCGTCACCGCGCTCCTCGGGTCCAACGGCGCCGGGAAGACGACGATCGTGAAGATCCTCGCCACCCTCCTGCCCGCCGACGGCGGGACGGCCAGCGTCGACGGGCACGACGTCGGCACCGCGGCCCGGCGCGTGCGCGAGTCGATCAGCCTGACCGGTCAGTTCGCCGCCGTCGACGAGATCCTCACTGGCCGCGAAAACCTGGTGCTGATCGCCCGACTCCGCCACCTGGACGACCCCGGTGCCGTCGCCGACGAACTGCTCGAGCGGTTCGACCTCGTCGGCGCGGGCTCGCGGGCGGTGTCCACCCACTCCGGCGGTATGCGCCGCCGACTCGACATCGCGATGAGCCTCGTCGGCGATCCGTCGGTGATCTTCCTCGACGAGCCGACCACCGGACTCGACCCGCAGGCCCGCCAGGCGGTCTGGGAGACGATCACCGCCCTCGCCGAGGGCGGCACCACGGTCCTGCTCACCACCCAGTACCTCGACGAGGCCGAGCAGCTCGCCGACCGCATCGTCATCCTGCACGGCGGAAAGATCATCGCCGACGGGACCTTCACCGAACTCAAGCGCGTGCTCCCGCCGGTCAAGGTCGAGTACGTGGAGAAGCAACCCACCCTGGAAGAAGTGTTCTTCGCGATCATCGGAGGTGACGCAGATGTCTGACAACCATTTCGCCGGCGATACCGCCGTCCTCACCGGGCGGTCGGTGCGGCACATCCTGCGCAGCCCGGACACCATCATCACGACCGCGATCATGCCGATCGCGATGCTCCTGCTGTTCGTCTACGTCTTCGGCGGCGTGGTCAAGACCACCTCGCCCCACTACGTGGACTACCTGCTGCCCGGGATCCTCGTCATCACCATCGCCTCCGGTATCTCCTACACGGCCTTCCGCCTGTTCCTCGACGTGAAGAGCGGCTTCGTCGAGCGCCTCGGGTCCATGCCGATCGGACGGTCGTCGGTGCTGTGGGCGCATGTGCTGACCTCGATCGTGGCCAACACCGTCGCGGTGGCCATCGTGGTCGCGGTGGCCGTCGCGATCGGCTTCCGGTCCGGCGCCGGCGTCGGCGCCTGGCTGGCGATCATCGGGATCCTGCTGTTGCTCACCTTCGCGCTGACCTGGCTCGCGGTGATCCCGGGGTTGCTGGCGAAATCACCCGACGGTGCGAGCGCTTTCGCCTATCCGCTGATCTTCCTGCCCTTCGTCAGCTCGGCCTTCGTGCCGACCGCGTCCATGCCCGGACCGCTGCGGGCATTCGCCGAGCACCAACCGGTGACCGGCATCGTCAACTCGATTCGCGCGCTGTTGGCACAGCAGCCCGTCGATTCCGGCGACCTGTGGACCGCGCTCGGCTGGAGCGCCGCGATCCTCGTCGTCGCGATGGGGGTGGCGACGTGGCTGTTCCAGCGCAAGGCCCTGTAGCGGCCGGGATCAGGCCCCGACGGTGACCTCTTGTCCGGTGACGTTGCGGCTGTCGGAGGAGGCGAGGAACAGGATCACGTCGGCGACTTCGCCCGGCTCGCCGTCGCGGTCGAACATGCGCTTGGACCGGTAGGAGTCGACATACTCCGGGTCGACGCCGGCGGTCAGCCGCTCGTTCCAGATGAGCCCGGGCAGCACGGCGTTGCACCGGATGCCGACCGCCGTCCCCTCGTAGGCGAGGGCGTGGGTGAGTCCGAGGACTCCGCCCTTGGCGGCCGCGTAGGAGACCTCGCCGAACGGGGACGGCCGACGCGCGGCCAGCGACGACACGTTGACGATGGCGGCAACCGACGACTCTGTCAGCAGCGGCCATGCGGCCCGCGCGTGCAGGAAGTGCGACGTGAGGGAGGCGCCCAGCACCCCTTGCCACACGTCGAGCGGGGTGTCGGGGAACGGTGCCAATCGGTTCAGCCCGACGCTGTTGACCAGCACGTCGAGCCGCCCGAAGCGCTCGGCGACATCGGCGAACAGCGCCGCGACATGCTCCTCGTCGCCGGCATCCCCGGCGACGGCCAGCAACCTCTCGGCCGGGTGGTGCTCGCGCAGATCGTCGAGGAACACCTCCAACCGGCGCGCGCTGACGTCGGAGAAGGCGACGCTGGCGCCCTCGTCGAGCAGTCGCCGGACCGTCTCGCCGCCGATCCCGGCGCCCGCCGCCGCGTTGACCACGGCGACCATGCCGTCGAACCTTCCCATCAGAGCACCTCCGCCACTCGTGCCGGCGTGAACGAGTACTCAGTCGGATCGGCCTCTCGGGTCATCCGCCACCAGTCGACGACCCGCCACGGATTGGCGACCAGCACCCGCCCGCGCGAATTGCGGTAGTAGGTGTCGAACCCGGGGTGGCTCCAGATCATGTGCGAGTGCGCCTCGTCCACGTCGTCGTTGTACTTCTGCGCGACGTCGCGGCGGACCTCCACCGAGCCGGCGCCGGCGGTGAACATCTGCGTCAGCAGGCTCATCGTGTAGCGCATCTGGCATTCGAGGTAGTAGATGAGGCTGCCGCCGTGACCGGCCTGGGTGTTCGGGCCGTAGAGGCAGAACAGGTTGGGGAAGTCCGGGACGGTGGTGCCCAGGTAGGCGTTGGCATCGTCGTCGCCCCACTGCTCGCGCAGCGTCCTGCCCGAGCGGCCGGTGAGTTCGAGTGAGGAGAGGAAGTTGACCACGTCGAAGCCGGTGGCGTAGACGATCACGTCGACCTCGTACTCCTTGCCCGAGGCCGTGCGCACCCCGGTGGGGGTGATCGACGTGATGGCGTCGGTGACCAATTCGACGTTGTCGCGGCGCAACGTGCGGTACCAGCCGTTGTCCAGCAGGATCCGTTTGCCGAACGGGGGATAGGTCGGCACCACCTTCTCGACGAGGTCGTCGCGGCCGTCCAACTCCGTCTCGATGTAGCGGGTGAAGAACCGTCGGTGCCCCTCGTTGGCGGCGTTGATCGACCGGTCCTGGTGCGGCCACGTCGGATCGACCTGTAGCGCCTCGTAGAGGGTGTCGTTGAGGACCCAGGCCAGGCGCTGGCGGTACCACGCGCGGTAGAGTGGCACCTCGCGCAACAGGAAGCGGACAGGGTCGGGGACCTCGACGCGGAACTTCTCGAACGGCGCGACCCAATGGGCGGAGCGCTGGAAGACGGTCAGCGAGGAGACCGACGGCGCGATCGCCGGGACGATCTGCATCGCGCTCGCGCCGTTGCCGATGACGGCGACCCGCTTGCCGGCGACGTCGAAATCCGCCGACCACAGCGCGGTGTGCACCGTCTCGCCGGTGAAGGAGTCCATGCCGGGGATCGTCGGCAGCTTGGGTTTGCCGAAGGCCCCGACCGCGCTGATCACGATATTCGACGTGAGTTCCTCGGCGCTTCCGTCGGGGCCGACGATGCTCACCCGCCACCTCTGCGCGTCCTCGTCCCAACTCGCCGCTGTCACCTCGGTGCGCAGGCGGGTCACCGACGCCATGTCCCACGTCTTCCCGACCTGCTGCAGGTAGACCTGCAGTTCGTCGCGAGTCGCGTAGTAATACGGCCAATCGGAGTTCGCCGCCGCGAACGAGTACAGGTGACTGGGCACGTCGACGCCGCAGCCGGGGTAGCGGTTGTGCCACCAGGTGCCGCCGATCTGTTCGCCGCGCTCGATCACGGTGACGTCGATGCCGGCGTTGCGCAGCTCGTGCGCGGCGAGCATGCCGGAGATACCGGCGCCGATCACGATTGCCGAGAATCCCGGCGGTGCCGCCGGAATGTCGTGCAGCCATTGCGGGTCGCCGCCGAGTGCGGCCATGTCGTCGGCGATCATCGGACCGTATTCGGTCGGCACGGGTTCGCCGATCGCGACGGCGAGCATCCGGGTGTAGAGCGCCTCGTCGGGTTCGGCGATGGCGACCGGGGCCCCGGCTCGCCAGGCGCTGATCGCGTCGGCCGCGGCGGAGCGGATCTCGTCCTGGATCTCGACGGGCAGCCCGCCGCTGTCGTTCTCGCTCAGGCCCCGACCGCGCTCGGGTCGGTACGGGGCGTCGAGCCACCCGAGGTCGCCGGTGAGCTGTACCAGCACCATCAGCAGGGTTGGCACGTTCGCGTCGCGCACAGCGGCGCGCACGATCGAATCGAAGTCGTCGCTTCCGGTAGTCGTCATTTCCCGGCTCATCCGTTCACCATGCGGTCGCGTCCGGCCCAGAACTTCTCCTTGACCTCGCGACGGAGGATCTTGCCGGTTCCGGTCTTCGGCAGGTCGTCGACGAATTCGATGCTGCGCGGCCGCTTGTAGGCGGCGATGTGGGCGAGGCAGGCCTGCTCGACCTCCGCGGCGGTGACCTCGGCGCCCGGGCGCACCGACACCACGGCGTGGACGGTTTCACCCCACTGCTCCGACGGGATGCCGACGACCGCGACCTCGGCGACGCCCGACACCGTGTAGATGGCGTTCTCCACCTCGGTCGGATAGACGTTGAACCCGCCGGACACGATCATGTCTTTCTTCCGGTCCACGACGTGGAGGTAGCCGTCGCGCAGCTGCCCGACGTCGCCGGTGGCGATCCAGCCGCCCGGCAGGACGGTTTTGGCGGTCTCCTCCGGCAGATTCCAGTAGCCGAGCATCCCGGCGTCGCCGCGCACCTGGATTTCGCCGGGTTCCCCGACGGGTACCGGCTCGTCGTTCGCGTCGGTCAGGCGGTACTCGACGAAGGGGCTGACGTGGCCGGCGGATGCCAGCCGGTCGGGCACCTCGCCGTCGGGGTCGAAGACGTGGTCCTGCTTGCTCAGGTAGGTGTTGAACGGCATCTCGGTGAGGCCGTAGGACTGTAGGAACACGGCTCCCAACAGGCGGAAGGCGCGCGCGAGGCGGTCCGGCGCGATGGGGGAGCCGCCGTAGACGACGGTGTGCACACTCGACAGGTCCGCGTCGGTCTTCTCCAGCACCGGGAGGATCATGTTGATCATCGTCGGCACCAGCGGCAACACCGTGGCCCGGTGTTTCGCGACGATCGACACGTATTCCTCCGCGTCGAATGATGCCACCGCCACGTGGCTGGCCCCGCGCAGGAAGTAGGCCATCATCGCGTACCCGGACAGGTGCGTCACCGGTGCGACGTGGACCAGCACATCCGCCGACGAGGCGCCCGGCGTCTCGACGAGCATGTTGCGCAGGATCGCCAGCAGGCTGCGGTGGGTATGCATGACCCCTTTGGGGCGTCCGCTGGTGCCGGAGGTGTACGGCATCCAGGAGAGGTCGTCGGGGGAGATGTCGATGTCGGGCGCCGGCTGTGCGTCGAGGAGATCGGCGAAGGGGACGACCTTCTCGTCGTGGCTCGTGTCGAAGCCGATGATCGGGCCGGGGAAGTCGCGCAGCACGGGCAGGAGGGCGTCGAGTCGTTCGCCGTCGGCGATGACCGCCCGTGCGCCGCAGTCGTCGATGATCTCGGCCAGCTCGTGGGCGTGGAGGCGATAGCTCAGCGCGACGCGGACGAAGCCGCCGATCGCCAAGGCGTGGTCGACGGTGAAGCACTCGTCGCGGTTCGTCGTGACGACGGCGACGCGGTCACCCTTCTCGATCCCCCGTGCGCGCAGGCCGCCGACCAGGCGTCGTGCGGCATCGCCGAGTTCGGCATAGGTCGTGACGCTGCCATCGGCGTGGCGGACAGCGGGGCGATCGGCGTATTCGACGTAGTTGCGGCGGAAGACGCTGGCGATCGTCGGTGCCGCCGCGGGGTCGTATTCGGGCACGAACTTCCTCCTCGGACTGGTTTGTATATCGTATACTATCACTCGGAAGTGGTGTGCACCACATGATTCCGGGGTGACCCAAAGGGTGGATGGCGGCGAGTGGCCGACGGTAGCTCCGGCCTCGGGGTTACTGTATGCGGTATCCCCCCGGGGCCTCTCGAGGGGCGTGGTCCCCGCCGTCGCGAAGGAGCAACTTGTGAAGCCCGCCGTTGCATTGCCGCAGAGTCTGAAGCAAGTGGCGGTCGAGGAGATCCGCCGCCGGATCTTCGCCCGGGAACTCGCGGCCGGCAGCCGGATAGAGCAGGAGGCCCTTGCCGAGCAGATCGGGATGAGCAAGATTCCCGTCCGGGAGGCGATCTCGGCGCTGGTCGCCGAGGGGCTCGTCGAGGTGTTCCCGCGGCGCGGGGCCTTCGTCGTCAGTCTTTCGCGGCAGGACATCGAGGACCACTACTGGATGCTGGCCCGAATCTCCGGGCATGCGGCCGCACGCGCCGCGGCCGTCGTCTCCGACGCGACGCTGGCCCAGCTCGAGACCACCCTGGACGCACTGCAGGCGACCGACGACGACGATGAGCGCGCCCGGCTCGCCGCCTCCTTTCACGCGATCATCAACCAGGCCGCCGGATCGCGTCGGATGAACAGCGTCCTGCGCACCCTGGGGAGCCCGATCCCGCTGGACTTCTACGACTCCAACCCCGACGCCCACGCGCATGACGAGCACCGGGCACTACTCGACGCCCTGATCGCCCACGACCCCGACCGGGCCAGGGCCGCGATGGACGCGCACTTCGAGAACGGGGCCGCCGAGGCGATCGCGGCATTGGAGCGCTCCGGTTTCTGGGCCGACGGCGACGAGGCCTCCTAGCCGTACGCGCCTCCGCCTTGGCTCGGGTGGTCTCGATGATCTCATCGGTGTTCGCGCAATCGGCCGCAGATTGAATAATGATCGTATACAGTATCTGCCAGACGAAGGATGGGCCGCTCGGGTGGCGACAGATAGGAGGCCGTGGAGATGACGACTGATCTGACCGGGAAATCGGTGCTGGTCACCGGCGCGGCCGGAGCGATCGGCGGTGAAATCTGCCGCTCGGCGCTAGCCGCCGGCGCGAAGGTCGCGATGACCGACATCGATGCGGATGCCTTGGAACGCCGAGCGACGGAGCTCGGCGGGGAGGACCGCGTGGCGACCTTCACCGCCGATCTGACCGACGACGAGCAGGCCACCGCGCTGCCGGCGCGGGTGGCGCAGCGATTCGGCGCCCTCGACGTCCTGGTCAACAACGCCGGAGCACGTGGCGTCAAACCCCTGCTCGACATCGAACCCGACGAGTGGCGGCGCACCCTCGACATCGACCTCACTGCTCCCTTCGTCCTGTCGAAGGCGGCGATCCCGCTGATGGCCGAGCAGGGCCGCGGCAAGATCGTCAACGTCGCGTCGATGGCCGGCCTCGCCGCCTTCCGCGACCGCGCCGCCTACAGCGCGGCCAAGGCCGGTGTCATCATGCTGACCAAGGTGATCGCCGTCGAATACGGCGAGCAGGGCATCTGGTGCAACGCGGTGGCGCCCGGCGTGGTGGAGACGCCCATGACCGCCGGCTACTTCGCCGACGACGACTCCACCGCGTCGATCCGCGCGAATACGCCCATGCGGCGTTGGTGTCAGCCCGACGAGATCGTCGGACCCGTCCTCTATCTGGCCGGCTCCGGCTCCGACTTCGTCAACGGGATCGTGATCCCCATCGACGGCGGGTGGACCGCCGGATACGTGGGCGCCGAGCTGTCGCCGCGCCCGAAGCAGAAGTGAGGAAAGCCATGGACGAGAAGCGATTGCGGGAACTCTCCGACAAGCAGGAGATCGCCGACCTATTGCTCGTGTACTGCCGCGGGATCGACCGGTGCGAACCCGAGCTGGTGAAGTCGACGTTCTGGGAGGACGCCTTCGACAACCACGGCAGCTCCGCGGCGCCGGCCCACGAGTTCGCCGATGCGATCGTCCAATCGAAGTTGGACACCACCGAGACCGTCACGCACATGGTGACCAACCACCTCGTCGAAGTCGACGGCGACGTCGCGTTCTCCGAGGCCATCGTCCTGTCCTTCCAGAAGCAGATCGGCGCCGAGGAGACCAGCATCTTCTGCGGGCGCTACGTCGACCGGGTCGAGCGCCGCGGCGGGGTGTGGAAATTCGCCTACCGGCAGATGATCCGCGATTGGAGCGGGTCGACGGTCCTCGCGCCCTGGGCGCTGTCCAGCGTCAAGGCCGGCGGCTTCTTGGAGGGCGGTCGCGGTGCCGACGACTTCGTCACCGGCGAGGGGCGCGGGCGCCTCCTGCGCGACGAGATGCCCCGCGGCTGATCGAGGAGGACACGGATGGTCCCGAAGACGTCGCGCGCGGCCGTGCAGGTCGCCGACCGCACCTACGAGATGCAAGAGTTCGCGATCCCCGAGATCGGTCCCGACGAGGCGATTCTGCGCGTCGAGGCCTGTGGCATGTGTGGCAGCGACGTCGAGCAGTACGACGGCGGGTTTCGTGCCATCGGCATCGAGTACCCGCTGATCCCGGGCCACGAGCCGCTCGGGCGGATCGCCGCGATCGGCGAGGACGCCGCCAAGCGCTGGGGTGTGACCGAGGGCGACCGGGTCGCCATCGAGCCGCTGCTCGGTTGCGGGACCTGTGAATCCTGCCTCCTGGGCAACTACCGTCGCTGCACGGCGGGCGCGGCGATCGAGGCCTACGGCTACCTGCCCACCGATCGCGCGCCCAGCCTGTGGGGCGGGTACTCGGAGTACATGTACCTGGCGCCGCGGACCATCGCGATGAAACTCGATCCCGATCTGCCGCTGGAGCTGGCCGCGATCTACCAGCCGATGGCCGCCGGGGTGCGCTGGGCCGCACAGGATTCCGGCCTGAGCCTGGGCGACACCATCCTCATCATGGGCTGCGGCCAGCGCGGACTGTGCGGCGTGGTCGCGGCGCGCGAGGCCGGTGCCGGGAAGATCATCGTCACCGGGCTCGCCAAGGACCGTCACAAATTGGCGCTGGCCCGCGAATTCGGCGCCGACCTCACGATCGCCGTCGACGAGGAGGACACCGTCGAAGCGGTCCGCGAGTTCACCAAGGGGCGCGGAGTCGACATCGCCGTCGACGTCTCCGCCGTCGCGACCCAGCCCATCGTCGACGCCGTCGAACTCGTCCGTCCGGGTGGCACCATCGTCCTCGCGGGCGTCAAGGGCTCCGGACACGAGGTGAGCCTGGTGCCGGACAAGATCACCAAGAAGGAACTCACCGTCAAGGGCATGTGGTCGCAGGACATCCGCGCGTTCGAACCCGCGCTGCGGCTCATCGAGTCCCGCAAGTACCCGCTGGAGAAGATGCACACCCACTCGTTCGGACTCGACGAGGTGCCGCTGGCCGTCGAGACCCTGGCCGGCCGCGTGCCGGGCGAAGAGGCCGTGCACGTCATGGTCGTGCCGGACTGAGCGGGGTCTGCTCAGTCCAGGTCGTCGAAGCTGGTGATCTTCGGCGCGGGGGGAAGCGTCACGACGGCACCCGCGTAGCTCAGGCCGGCGCCGAAGCCCAGCAGCAACGCGGTCTGGCCGCCCTTCGCCTTCCCGGTCGCGAGCATCTCCTCCATGGCCAGCGGGATCGAGGCGGCCGAGGTGTTGCCGGTGTTCTCGATGTCGTTCGCCATCGGCAGGTCGTCGGGGAAGCCGAGGTTCTTCTTCATCAGCTCGCTGATCCGGGCATTCGCCTGGTGGGGGATGAACACCTCGATGTCGGCGGTGCTGACGCCGGCCAACTCCATCGTCGAGGTCAGCGCCTTCGGGAGCGTGATGGCGGCCCAGCGGAACACCCGCGGCCCCTCCATCGTGACGACCATCCGACCGACCGGATCGGTCTGCGGGTCCTTGTCCTGGTACTCCTGCGCCCGGTCCATGTACTCGGGGATGTCGTAGTTCTGCGAGATCGCCTCGGCGTTCTCGCCGTCGGAGCCCCACACCGTCGGCGAGATCCCGTTCTCGTCGCTCGGCCCGACGACGACGGCACCCGCGCCGTCACCGAAGATGAAGGCGGTGTTGCGGTCGGTGGGCTCCATGACGACCGACATCGTCTCCACACCGATGACCAGGACGTATTCCGCGGTGCCGGCGCGCACCGTATCGGCGGCGATGCCCAGGGCGTAGCCGAAGCCGCCGCAGCCCGCGGCCACGTCGAATGCGGGGATGCCGTTGAGGCCGATGTCGTGGGCGACGATGGGGCCGCCGTGCGGGATCTTCGTCTTCCAACTGCCGGTGGCGAGGATCAGGGCGCCGATCTTCTCCTTGGCCACACCGGAGTTCGCGATGGCGCGTTCCGCCGCGGTGGCGGCCAGGGTCCTGGCCGATTCGTCGCCCGAGATCCAACGGCGGTTGCGCACCCCGCTGCGCTCGTAGATCCACTCGTCGGAGGAGTCGAGGACCTGGCAGACCTCGTCATTGCTGACCAGCCGTTTCGGGCGACAGGCGCCGATGCCGAGCATCGCCACATTCGTCCGACCGGGATTGGCTGCCAGATTTGCCACGTTGCACTCCTCGATGGTCACGCCGCGCGGACACGCCGATGCGGCAGAAACAGTCTACTTTTGTGCGGCCCGAAGGCCGTATACCCGCGGGCCCAAGGGCCCGCGGCGGGTTACCACGCGTGAACGGTGTTCTGCGCGGATTCCAGGCCGTCTGCGACGAACAGCGCGGTCGCATCGGCACCGTTGGTGATCAGCAGTTCGACGGTGTCGCGGTCGCGAGCGGCGAACGGCTTGAGTACGAAATCGGCCGGGTCCTGCCGACCGGGCGGGCGGCCGATGCCCAACCGGACACGGCCGTAGTCGCGGGTGCCCAATACCGAGGTCAGCGAGCGCAGGCCGTTGTGACCGCCCTCGCCGCCCCCGACCTTGAGGCGGACCAGTCCGAAGTCGATGTCGAGCTCGTCGTGGAGCGCGATCACATCGGTGGGGGCCACCGAATAGAACTTCGCCAGCGGTCCCAGGTTTCGTCCGCACTCGTTCATGTACGTGCGTGCCTTCGCCAGTAGGACTTGTTCGCCGGCCAGTGTGATCGACGCCGTTTCGGCCCCGGACTTCTTGTGCGTCGACCACCTCGCCCCGTTGTCGGAGGCGAGGCGGTCGACGACCATGAAACCGATGTTGTGGCGCGTCTTCTCGTAGCGGGGCCCGGGATTGCCCAGCCCCACGACGAGTTTCATGTCTGACGCTCCACCGGCGTTATCGGACGAGGAATTACTCGCCGGCTTCCTCGGCGGGTGCCTCGGCAGCGGCGTCGCCCTCGGCGGCGTCACCCTCGGCAGCCTCGTCATCGGTGGGCTCGGCGGCGGCCTTGGCCTCGTGGACGGCGACGATGAGGGTTTCCGGCGCGGCGATCAGGGTGGTGCCGGCGGGCAACTCCAGATCGGAGGCGTGGATCGAGGTGCCCGGAGTCGCGCCCTCGACCGAGACGGTGATCTGCTCGGGGATCGACAGGGCGTCGGCCTCGACCTGCAGGGTGTTCGCGTCCTGGGTGACGACGGTGCCGCTCTGGGCGTCGCCCTCGACGACGATGACGACGTCGACGGTGACCTTCTCGCCGCGGCGGACGATCAGGAAGTCGGCGTGCTCGATGTAGCTCTTGATCGGGTGGACGTCGATCTGCTTGGTCAGGGCGAGCTGGCTCTTGCCGTCGATGTCGAGGTCGATGACGACGTTGGTGCCGTTGTTGCGCAGGATCGCGGCGAAGTCGCGGGCCGGCACGGTCAGGTGGCGGGGGGCCTCGCCGTGGCCGTAGATGACGGCGGGGACGTTGCCGTCGCGACGGATGCGGCGGGCGGCGCCCTTGCCCTTCTCCTCGCGCAGGTTGGCGGTGAGCTTCGGTGCGGACGACGATGCGGCCATGATTGTTCTCCTCGGTGAACGGTGGTGGTTCGGGCGGGCCACGACGGGCACCACCGAGGAGCTTCTGCGACGACGCGCAGGGAACCGACTCAGTCGCGCCGATAACGGTGAATCCGCTTCACCCTCGCCGTGACAACCCCCACACAGTAGCCGGTCGATTAGCTTCTTGGCGAATCTAACCTTGTCGGCCCACCCGCGCGATCACCAGACTGGCCTCCATTCGACAACGGTCGATGGCAGTTCCCGCCGTCGGCCGCACCAAGGAGTGTTTTCGCTGATGGTAGATCTCAAACGCGCTTTCGCGGTCGTCCTCGCGGCAGGTTCCGTCGCGGTCTGTGCCGTGTGGCCGGCGCCCGCGTCTGCGGCTCCGACGCGCATTGACGGTCTGTTCGGCATCGCCGCCGGATCGTGTGCCGGTGGATCGGTCACCGGTTCCTATTTCCGGATGATCCTGCCGGCCGGCACCACCGCGGGCCCCTTCCTCGCGAATGGTGATTCCGAGTGCTCGGACAAGACGATCACGCCGCTCGCGCCGGGGACGTCCGGGGGACTCCGCAGCGGCGGCTATCAGCCGCAACCGGCGGCCGCCTTCGACGCCGCCGGAAACGCCCTGTCGGGCAGCGTCACCCGGCCGGTGAAGTTCTACGGGGTCGGATTCGCGACGGCGACCAACCAGGTGGATCCGCAGACGCGGCAGCCCGCCGGGGTGCCGGCGCTCTACTCGGACAACGGTGCGATCAGCGGCGACCTGAGTGCCTTCGGCGTCACCTGGAACAAGCAGGTGTTCAATCAGGGGGCGCCGAAGCCAGGAGGGGGACTGCCGGGCAAGACCGCGCCGGTACACGGCCAGTACAACCCCCAGACCGGCGACTACGCCATCGAGTGGACCAGCCAGATCGTCGGCGGGCCGTTCAACAACTTCACCGGGCTGTGGCGGCTGGTGGTGGGTGCCACCGCCGCGGAGCCGCCGCCGGACCCGGAACGCGCGGCGCCCCGGGGGCGCAGGCGGCTCCCGGCGCCCCGGCCGCCCCGGGGGCGGCACTGCCCGGCGCGCCGATCACGGTGACCGCGTCGCCGCCGGTGGTGAACAACTCCATCACCGTCGCGCCGGCCAACCGGGGCTTCTGGCAGAGCACCGCGGGCATCGCCACGCTGCTCGGCATCGTCGCCTTGGCCACCGCGGTCCTGACCAATGCCGACCGACTCTTCCACCGGAAGGGCAAGTCCGACCCGGACGCGGATGCCCAGCCGACGCAGGACTATGCAGACGCGGACTACGCCGACCAGCAGTACGCGGGCCAGGACTACGCCGACCAGGACTACGGCGGCGGCTACCCGGGGCAGAACGTCGCGCCGAGTGCCGATCGGTGGGAGCCGGGCACACATGGCTGAGGTGCTGACCCGACCGCCGGAGCCGACCGGGCTCGGGAAACTCGACCTGCCGGACGCCCCGGTCGTCGCGGGCATCCGGGGCGCGGGGGCGGGCGGTCGGCGACGGTGGCCCGCCGTGGCGCTGATCATCCTCGGCGGGATCCTGGTGATCGCCCCGTTCGGCTTGGGCCTGTTCCCCAAAGTTGCGGCCGGACAGCAGATGCTCGACCGGTTCTCCCCGCTGATCACCCAGGACAGTCTGGCGCGCTACGACGCGGATCTGTGCTTCCTGCGGGAGGCCGCGGGGACGGTCGGCCGGATCGACGCGAAGTATCCGGTACCGAGCGGCCGATACCCGGGCGTCGAGGCCTACCGCGCCTCGGCGGCGGGCATCGATCGGCGGGGTACCGCACTGATCGGATCGGTGCGGGAGGGGGTCGGCGATTTCGACCGGCTGTCCTCGGTGGGCGGCTTCGACCGGCTGCCGCTGCTGCTCGTCGCCGCCGGGATCGCGATCGGCGGCGGCGGGATCGCCCTGTTGCGCGCCGACGACCGGGGAGCGCGCATCGGCGCCGCCGTCGCCGCGCTCGCCGGTGCGGGCCTCATCGGTTTCGTCGCGACCAGCGGCGTCCTCGGGATCGCCGGCCCGGCTCAACAGTTGACCGCGAGATTCGCCCCGATCATGAACGAATCCCAGGTCCGCACGCTGCAGACGGACTTCGTCGCCGTCGTCGGCGCGGTGGGCGAGATCGACACCGGGTATCCGGGGACGGCGGTTTCGCCGGGTGACCGCGCCGAATTGGCCCGCCTCAGAGCGCAATGGCCGCCGGCATCGCGCGATCTGGCGGACCTCGTCGGCCAGATCAACGACAACATCCCGAACTATCGGGCCCTCGTCTCGCTCGGGAACATCTCGCCGATCCCCGGGGTGTCGGGGTGGCGGCTGCTGCCCGCCGCCTGCCTGGTGGCGGGCGGCGCGGCGATCGTTCTCGCAATTCTCGGGCTGCGCCCGAATCGGAAGGAAGACATCGAATGACCACCCTGATCAAATCGGCGGCGACCGTCGTCGCGGCGATTCTCGTGGGCGCCGTGACGTCCTGCGCCTCGGGCGGCGGCGCATCCGACGGCGAGCTCGTCGGGCTGTTCCGGTTCTCGCCCGGGGTCGCCCACGGTGCCGAACTCACCGGGACCTGGTTCCGGATGCTGCAACCCGGCGGGACCGTCGCCGACGGCCCGTACATGGCGAACCACAACTCCTCGGCCGACGAGGGGCGCGCGACCCTCCTGCAACCGGGGACCTCCGGCGGTCTGCGGACCGGTGCCTACCAGAGCGAGCCGAGCCCGTCCTTCGGGGCGAACGGGGACTCCTTCGCCGACGCCGTCATCGCGCCGACCAAGTTCTTCGCGGTCCGGTTCGGCGTCTCCACCAACCAATCCGATCCGCAGACGCGGACGGCGGTGGCACCGCCCAAGGTCTCCGCGCACAACGGGAAGCTGACCGCGGACCTCTCGGCCTGGGCGGTGTCGTGGAATGGGCAGGAGTTCAACCAGGGTGCTCCCAAACCGGTGAGCAGCACCGGCGCGGTCGCGCCCGGTCAGCAGGCCGCGGGCCGGGCGTGGGACTGGGTGGCCAACAAATGGCTCGACGTCCCGCCCCAGGCCAAGGTCACCGGAACCGGCGCGACCGGGACCATCGACGGGAACAGGCACTTCGTCCTGACCTGGACGAGTCACATCGACGGCGGGCCGTTCAACGGGTTCACCGGGATCTGGCACCTGGAAGGCGTATTCGAGCCGACCGCCGCCCAGCCGTCGGCGGCGGCGGAGCAGCCCGGGCAGGGGAGCCGATGAGCTCCCGCGCGGTGGTCGCCACGCGCGCGGTGGCGGCGGCCGTGACGTTGACGGCGGCGGCCTCGGCCCTGCAGCACTCGGCGAGCAACAGCGACGCCCGGTACTCCATCACCTCGGCGTCGGTGGCGGCGGTGACCCGCGCGCCGGTCAAGCCGGGCGGGCCGCTCAAGACCCCGCCGCTATCCCTCCCGCCGGGCGGGGGCGGCGGTACCTTGGCCAGTCCGCCGCTGGGCGCGAGCCCCGGGGGGTCCGCGCCGCTCGGCGGTCCGCCACCGGGTGCGCCGGGATCCCCGACCACACCACCGGCCGGGGCCGGCGGAGTTCCCGGGACCGTGCCCGGGGCCCCGGTACTCGACGGAGCCGCCGGTCAGGACTGGCATGCGGACACCAAATGCCCGGACTGGCCCGAACCGCTCCCGCAGCAAAAGGGCGGCCTCTCGTCGATGATCAACCTCGCGCCGATGGCCGGGCCGTTCATGTCCGAGGCCTTCGCGCTCGGCTCGGTGTACCAGCCGGTGCTGTCCGTCGCCGGCCCGCTGCTGGCCGAAATCGAGCCCGTCATCACCGCCAACCTGCCCTGGATCAACCCGCTGATCCAGCAGGTGCAGGCGGTCGAAGCGGTGGTGTTGGAGGCGATCCTGCCCTACTACGGTCCCTACCGGCAGCAACTGCTGCGGATCGAGGGCGACATCGCCCGGGATCTCGCCCCGGTCCTGCAGCGCCTGGCGTCGACGCGTCCGGCCGTTTGCTTCGTCGCCTGGCAGGCCAAGGCCATCCGGGACGCAAAGGGGGGTCGGCTGACCGTTGCCTCGCTGGCGCACCCGGGCGAGCGGGTGCGGCTCTCGCCGGACGGCAAGGCCGAACGTGTCCGCTGACGTCGTCGCCCCCGTCCCCCGACTGGGCACCCCGAACGCGCCGACTGGGCACCCCGAACGCGCCGACTGGGCACCCCGCGCAGGCCGAGCGGTGACGGTCGAAGCCGCCGTCAAAGTGAAGGCCGGGTCCACCGTCTTACACGGCGTGACTTTCAGCGCCCGGCCGGGGCAGGTCACCGCCCTACTCGGGCCCAACGGCGCCGGGAAGACCACCGTTCTGCGGTCGATAGTCGGGCTGGAGCGGCTGACCGGCGGAGCCGTCGGCATCGGTGGCACCCGACTCGCCGACCACCCGTTCCCCGCCCGGGTGGTCGGTGCGGTACTCGACGTCGACGCCTATTCGCCGGTGCGCAGCGCCGCCGATCAGCTCGCGCTGACCGCGACCGCCAGCGGGCTACCGCCGGGGGCTGTCGACCGTGCGTTGCGACTGGTCGGCCTGTCCGAGCACGGTTCGGACCGGATCGGGCGCATGTCCCTCGGAATGCGCCAGCGCCTCGCCCTGGCCGCCGCGTTGATCGGCGAACCCGACGTCCTCGTGCTCGACGAGCCGCACAACGGGCTCGACGCCGGGGCGATCCGCTGGCTGCGCGAGGTGCTGCTGCGCTACGCGCGCAGCGGCCGCACCGTGCTCCTGTCGACCCATCTGCTGTCCGAGGTGGCCGCGCTGGCCGACCGGATCGTCGTGCTCGTCGACGGCGGGGTCGCGGTCGATGCGCCCGCCCACGAGTGGGCGGCGGACCGGCACGACCTCGAGGCGCGGTATCTCGCCACGGTGGGGGAATGGTGAGTGCGACGAGGACGGCGGCCCGGACGTGGGTCGTCGAGTGGCGAAAGCTGGTGAGCACACCGGCCCTCGTACTCGGCTACGCCATCGGCATCGCAGCCGCGCCGCTGACGACGCTGATAGTGCTCAATCACGGTGCGTCGTCGGGGCAGACCACGGTGATGCACCTGGCGATGTCCACCGCGGCGATCCCCGTGCTCGTCTTCGCGCTGTGCGGGGCATATGCGACGACCGTCGAGTACGAGAGCGGCGCGATCGTGTCGAGTCTGCTGGTCGTACCGCACCGGGCCGCGTTCTATACGGCCAAGGTCGGCGCGGTCGCTCTGCTCGCCGCCGTTGCCGCAGCCATCTCCTGGGCGGCGACGATCGCGGTCGTGCTGCTGGCCACCCCGGCGCCCGGTCCGGCGGTGGGGCCGTTGTGGGCGCTGCCGGTCGGCGCCCTCGTCGTCGGCGGGGTGGCGGCGGTGGGCGCCGCGGCCGGGTTCGTCCTGCGGGGAGCGCTCACGACGGCGGTCGCGCTGGTCGTCGCACTACTCGGCCCGCCGGCCCTCGGCCCCGCGCTGGGCGGCGCCCGTCGATGGGTGATCGGCTCCGGACCCGCCGGTGTCATCGCGCAGGCCGTCGGCGCGGACCAGTCGACCGTCGGATGGTCGGTCGGCGCGGCGGTCTTCTCGGTGACCGTCGCCGTGGTGGTGCTGATCGGCTGGCGGGCGTTCGCGACGGCCGACCACTGATCCCCGTAGTACCCGCTGCTCCCGTTGCCTCCGGTGGCGATGCGTAGTTAGGTGGATCCATGACGGACACCGAGCCCGATCCGATCGAGCTGACCAGTGGCTTCCTGCGCAGTCTCGCGTTGTTCCACATCGACGAGGCGCTCGCCGTCGTCGGCGAGGACATCCTGTACGAGAACGTGGGCTTGCCCGCGGTGCGGGGCAAGAAGCAGTTCCGCCGGGCGATGCGGGCCTTCAATAGCGGACCGGTCCGCTTCGACGCGGAGATCCTGCACGCCGCCGTACGCGACGGGATCGTGCTCAACGAGCGCATCGACGTGCTGAGTATCGGCCCGCTGCGCCTGCGGTTCTGGGTGTGCGGACGGTTCGAGGTCCGCGACGGCCAGATCGTCGTCTGGCGCGATTACTTCGACTTCTTCGATTGCACCAAGGCGGTGGTGCGGGGCCTGATCGGCCTGGTGATCCCGTCGGCGGTGAAACCGATTAATTCGTTGACCCGGGGCAGTGTCGTCGCCCTGCCCGGGACGAACTGACCACCGTCGAGTTTGGAGGAAAATATGGCCGACACGTACACGATCTCCCGATCGACCGTCATCGACGCACCCGCGCCGCAGATCTACGCGCGCATCGTCGACCTGCACCGATGGCGGGAATGGTCGCCGTGGGAGGGGCTCGACGCCGATCTGAAGCGGAAGTATTCCGGGGCCGACGAGGGAGTCGGCGCCGCCTACGCGTGGGAGGGCAACCGGAAGGCGGGTCGGGGCAGCATGGAGATCGTCTCCGCCGAGCCGGCGCAGGCCGTCGACGTGGCGGTCGTCTTCGAGAAGCCGATGAAATCCACCAGCACCAGCATGTTCCGGCTCGAACCCGAGGGGTCGTCGACGCGCGTCACGTGGACGATGGTCGGTCCGCATTCGCTGTTCAGCCGGGTCACCGGTCCGATCGGCTTGTTCGACAGGATGCTCGGCAAGGACTTCGAGAAGGGCTTGGCGATGCTCAAAGGCGTCAGCGAGGCGACTGCTTAACGCGATTCAGTCAGAGGATCTCGTCGACGTCCTGGATCGGACGGGCCAGGCGGGCGCCCTTCGCGGTGACCACGAACGGGCGCTCCACGAGCACCGGGTGCGCCACCATCGCGTTGAGGATCTCGTCGTCGGAAGCCTCGGCGAGGTTCAGCTCCTTGTACAGGGGCTCACGCTTGCGGGCGGCCTGCGCCGGGGTGAGCCCCGCTTCGGCGAACAACTCGCCGAGCTGTTCGCGGGTCCACCCCTCGTCGAGGTATTTCACCACCGTCGGCTCGATCCCGGCGTCGCGCAGCTTGTCCAGCGTCTTGCGCGACGTCGAGCAGCGCGGATTGTGATAGATGGTGGCTTCGGTCTCGCTCATCCGACGGTGTCCTAGGCGCTGCCGTTGAACAGGCTGGTGACCGAGCCGTTCTCGAAGACCTCGCGGATCGTCTGCGCCAGCAGCGGCGCGATCGAGAGCACGGTCAGGTTCGCGAAGCGCTTCTCCGGCGGGATCGGCAGCGTGTCGGTCGCGATGACCTCCTTGGCGCCGCAGTTGGCCAGGCGCTCGGCGGCCGGGTCGGAGAACACCCCGTGGGTGGTCGCGATGATGACGTCACCGGCACCGGCGTCCTTGAGGACCTTCACCGCACCGGCGATGGTGCCGCCGGTGTCGATCATGTCGTCGATCAGCACGCAGGTGCGGCCCTCGACGTCGCCGACGACGCGGTTGGCCTTGACCTGGTTGGGGACCAGCGGGTCGCGGGTCTTGTGGATGAAGGCCAGCGGGGCGCCGTTGAGGGCGTCGGCCCACTTCTCGGCGACGCGGACGCGGCCCGAGTCGGGGGAGACGACGCAGATGTTGTCGGTGCCGTACTGCTCGCGGACGTATTCGGCGAGCTGGCCCTGGGCGTGCATGTGGTCGACCGGGCCGTCGAAGAAGCCCTGGATCTGGTCGGTGTGCAAGTCGACGGTGATGATGCGGTCGGCACCGGCGGTCTTGAGCAGGTCGGCGATCAGGCGCGCGGAGATCGGCTCGCGGCCGCGGTGCTTCTTGTCCTGGCGGGCGTAGGGGTAGAACGGCAGGATCACGCTGATCCGCTTGGCCGAGCCGCGCTTGAGGGCGTCGATCATGATCAGCGCCTCCATCACCCACTCGTTGAGCGGGGCGGGGCAGCTCTGCAGGACGAACGCGTCCGAGCCGCGCACCGACTCCTCGAACCGCACGAAGATCTCGCCGTTGGCGAAGTTGCGCGCCGTCTGCGGGGTGACCTTCACACCGAGCTCGGTGGCCACGGCCTCGGCGAGCTCCGGGTGCGCGCGCCCCGAGAACAGCATCAGGTTCTTGCGGTTGTCGACAGTCCAGGTCATGACATTCTCAATCTGCACTCGGTGCGTTCTGGTGGGGCGTGTTCGGGCGGGCTTATTCGGTTTTATCTGTGCTGGCTTGGGCTTGCGCGGCGGCGCGGGCCGCAGCCGAGTCCGGGCGCTTGCGGACCACCCATCCCTCGATGGTGCGCTGCTGCACGGCCGAGACCGCGAGCGCCCCCGGTGGAACATTTTGCCGCACCACGGTCCCGGCGCCGGTGTAGGCCCCGTCGCCGACCGTCACCGGCGCCACGAACATGTTGTCCGAGCCCGTGCGGCAGTGCGATCCGATGGTGGTGCGGTGCTTGTTCTCACCGTCGTAGTTGACGAAGACGCTGGACGCGCCGATGTTGCTCTTCTCGCCGATGGTGGCGTCGCCGACGTAGGTGAGGTGGGGGACCTTGGAACCGGCGCCGATCTGCGCGTTCTTGGTCTCGACGAAGGTGCCGATCTTGCCGTCGGCCCCCAATTCGGTGCCCGGACGGAGGTAGGCGAAGGGGCCGACGGTCGCGCCGGCGCCGATCCGGGCCTGCGATCCGTGGGTGCGGATGACCTGGGCTCCCGCGCCGATGACGACGTCGGTCAGGGTGGAGTCCGGGCCGATCAGCGCGTCGGATTCGATCGACGTTGTGCCGCGCAACTGGACGCCGGGCTCGATGGTCACGTCGGGGGCGATAGTCACGTCGACGTCGATCCACGTGGTGGCCGGGTCGACGACGGTGACGCCGGCGAGTTGGTGGCGGCGCAGGATTCGCCGGTTCAGTTCGGCGCCGAGTTCGGCCAGCTGGGCGCGGTCGTTGCACCCGGCGACGACGGCGGGATCGTCGACGATGTGCGCGCGCACCGGCCGGCCGGCCGCGTTGGCGATCTCGACGACGTCGGTCAGGTAGAACTCGCCCTGCGCGTTGTCGGTGGACAGCGAACTCAGGGCCTCGCGCAGGGTCTGCGCGTCGAAGGCGTAGATCCCGGCGTTGACCTCGGTGATGGCGAGCTGTGCGTCGTCGGCGTCCTTGTGCTCGACGATGGCGGTGACGTTGCCGTCCGCGTCGCGCACGATCCGCCCGTAACCGGTCGGGTCGTCGGCGATGAAGCTGGTGAGGGTGACGGCGGCGGGCCGACCCGGCCCGCCCGCGTCGCTCCCGCGATGCGTGGCGAGGAGCGCGCGCAGCGTGTCCCCGTCGAGCAGCGGCGCGTCGGCGACGGTGACCAGCACGGTGCCGGTGAAGTCGGCGGGGAGCGCGGTCAACCCGGCGCGGGCGGCGTCGCCGGTGCCCAGCGGCTCCTCCTGTTCGGCGATGAGGACCTCGCGGTCCAGGCCCGTCGCGACCTCGCCGATGGCTGCGGTGACGCGCACGCGCTCATGGCTCACGACGGCGATCAGATAGTCGGGCTCGAGGTCGGCGGCGCCGGTGAGCGCGTGCCCGACGAGGGTGCGGCCGCCGATGCTGTGCAGGATCTTCGGCGTCTTCGACTTCATCCGGGTGCCCGCGCCCGCGGCAAGCACGATGACCGCGCGTTGGCCGGTTTCCGACATCAGCGTCCTCAAAGTAGGGAATCGACGACGAACAAATCCTACGCAACCCGATAACGTGATGGTCGGAAGGTTCGCACGAACCCCGAAACACCTCGCGATTCCCCAACCAGATGGAGCGACTGAAGATGAGTGGACAGAAGGTAGCGATCGTCACCGGTGCCGCGCGCGGCATCGGCGCCGGGGTGGCCAAGCGGTTGGCCGCAGACGGGCTCGCCGTGGCCGTGCTCGACCTCGACGCGGAGGCCTGCCAGGCGACCGTCGACGCGATCACCTCGGCCGGCGGGAAGGCCATCGCCGTCGGTGCCGACGTCTCGAACGAGGAGTCGGTTGCGGCAGCCGTGGAGAAGGTCGTCGAGGAACTCGGCCCGCCCGTCGTCGTCATCAACAACGCCGGCATCATCCGCGACAACATGCTGTTCAAGATGAGCGTCGAAGACTGGGACGCCGTCATGGCCGTGCACCTGCGCGGCGCGTTCCTGATGAGCCGCGCCTGCCAGAAGCACATGGTCGACGCCGGCTGGGGCCGCATCGTGAACCTGTCGAGCACCTCGGCGCTGGGCAACCGCGGCCAGGCGAACTACTCGGCCGCCAAGGCCGGTATGCAGGGCTTCACCAAGACGCTGGCCATCGAGCTGGGCAAGTTCGGCATCACCGCCAACGCCATCGCCCCCGGGTTCATCGAGACCGAGATGACGCAGGCGACCGCCGCGCGCATGGGCGTCGACTTCGAGGAGTTCAAGAAGTTCAGCGCCGCGCAGATCCCCGTCGCGCGCGTCGGTGTGCCCGAGGACATCGCGCACACCGCGTCCTTCTTCGCCAGTGAGGGCGCCGGCTTCGTCTCCGGCCAGGTGATCTACGTGGCGGGCGGCCCCAAGGACTAGTAACCCAGGCGACCGGTCGGGGTGCGCTGTGGCAGAATTTGCCCGGCGGCACCACCGGTCCGCCGCAATCCGCCGTGGTGTAATTGGCAACACTCCTGATTTTGGTTCAGGCATTTCAGGTTCGAGTCCTGGCGGCGGAGCAACGAGGCAGTAGGCGACGGTGATGACGAACGAGGAACTCAGGGTCGACCCGGACGATCTATTCGGCTATGCGCGACGGTTGCAGGGGCATGTCGAAGAGGCACGTGGGCAGTTCAGTTCTCACCACGCCAAGATGGAGAGTGCAAGCGAGACGTGGGGTCCAGCCAGCCGGGCGGCGATGGGAAACACGGTGTCGGCGTGGCGCGAGGCCACCAAGGCGATCGCCGGAAACATCGACGACCACGCCTATGCGATGCGGGACGCTGGCGGACGCTATCTCGCGCGCGATCAGCAGAACTCCGCGGGCATCGTGGCTGCGGCCGACAAGACTGCGCGGCTGAATCTGGATACGTAGTCGTGCTGCCGAGTGAGATCCGCAAGTGGGATACCGACGAGGTCGAGCGCGTTTTCGGCCTCTGTGACGCGAGTGCGCGAACCTGCCAATGGTTCGGCCAGCCGCTGGATAACCCTCAGGTATTTGAGTCGTGGTCTGGCAACGCGGCCGGGGCCGCAAGTCGTGCCGGCCGGGGGCACCGGAAGGATCTGGACGACCACGGAAACGAGCTCGCAAGGGTAGGTGCGGTAGCGAAGCGGGCCGCTACCGAGATCGCCGACCTCAAGGCGCGTCTCGACCGGTTGCAACGGTCGATTGACGGCGATGGGATGGTTCTCGACGAGAGTTCCGGAACTGTGACCGATCCGCGGGCCAACTCCCTCGGGGACGAGTTGGGGTCGACGGATGCGGGTCTCAACGCTTCGAATCGGGCTGCGATCCGCGACAACTATCAGCGTGAGGTCAACACGTTGATGCAAGATGCAGACCAAGCAGACCGTGACTTGGCAGTGGCCATCGAAGGTGCGACCGGCCAGATTCCGGTGGACAGCGTCAAGCCATCTGTTGGCGGAACCCCGGCAGAGAACCGACTACCGGGGTTTCCCGGAAGCGCCTTCGAGAGCAGCAAGCTGTACCCGACGTCAAGCCCATCCGAGACGGGGGTCAGGTATGTTCCAATGACGTTGCCTAAAGGCTGGCACGACGACGCCTCAAACCCACAGACCGACCTGGGTCGGAAGTACTCCAAGACCGTCAACTTCAGCCGCACCGACAAGGGGATATACGGCCGATGGGTTGATGTGTTTGCGCAGAACCAGGGCGAATTCTCCGACCAGCATTTTTCGGTCTTCAACCCAAAGGATCCGAAGAGTAACACGATCGACTTCTCAGTCAACCGATATGCCAGATTCCGCGTGGACAGCGCGACCCCCACCAAAATGGAATCGGTGACCATGTACGGACAGCAATACATGCGTGTCGAGTACAAATACAACTACTCGCTCGAACAGTCGACGGTCGCAGAGGTGAACGGGATCAAGTTCCCGATACAGGCGGAGCACCATATGGACCCCGACCAGACGGCTTTCTTCAAAGCTCGTTACGGTGCTGGAACGCCTCTGCCGGGGGCGTGAGCGGGTGGTGACGCCAACAGTGAATACGCCCGGTGCCTTTCGCCGGTGGGCCGTGGTGATCGTCGGTCTGTGTGCGGGACTCCTAGTTGGTTGCACGTCGAGTCCTCCGCCGCCCCCGCCGAACACGATCGATAGCGACCGCGCGATGATTCTGACGGCGTCCGACTTCCCATCGGGATATCGGGCGGCCGCCGTCGTTGACCCGTTCCTCTCGCTCCGGCAACGATTGACGGCGGAGACAACCGATCCGTCCGCACCGCAGGAATGTCACGACGCGGTGGTCCGTGGGACGCAGACGATGCTGACTTTTCCGCAGTCCGCCATGGTGTTCTACCGGCCAGAGGTGGACACCCTGGAGAGGTACAACCAGCGGGTGTTCCACGATCCGGAGAGTCTGGCGACCTTCAAGTCCATCGTGGGGTTCTGTCAGGGTGTGCGCACGTGGACCACGGGGCCGATGGCCGGGACGGCAGAATGGCCAGTCGACGAGGGCAGTATTAAACCCGCAGGTCTGCCCGCAGACATTCCCGTGACGATCACCTCGTGGATCAACCGCTCAAGCAGTGGATCGATGGGGTATCGGATTGTGGGATTCGCGCAGGTCGGAGAGGTTGGGGTGCAGCTGGAGGTCACCAGTGCAACGACGCTGCAGAGAATTGACCCGAACCTCTTCTCTCGCCTGTTCGTCGAAGCGGTGAATAAGGTGGAGAGGGGATCGCGATAGCAATGATGATCAACAAGGTGTGTCTCGCCGTCGCGGGACTGTTGGCGGCCACCGCGTTCCTGATTGGGTGCGACGCCAAGCCGGCCGTCCAGGTCGAGTTCGCCGCTTCCTCGCTGACCACTCCCGACGGGAAGTTCGCCACGCCAACCGAGCGCGACGACAAGCTTGCGCGGGCCGCGCAGATCCTGACCAAGCGCCTGGCGGGTAGCGGTCTGGAGAAGCCGAAGGTCAAGGTCTCCGGCGATGATCTGGTGGTCAGCGCGGCCAGTGGGTCGCGCGCGGAGATCGTCGATCTCGCGAATGGTGGGCAACTCGAGTTCCGTCCGGTGCTGTCGACATCGCCGGTGAATGCGACGGCGTCTGGTCTGGACGCCGGTCTGCGACAAGCCACCCCGGATACGACGCCCGAGGAGATGGCCAAGCGGGCGCGCCAACTCAAGTGCGATGACACGGCAACTCACGTGCGCGACAACCCGAACGAGCTTCTGGTCGCCTGCGCGCAAGATGGCCAATGGGTCTATTCCCTCGGCGTGGCGATCATCGATGGTTCACACGTCAGCCGTGCCTATGCCCAGCAAGGCGAGCGGACCTGGACGGTCACCGTGGGATTCGAAGATGAGGCGCAGGCTAGGTGGTCCGACTACACCGCGAGTCATGTCGGAAGCAGGGTGGGGATCGTCCTCGACTCCGTGGTGATCAGTGCCCCGGTTCTCCGCGGCCCCATCCACTCCGACACGGAGATCGACGGCGGAGCCGGAGGATTCACGCAGGCGCAGGCGCGCAAGTTGGCGGCAGATCTCACCAGCGGAGCGCTGCCGGTACGTCTGATCGCCAAGGGCTGAGGTACCGGAGTCCACGCTTGTGCCGAGTTCTGCTGCGCTATGGCGACAGTGGATCTCGGCGTAGTCGGAAGGCCGCACCGGGTTAGGGTGCTTGATATGGCAACACCGCGTACCCGGATGTCGGGCACACAGCGTCGTGCCCAACTCATCGAGGTGGCGCGCGGACTGTTCGCCGAGCGCGGATTCGACGCGACGTCGATCGAGGAGATCGCCCAGCGCGCCAACGTCTCCAAACCCGTCGTGTACGAGCACTTCGGCGGGAAGGAAGGGCTGTACGCGGTCGTCGTCGACCGGGAGATGGAAGCGCTGCTGGAGATGATCACGTCGTCGCTGTCGACGACTCGTTCGCGCTACCGGGTGCAGCAGGTCGCGCTCGCGCTCCTGACCTACATGGAGGAGCGGCCCGACGGGTTCCGCATCCTCGTTCGCGGGGGCGGTGCCGCCGACGGGGAGAGCACCACCTACTCGAGTCTGCTCAACGACGCGGTGACGCAGGTCGAGCACATCCTGGGCGAGGATTTCGAGCGGCGCGGATTCGACCGCAAACTTGCCGCGCTCTACGCCCAGGCCCTCGTCGGGATGGTGTCGATGACTGCCCAGTGGTGGCTCGACGTGCGCGAACCGCCGAAGGAGGTCGTGGCCGCCCACCTGGTGAACCTGTGCTGGAACGGTCTGACCCGCCTCGACCCCGACCCGCAGCTGGTGACCGCCGACTACGTCGAACCCGTCCAGCGCACCGTCAACCCGAAACGAGCAAAGCGGAAATGACCCATATCGATGACGCGGCGTTGGATCCCACGACGCCGGTCCTGGTGGGCGTCGGGCAGTTCTCCGAGCGCCTCGACGATCCCGGCTATCGCGCGCTCTCCGCTGTCGACCTCGGAGCGCAAGCCGCGTTGGCCGCCATCGCCGACGCGGGGCTCGCGCCGACGGCCGTCGCCGACCTCGACGTGATCGTCGGGGTGCGGCAGTTCGAGGTGTCGCACGCCCGGGCGGTCGCGCCGCTCGGCCGATCCGACAACTATCCGCGCTCGGTGGCCGACCGGGTGGGGGTGGATCCCGCGCGCGCCGTGTACGACGTGGTCGGCGGCGACAGCCCGCAACGGCTCGTCGCCGAGTTCGGCGCGTTGATCGCGGCGGGTGAGATCGAGACGGCGCTGCTCGTCGGGTCGGAGGCGATGTCGACGACGCGGCACTTCGCCGGTCGGGACGACGCCCCCGATTTCACCGAGGCCCGCGGCGGACAGCTCGAGGACCGCGGCTACGAGATCGAGGACATGATCACGCCCAGCCAGGTCCGCTACGGCATCATCGGCCCGCCCTCGCAGTACGCACTGTTGGAACATGCCCGCCGGGCCCGCGTCGAATTGTCGCGCGAAGAGTATGCCGCGACGATGGGCGAGCTGTTCGCGCCACTCACCGAGGTCGCGGCGTCGAACCCGCATTCCGCCGCACCGGTGCGACGATCGGCGGCCGAACTCGTCGAGGTGACCGCCAAGAACCGGATGGTCGCCGATCCGCTGCCACGTTTCCTCGTCGCGCGCGACCAGGTGAACCAGGGTGCCGCGGTGCTGCTCATGTCGCTGGGGCGGGCGCGGGAACTGGGCGTCGATCCGCGACGGTGGGTCTTCCTGCACGGCTACGCCAAGGCGCGTGCGCCGCGCATGATCGAGCGCCCGGAGATGGGGGAGTCGCCGACGGCGGCCGCGGCCCTCAACGGTGCGCTGGAGTCGGCGGGCGTCGGCATCGACGCGATCGACTTCCTCGACATCTACAGCTGCTTCCCCGTCGCGGTGTTCGCCGCGACTGACGCGCTGGGCCTCGCCTCCGACGATCCGCGCGGACTGACGCTGACCGGCGGCCTGCCGTACTTCGGCGGCGCGGGCAACAACTATTCGATGCATGCGATCGCCGAGGCCGTCGATCGCGTGCGCACCAGGCCGGGCAGCCGCGCATTGGTCGCTGCGAACGGCGGGATCATCTCCAAGTACGCCGTCGGGATCTATTCGACGACGCCCCGGGCATGGCAGCCCGGCGTCGATCCGCAACCCGCGCTCGACGCGGTGCCGTGCGTCGAGACGGTCGACGAATACGACGGGGAATCCGTTGTGGAGACGTTCACCATCGTCCCGTTCGGCGGTGCCGAAATGGGAGTCCTGGTGTGCCGCAACGCTTCCGGTACACGCTTCTTCGCCCAAGCCGATCCCGACGACGAGAAGCTCGCCGAGATCCTCGCCACCGGGGAACCGCTCGGACAACGCGTGCGCACACGCGTCGTCGACGGAAAGAACCTCGCCGCGCTCTACTAGCTGTCGGCGTCCGCGCTCAGGGGCGCCAGTCCGGGTCGCGGCCGATGAAGCCCATCAGCTGATCCGTGGCGGGGGCGTCGTCGGGGACGGCGACCGCCGGGCCGTACTGCCCGGATGAGCGCAGCATGTCCTCCATCGGCTTCATGCCGGTCACCATCATGGCGCAGGTGTCCTCGTCGAGACGGTCGTCCTGACCGGTCGCGCGGGCCAGGTCCCACGTGTGCATGAACACGTCCGAGGTGTAGAACCGGTCGATCGCATCGCGCAGCGGCATCGTGCCCAGGTGCGGGTGGGTGAAGTCCTCGGCCGCCGACGGTCCGTCGAGCAGGGCCTGCACCCTCTCGGTCTGATGGCGCCACGCGCCCGCCGGGTCGTCGGCGACGCTCGGTCCCTGCGGCAGCTGCATACCGCCGGCGGCCAGGAACTCCGGGAACCAGGTGACGAGGTGGCCGACGACGTCGCGGGCGGTCCAGTCCGGGACCGGCGCCGGGGCGGACCAATCGGCCACTCCGGCCACCCGGTCGGCGAAGGTATTGGCCACCGAGCGGTGACGGTCGGAGGGTTTGGCGGGCAGTGCCATCAGAGGGCTCCTTCGACGAGCAGGTCGTCGAGCTTGGCGTAGCCGTCGTTCACGCCGGTCTCCATTCCGCTGCGCAACCAGGCGTCGCGCGACTCGATGCTCTCGACGAGGGACTGCGCGGTCAGCCGCGTGCGACCGTTGCCGAGATCCTCGACCGTCAGGGTCTCCAGGGAGACGCCGTCCGGGTCGTCCTCCCAGGTGAAGGTCTGGACGATCTTGTTCTCGGTGATGTCGTGGAAGGAACCGTAGAAGTGGTACTCCTGCTCGCCGCTGCCCTCGGCGACGACGTTGGAGAAGCGCCAGCTGCCGCCGCGGCGCGCATCCCAGTGGTCGATCCGGGTGGTGATGCCGTTGGGGCCGACCCACTGTGCGTACAGGTCGGGGTCGGTATGCGCCTTCAGGACCTGCGCCGGGGTGGCCGCGAACTCGCGGGTGATCGTGATGATCGGCAGGGTCGGGTGGGCCTCGATGGTGGCTTCGGGGTGCGTCGTCGTGCTCATGATGCTGCTCCTTCGTTGGGTTCTTGCTGGTCGTCGTTCATGGCGGCGAGCACGGCGTCGAGGCGCTGGTAGCGCTCCTCTGCCTGCTGCCGATACCTTTCGATCCACGCGGTCATGAGATCGAAGACCTCCGCTTCCAGGTGGACGGGTCGGGTTTGGGCTGCGCGGCCCCGGGAGACCAGCCCGGCGTCGCCGAGCACCTTGAGGTGCTTGGAGATCGCCTGCATGCTCACGTCGTAGGGTTCGGCGATCTCGCCGACCGTGGCGTCACCCTCGGTGAGTCGGGCGACGATGTCGCGTCGCGTCGGGTCGGCGAGTGCCGAGAAGACGAGGGATAGTTGGTCGGCCATGTCCATCCTTTCTCAACTTGATGGTTGAATAACCATCTCACCGCGCGAGCGTGTTGTCAACCGTTTGGTTGAATAAAATTCTGCGAGTGCGCCCGGATTCCCTCGAAGCACGTCTGGGTGAGATCGTGATGGCTATGCCGACCTCGCCGCAGCCCGCCGTCCGTCCGGCCGCGGAGCAGGACTGCGCGGCCATTGCCACCATTTACGAGCACTACGTCGCGAACTCGGTGGCGACGTTCGACACCGTCGCGCCGACGGAAGCGGAGTGGGTCGAGAAGCGGCGGGCGATCATCGAGGCTGGTCGGCCGTTCGTCGTCGCGCTCGATGAATCCGACGACGTGATCGGCTTCTCGTATCTCGCGGAGTTCCGGCCGCGCGCCGCCTATGCGCACACGTGCGAGCACACCGTCTACGTGACGCCCGGCATGGAGGGCCGCGGGGTGGGTCGTGCGTTGCTGACGGCGATGCTCGACGCCGCGCGCGACACCGACGTCCGCGAGATAATCGCGCTGATCGCTCTACCCGGCGACGGTTCGATGGCACTGCACCGGCGGTTCGGCTTCATCGAGGCCGGGGTCCTTCGTCGCGTCGGATTCAAGATGGATCGCTGGGTCGACGTGGCGTTGATGCAACTCAGCCTGGCTGGCTAGTGCCCACTCGGCGTCAATGTGGTGCCCACTGGGCATGATCTGGGTGCCCACTCGGCACGAATGTGGTGCCCACTCGGCACTATTTGGGTGCCCACTCGGCGTAGGTTTGTCCGATGCGCACCAATTTTGCTTCCGTGCCAGTAGTCGCCGCGGCCGCCGTCGCCGTCCCGACGATCCTCGCGGGAGCCGCACATGCCGCTCCGATCCCCGTGCAACAGACCGCCGCAAACGGCATCGTCGCCAACGGGATCACCGACTTCGGGATCTACTCGGCCACCATCCGGATCGACACCGCCTCGCGGGGCGTCGTGTGGTTCAGCGCTCCCGCGGGCAACAGGTGCGGCAACCCGGCCATCGACGACTCCTTCGTCCGCTTCGACTACCGCAATGCCAACACCGGCCGGGCCGGGTCGGCGATGGTGCGCCCGTGTCTCGGACCGTGGTCGGGTTCGCGGCGGGTGAAACTGCATACCGGCACGGGCGCGATCAGCGGCAGCATCAACATCGTCAACCGCGGCGGACCGTGGCAGTTGCCCGGCTGGGCGTCGTTCTCCGTGCGCTGAGCTGATCGGAGGGCACCGGGTCCGGACCCTGGCAGCCGCCGCGCCGGTGGTCGCCTCCGGTCCCTAAACTGTCACAAGTGGCATCCACCCCTGATCCAGCCGTCCCCGTCCTGCGCGGCTTGGCCGCAGCCGTGTGCGCCGACGACACCTTCGCCGGCCTGACGTCGCGCCTGGATTCCCCCCGCCTGCAGATCACCGCGCCCGACGCGGCGCGCCCATTCGCCGTGGCCGCGCTGGCGCGCTCCAGCACCGAGCCGGTCCTCGTCGTCTCGGCGAACGGCCGTGAGGCCCAAGACCTCACCGCCGAACTCGCCGAACTCCTCGACTCGCCCGACGCGGTGGCCCTCTTCCCGTCGTGGGAGACCCTGCCGCACGAGAAACTGTCGCCCAGCGCCGACACCGTGGGCCAGCGGCTCTCGGTTCTGCACCGCCTCGCCGACCCCGACGACCAGACGCTACGGGTGGTCGTCACGACCGTCCGATCGGTGGTCCAGCCGATGGCCCCGGGCCTCGGGAAACTGCGCGCGATCACGTTGCGCGAGGGCGAGGAGGTCGACTTCGACGGACTGCTCGCCGACCTCGTCGAAATGGCCTACGAACGCGTCGACCTGGTCGGCCGCCGCGGCGAGTTCGCGGTCCGCGGCGGAATCCTCGACGTCTTCCCGACGACGGCCGAGCACGGTGTGCGCGTCGAGTTCTTCGGCGACGAGATCACCGACGTCCGCGCCTTCTCCGTCGCCGACCAGCGCACCCACCCGGAGATCGATCCCGGACCGGTCCTCATCCATGCCGGCCGCGAACTGCTGCTGACCGCGAAGGTCCGCGAGCGCGCCGCCGAACTCCTCGCCGAACAGGGCGAGGGCAGCGACCTGTCGTCGATGCTCACCAAGCTCGCCGAGGGCATCCCCGTCGAGGGCATGGAGGCGCTGATCCCGCTCCTCGTCGACGGCGAGATGGAACTGCTGACCGACGCCCTGCCGGGCAATCCGCTGGTCCTGCTGCTCGACCCGGAGAAGATCCGGACCCGTGCCCGCGACCTCGCGGCCACCGGCAAGGAATTCCTGGAAGCGGCATGGACCGCCGCCGGGATGGGGGCCGACGCACCTCTCTCTGCGGGCAACGCCCTGGCCGACGACTTCGCGGCCAGTGCCTATCGGCCCATCGACGACGTGGCGACCGCTGCGATGGCCGCCGGACGTCGCTGGTGGACGCTGAGCCCGCTGAGCACCGGCGAGCAGGACGAGGTCGCGCTCACCCTCGCCCCCGGTCCCGCACCCCGCGGCCACGACGACGAGATCGTCGCGACATTCGCGCAGCTGCGCGCCCACGTCGTCGGCGGCGGGCGGGCGGCGATCGTCGTCGCGGGCAAGGGGACCGCGGCCCGGGTCGCCGAACGGTTGGCCGACGCCGAGGTCCCGTCGGTGATGGCCGACGACGGCGCGGAACCCAGCACCGACGCGGTGACGATCTACCACGGCACGCTGCGGCACGGGATCATCGCGAACGGGGCGAGGATGGTCGTCGTCACCGAGGCCGAACTGTCCGGCTCGCGGGTGGTGGGGACGCGCGACGGCCGCAAGCTCGGCGCCAAGCGACGCAACCAGGTGGACCCGCTCGCGCTGACCGCGGGCGACATGGTGGTCCACGACCAGCACGGCATCGGCCGCTTCGTCGAGATGATCGAGCGCACGGTCTCCGGGGCGCGTCGCGAATATCTCGTCATCGAGTACGCGCCGGGCAAGCGGGGCCAGCCCGGCGACCGGCTCTACGTGCCGATGGATTCGCTGGACCAGCTCTCGCGCTACGTCGGCGGCGAGCAGCCCGCCCTGTCGAAGCTGGGCGGCTCGGATTGGCAGAACACGAAACGTAAGGCGCGCAAGGCGGTTCGCGAGATCGCCGGGGAACTCGTACAGCTCTACGCCGCCCGCCATGCCGCGCCCGGTCACGCCTTCGCCGCCGACACCCCGTGGCAGCGGGAGATGGAGGACGCCTTCGACTTCACCGAGACGCAGGACCAGTTGACGGTCATCGCCGAGGTGAAGTCCGACATGGAGCGGCCGGTTCCGATGGACCGCGTCATCGTCGGCGACGTCGGCTACGGCAAGACCGAGATCGCGGTGCGCGCCGCGTTCAAGGCCGTGCAGGACGGCAAACAGGTCGCGGTACTCGTGCCGACGACGATCCTCGCGCAGCAGCATTTGCAGACCTTTGCCGAGCGGATGTCCGGCTTCCCGGTCACCGTGCGCGGGCTGAGCCGCTTCACCGACCCGGCGCAGGCGCGCGAGACCATCGAGCAGATGGCCGACGGGACCGTCGACGTGGTGATCGGCACCCACCGGCTGTTGCAGACCGGCGTGCGCTGGAAGGACCTCGGGCTCGTCGTCGTCGACGAGGAGCAGCGCTTCGGCGTCGAGCACAAGGAACACATCAAATCGTTGCGCACCCACGTCGACGTGCTGACCATGTCGGCGACGCCCATCCCGCGCACCCTGGAGATGTCGATGGCCGGGATCCGGGAGATGTCGACGATCCTCACCCCGCCCGAGGAGCGCCACCCGGTGCTCACCTATGTCGGGGCCTTCTCCAGCAAGCAGGTCGCCGCCGCGATCCGCCGCGAGCTGTTGCGCGACGGGCAGGTCTTCTACGTCCACAACCGGGTGTCCTCGATCGACAAGACGGCTCGCGAGATCGCGCAGCTCGTCCCCGAGGCGCGCATCGCGGTCGCCCACGGCCAGATGAACGAGGATCAGCTCGAGTCGACGGTCACCGGCTTCTGGAACCGCGAATACGACATCCTGGTCTGCACCACGATCATCGAGACCGGGCTGGACATCGCCAACGCCAACACGCTGATCGTCGACCGCGCCGAGAACTTCGGCCTCTCGCAGCTGCACCAGCTGCGCGGTCGCGTCGGCCGCAGCCGCGAGCGCGGCTACGCCTACCTCTTCTACAGCCCCGACCGCCCGCTGACCGAGACGGCCTACGACCGGCTGGCGACGATCGCGCAGAACAACGAGCTCGGCGCCGGGATGGCCGTCGCGCTCAAGGACCTCGAGCTGCGCGGCGCCGGAAACGTCCTGGGCGCCGAGCAGTCCGGCCATGTCGCCGGCGTCGGATTCGACCTGTACGTGCGCCTGGTCGGGGAGGCGGTGCAGGCCTACCGCGCCGCCGCCGACGGGCAGCCCGTCATCGCCGAGGAGTCCACCGAGGTGCGCATCGACCTCCCCGTCGACGCGCATATCCCGACCGAATACGTCGACGCCGACCGGCTGCGGCTGGAGGCCTATCGCAAGCTCGCGGCGGCGGCCAGCGACGACGAGGTGGCCGCGGTTCTCACCGAGCTGACCGACCGATACGGCACCCCGCCGGTGGAGACCCAGCGCCTCGCCGCCATCGCGCGGTTGCGGATAGCGGCCCGCGCGCTGGGCGTCACCGAGATCGCGGCGGCCGGTTCCCAGGTGCGGATCTCGCCGCTGACGCTGCCCGACAGCCGTCAGGTGCGGCTCAAACGGCTCTACCCGTCGGCGACCTACCGGCCGACGACCTCGACCGTCGCGGTGCCGCTGCCGAAGTCCGGGGGCATGGGGTCGGCACCGTTGCGCGACGAGCCGCTCATCGATCATCTGGGCACCGTGCTGCGCCAACTCGGCGGTAACGAATAGGCGCCGGACAAGACGAATCGCCCCCGCGTGGTGTGGAATGTTCATAATCGATGAATTGGGGAGGCCATGACCGTCGTCCTGTTGGACCCGCAGAACCAGGATCTGCTGCCGTTCGCCGCTGCCAAATTGGTCAACGGTCCCGTGCAGGTGACCGAGGACGTGGCGGCGTCGGTGCTGTGGGCGCTGCCGCACGCGTCGGTCGCCGAGGGTGACGACGGCGATCCGGTGACGGTGCTCATCAGCACCGACGGCGACCACCCGTTCGTGCGGGCGCGGGTCGATCGGGGCGAGGTCGTCCTGTCCACGCCGGTCCCCACACCGCCCGTGCCCGAGGCGCCCGAGCGCCGCACCGGTGAGACGCTGCTCGACGCGGTCGACCTGATGGATCATCTGCGCACCACCGGGCCGTGGGAGAGCAGGCAGACCCACGACTCGCTGCGCCGCTTCGTGCTCGAAGAGGTCTACGAACTGCTCGACGCCATCGACGTCGGCACGCACACCGACGTCCGCGACGAGCTGGGCGACCTGCTCCTGCAGGTCCTGTTCCACGCCCGGATCGCCGCCGACGACACGGAGAACCCGTTCGACATCGACGACGTCGCGCAGGCCTTCATCGACAAGGTCACCCGGCGCACCCCCGGCGTGCTGTCGGGGGAGCACAGCGATCTGCAGCGGCAGATCGAGGACTGGGAGACGGCCAAGGCCGCCGAGCGCGCGAGCGGATCGGTCCTCGACGGGATCGTGACGACGGCCCCGGCGTTGTTGCTGGTCCAGAAGATTCTGGAACGGCTGTCCGACGTCGGATTCCCGCTCTCGCAGGTCGATCCGGCCCTCGTCCGGATCACCGTCGCGGCGGGTGGGGACTCGACGGAGGACGCGACACGGCAACGCGCGCTGGACCTCATCGATCTCGTCCACGAGGCGGAGCGCGGCGCCGCGCGCGACGGGGTCGCCCTCAACACCCCCGAGCTCTGGCTCCACTACCTCGGCGTGATGGAGCCGAATGTCGGCGCCCCGGTCGAGGAGCCCGCCACCGATTCCTGGGAAGCCGACGACTCCGGCTCCGTGCACACCGAGGGGATCGAGGACGCCCCGGCGGCCTACGTCCAGGCCGAGGAGTTCCCGCCGGCGCCGGATGCGCCGACCGTGCCGTCCGTGCTGCAGGCGCAGCCGCCCACCCCGGTGCCCGCGCCCGAGCCCCAGCCGCCTACGCCTCAGCCGCCGGCGCCCGCACCTGCTCCCGCGTCGGCCTACTACCCGCCGGAACCCGAGTACGTCGAACCCGGATCGGGTCCGCTGGTCATCGACTTCGACCCGTCGGCGGACCTGGACCCGCCGATCACGCAGTTCCCCACGGTGATCCAGCCCGACCGGATCGCCCAGATCGTGGACTCCGACGACGTCCGGGCGGCCGCCGCGGCCGCCGCCACCGCGCAAGCCGCCGCGGAGGAGGCCGAGCGCGCGGCGGAAGCCAAGGCGCCCTACCGGATTCGGGAATCGGAGGAGGAGGTGACGACGACGGTTCCGCGTCCGACGAACGCCGACGACCTCACCGGTCGACGGTCGGCGCCCCCCGTCGAACGCGACCCGGCCGGCACCGTTCTCTTCACCACCGAGGAGGGGCGTACCCGGTCGACCCCGCGGACCGAGGGGCCGAGCCTCTAGACCCGACGGAGGTCAGCGGCGGGATCAGCCTTCGAAGAGCCGTTGGCCCCACCACTGGCCGTCGCCGAGGCCGGGTGGGCAGGCGAATACCGCCGAACCGTTGGGGATCAGGTATTCGGTGAGCGCGTCGTCGAGCATGAGCTTGCGCTGCATCGGCACGAACTGTTTGCCCGGGTCGCGGCAGAACGCGATGAAGAACAGCCCCGCGTCGAGGTGTCCGAATCCGTCGGAGCCGTCGGTGAAGTTGTAGCCGCGGCGCAGCAGCCGCACCCCGTTGTTGAAGTCGGGGTGGGCCAGGCGCACGTGGGCGTCCATCGGGATCATCGGCGAACCGTTCGCCGTGATCTGGAAATCGGGGTCGTCGAACTCGACATCCTGCCCGAGGGGGGCGCCCGATCCCTTCTCGCGGCCGATGATCTGCTCCTGTTCGAGCAGGCTGGACCGGTCCCACGGCTCGATGTCCATCCGGATCCGGCGGGTCACCAGATAGGTGCCGCCGGTCATCCAGTCGGCGCCGCCCGGATTGTCCTTGCCGTCGGTCCACACCCAGTCGGTCAGCAGTTTCTCGTCCTCGGCGCGCACGTTCGCCGTGCCGTCCTTGAACCCGAAGAGGTTGCGCGGGGTGTCCTGTGCGCGGGTCGTCGCCGAGGTGCGGCCGAACCCGAGCTGCGACCAGCGCACCGCGACGATGCCGAAACCCATCCGGGCCAGGTTGCGCACCGCGTGGACGGCGACCTGCGGGTCGTCGGCGCAGGCTTGGATGCAGATGTCGCCGTAGGACCGATTCGGGTCCAGGCGCTCCTTGGGGAAGGCGGGCAGGTCGACCAACGCGGCGGGTCGTCGGGCGGCGAGCCCGAAGCGGTCACGCCGGTCGGGTTTGGCGGCGCTGGGGCCGAACAGGCCGGGGCCGAAGCCGATGGTCAGGGTGAGGTTGGCCGGGGCCAATCCGAGGGCCTCGCCGGTGTCGGCGGGCGGCGCGTACTCGTCGCCGCCGACGGCGCCGTTGTGCTCGGTCTCCTCGCCGCGCGTCATCCGCTCGGCCGCGGCGGTCCACCGTTTGAGCAGGTCGACGAGCTTGGCCTTGTCCTCGGTCACGACGTCGAAGGCGACGAAATGCAACCGGTCCTGGGCCGGGGTGACGATTCCGGCCTGGCGCGCGCCGCGGAACCCGACGATGCCCGAGCGATCCGCGGCAGTCGGGGCGGTGGCCCGTCCGACCGCCCCGCCGGCCACCGCGACCCCGCCGATGGCGGCCGCCGCGGCGGCACCGGCGCCCAGCGCCCGTCGACGCGAAATATCCATTAGCACAGCCTACCCAATCCTGCGCTTAGGGAACGCTGAGAACCGCCCTCGGGGACGTAGGCCCCGTAGGCGGTTCTCAGCGGCGGTTACCGCGTCCGGGTCAGTGCCCCAGGACGACGGCCGGCACCTTGGAGAGGGTGGCCGAGAGCGCGTCGATCTTCGTCGAGAGATCCTTGCGGGTGGCCTCGTCGACCTTGTCGTAGGAGAGGTAGCCCGATCCGTCGCGCAGCTTGTCGATGGCGGCGTTGATGGTGTCGAACTGTGCGGTGATCTCCTTCATCAGGTTCGCGTCGCGCTTCTCGATGATCGGCTGGAGTTCGCCGATCAGGCGCTGGCTGCCCTCGACGTTGGCCGCGAAGTCCCAGAGGTCGGTGTGGGAGTAGCGGTCCTCTTCGCCGTGGACCTTCGTCTTGGCGATCTCGTCGATCAGGGCCTTGGGGCCGTTGACGAAGAGCTGGGTGTCGAACTTGAAGTCCGGCTTGTCGACCTCGGCCTTCAGTGCGCGCACGTCGGCGAGCAGCTTGTCGGCGATGGCGGAGATGGCGGCCGGGGTGTCGGCCTTCTTGGCGTCCTCCGCGTCGGCCGGTGCGACCTTGCCCTCGGCGTCGCCGATCTCGTCGGGCGTCGGCTTCCAGAGGAAGCGCTCGATGCGGTGGAAGCCGGTGAAGTCCTCCTGGCCGTCGCCGGTGTCGTCCCAGCGCATGTCGATCTTGGGGTCGAGGTCGCTGAAGGATTCGGCCACCGGCTCGATGCGCTCGTAGAAGGAGCGGGTGGGACCGAACTTGGCGCGGGCCGCTTCGAGGTCGCCGCGCTTGAGCGCGTCGACGAAGTCGGCGGTGGCGCTCTCCAGGTTGCCGACCTCGATGCGCACCGAGTCGAGGTAGCGCTTCTTGGCCTGCTCGACGTCGGCCGGCGCCTCGCTGCCCTTCTTCTCCTCGCCGGTGACCGTGATGTCCTTGCGGATACCGGTGCCGACCATGCCGGGCTTGCAGGCGACCGCGTAGGTGCCCGGCTTCACCAGGTCGACGGTCAGTTTGCCGCTCAGGCCGGGGGCGATGTTCTCGACCTCGCCGAGCACGCGCGAACCGTCGTAGACGTAGAACTCGGTCACCTTGGAACCGGTGTTCTTGATCTTGAACGCCACGGTGCCGGTCTGCGCCGTCGTCGTGTCGAAGTCGCATGCCGAGTCGCTCGACGTGACGTTCAGCGTCGCGGCACCGGAGTCCTTGGCGACGCAGGCGCCCAGGGCGAGCGGCGCGACCGCGGCGGCGGCGCCGAGCGCCAGGACGCGGGTGGTGCCGCGGTGGTGTCGGTCAGTCATTGTTGTTCCCTTCGGTGGTGAGTGCCTCGCTGGCGGTGGTGTGGTCTGTCGCTGCCGGCTTCTTGGCGCCGCGCAGCTGGCGGCGCAGGAAGATGGGCAGCACGATGGCGATGTAGGCCGCCCACGCCACGACCTGCAGCCAGGTGGGGTCGGGGCGGAAGTTGAAGACGCCGGCGAGGATGGATCCGTACCAGGTGTCCTTGTGGAAGCCGGTGAGCTGGAAGGCGAAGTGGCCGTGCCCGGGGATCGCGTCGAGCCAGCCGTAGCTTTCCAGCGCTCCGACGCCGTAGGCGAGGATGCCCGCCGCGACGAAGACCAGGAAGGTGCCGGTGAGGGTGAAGAACACCTTGAAGTTGATCCGCACGGCGCCGTAGTAGAGGCCGACGGTGATGGCGACGGCCACGGCGATGCCCAGCAGCAGGCCGAGGAGCGGGATCGTGCCGCCGGCCACGCTCTCGGCATACCCCGCCATGAGCAGCGCGGTTTCGAGTCCCTCGCGGCCGACGGCGAGGAAGGCCAACACGAAGACGGCCAGCGGTCCGGCCACCAGGGCGTCGGCCATCCCGGCCTTGAGGTCGCCGGATAGGTGTGCCGAGGCCTTGCTCATCCACAGCAGCATGTACGTGACGATCACGACCGCGAACAACGAGGCGATACCGGCGACGAGCTCGGCGTACTTCGAGTCGATCGTCGACGTGCCGAATTGGATGCCGAGGAAGACCGCGACCAGCAGTGTCAGGGCTGCGCCGACGCCGAGCCATACGTACTTCAGGGAATCGCGACGATCCGATTTCACCAGGAAGGCCACGAGGATCATGACGACGATCCCGGTCTCCAGACCCTCGCGCAGGCCGATCACCCCACTGCCGGTGAGTTGGGTGACGACCGACGTCGCCGGCTCGGCCAGAACGAGCGAATGCATCGGTGATTCTCCTTGGGCGCGACGACCGGATCGTTGATCAGGTGAGGCTAACCGAAGGAATGTATCGCAGATCGCTTGTGGCGGCCACCTGTGACGGGTGGCGCGACTGCCTCGGATTGTCCGAATATGTGGAACAATCGACCGAAACTTTTCTTTAGGGGATTCATGGGCAGGACCGCGCGCGCCGTGCGCTTGGTGACGCTCGTGCTCGCATTGACCGCGATCGCGGCGATGGGCGCGGGCTGTATCAGCCTGCCCTCGAGCAATCGGGCGGGGATCCCGCAGGGCGTGCCACCCGGTGTGGGCGCGCCGGTGCCCTACATCGACATCCACGCACCGGGCCGTACCGCGGACACCCTCGCGAACTGGGCCCGACCCATCTCCAACGCGACCGGCATCGGGGTCTACGCCCTCGAGGCCTACGGCAACGCCGCGGAGATCCAGCGCCAGCAGCACCCCGAGTGCGGCATCGGCTGGACCACCTTGGCGGGCATCGCCGGCACGGAGAGCAAGCACGGTCGCCACGACGGTGCGAGCGTGGCACCCAACGGGGACACCAGCCCGCCCATCCGCGGCCCCGAACTCAACGGCAAGAACGGCAACATGCGGATGGTCGATCAGGAGCATCCCACCCGTGCCGACGGCAGCCCGAACTATGTGCGCGCCGAGGGGCCCTTCCAATTCCTGCCGGAGACCTGGCAGCGTTTCGGCGTCGACGCCAACGGTGACGGCCGGGCCGACCCGGACAATATGGACGACGCGGCGCTGTCGGCGGCCCGCTACCTCTGCGTCGCCTCCGGTGGCGACATGACCACGGCCAAGGGGTGGCTGAAGGCGCTCATGGTCTACAACCAGTCGCGGCCATACGCGCAGCGGGTCGCCGACCGGGCCAACGCGTATTCGGTCAACCGCCGCTACTGAGCGGTACTGGCCTCACGGGCCGCGGGGGTCGGTATTACCCTGGGTTTGATCGCCGTATCGGCGGGAAGACGCATCAGCGACCTAAAAGGGGTAGACACCGTGGCAATGATCGAGCAGGTGGGCGCGCGCGAGATTCTCGACTCGCGGGGCAATCCGACCGTCGAGGTGGAAGTGGCCCTGGAGGACGGCACGCTGGCCCGGGCCGCGGTGCCCTCGGGCGCGTCGACCGGCGAGCACGAGGCGGTCGAGCTGCGCGACGGCGGCTCCCGCTACGGCGGCAAGGGTGTCGAGAAGGCGGTCAAGGCCGTGCTCACCGACATCGCCGAGGAGATCATCGGCTACGAGGCCGACGACCAGCGCCTCGTCGACCAGGCCCTGCTCGACCTCGACGGCACCCCGGACAAGTCCCGCCTCGGCGCCAACGCGCTGCTCGGTGTCTCGCTCGCCGTCGCCAAGGCCGCGGCCGAATCGGCCGGCCTCCCGCTCTACCGCTACATCGGCGGCCCCAACGCGCATATCCTGCCGGTGCCGATGATGAACATCATCAACGGCGGCGCGCACGCGGATTCCGGCGTCGACGTGCAGGAATTCATGATCGCGCCGATCGGTGCCCCCACCTTCGCCGAGTCACTGCGCTGGGGTGCCGAGGTGTACCACTCGCTCAAGTCGGTGCTCAAGGGCAAGGGGCTGTCCACCGGTCTCGGGGACGAGGGCGGCTTCGCCCCCAACGTCGCCGGCACGCAGGAAGCCCTGGGCATCATCGAGGAGGCCATCACCGGCGCCGGCCTGAAGTTCGGCTCCGACGTCGTGCTGGCGCTCGACGTCGCCGCGACCGAGTTCTACTCGACCGGCTCGGGCTATGCCTTCGAGGGCGCCAACCGCACCGCCGAGCAGATGGCCGAGTTCTACGCCAAGCTCGTCGACGAGTTCCCGCTGGTGTCCATCGAGGACCCGCTGTCCGAGGACGACTGGGCGGGCTGGGTCGCGCTGACCGAGGCCATCGGAGACAAGGTGCAGCTGGTCGGCGACGACCTGTTCGTCACCAACCCGGAACGCCTCGAGCGCGGCATCGTCGAGGGCGCCGCCAACGCGCTGCTGGTGAAGGTCAACCAGATCGGCACGTTGACCGAGACGCTCGACGCCGTGGCCTTGGCCCACAACAATGGCTACAAGACGATGATGAGCCACCGATCCGGCGAGACCGAGGACACCACCATCGCCGACCTCGCCGTCGCGTGCAGCTGCGGCCAGATCAAGACCGGTGCGCCGGCGCGCAGCGAGCGCGTCGCCAAGTACAACCAGCTGCTGCGCATCGAGGAGGGGCTGGGGGATGCGGCACGGTATGCCGGCGACCTCGCCTTCCCGCGTTTCGCGCCGCCGGCGTGATTAGCTAGAAGGTATGGCAGAGCGCAGGCACGAGCGTGCGGGGCGAGCGCGGCAGGCGCGGTCGTCGCGCGACCGCCGGCCCGGTGCCTCGCGGCCCGCTTCGCGCAGCCGTGGACGCAATCCGGCGCCGCAGCGCTCGACCGGACCGATCACCGGTGCGAACAGCCTCGACATCCCGCACGATCGCCGGGGGGACGAGGATTCGGTCCTCGTCGATCCGGTCGAGTTCGACGGTGAGTCGACCGATGTGATGGCCGCGCTGGACGCCCCGACGGTCCAGCTGGGCATCGTCGCCGACGATTCCGACCGCGATGATGCCGACGGCAGCGATCCCGACGTCGCGGAAGACGGGGCAGTCGCGCCGGGTGTCGGTGCGCGTCTGCGACGGCGTGCGGCACCCCGTCGTCGACGGGTTCCCGCCGCCCGGGCGCTCGCCGCACGGTGGGACAAGCTCAACCCCCGGCGCGCGATCGTGCTGGCCGTCGTCATCGGCTTCGTGGCGCTGACCCTGGCGATGCCGTTGCGCACGTTCTTCTCGCAGCGGGCGGAGGCGGAACAGATGCGGGCGTCCAATGCCGCGCTCGAACGCGAGATCGCCGAACTCACCCGGAAGGTGAACGAGCAGGGCGATCCGGCCTACACCGAGGCGCAGGCCCGCGCCCGGTTGCAGTACGTGCGCTCGGGGGAGACCCCGTTCGTGTTGGAGATCCCCGGCCGGGAGGCCGCCGCGCAGGAGCGCAAGCGCGCCGCGCAACGAGCGGCCAACCCGTGGTACGCGAATCTGTGGGACTCGGTGGCGACGCCGCCGACGAAGTGACGAGGGTATGACTGTTTCGCAGGCCGATCTGGCCGCTGTCGCCGAACAACTCGGCCGTGAGCCCCGCGGTGTGCTCGAAGTCAGCTACCGCACCCCGGACGGGCGGCCCGCCGTGGTGAAGACCGCGCCGCGGCTGCCCGACGGCACGCCGTTCCCGACGCTGTACTACCTGACCGATCCGCGGTTGACCTCGGCGGCGAGCCGACTCGAATCGTCGGGGGTGATGAAGACGATGAGCGAACGCCTCCTCGTCGACGAGGAGTTGGCCGCGGCCTATCGTCGGGCCCACGAGGACTACTTGGCCGAGCGCGACGCCATCGAATCCCTCGGCACCGACTTCAGCGGCGGCGGCATGCCCGACCGCGTCAAATGTCTGCACGTGCTGATCGCGCACTCGCTGGCCAAGGGGCCCGGACTCAACCCGCTCGGCGACGAGGCGGTTGCCTTGGCCTGCGCCGACGGTCTGCGCGGTTCGGCGCTGCCCGCCGACTGGCCGGAACTGGGCGACGAGGGGGATTCGTGACCCGAGTGGCGGCCGTCGACTGCGGTACCAACTCGATCAGGCTGCTCGTCGCCGATCCCTTAGGTGTTTCGTCCGGAAACCGGACCGAACACCAAACGGATTCACCGGCGAAGCTCGTCGACCTGCACCGCGAGATGCGGGTGGTGCGGCTCGGGCAGGGTGTCGACGCCACCGGGCGTTTCGCCGACGAGGCGATCGAGCGGACCCGCGCCGCCCTGGCCGACTACGCGTCGACGATGCGCGAACTGGGGGTGCAGCGCGTCGACATGGTCGCCACCTCCGCGACCCGCGACGCCGCCAATCGCGACGAGTTCTTCGCCATGACCGCCGAACTGCTCGGCGCGGTGGTCCCGGGTGCCGTCGCTCGGGTGATCACCGGCGACGAGGAGGCGCGGCTGTCGTTCCGCGGGGCGGTCGGCGATCTCGATCCGACTCAGGGGCCGTTCGCGGTCACCGACCTGGGCGGTGGGTCGACCGAACTCGTCGTCGGCGATGGTTCCGGCGTGCGCGCGGCGTATTCGGCCGACGTCGGGTGTGTGCGGACCACCGAGCGCTGCCTGCGCGGCGATCCGCCGTCGGAGCAGGAGATCGCCGCGGCGCAGGAGTTCATCGGCGAGCGCCTGGCGCCGGCGTTCGCCGCGGTGGACGCGTCGGAGGTGAAGACCTGGGTGGGTGTTGCCGGGACGATGACGACGCTGGCCGCGATCGCCGCGGGACTCGAGGCCTATGACCCCGAACGCATCCATCTGTCCCGGGTATCGCTGACCCAGCTGGACCGGGTCTGCTGGGATCTCGTCGCGATGCCGCGGGCGCAGCGCGCGGAAATGGGCGTGATGCATCCGGGACGGGTCGACGTCATCGGTGCCGGAGCACTGGTCACCGATGCGCTGGCGAAGCTCATGGCGGCGAAGGCCGGGGTCACCGAGCTGGTGGTCTCCGAGCACGACATCCTCGACGGGATCGCGCTCAACCTCCTCGACCAGCCCTAGTCTGTCGCGCTGGTCGAGTGCCGGCGAAACACGCTGGTCGAGTGCCTTCGAGGCGCTAGCCGAGAAGGTGTATCGAGACCAGGTGTATCGAGACCCGGACCCTAGGCGTCGACCTTCAGCGATGCGGCACCGCGGTCGAGATTGATGTTGTTGCAGGCCTCGCAGACGGTCTCCGGGATGATCCCGGTGCGCTGCAGATAGCCGAAGGTGATGCAGCCCAGGCAGATGCCGAAGGCGAATTCGAGGAATGCGGCGACGATCAGCAGGCCGATGGTGATCTGGGCGGCCAGGCCGTAGCCGAGCAGCGAGAGCACGGTCGCGACGATGCCGAACGCGAGGCCGACGGTCTGCGCGAAGCGCTTGGGCGGTCCGGGGACCAGCTTCTCGCGCTTCCACACCTTCGGCACGATGACGTGGACGGCGAGGCGGCCGAACGGCGAATACTTGGGGCCGCCGGCGACGCGCAGCGCGAAACCGATGGCCAGGATCGCGTACAGCCACCACTGGTTGACGACGATCGACGCGATCGCGAGCAGGATCACCAGTCCCGCGGTCGCGCGGGCCGCGTAGTCGTTGACCGGGTTGGGGAAGGCGAAAGCCTCGCGCACCGACATGGATAACCTCCGTTGAAAGACAACGACAAGGTTAATCGCTGGTCAGCGATGGTGCCCAATTGCGATCAGGCTGAACGAAACCGGGTTTGCGCGGACTTTTCGCGGAAGTAGCCCCAGCCGAATCCGTAGGACACGATGACGGCGACCCCGAAGATGGCCAGCAACGCCGGGACGAACCAGGCGACGAAGTAGAGGGCGTGGCTGGCGTGGAACTTGTCGGCCATCGCGAGATAGGCGATGACGAGTGCGATCAACCCGATTTCGAGTATGACGGCGGTGGCCGCGGCGACTCCCCGCGCCACCGCGCTGAGGCCGGACAGACCGGCGGTGACCACGAGGAACAGCGAGAGCAGGATCCCGATGATCCCCATCCACGTCAGCGTCCACCCGAGGGCGTTCAGGCGGTAGTCGGGCTTCACGCCGTCGATCCAGACCATGACCAGCACGACGAGCAGGTACACCAGCGTGATGCCGCCGAGCACGGCCGACGCGGCGATGGAGGCAGTCAGGGATGTCGGCCGCTTCACCGTCGCACCTGTCGGTCCGAATGGGCCGGCCGGGCCGGGAAGATAGCCGGGGGCCGGGGGCACCGGGTGAGTCACCGCGACTGCTCGTCGGGCAACGATTCGCCCTCGATCTCGGCGTCGAGGATCTCGACGGTCGATGCCGGCGGTGCCAACGCCTCCGGCTCGTCGTCGGCCAGGCGGTCGGCGGCCATCTGGTCGAGTCGCTCGGAGTCCGCCTTGGCCCGCTTGGCCGCCTCGCGCATCTCGAAGCCGTCGGTGACGAGTTCACCGATCTCCCGGGCGACGTCGGCGACGGCGGTCGTGATGATCGTGGCTATCCGGCCGACGCGTGTCGCGGTCCCCTCCACGGCCTGCTGGGCAAGGTCCTTGTTGCGCTCGAGTGCGGCGGCGTCGAGCTTCCGCCGCGGCTGGATGTCGTCGCTCATGTCCGTAATCCTAGTGCCCCGTGGCAGAACACTAGAAGCCCTGCATCCGCCGACGGTAGGCGCCGTAACGGAACCGGTCGCCGTAGTAGTACCAGCCGATGCAGCTGAGGCCGAGAACGACGAGGACGAGGGCGGCCAGCAGGATGGGAACCAGCCACCCGAAGGTCCAGGTGGTGGTGCTCGAAAAGTATCGGCCGTTGCGCGCGGACCACACCGCCAGAGCGACGAGGAGGGGTTCCAGCAGAAGCAGGAACCCGATGGCGTTGCCGCGGCTCAGACCGCTGACGAGCGATCCGAGCGACGTGAGCAGGATGAACATCGCGAGGACGACCGCGGTGAACGGCGCGAACCCGATCAGGTAGTCCCCCACGTCGACGTGGCGCATATCCGGCGGGTTGGCCCTGCGCACAACCGCCGGGCACGGGTTGCGTGCCCGGCGGTTGCGCGGGTGAGACGACGACCGGCACGCGGAGCGCGAGTTTGTCGTAGTCGATCCGGGATTCCTTCCCGCTGAGACTCATGACGGTGAGCGTACCGTCGGGTCGTCGGCGGAGTCGGTCCCTCAACTGGCCTTCGCGGCGGCCTGACGCTCGATGTTGACGACGAGGTCGTCGTCGTCGCGGGTCCACGAGTTCGGCAGGCTCAGCTTGGCGATCTTCTTCCACGTGGAGCCGAGCTGGGAGCGCAGGTTGCCGGTGTTGTACGGCAGGCCGTGGCGCTCGCAGATCTCCTGGACCTCCGCCGCCATCTCCGGGTATCGGTTGGCCGGGACGTCGGGGAACAGGTGGTGCTCGATCTGGTGGGACAGGTTGCCACTCATGATGTGGAAGAGTTCGCCGCCCTCGATGTTGGCCGACCCGAGCATCTGGCGGATGTACCACTCGCCGCGCGTCTCGTTCTCGGTCTCCTCCTTGGTGAAGGTCTGCGCACCGGTGGGGAAGTGGCCGCAGAAGATGATCGAGAAGGTCCACAGGTTGCGGACCAGGTTGGCCGCGGCGTTGCCCGCCAGCGTCGAGACGAACATCGGTCCGCTCAGCGCCGGGAAGATGACGTAGTCCTTGAGGACCTGCTTGCTGGCCTTACGCCACATGCCCTTGACGAGGCCCTTGACGTCGGACCACTTGCGCTCGCCGGACATGACGCGCTCCACCTCGAGGTCGTGCAGCATGACGCCCCACTCGAACAGCAGCATCAGTGCGGCCGCGTAGCCCAGATTGCCCAGGTAGTAGGGGTTCCACTTCTGGTCGCGGGCCATGCGCAGGATGCCGTAGCCCACGTCGCGGTCCTCGCCGACGATGTTGGTGTAGGTGTGGTGCATGTAGTTGTGGCTGTGCTTCCACTGGTCGGCCGGGCACACGGTGTCCCACTCGAATTCGCGGGAGTTGTAGGTGTCCTCGCGCATCCAGTCGTATTGACCGTGCATGACGTTGTGGCCGATCTCCATGTTGTCGAGGATCTTCGACGCGCCGAGCATGCCGACGGCGGCGATCCACGCGGGCGGGAACCAGCCGGCGTACATCAGGGCGCGGCCGCCGATTTCCAGGCCGCGCTGCCAGCGGATGATCTTGTAGATGTATTCGCGGTCGGAGTCGCCGACGTCGGCCATGATGCGGGCGCGCAGCTCCTCGAGCTCACGGCCGATCTGCTCGACCTGCTCGTGGGTCAGGTCGACCGTCTTGATGGGCTCGGCCTCGGTCTTGGTCTTGGTGGACTTCGCGGCCTCGAAGTAGTCGCTGATCTGAATAGCCATGGTTAAACCTCGATTTCGACGTCGCCAACGGGGGTGTTGACGCAGAGCTGGATGTGGGTGTCGGCCTCGGTATCCGTTTCCCCGGTGAGGATGTTGCGGGTGCAACCGGACTTCTTGACCTTGGTGCAGGAGAAGCAGATGCCCATGCGGCAGCCGCTCTCGGGACTCAGACCGGCCGCCTCGGCCTGGTCGAGGATGGTGCGACCGTCGTTCTCGGCGGTGACCCCGGACGAGATGAAACTCAGCTGTCCGGTGACGGGCGTGTTCGGGTCGACGGTGGGGACGGTCAGTGTGAACGCCTCGGTGTGCAGGCGGTCGGTGATGCCGGCCTGCTCGCAGTGGTCGCGGACGGCGTCCATGAGCGACGCCGGGCCGCAGAGGAAGACGTCGGCGCCGTCGAGGGCGACATCGGTCAGGTGCTTGCCGGTGAAGTGGTCCGGCGAGGCGCCCCGCGTGTAATGCAGGCGCAGGTCGACGTTCGGGTTGAGCGCCGCGATGGTGTGCAGCTCGGCGCGGTAGGCGACGTCGTCGGCCGATCGGGCGTAGTGGATGAAGGTCATCGTGCCGCGGTAGTTCCGGTCGATGAGTGTTCTCATCATTGAGAGAACGGGTGTAACACCGGATCCGCCGCTGATGAAGACGACGGAGTCGCCGAGTTCCTCGGGCAGCGTGAAGTCGCCTGCAGCCTGTTCGAGGCCGACGACCATGCCGAGGTGCGCCCGCTCGCGCAGGTGGCGCGAGACGAGCCCGCCGTCGTGGGCGGTGATCGTCAGCTCGATGTCCTGGTGGCGGTCGCCGGCGGTGTTGGCCGGGGAGAAGCAGCGGGACTGCCTGACACCGTCGATAACGGTGCTGAGCTGGACATACTGTCCGGCCCTGTGTCCCTTCCACTGTCGCGTCGGGCGCAGGGTGAGGGTGACCGTCCGATCCGTGGACCGGCGGATGCCGACGACCTCGGCGCGCAGATCGCGCCAGGTGAGCATCGGGTCGACGAGTTCGAGGTAGCGGTCTACCGGGTGGGGGGTGAGGGCGGCCTGGACGACCGATCCCACAAGTGTGGAGAGTCGGGTGCTCATGAGTGATAGCCTCCTGGGTGGGCCGATTGGGTCCTTCTACAGTGAACGACCGTACACTGAAAAGTGTGCCACATGTAGCCAATGGTTCGTCAAGGGAGATTCTTGTGACGGCCGTCACCGCCGTACACTCGTCGCTTGTGAACAAGGCTGACCCTCCACGTGACCGGCAGCGCGCCGGCCGATCGAAGGGGGCCGAGCGTGCGCGCGAGCCCGAGTCCCGGGCCGAGAAGAAGAACCGCACCCGCCAGGCGCTGTTGGACACGACGATGGAGTTGGTCGCCGACCGCAGCTTCTCGGGGCTGAGCCTGCGCGAGGTCGCGCGCGGCGCGGGGATCGTGCCCACGGCCTTCTATCGCCACTTCACGTCGATGGAGGATCTCGGCGTCACCCTGGTCGAGGATTCGATGCGGGTGCTGCGCCGGACCCTGCGCGAGGGTCGTCGAGACCTGGCGGCCCGCAACGCCTTGCCGACGGCGACGAACTCGTTGGAGATCCTTCTCGACCACATGCGCGACAACGAGGCGCAATTCCGCTTCCTCGTCCGCGAACAGCACGGCGGGGTCCCGGAGATCCGCCGTGCCATCGACACCGAGCTGCGCCTCTTCGCCAAGGAGCTGGCGATCGACCTGGCCCGGGTCCCCGACCTCGCGAAGTGGGGGGCCGGCGATTTGGAGCTGGCCGCCGACCTCATCGTGACGATCATGCTGACTGCCGTCGCCGACCTGCTCGACGGCGAATACCGCGGTGCCGCGGTGGAGTCGGAGGTGCTCGACCGGGCCAAGCGACAGCTCGTCCTGGTATTCCTCGGGATGAACGACTGGGACGCGACGCGCAACGTCTGACCGGCGGTGGCCTGATTCGATCGCGGGGCGAATCGGACAGCGTGGGCGTTAGTCTGCTCGCATGGCAGACGGAGACCGCACCGGCTCGACCTTTGGTCGCTACGAGCTGGGCGAGCTATTGGGGCGCGGCGGGATGGGCGAGGTGTACCGCGCGGTCGACACGGAGAAGGATCGCACCGTAGCGCTCAAGTTGCTGCCCGCGGCGCTCGCCGCCGACGACTCCTACGTCGAGCGGTTTCGGCGCGAGTCGCGGGCGGTCGCCCGGCTCGATGAACCGCACATCATCCCCATCCACGACTTCGGCGAGATCGACGGGACGCTCTATCTGGACATGCGCATCGTCGACGGCGCCGATCTACGGTCGACGATCCGCGGCACCGGAAAGCTGGCGCCGCCGCGGGTGGTCGCGATCATCGAGCAGGTCGGCGCCGCCCTCGGCGCCGCGCATGCCGCGGGAATCGTCCACCGCGACGTCAAGCCGGAGAACATTCTCCTGACGCCCAGTGACTTCGCCTACCTCGTCGACTTCGGCATCGCCCAGGACGCCGACACCGCGCAACCGCAGCTGACACAAGTCGGCACCACCGTCGGATCGGTCGCCTATATCGCACCGGAACTCTTCGACGACGAGGAGGCGACATCGGCGAGCGATGTCTACGGTCTTGCCGTCGTCGCATACGAGGCGCTGACCGGGCGTGGACCTCACCCCGCCGCGACGAAGGCGGCGGCGATCAAATCGGCACTGCTGGATACCCCGGTCTTGCCGAGCACGCTCGACCCGAGCCTGCCCGTCGGATTCGACGACGTCCTGCTGCGGGGTCTCGCTCGAGATCCGGCGCAGCGATATGCTGGTGCCGGCGAGTTCGCCGCCGCGGCGCGCGCGGCCCTGGACACCGGCACCGGGTGGAGTGAGACCGAGACCGTGGCGTATCCGGTACCGGATGCTCCGCCGCCGGATGCGCCCACGTGGGACATGACCAAAGCGATGCCGGCGCCGGTGCGGCACACGGGAGCGCAGGTCGGCTCCACGGCCTCGCCACCGCCGACCGGATTGGCGTACGGGGCCTATCCGTCCGGATCGGCGTATGCCGTGACGCCGAAGAGTCGCGGCGGCAACCAGGTTCTCATCGGGGTGCTGGCGGCGCTCGTCGTCGTCGCGTTGGGTGTTGGCGGATACTTTGCGTGGAGTTCGCTGCGCGGGGACTCGGCAGCGTCGCCGCCGGTGACGGTCACCGAGACGACATCGGCCGGACCGGCGATCCCGCCACCGGATTCGGTTCCGTGCGATACGACGGTCGGCGTCGGTACCAGTGTGACGTCCTGTCCGTTCGCCGCTGCGGTGCGTGACGCCTACCTTGCTGCGGGGGCCAAGGGGCAGGCCCGGACGGTGACTGCGTACAGTCCCGTCACCGGTCAGAGTTACAGCATGAGTTGTCTGCCCGAGCAGGGGATCGTGGTGTGTCGCGGCGGCAACGATGCGGTCGTCCATATCTACTAGAGGTATGAGTAGTCGTCGCGCCGTCCCGGCGATCGCCCTGACTGTCGTCGGTCTCTCGGCTGGGTTGCTGTCCTCCGGCTGTGCCTCCGACGGCGAGTCCGATTCGAGCGGCACGTCGTCGAGCGCGTACGCGACCTCGTCGTCGGCACCGGTGTCGACGACGAGGCGTCCGGCACCCGGGCCGTCGCGGGCGAAGGCCTTGGCAGCGCTCGGTGCCGGCGCATTGGGGTTGAACAAGAGCCTCGAGCCGTTGGGGCTGAACCAGAAGGTCGTGGTCGCCATCGCCCCGGTCGGGCGGGTCGACGAGCCCATCGTCATCGGCGACAACAAGCCGGCACAGGTCGCGTGGTCGACGATCAAGGTGCCGTTGGCCATCGCCGCGGAGCGCAAACACCGCGGGCCGATGCCGCAGACGGTCGCCGCCATCGTCGCGTCGGATAACGAGGCAGCGCAGGCGCTGTGGGCTTCGTTGGGCGACGGCCAACAGGCTTCGGCAGCCGTGACGGCGGTGCTCCGCGAGGCCGGCGACCGTCGCACGGTGGTCCCGGCGACCCCGAAGCGCCCGCCGTACACGGTCTTCGGACAGACGACCTGGAGTGCCGAGAACGCCGCCCGCTTCACGGCGGGCATGGCCTGCCTGCCCGACAGCGCCCGGGTGCGACAGCTGATGGGGAAGGTCGACGCCGAGCAACGGTGGGGTGCGGCGACTTTGGGCGCGCGCGCCGGAGTCAAGGGTGGTTGGGGTCCGGGCACGGGCGGCGGCTATGTGGTGCGCCAACTCGCCTTGATCACCCATCGGGACGGATCGCAGACCGCCGCGGCGATCGTCACCTTCGGTTCCGGGACGTCGATGGCGAGCGGGACCTCGGCGTTGAACCACGTCGGCGCCTGGCTGGCGAAGCAGGAAAAGAACCTGCCGCGCGGATACTGCTAGCACCCCACAGCCCGTTCACCGTCTATTCATAGCTTTGGCGCCATTGATTCACCGCAAACCTCGCTGGGGTAACCAAACGGACATTTCGTCTCCGTAACGTTCGGCGCGTTGTCGGGCTCGCAGAGCCCCAAAGCACGCCCTCACGAGGAGAAGAAACGAGAATGAGCGCATTCACCGGTGCCGCAAAGCGCCTGGTCGTCGGTGTGGCTGTGGTTCCCGCCGCGATCGCCGCACTTGCCGTCAGCGGGACGACGACGGCCACTGCCGACACTTTCGTCCGTCTGCCGAACGGCACCGCCAAGTCGGGCGGAATCACCATCATCAAGACCGGCGAAACCGCACGAGTCGCCCCGTCGATTGCCGCCAACGGCGCCGGTCGCTCGGCCTGGCTGTCGGGCAAGGCCAAGGTGCTGGCCCCGCATATCGAGAAGAAGGAAGCCGGCCCCAACAACGGCCCGCGCGGCGAGGATGCGATGCCAGGTTCGAACGGCGCCTCGACGACCGGTGCCGCGGCTTCGCTGACCGTCGGATACGTAGTCGGCTGCCAGGTCAACCTCGGCAACCTCGACGCGGGGATCACCGGTTCGATCCCGAGCCTCGCGAACCCGGAACCCGGCCTAGGCGGAGCCCTCAGCCTTCCGCTGTCGCCGGGCAAGGTGCAGTACGTCACGATCGAGAAGAAGCAGCTCGAAGAGCCGGGCGACTATTTCTTCAACTGGGATCGCGCCCAGCTGGAGATCGCCGGTTGCGCCGGGCACGCCCAGGCCCGGTCTTTCGTGATCGTCGAGACCACCGGTGACAACCACCAGAAGGTCAGCCTCTTCGGCAAGCGCTTCTCCGTCGGCTGATCCCCGCCCACAGACATTTCAGACTCGGAAATAGAGGAACACCATGAATTCGCGTATCACCATGCTGGCCGCGGCCTGCGGCGCCGCTGCCGTCGCGGTCGCTTCGACGCTGATCGCGGCGTCGCCCGCCGACGCCGACACCCGCGTCGTGCTGCCCGCGCAGACCGATACCAAGAAGATGGGCGACGGCACCCTGGTGTCCATGTCGCGCAGCCAGGAGCGGGCCATCGTGAACGCTTCGGTCGGCGGAACCCCGGTGCACCGCAACGCCGCGGTCTCCGGCCAGTACCGCATCCACATCTCCAAGCCGGCGTCGAAAATCCAGCTGCGCGCCGGGTACGTGGTCGGTTGCCAGGTCAACTTCGGCGGTGTGAAGGGCCAGAGCGGCTTCGGCACCCTGGACACCACACCGGCGCCGACGGAGATCAAGCCGACCGTCGGTTCGACGTTCACCCTCGGTCCCGGCCAGGCGACGAATTACTACATCGTCGATACCGAGAAGGCCGACGACTTCGGCAATGAGAAGCACGAGCCGAAGGTGACCTGGAAGAAGAAGGACGACGTGAAGTTCGGGTACTACAACACCCAGCTGACGCTCAACGGCTGCGCCGGCTTCGCCCAGGCGCGGTCGATCGCCAACGTGCTCGTCGAGACCAAGCACGCCACCGAGTACCTCGTCTTCTACGGGCGTCCGTTCTCACTGGGCTGATCTGCTCGCAGGGGAGTTCGACCGGCTCGGGCCGTCACCGGAAGGTGGCGGCCCGAACTGCTATCGCCGTGAAATCCGACATCTATTCCCAATCGGAAAAGTAGTCTCTGTCGGAAAAGTCGACCTAACGAGCCTGTAACAAGCGCTGAGTACGTTTCGGGCACAGCGACTGATTTGTACGGTTCGTGTCAGTGCGGTCAGGGGTTGCGGAAACTGAATTCGATGGATGATATGCGCAGGTGAACATAGGTTTGCCTTACTAGAATCCTCGTGTTTCAATTGGCCGGAACCCCGTCGTCTTCACAGGCTCCGCACGGGAATTTTTCATGTTCACCAAAGGAGAGTGAATTGAGTAAGTATCTGACCCCTGCCCGACGCGTCGCGGTCGGAACCGCGGCAGCCGGTGTCGCGGTGATTGCGGCGACCGCCCTGGTGGCCCCGTCGGCGACCGCCGACGCCCGTTTCAACCTGCCGAACGGTCGGGCTCATGGTGAAGGATTCACCATCTTCCGCACCGGCGAGAAGGTTGTCGTCGGGCCGTCGCTGGCGGCCAACGGTGCCGGCCGCTCGGCCTGGGTCTCTGGCAAGGTGCGCGTAGCGGCCCCGGGGATCGAGACCCGCGAAGCCGGCCCGAACAACGGCCCGCGCGGCGAGGATGAGCTGCCGGGCTCGAACGGTACGTCGACGACCGATGCCGCCGCGACGCTCTCGATCGGCTACGTCGTCGGATGCCAGGTGGATATCGGCACGATGGGGGCTGGTCTGAGCGGATTCGGTACGGATCCCGGTCAGGAGATCACGTCGCTGGGTGGGTCGTTTTCGTTGCCGCTAGCCCCAGGCAAGATCGTCTACGCGCAGATCGAGAAGAAGCAGCTGCAGAAGCCGGGGACTTACTACTTCTACTGGCAGCGCTCGCAGATGGAGATCCAGGGCTGCGGCGGCTATGCGCAGGCCCGCTCCATGGTGACGGTGGAGCGCACCGGTATCGACCACGACAAGGTTTCCCTCTGGGGTAAGCCCTTCTCCATCGGCTGACCGCGGCCCCGACTCACATAGACCAGAAGGAATGAACATGATCAAGAATGTGAAACGTGCTGCGGTGGCAGCGGCGGCCGTCGGTGCTTCCGTGGCCGTGGGCATGACTCTGCTGACCCCGGTCGCGCAGGCCGACACCCGGATTGTGCTTCCCAAGGAGACGCAGACCGCTCGAATGGGTGATGGCACCGTGGTGACCTTCACCCGTCTGCGCGAGCGTGCCACCATCAACCCGTCGATGGGTGGAACGCCACTGCACCGCAACGCCTGGATCTCGGGCAAGTTCTCGGTGCGCACCTCGCAGAAGGTGGACAACATCGAGATCAATCCCGGCTACATCGTCGCTTGCCAGGTCAATCTGGGCGGCGCAACCGGAAACCTCGGTGATGACGCGCTACTCAACGGAATCCCCGGCACTGGTGGCCAGGTCGAGCTCGGCCCCGGCCAGGCTCGGGCCTACTACCTGACCGACTGGGAGCACGCCGACGACTTCGCTGCCGAGAAGCACGACACGAAGACGTCGACCAAGGACACCAACCGCGCGAACTTCGGCTACACCAACCAGCAGCTGAGCCTGGCCGGTTGCGGCGGCTATGCGCAGGCCCGTTCGTTCGCGACGATCCTCGTCGAGACCGAGATGGCCTCGCAGCAGATGAGCTTCTACGGACGCCCCTTCTCGTTGGGCTGATGTAGCAGCACCTCACGCTGACCAGCGCCCCGGCAACCACAAGGTTGCCGGGGCGCTGTCCTATGCGGCGGTAGTACGGCCGACGGTGGTCGTGCGGATCCGGGTACCGACACGGTGGTCGAGTGGATCCGAGGCGCGAGCCAGATGGGTGGTCGAGTGGATCCGAGGCGCGAGCCAGATGGGTGGTCGAGTGGATCCGAGGCGCGAGCCAGATGGGTGGTCGAGTGGATCCGAGGACCGACACGGTGGTCGAGTGGATCCGAGGCGCGAGCCAGTTGGGTGGTCGAGTGGATCCGAGGCGCTAGCCGAGGAGCCGTATCGAGACCTCGTGAGTCGAAGTCGGATCGTGGACCACGGCCATCGAACGGGGTGTTGCGCGTCTCACACCTCATTGGTAGTATAGAACATACATTCGAACCAGCGATGCGAGGGGGCAGCGATGACCGGGACAGCAGCGGTCGTGTTGCCGGACTCGCCTCGCGAGCTGGCCGAGCTGCTGGACGCGGTCGTGGTGAAACTCGCCTCGGCCCCGTTGGCACTGGCGTCAGATGCCGAGGTGGTGTCGACGGTCGAAGCGTTGGAGCGGGTGTGGCGGCGGGCCGATGCGGTGAATGCCGGCGTATTCGTCGAGATCAGTGATCGCGCCCTGTGGGAGCCGCTGGGTTACAAGAAGGTCCGCGACTTCTACAGCGTCCACCTGCGCCTGGGGACGACGGAGGCCGCGCGTCGCGAAGCCGTCGCCGCAGCGATCGGTCGGTTGAACTCGATGACCGGCGAGCGGCTGCCACCCAAACGCGAACCGTTGGCCGACGCAGTCGCCGCGGGTGAGGTGTCGGCCAGCCATGTCCGCGAAGTCGAGGCGATCCTCGCGAAGATCCCGCATGCGGCCTCGGCCGCCGATGTGGATGTCGCGGTGACGGTATTGACCGAGACCGCCAAAGCCACCACCCCGGAGGATCTGCGCAAACCCGGACAGCACATCCTGGCCCATCTGGACCCCGACGGCTCGCTGACCGACGACACCGACCGGCAACGTCGCCGTGGGTTGACCCTGGGCCGGCAAGGCACCGATCTGATGAGCAAGATTTCCGGCTACGTGACCCCCGAGGTGCGGGCCAAGTTGGAGGTGTTGCTCGACAACTGGGCCGCCCCCGGCATGAACAACCCCGACGACGATCCCGAACTGCGCCTCCGCGGACCGGCACCACACCGACCAGCACCAGACGGATCGTCGGCCGGTGGTGGTGCAGCCGACGATGCCGGCAGGCAGGTGCTGATCGAGGCCCGCCGCCGTGACAACCGGTCGGCGGCCCAACGCAACCACGACGCCCTCGACGCCGGCCTGGACTGGATCCTGGGACACCAAGCGCTGGGCAAGCCGGATCGGATTCCGGCCGAGCTGGTGATCACCGTCGACGAGAACGACCTCGCGCGTCGTGCCGGAGTGGCGGTCACGGCGACCGGCGCGATGATCCCGGTCAACAACCTGATCACACTCGCAGCTGATTCGACGCCCTGGCTGGCGGTGTTCAAACACCACACCCGTAGCGTGATCGACTTCGGACGCGGTCGACGATTGGCGACCAAGACCCAACGATTGGCGTTGTTCGCCTCCGAACCGGGCTGCACCATGCCCGGTTGCACCGAACCCTTCTCCCGCACCCAAGCCCACCACGCCACACTGGACTACGCCCGCGGCGGATCGACCGATGTCGCCGACATGACCGGGGCATGCGGCCCGCACAACCGGGCCGTCGGAGCCAAGCCCGGCCAATGGGAAACCACGGTGCTCACCGACGGACCCGACGAAGGACGAACCGGCTGGCGACGCACCGGCTCCGACGAACCATTCCGGGTCAACCATGTCCACGACCCGCGCGCTTACCTACGCGCAACCGTATTCGACCCCGACCAGACCACACGCCCAGACCAGACAACCGGCGCCGACGGTGACACAGCGCCACCGACCACGCCGGTCATGAAACGCATCCGACCCGACGAACGCTGGGGGCCACCGCGAGTAGGGAGCGCCGACACTGTCGACCGATCTTCGCCGGTCGAAGCAGCCTTGGCACTGCTCGTCGCCGCTTGATGGTTGGTGCCAACTCTCTTGCGCGCGTTGGCATTTCGTCTTGCGAGGTCTCGATACACCTTCTCGGCTAGCGCCTCGAAGGCACTCGACCAGCGTGTCTAGCCTCGGTGTCTAGCGCCTCGAAGGCATTCGACCAACGCGTCTAGCGCCACGGATCCACTTGACCACCGGGGAAGCACCCCGGACTGCTGTGGCCGGGGTCAGCGCCAGCGTCGGGTGGTCGTCTCGATGACGTTCAGCGTCGTCGAAAATGCCGGGGAGCGTGGAGAGATGAGCGCGATGTGGTTTGCGCCCGGTACCTCGACCAAGCGGACGCGGGCACCGGGGCAGCGCACCCGGGACATGAATGCGCGCACGTTGCTGATGGGAACGGTGCGGTCGGCTGTGCCGTGTACGGCCACGATCGGCACCCGGGGGCACCCGATCGCCGCGGGATCGGCCGAGCTGTAGCGCTGCGGCTGCTGATCGGGGGATCCGCCCAGGAAGGCGGCGACGTTGCGGTCGCCGTTGCGCGCGGCCACGGTGAGCGCCAGCGGAGCGGAAATCGCGATCACCGCGGCCGGCCGCAGACGCATGTGCTGAGCGGCCCACACCGCGAGCTGCCCGCCCGAGCTGTGCCCGACGAGGAACACCGAACGACTCACCTGCGGGTACAGCACGGAGAGCGCGGTCGCGAAATCGGCTGCCGCGGCGGCGTCGTCCAACGTCTTGCGCCAGCTGCCGCCGGCACCGATCCGCCGGTACTCCACGTTGTAGACGGCAAAGCCGTGCTCGGTCAGGGTGCGTGCCAGACGCGACGTGCTCGACCGGGCGATGTGGCTGCGCCAGGCGCCGCCGTGGAACAACACGATCAGCGGCGCCTGACCCTGCACATGTGACGGCAGATAGAGGTCCCCGACGTTCTGCGTGGACTCCCCGTCGAGGGTCGGATAGGGCAGCCGGATCGACTGTGACGGGGGAGCGCCGAGCGCGGTCGACTGGTTCCACCCGACGGGCAGCGCGCACGCGGCGGCGAGCAGGCAGGCACCGATCAGCAGGACGAGGATTCTTTGCACACCGAAGATACTGCTGCATGCCCGCTGAGACCTCGCTGAGACCCCTCCGTTATCGGTTCTCAGCCTGCTTCAGACTCCTCCAAGGCCGTCGCTCGCACCCTGGGATCAGATCGTCGCCAACGACGGTCCGCGCCCGACAATCAAGGAGTTGACATGCGCAAACTCATCACCGTTCGACCGATGTGGTTCGTCGCCGCCGCGGCGACAGTGGTCCTCGGCACCGGAGCCGGTCTGGGGATCGCCCACGCGGTGACCGGGGGATCGGCCCCGTCGATCACGAATCACCACCACCATCACGACAAGGCCACCAAGGGCAAGGACACACAGAACCGTCCGGACATCCCCGGGGTGCCCGACCGTCCCGAACCGGGCGACGTCCCCGACTGAGGCGATGGTCGACTACCAGCCGCCGGGGACGGTCTTCGCCGTCCCCGGCCTCGCGTCAAACCCGAACTCAGCGTCTCCACAGCCCCGCACGGGCATGGTGGAGGACATGCGCATTCTCCTCGTCGAGGACGATGTCAACGTCGCCGAGACCGTCCGCCGCATGATGGTGGCGGAGGGGTGGGTCGTCGACGTCGTCCACGATGGCACCGCGGGCCTGGAAAAGATCCTCTCCGAGCGATTCGACATCGTCGTCCTCGACATCATGATGCCCGGCCGCAACGGCTACGAGGTCGTCCGCGAGGCGCGGGCCGCCGGTGTCTGGACGCCGGTCCTCATGCTCACGGCGAAGGACGGCGAGTACGACCAGGCCGATGCCTTCGACTTCGGCGCCGACGACTACCTGACGAAACCGTTCTCCTCGGTCGTGCTCACCGCCCGCCTTCGCGCACTCGCCCGTCGCACCGCGCCGGAGCGCCCCGCGATCCTCACCGCCGGCGACCTCACCCTCGACCCGGCGGCGCATATCGTCAGGCGCGGCGACCAAGAACTCACCCTCACCCCGCGCGAATTCTCACTCCTCGCATTCCTCATGCGGAACAAGGGCGCCGTGGTGACGAAGACGGAGATCCTCGACGCCGTGTGGGATGTCAACTACCACGGCGACGAGAACGTCGTCGAGGTCTACGTCAGCTACCTGCGCCGCCGCATCGACACCCCGTTCAATCGCAAGGCGATCGAGACGGTGCGCGGCGTCGGCTACCGGCTCTCACCCGCCGGCTGAGATCCCCGATCACCAGGGGCAGGCGGAACCCGACGGCCGCACCGTGCCCGGAACCGCCGGCACCGTCGGAGCCGCCGGACGCATCGCCGACGATCACCTCCCCGTCGTGGGCGGTCACGATCTCGCTGACGATGGCCAACCCCAGACCGGAGCCACCGGTGCGCCGTCCGCGCGCCTGATCCAGGCGCACGAACCGCTCCAGCACCCGTGCCTTGTCCGCGTCGGGGATGCCGGGCCCGTCGTCGGCAACGGTCACCGTCACCGACTCGTCGTCGACGGCCATCTCGACGGCGATGCGGGTCACCGCGTGGCGCACCGCGTTGTCGACGATGTTGCGCAGCGCGCGGGCGACCTTCTCCCCGTCGACGCTGACCCGCGCCGGACGCAGGTGCGCATCGACGACGAGATCGGTCAGCGCCGTCACCCGCGCGACCTCGGCGCCCACGATGTCGTCGAGGTCGGTCTCGGCGACGTGCAGCGCGAGGCCGCTCTCGTCGGCGCGGGCGAGCAGGAGCAGGTCGGCAACCATCTGCTGCAGGCGCAGCGCGTCGGGGAGCATGACCGATCCGACGGTGTCGGCGTCGATCGGCTGGCCCTTCTCGTTGGCCAGATCGAGGAGTCCGACGATCGTCGTCAACGGGCTGTTGAGTTCGTGTGAGGCGTCGTTGACGAAACGGACCTGCCGCGTGCGCGCGTCTTCGATACGCGTCAGCATGCGGTTCATCGTCACCGCCAGCGTGGAGATCTCGTCACCGGTCGCCGGCACCGGGACGCGCCGGCTCAGGTCGCCGCCGGAAATCTCGTCGACGCGGCGGCGCAGCTCGTCGACGGGGGCCAGTGCCCGTCCGACGAAGTAGTGGGTCAGCACCGCCATGCCGATCACGATCAGCGGGAAGAGGATGCAGCACAGCACGGCCACCAGCACGACGAGGTGGTTGATCGGCTCCTCGGCGGCCCCCACAGCGATGGTGAGGTGCCCGTGGCGCCCGTCGATTCCCTTGGCGCTGGTGCGGAACTCCACGTCGTCGGCGCTCGCGTGGGCGCCGTGGATGACTCGGACCTGCCCGGCCGGGACCGGGGTGCTCAGCGGCCGGGAGAACTCCGGATTGTTGACCCGCAGGACCCGCCCGTGGGAGTCGAGGATTTGGATCACGTCCACGTTGCGCGTCGGCGTCAGCAAGGCGTGGTCGATCCCGTCGATCCCCTCCGACGGGAGCGCAGTGGCGATCTGCTCGGCGCGCGACTGGGTGGCCGAATCGGCGTTGCGCAGCAGGATGTGGCGCAGCGTGAACACCATCGCGACGGCGGCGACCGCCAGCGCCACGGTCACCAGCGCGGTCGCGAGCAGCGTCAGACGTGCGCGCACCGGCCGCAGCCGGTTCAGCACCGGCCGCGACCGCACGCGGATCCGCTCGCCGCTCGCCATTCTCACGACGGTAGTGCGCGCGCGTCGTTCTCGATGCGATCCACCCTCGTCACGGTCAGGAAACCGACCAGCGCGACGATCACCAGCAGGAACACGATGTTGACGATCGACGAGTTCCAGCCCAGACCGCCGTTGGCCCTCGGCTGGGTCAGTAGGTCGCCCATCGAGGCGCCGAGCGGGCGGGTGACGATGTAGGCCGCCCAGAACGCGAACACCGAGTTCAGCTTGAATCCGAGATGGGCGACGGTGATGACGGCGATGATCACCGCGAACATGAGGAGCGACTTCGGGTAACCCAAGGCCATCTTCTCGCCGATGAGGTCGCCGGCAGCGGTGCCGAGCGCGAAGGTCACCAGCACGGCGAGCCAATAGAACATTTCACGGCGAGGGGTGCGGATCGAGTGGATCGACAGGGTTCCCTCGACCCGGTACCAGGCGGCGAACACCACCACGAGTGCCACGGCGAACACGGCCGTCGACACCTCGAGCGGGATGTGCAGCGCGTCGGTCATGTTGTCGGTGATCAACGTGCCGGTCACGCTGATCACCAGGACGGCGGCCCAGTACACCGCCGGGACATAGCGGTCGACGCGGAACTGGACGGCGAGGATCACCGCCAGCAGGATGACTGTCACGACCGTCGTCCACTGCAGGCCGAAGCCCAGGTTCATGTTCAGGTAGTCCGCCGCGGTTTCGCCGACGGTCGTCGCGAGGATCTTGATGATCCAGAAATAGATCGTGACCTCGGGAACCTTGCTCAGCAGATACTTCGTCGGCGACTGGCTCCCTCGCATCCGGGGTGTCAGCTTGTCGTTCATGGGCCTGTCGTTCATGGGCGGAGTCCTTTCACGGGGAAACGGTTGGCGATGCGGTTCAGGAGGTAGGTCGCGATCGGTGGGATCAGCAGGGCGGCCGAGGTGCCCAGCAATGCGCCGCCGACGACGTCGCTGGACCAGTGCACGCCCAGATACAGCCGGGTCCAGGCGCAGACGACGATCACGGCGGCCGCGACAAGGGCGGCCAGCCCGTGCCAGAGGCGCGGGAGTCCGGCGCCCGCCACCAGCAGCAGGGCCACGACGAGCGCGGTGGTGCCGCCGACGTGGCCGGACGGGAAGGAGTAGGTCGCCTCCGGGGTGCCCACCTGCAGGACCTCGGGCGGTCGCGGCCGCGACACGGCGACCTTGACGACGGTGCCCGCGGCGGCCGCCGCCGCGGCGGCTGCCAGCACCGGCAGTGCGCGCCCGAGGTGGCGGTCACGCATAACGAGCGCGACGACGATCAGCGCGGTCCACCCGCACATCGCCGCGGGACTGAACAGTCGGCTCAGACCGTCGACGACGGTGGTCAGCCCCGGGGTGCGGGTGGCGATCAGCTCGCGCAGGATCACCGCGTCGACGCCCAGCGGCCCGGGATGGACCAGGAATACTGCGGCACCGATCAGGACCAGGCCGAACAGGACGAGGCCCAGTGCCAGGTGGCCGGTCGCGGGCCGGCCGACGACGAGGGAGCCGGGGGATGGGCGGTCCGGCGTCACCGTGCTGCCCGCTCGTCGCGGCGGATGGTGTCGGGGTCGTCGGGATCATCGGGGACGGGAGGCGGCGCGGGGAAGGGCGAGTCGATCCGCGGGCGGCGATAGCCGACGAGGATGCCGACGACGAGGATCGCCAGCAGCGCGGCCGAGGTTCCCCACGTCCCCAGGCCCAGGCCGCCCTTGGCCACCGGCTTGGAGAGCAGGTCGCCGACCGTGGCGCCGAGCGGCCGGGTCAGGATGAACGCCAGCCAGAAGAGCAGCACCCCGGAGATGTTGGTGAAGTAATGCGCGGCGAGCAGCGCGGCCATCGTAGCGGCGATGATCGCGGCGCTGCCGCCGTAGCCGAGGCCGGAACTGTCCGACAGGTAGTCGCCGAATGAGGTGCCCAGCGTGTTGGACAGCAGGATCGCCGCCCAGTACAGCGCCTCGCCGCGCAGCGTCGTGATGTTGGAGACGTCGAAGGTCTCCCCGCTGAACCGCCAGATCACGAACACGACGACCAGCAGCGACACGAGCAGCGCCGCTCCCGCCCCGTAGCCGAGCCCGCCGTCGGTGGAGGTACCCGATCCGGGCCCGCGGTTGATGAGGTCGGAGATGGTGGTGCCCGCGGTGCTGGTCGCGGCGATGACCGTCCAGTACAGCGCCGGGTGGAAGCTCTTGGCCTTCAACTGCACGGCGAGGCTGACGACGAAAATGCCGAGGAAGAGCAGCGATGCCGCGGCGTACCCCAGCTTCAGCGTCTGTGCGAGTAGATCGCCGCCGGTTTCACCCAGCGTGGTGGCGGCGATCTTGAGCACCCAGAACAGCACCGTGACCTGGGGCAGTTTGTAGCGCGACGCGCTGTGGCGCATGACTCTCCTCTTGCGTTCTCCGACTGACGCGTCGACGGTAGGAGTGGAGCGCTTAAGGACCGCTGAGTCTGATTCGGCGGCGCCCTATAGTCGAAGAATTGCCAGAGTCGACGGGAGCCGACCGAAGCCGTCGACCGAAACGAGGAGTCCCATGTCGAAGCCGCTGCCAGCCGAATTCCCCGCCCTCGTCGCCACCGATGTCGACGGTGAGATCAGGCTCAACAGCCAGACCCTCACGCCGGCCGATCTGCCTGCCGGGGAGGTGACCATCGCCGTCGAATACTCCGGCGTCAACTACAAGGACGCGCTGGCGGTGACCCCGCGCGGCGGTGTGGTCCGCAACTATCCGATCGTCCCGGGCATCGATCTCGCCGGCACGGTCGTCTCCTCCGACGACGACGCCTTCGCCCCCGGTGACGCGGTCGTCGCCCACGGCGGGCCGATCGGCACCGACGCCCACGGCGGCTACGCGGCATTCGCGCGGGTACCCGCGACGCAGGTCGTGAAGCTCGTCGGGCTGTCCACCCGGGAGGCCGCCGGAATCGGCACCGCCGGGTTCACGTCGGCGGAAAGCGTTGCTGCGCTGCTGGACCACGGGGTGACGGCCGCCGACGGGCCGGTCGTCGTGACGGGTGCGTCGGGCGGCGTGGGCAGCGTCGCCGTCGATCTGCTGGCCGCACTCGGATTCGACGTCGTCGCCTCCACCGGCAAGGCCGACGCCGCCGACCTGCTGCGCGAGCTCGGGGCGTCCGACGTCATCGGCCGTCTGCCCGCCGACCCCGACGCCAAACCGCGGCCACTGGGCAAGTCGCGCTGGGCCGCCGCCGTCGACTGCGTCGGCGGCGCCACCCTCGCCGATGTCATCAGCACCCTGGAATACGGCGGGGCGGTGGCGGCGAGCGGCCTGACCGGCGGGCCGCAGCTCTCGACGACGGTGCTGCCGTTCATCCTCCGCGGCGTGACGCTGTTGGGCATCGACTCGGTGTCGATCACCCCGGAGAAGCGCCGTGCCATCTGGGGACGGCTGGAGACCGAGCTGCGCCCGGTTCACCTGGAGAAGGTGATCACCGAGATCGGCTTGGACGAACTCCCCGACTCCCTGGCCTCGATCCGCAACGGGGCCAGCACCGGTCGGACCGTGGTGCGGATCGCGGAGTAGGCGTCGCGGGTCTCGATACACCCGTCTCGCTGCGCGCGTGCGGGCACTCGACCACCGTTGGGGCTAGACCGGGCCGCTCGGCGCGCGCCGGGTCCCCGGGGCCTGAGCGGGCATGGAGTTGGGCGGCACCGGGTAGGGCGTGCCGACGGTGGCGGTACCGAGGGCGATGTTGGGGCCGCACTGGGCGAGCGCGGCTTGGACCTTGGGCTGCGGGTCGGGCAGATTGACCCGACCCGACCGGCGACCGCCGGCGAAGTCGAAGGCCGAGGTCATGTCGCCGGTTGTCTCGCGCCGCCACTTGGTGAGGTTCGGTACCTCGACGCCGAAACGCGTCTCGAGGAGTCGCAGTTGCGAGGTGTGGTCGAAGACCTCCGAAGCGACGAGACCGCCGCGGCTGTACGGCGAGATCACCAGCCCGGGGACCCGGTAGCCGAGGCCGATCGGCCCGCGCATCCCGCTCGCCGCCTTCACCTTCGAGAGATCGGGCACGCTCACGTACTCGCCCGGCGTGCCGGGTGGCGCGGTGGGCGGCGTGACGTGGTCGAAGAAGCCGCCGTTCTCGTCGTAGCTGATGACGAGTGCGGTGCGCTCCCACACCGACCGGTTGGAGGTGAGGATGCGCAGCAGGTCGATGATGCCCGCGGCGCCGAGCGCCGCCGGCAGCGCCGGGTGCTCGCACTGCATCAGCGGCGGGATCACCCAGGACACCTTGGGCAGGCGGCCGGAGCGGACGTCGGCGGCGAAGTCCTGCGGGTAGGTCGGGGCGATGCCGCGTCGGGCGAGTTCGGAATCCGGGTCGGCCGACTGCTTGAAGCAGCTGATCATCCCGTCGAGCAGCGCGGTGGACAGCGGACCGGCGTCGCGGTTGTTGTAGACCTTCCAGGAAACCCCGGCTTCGGAGAGGTTCTCCGGCATGGTGCGCCAGCTGTACACGTGCTGCGGCAGGATCGTCGGCGTTTCCAGCAGCGGTCCGCCGTGCCTTCCCTCGGGGTCGAGGGTGGCGCTCATCCAATACAGCCGGTTGGGGCTGGTGGGGCCGAGGACCGAGCAATGGTAGTTGTCGCAGACGGTGAAGGCCTCCGCCAGCGCGCGGTGGATCGGGATGTCCTTCTCCGTGTAGTAGCCCATGAGCGCGGGGGCGTTCGCCGCGCCGACCGACGCGATCGACATCGGCAGCCACCGGTCGTTGCGGCCGTGGTTCCAGGCGCGGTGCATACCGGCCCACGAGTGGTCCGGGTCGTTGACGCATTCACCGTCGAGGGACGGTCCGCGCGTGGTGTCGAGGCGGAACGGCATCGTGTACCCGCGTCGTGTGGGGCCGACGCCGGGCGCCCAGCCGCGCTGCTTCCAGGCGGGCGACTTCTCGTCGAAGCCGCGCACCCCGGACATGGTGCCGAAGTAGTGGTCGAAGGAGCGGTTCTCCTGCATGAAGAAGACGAAGTGGTCGATGTCGTTGAGGGAGCCGGTGCCGGCGGGGTCGGCGGCGTGGGCCTCCTCGATGACCGGTCCGGCCAGGGAGGCCAGTGCGGCCAGGCTCCCGGTCGCGCCGGCGGCGGCGAGGAGTTCCCGGCGGGTCATTCCGGCGAAGGGGCCATTAGCCATGCGCTCTGGTCTATCACACGGACGTTAATGTCCGGGAAAACCCGGGAATGCCTCGGAAAACGCACAGTGCCCGTCGCCGAGAACGGCGACGAGCACTGTGATCGAGCTGTCAGGCGCTGGGAAGGCGACCGATCACGGGAAGCAGAAGTTGAAGCTCATCGATCCGATGGGCGGACCGTAGATGCACACGCGCCAACCAGAGGCCGTCTGGTGTTCGGCCGCCTGCTGCGGCGTGGCCGCAGACGCGGGCGCGATGGCAATGGCGCCGAGGCTGAGGCCGGCGGCGGCACTGACCACCGCGAGCGAAAGACGTCGTTTCATCGGGGATCTCCTAGCTAGGCAACAACATGTGTCACAAATGTATATCGCTGCGCATCTCGGGTTCGCGTTTAGGTGGACTTTGATAACCCATCGCGGGTGAGGGCCCTAGGTGACCGTCAAACCGCCGTCGACGGCGATCGTTTGACCGGTGACGTAACCCGCCGCGGCCGAGGCGAGCCAGATCGCCGACGCGGTGAGTTCGGCCGGGTCGCCGGTGCGACCGGCGAGCATGCGCGGACCCTGCTGCTCCAGGTATTCCGGCGGGTATTGGTCGGTCATCTCCGACTTGAAGAACCCGGGCGCCAACGAGTTGACCCGGATGCCCCGTCGCCCGGTCCACTGCTGGGCGAGGTCGCGGGTCATGCCGATGACCCCGGCCTTGCTGGCGGCATAGGCGGCCTGCGGCAACCCGGCCGTCGTGATGCCGAGGATCGAGGAGATGTTGATGATCGAGCTGCCCGGCTTCATCACCCGGGCGCAGGCCTGCGCCATCCAATACGACCCGTTCAGATTGATGTCGATGACCTGCCGGAACTGCTCCGGGGTCTCGCGGGTGGCCGGGACGGCGGTGCCGACACCCGCGTTGTTGACCAGGACGTCGACCCGGCCGAACTTCGCCATCGCCTCGTCGACGACGTGCTGGCAGGCATCGGGGTCGGCCACGTCGCAGGCGACGGACAGGCTGGTGCGGCCGGTCGGCTCGATGGCCTTGGCGGTCTCGGCGAGCCGGTCGATGCGGCGCGCGGCGAGGACGACGTCGGCACCGGCTTCGGCGAACCCGGTCGCGAAGGAGACGCCCAGACCCGACGAGGCGCCGGTCACGATGACGACTTTGTCTTCGACGGAGAAGAGGTCGGTGATGGCCATGGACGATGCCTTTCGCGGGAGGGTGGGGGTGCGGCTCACTCTACGCCGGACCGAGCGGGCGCTCGGTCCGTTTGGGTGCTTCGCCGTCGGCGCTGCTGCGCACGACGACGTCGCCGCTGGAGTTCAGTCGGTGAACCAGGCCGGATCGGTCTGCGCGGTGGTCTGGTCCAGGGATGCGAGCAATGCCAGCTGCGGACCGGTGCTCGGGAGTTCGAACCGGAAGAAGTATCGGGCCGCCGCGCGCTTCCCGTCGTAGAAATCGCCCGTCGCGTCGCCGACCGTCAGCAACTGCTCCAGCCACATCCACGCGACGACGATATGCCCGGCCGCCTGCAGGTACACCGAGGAATTCGTCAGCGCGACCGCCGGATTCCGCTCCGACCACAGGGTTGCGGTCGTCGCGACCATGTCGTTCACCGCGACGCGCAGGGCGTCGGCGAACTCGGCGGCCTCACCGTCGGCGGGTGCGCGGTCGATGGTGGCGGTGACGGTCTCGTGCAGCAGCGCCAGCCCGACACCGCCGTTCATGGTGACCTTGCGCCCGAGCAGGTCGAGCCCCTGGATGCCGTTGGTGCCCTCGTGGATCGGGTTGAGGCGGTTGTCGCGATAGCACTGCTCCACGTCGAACTCGGTGGTGTAGCCGTAGCCGCCGTGTACCTGGATGGCCAGGTTGTTGGCCTCGGTACACCACTGCGACGGCCAGGCCTTCGCAATCGGGGTGAGTACCTCCAGGAGCGTGTGCGCGCGGTCGCGTTCGTCGCCGTCGGAGGTGGCCTCCACGTCGACGAGCCGTGAACAGTAGAGCCCGAGCGCCAACGCGCCCTCGACGTAGGCCTTCTGGGCGAGCAGCATCCGCTTGACGTCGGCGTGCTCGATGATGGGCACCGGCTCGCCGCCCGACGTCGCCGACCGGCCCTGCGTGCGGACCTTCGCGTAGTCGACGGCGGCGAGGTATCCGGCATAGCCGATGGCCGTGGCAAGGAATCCGACGCCGATCCGTGCCTCGTTCATCATGTGGAACATGTAGGCCAGACCCTTGTGCTCCTCGCCGACGAGGTAGCCGATCGCACCCGGTTCGGCGGCATCCGGCCGATGCGTGCCGTCCCCGAAATTCAGCAGTGTGTTCGTGGTCCCGCGGTTGCCCATCTTGTGGTTGAGGCCGACGAGGGCCACGTCGTTGCGCGTCCCGTCGGGCAGGAACTTCGGTACGACGAACAGCGAGATCCCCTTGACGCCGGACCCGCCGCCCGGGGCCTTCGCGAGTACCAGGTGCACGATGTTCTCGGTCAGCTCGTGCTCACCCGCGGAGATCCACATCTTGGTGCCGGTGATCCGATAGCTGCCGTCGGCGACCGGCCGCGCCTTGGTAGTGATGTCGGCGAGCGACGAACCGGCCTGGGGCTCGGACAGGCACATGGTGCCCGAGTACCGGCCGGTCAGCATCGGCCGCACCCACGTGTCGATCTGCTCGGCGCTGCCGTGCGCGACGAGCAGGTTGGCGTTCGCGGTGGTGAGCAGCGCATACGACGACGTGCCCGGGTTGGCCGCCTGGAACCACGCCATCGAGGCGCGGCTGATCGTCATCGGCAGGTCGAGGCCGTCGAGTTCGGCGGGGAAGGGGGCGGCGATGAGATCGGCCCCGGCATAGGCGTCGAGCGCGGGCTTCACCTCGTCGATCAGCACGACCTTGCCGTCGTCGCCGATGTAGGGCGGGTGCTGGTCACCGGCCTTGTTGTGCGGGGCGAAGAGCTTCGCCGCCAGGTCCTGCGAGAGGTCGAGGATTCCGTCGAAGGTGTCCCTGGAATGCGCGCCGAACTTTTCCCGAGTCGTCAGCGACGTGATGTCGAGCCACTCGTAGAGCAGGAAATCGAGGTCCCGACGGGACAGCAGGTGAGCCATGCTGCCACCCTAACCACCACCCGCGGCCCGGCGTCACAGACTGTTGTGGGAACAACGACGCCTCTGGTGCGGTTGATCCGGGCATGCGCGTGGAAATCTGGTCCGACATCAACTGCCCCTTCTGCTACCTCGGCAAGAAGCGATTCGAGCAGGCGTTGGCGCAGTTCGACGGCGCCGACGACGTCGAGGTCGTGCATCGCAGCTTCGAACTCGACCCCACGCTTCCCGCCGACGCGTCGCAGCCGGTGCTCGGCGCGCTGGCCGCCAAGTACGGGATGTCGCCGGAGCAGGCCGCGGCGGGGGAGGCGCGTCTGGCCGCGCAGGCGCACGACGCCGGGCTGGACTACGTCACCCAGGGCCGCGACATGGGCAATTCCTTCGACATGCACCGCCTGGTCCACTTCGCCGCCGAGCAGGGGCGGGCCGAGGCGATGCTCGACGCGTTCTACGCGGCCAACTTCGCCGAGGATGGGGCGGCGTTCGGCGATCGGCAGCGGCTGATCGACGTCGCCGTCGGGGCCGGATTCGACGAGGAGGCCGTGCGGGCGGTCGTCGACGACCCGCAGGCCTACGCCGACGCCGTTCGCGAGGACGAGAGCCAGGCCGCGCAGCTGGGCGTCACCGGCGTCCCGTTCTTCGTCTTCGACCGCGCGCTCGCCGTGTCCGGGGCGCAGCCGGTCGAGACCTTTGCCGCGGCGCTGCAACGCGCGGCGGGATAGGTCGCTAACTTCGCGGGGTGATCATCGCGCTCGGTTTCAGCCCGCAGTCGCGCAGTTCGACCGCGGCCAGCGCGCGGATGACCGGTGGATTTCCGGCCCGCCAGTCACCGGCCGGATCGGCCGAGATGGCGCTGAGCACCTTCAACGGCTGGCCGGTGATGGCCCGCAGCGCCAGTAGGTCGACCCCGGCCTCGGTGTTGCGCAGCCGTACGTGGGTGCTCGCGCGCCGGATGAAGCGCCAGCGCATCGGCAGGTATACCGAGAGCAGCATCGCGATCGGCACGATGGCCACCGCGATCGCCAACCACCACGCGAAGGTGTGGACCGCTTCGGCCTGGGCGCGTCCGGCGTGGGCGATGGAATCGGCCGCACCACCGGCACCGTCGAAGGGCTTGCTGAGCTTGTCGCCGACCACCGGGACCTTGTCGGCGCTCTTACCCGCGTCGCGCAGCTTGTCGGCCATGGTGGCCCCGGCCGATTCCATCGTCCGACCGGGTGCGGCCAGCGCCATCGTCACATCGAAGACCTTGACGGCCAGCCAGACGCAGAAGGCGGTCCAGGCCAAAGCCCACAGGTCGCCGACGATCTGACGCGTGCGACGGGCCGGGGTATCCGCGTAGAGCTTCATGGCGTCATGATGCCCGGACCGACCGCGCCGCGCCGACAAAGGCGCGGATCGCGTCGTGGTCCTTGACCCCCGGTGCGGATTCCACGCCGCTGGAGACGTCGACGCCCCACGGCCGCGCGGCCTCGACGGCCGCGACGACGTTCGCCGGGGTCAACCCGCCGGCCAGGATCCACCGCCCGGACGGACCGCGCTCCAACGCGCCGGTGTCCCAGCGCTCGCCGGAGCCGGGGGTCGCGGCATCCAGTAGCAGCGCCTCCTCGCCGTAGGCCCCGACGGTGAGATCGGGGGATTCGCGCAGCGAGGTCGCCCGCCACACCCGCGGGATCAGGCCGAGTGCCGTCGTGAAGTCGTCGGGCGCATACCGGCCGTGCAACTGCAGGATGTCGACGCCGAGGTCGACGGCGAGTGCCGCCGCCCGCGCGGCCGTCTTGTCGTTGACGACGAGGACGGTGTCGGCATCCTCGCCGACCGCCTCGACGATCCGCCGGGCGAGATCGGCCTCGATCGCCCGCGACGACGTCTCGTTCATCACGACGCCGATCGCGTCGGCGCCCGCCTCGACGGCCACGCGCGCCGCGTCGACGGTGGTCAGGCCGCACACCTTCACATACACGCTGAACCAGGGTAATCGCTGACACCGGCCGGTGCCGCGACGATAATGGTCGGCATGGCAGATCGGGGAAACCGCGGCGACGGTGCGCCGCGCACCGGCCGGGAACGGCTGCGCAAACTCACCCAGGCGGCGCTCACCGCCGACGAGACCGTCGACCAGGTGCAGGAGATCCTCGGCGACATGGGGGAGGCGCTGGACGCGCTGACCGTGACGATGGGGTCGATGGACACCACCATCGGTTCGCTCGACGGCTCGCTGGCCCGGGTGAGCACCACGATGGACCGGATCGACGGGATGTCCGACCGCGTCGACGACCTGATGCGTCGCATGGAGGGGATCGTCTCGCGGGTCGAGAAGATCGTCGGCGTCGCCGAGACCGCGCTGGTGCCGGTGGCCGCCGTCGAGTCGGTGGGTCGCGGGGTCGCCGGCATATTCGGGCTGGGCGGGAAGAAATAGTGGCTCGGATTCGAGTCGCCCTCGTCGTGGTCGGGGCATTGGCGGCGACCGGATGCGCCACCGGCCCGGTCGGCGTCGCGTCGAGCAGTGCCGCACCGGATGCCGGTTCGACGGGCAGCGGCTCGTCGAGTCTCGCCCCGTGCGGGCAGCGGGTCGTCGCGATCGATCCCGGGCACAACCCGGTGCGCATCGAATCCTTCGACCCGGTCACCGGCGCCGCGCAGATCGACTATCCGAACGGCGCCGAGGACCGCAACGTGTTCTCGGTGGCACAGCAGGTGCAGCGCACGCTCACCGCCCGCGGCTATCGCGTCGTGCTGCTCAAGCGCTCGCCGGGGGAGAGTGTCAGCTACCGGGAACGGGTGACCCGGGCCGAGCGCGCCGGTGCGGCCCTGGCGGTCAGCATCCACACCAGTCCGGGCGTCAACGCGGTGTTCCCGCAGCGGGTCGGGCTCTACCGCAGCGGTGCGGGTCGCGGCGGCAAGCCGGTGCGGATCGTCTTCACCAACGCGGCGACGGCCGCGGCGAGCCAGCGCTATTCGGCGGCGATCGCGGCGGCCCGCTCCAAAGCCGAGGGGCATCGGGTTTCGGTGCGCGACAACAACTTCGGCGGCCGTGCCCCGTTGTGGGCGGGCAACATCCCGATCATCTCGCTGATCGCGACGAACACGCCGTGGGTCTACAACGAGTTCGGCCCGGCCGGCGGTACCGGCGGTTCCATCCCGGTCCCGGCGACCGCGTTGAGCAAGTATGCGCGCGGGATCGCGACCGGTATCGAGGCGGCACTGCCCACTCGGTGCATGTGAACCAGAGGTCTCGATACGGTTCCTCGGCTTGCGCCTCGGATCCACCGCCGGATCGAGTGATCGCGACGAAGGAGCGATCGTATCGAGATCTCGACCACCCATTGCCGGTGGTCGAGTGCCGGCGAGCCGCTAGGCGAGTCGGCGTATCGAGACCTCGTGAGTAAGCGCGTGTAAGCCGACGTAAGCGCCGTGTCAGCGGCGTTCTGCATCGTTGTCGGCATGACTACAACCATTGATGCGGCCACGGCCGCCACTGCCGGGGCCGGCGACCACGTCGCATTCGGCTCCGAACTCGCCATCGACGCCCAGGGCCTGGTCAAGCACTTCGGCAACACCAAGGCCGTCAACGGCGTCGACCTGGCCGTACCCGTCGGATCGGTGTACGGCGTGCTCGGGCCGAACGGCGCGGGCAAGACGACGACGGTCAGCATGCTGGCCACCCTGCTGCGCCCCGACGCCGGTCAGGCGAAGGTCTTCCGCTACGACGTCGTGCGCGACGCCGTCGCCGTGCGCTCGCTGGTCGGGGTCACCGGCCAATACGCGTCGGTCGACGAAGACCTCACCGCCACCCAGAACCTCGTGCTGTTCGGGCGGCTACTGGGGATGTCGCGGCCCAAGTCGCGGTCCCGCGCGGAGGAGTTGCTGGAGAGCTTCGGCCTCCAGGAGGCGGCCAACCGGCCGCTGAAGGAGTTCTCCGGCGGCATGCGGCGGCGCCTCGACCTGGCCGCGAGCCTGATCGACACCCCGCCGCTGCTGTTCCTCGACGAGCCGACCACCGGCCTCGACCCGCGCACCCGCGCCCAGATGTGGGACACCATCCGTGACCTGGTCGCCGGCGGTTCCACCGTGCTGCTCACCACGCAGTACCTCGACGAGGCCGATCAGCTCGCCGACCGGATCGCGGTCGTCGACCACGGCGTCGTCATCGCCGACGGCACCGCCGACGAGCTCAAGCAGTCCGTCGGATCGTCGACCCTGCAGCTCACCCCGGCCGACCGCGCCGATGCGGCGCGCACCGCCGAGATCGCCGAGCGCGTCGTCGGCGAACCGGCCGTGCTCAGCCCGGAGGCCGCGCGCGTCACCGTCAGCCTGCACCGCACCAACGTGGTGCCCGACGTGCTGATCGCGCTGCGTGAGCAGGGGATCGACGTCGAGGAGATCTCGGTGCAGAAACCGAGCCTCGACGAGGTCTTCCTGACCCTGACCGGCAAGCCCGAACCCGGCGCCGACGAATCCGACAGCAACGAGAAGTAGGAGCTTCCACCATGACGACCACACTTGCCCCCAGGCGGAGAATTTCCACCGCCGCGGTCCGCTCCGAGGCCAAGACCTCGGTCACCCTCGCCGAGACCGTCAAACAATCCTTCACGATGGGTTACCGCGGTCTGCTCAAGATCCGGCACAACCCCGAACAGCTCTTCGACGTGGTGTTCCAGCCCGTCATCTTTACGTTGATGTTCACCTACATCTTCGGTGGCGCCATCGCAGGCAACGTGCACAACTACCTGCCGCTGATCATCCCGGGCATCCTCGTCCAGACCGTCATCACGACCTCCGTCGTGACCGGCACCCAGTTGCGCGAGGATATGGACAAGGGCGTCTTCGACCGGTTCCGGTCGTTGCCGATCGCCCGGATCTCACCGTTGGCCGGCGCCCTGTTGGCCGATGTCATCCGCTACCTGATCGCCACCGTCATCACCTTCGGCGTCGGAATCGCGATGGGCTGGCGGCCCGACCCCCTCGGCGTCGTCGGCTCGATCCTGCTGGTGATGGTCTGCGCCTTCGCCCTCTCCTGGATCTTCGCCCTCATGGGCTGCCTGATGAAGAAGGCCTCCGCGGTGCAGGGCGTCTCGATGCTGATCCTGTTCCCGCTGACCTTCATGTCCAACGCCTTCGTGCCGACCGACAAGATGCCCGGCTGGCTGCAGGCCTTCGTCAAGGTGAACCCGGTCAGTCACCTGGTGACCGCGGTGCGCGAGATGTGCAACAACGGCCACATCGGCACCCACGTCGTGTGGAGCCTCATCGGCGCGGCGGTGATCATCGTGATCTTCGCGCCGCTGGCGGTGCGCGCCTACATCCGCAACGCGAAGTAGGCGGTAGCCGCTACCGCGCGACGACCAGCCGGTAGAACTCGTCGACCGCGTCCCGTCGAGACATCGATGCGACGCGGTCGGCGAGTTCTTGCCAGTGGGCGTCGGGCAGCGGGGAGTATTCGCGCATGTGCTTCCGCACGTCGTTAAGGCTGCGGTAGTCGCGGCGGGCGCCCAGGCGCTCGCTCAACAGCATGAGCGTGGCCCCGTCGGCGCGGGCGGCCGTATCCGTCTCCGCCGGGTCGGTGGACACCATGAGACCGGTGGCCAGGGCCATGGTGGCGGCCTGCGGGATGTCGTGCCAGCCGCGCGGGGTGAACATCTCGCGCATCCCGTCGCGGACGACGTCGACGACCGCGCGCGCACGCGGCCAGGCGCCCTCCAGGGAGAGTCCGGCGATGATCACCGAGAGCACCATGAGCGCCCCCGGGTCGCGGACGACCATCGGATGGTCGCCGATCAGCAGGTCGCTCGCCTGCTGGTACAGGTCGACCGAGCCTTCTCCCCGGACCCGGGCCACCTCGGCGTAGCCGAGGATCATCCCGGCGACGGCCTCCGGGTTGCCCTGCGGCGCGGGGTCGCCGGGTCGCCACCCGTCGGCGAGGATCGCCAATTCCGTCTCCGCCTCGTCGACTTGGCCCATGGCGATCAACGACGCGACGAGGAATCCGCGCGCCTGCTGCTCGTCGTCGTCGGCGCCGATCGACGCCAGGGTGTGCGCCCCGGCCCGGTAGTAGCCGACGGCCTCCTCCCACCGCCCCTGCTGCGAATAGACGCTCGCGGTGCTGACGTTGATCATGGAGGCCGCGAACGGGTCGCTGGGGTTCATGTGGTCGCGCAGACGGTCGGCGTCGGCCAATGCCCCGGCGAGGTTGCCCGCGTTCTCCCGCAGATTGTGGCGCAGACCGAGGGCGATCTGGCGCACCTCGGGATTCGCCGACGCGGTGGCGCGCACGACGGATCGCACCCCATCGGTGACTCGGTGCGTCAGCACCAGAGAACCCAACAGTTCGGTCGGCAGTTCGAACCGGAGATCGGGTCGGTGCAGCGGCCGGAGCGCCGCGCGGCCGCGTGCGACCCCGCGCAGGTTCCGCACGGCCAGCAATTGGCCGATGACCGTGAGTAGCGTCGCCTGCCAGAGTTCGCGCAGGCGGTCGTCGAGGTCCGGGGGCGCCGCGGGCAGGGCGTCGATGATCCGCTGCGCCCACGAATGGATCTCGGAGTGCATGCCGCGCATCCCCCAGAAGGAGGCCACCAGCGGAAAGACCGTCACGATGGTGACGGCGGTGTCACCCGTCTCGCCGGCTTCCCGGCCGGTGAGCGCGCGGCGCAGCACCCAGATCAGGTTCTCCATCTCGGTGGCGACGTCGGTGATCAGCGCGCGGTCCACCCCCGATTCGCCGGTGCGCCGGACGGCGGTGGCGTAGTCGCATGCCCACCGGGCCATCGCCGCATCGACCTGGGCGCCCGTCTCGTCGTCGAGCTGTTCCTCGCCGAACTCGCGGACCATCTCCAACATCCGGTAGCGGGTGCGTCCGGCCACCTCGGTGACGCCGAGCAGTGACTGGTTGACCAGGGCGTCGAGGGCGTCGTCCACCTCCGGTCCCTGGCCGAGCACCGTCGCCGCCGCGGCGGGGGAGAAGCCGGCCGGGAAGCGGCAGAGCCGTGCCAACGCGTTGCGTGCGTCGTTGTCGAGCAGGTCCCAACTCCATTCGATGACCGCGCGCAGCGTCCGGTGCCGGTCCGGCGCCGTCCGGTCGGCGGAGCGCAGCAGGTCGAAGCGTGCGGCGAGACGGCGGGCGACCTCCTCGACGCTCATCGTCCGGGTGCGCGCGGCCGCCAGCTCGATCGCGAGTGGCAGTCCGTCCAAGTGGCGGCACAGGTCGTTGACGGTGTCGGCGGGCAGCTCGATGCCGGGCCGGATGGCGCGGGCGCGCACGGTGAACAGCTCGACGGCCGACGGGTGCTCCCCCTCCACCTCCAGGACCGGCAGCGGGTAGATCTGCTCGGCGGCGATCTGCAGCGGGGAACGGCTCGTGGTGAGGACGCGCAGGCCGGGTTCGACGGCGATCAGGTCGTCGACGATGCGGGCGCAGGCCTCGATGACCTGCTCGCAGTTGTCCAGGATGAGCAGCGATTCACGGCCGCGGACGGCATCGGCGAGCCGGTCGGCCAGATCGCCGACGGCCAGCCGCGGCCGACCGGGGGTGCTCATGTCGACCTCGCCGACGTCGAGGGCCTGGGCCAACGCGGCCACCACGTCGTCGTTGTCGCGGACCGACGCCAGCGGGACGAAGAACACCGGCAGGTTCCGCCTGGTGCTGACCGCGTTGCCGACGGCGTTGGCCATGCGGGTCTTCCCGACGCCGCCGGGGCCCAGGATCGTGACGACGCGGTGTCGGCCGACGGCGGTCACCAGGGCGGCGAGATCGGCATCGCGCCCGACCAGCGGTGTCGGCTCGGCGCGCAGTCCGACGGTCTTGGCGCGCCTGGTCGGGGGAGCGGCCACGGTCGGTGGGTTCTCCGCGAGGAGTTCGGCGTGCAGCGCGGTGGCCTCCCCGCCCGGATCGACGCCCAGATCGGTCGCCAAGGCCCGGCGCAGGCGGGCGAACACGGCGAGGGCGTCGGCACGTCGGCCCTGCCCGACCAGCGCGCGCATCAGCAGGACGTGGGCCGGCTCGTCGAGCGGATCGACGGCACAGCGCTGCTCGGCGATCTCACGCGCGCAGGCGTAGTCGCCGTCGTTCAGGGCCGCGGCGGCCCGCGCCTCGTCGAGTCGGCGTCGGGCGGCGCCGGCGAGGCGGGCCACGTCGCCCGCCAACGCGGAATCGTCGCCCAGGTCGTCGCCGGGTTCACCGCGCCAGAGTTGCGTCGCCTCGTCGATCGCCTCGGACTCGCCCTCGGCGAGCAGTCGCTGCGCGATCGCGATGTCGGTGTCGACGCCGGTGAGGCGGTAGGCGGTGCCGACCCCCTCGATGAGGGCGCCGCCCAGCAAGGGGCGCAGCCGCGAGATCTGCGTCTGCAGCGCGGGTTGCGGCGAGCGCGGCGGATCGTCCTCCCACACGTCGTCGATGAGGCGCTGCGCGGCCCGCGGCCGGCCGTCGGCGAGGACGAGGGACACCAGCAGACGGCGGGCGCGCAGGCCCGCGACCGGCTCGCCGGCCACGGTCACCGGTCCGAGTAGGCCGACGATGGGTCGGTCGGGTCGCTGCGGCACCCTGCCAGCTTAGGCGTCCGCGTCCACCGGTCCCCGCCGTGCCATTTCTCGGTCTCGTCCGGTCTGCCCCACCGAACTTCCCGAATCGGACAGGCCGGGTTGGGTCGCCGTTCACCCGGGCGTCCCGCCATGTCCACCCCGGACCCCTAGCGTCCATCGCGACGGGCCCCGACGGTGGGCCGCCAGAACGAAAGGTCCATGGTGAATTTCCAGCGCAAAGGTTTCGGTCGCGCGAGCGCGGCAGTGGCAGGCGTCGCCGCCGCGATGACGGTGGCGGCATGTGGTGGCGGGTCGGGCTCGAGCACGACCATCACCGGTGAGGGCTCGACGGCGCAGCAGAAGGCCATGGAGCACTTCAGCAAGGTGCTGACCGACAAGGGCGGTGCGGTCCTCGACTACACCGGCAGCGGCTCGGGCGACGGCATCAAGAAATTCCTCGCCGGCGACGTCGACTTCGCCGGTTCGGACTCGCCGCTCAAGGACGACGAGGCGGTCAAGGCGAAGGCGCGTTGCGGCGGCAACGAGGCGTGGCACATCCCGCTCGTCGCCGGGCCGGTGGCGATCGCCTACCACCTCGACGGCGTCGAGGACCTGAAGCTGAACCCGACGGTGCTCGCGAAGATCTTCGACTCGAAGATCACCAAGTGGGACGACAAGGAGATCGCCGCGCTCAACCCGGGCGCCAAGCTCCCGTCGACCGCGATCGTCCCGGTCCACCGCAGCGACAGCTCCGGCACCACCGACAACTTCCAGAAGTTCCTCTCCGCCGCTGCCCCGGCCGCGTGGACCCACGGGCACTCCAAGGAGTTCAAGGGCACCGGCGGCTCGGCCGCGTCGAAGTCCACCGGGGTCGGTGACACCGTGAAGAAGACCGCGGGCGCCGTCACCTACGTCGAGTGGGGCTTCGCCACCGAGAACAACCTCGGGGTCGCCGCCATCGACTTCGGCTCCGGCGCGGTGAAGCTCACCGCCGAGTCGGCCGGCAAGGCCCTCGACAGCGTGAAGTTCAAGCAGCCCGGTGACAAGAACCTCGTCGTCGACGCCGACGCGCTCTTCGCGTCCAAGACGGCCGGCGCCTACCCGCTGATGCTGACCACCTACGAGGTGGTCTGCTCGACCGGCTACTCCGACGCGAAGACCGGACCGGCCATCAAGGAGGCGTTCACGACGATCCTCTCCGACGGTCAGAAGGGCCTCGCCGAGCTCGGCTACGTGCCGCTGCCGGAGGGCTACCAGGCGACGCTGCGCTCCACCGTCGACGCCCTGAAGTAGACCGTGCCGGCTCCCAACGACATGACGACTCCCCGACAGGGGCGCCATGCCAAGCCCGATGACGCCGCCGCCACCGCGGCGGCGCCATCGGGCGACCGGCCCCCCTCATCGCTCACCGGATCGGCGGCCAGCCGCCTCGGCGATGTCGTCTTCAAACGCCTCGCGACCGGATCCGGACTCCTGGTCACCCTGGTGATCGCCCTTATCGCGGCCTTCCTCATCATCTCGGCGGCACCGTCGCTGGCGGATAACCAGGCCAACTTCTTCACCTACTCCGGCGACTGGTCCATCGGCGGCGGAGAACTCAAGTTCGGCATCCCCAAACTCCTCTACGCGACGCTGGTGGTCTCGATCATCGCGTTGCTGATCGCCATGCCGATCGCCCTGGGCATCTCGGTCTTCCTTACCGAGTACGCGCACAAGAAGCTCGTCGGCCCGGTGACCTACCTGGTCGACCTGCTGGCTGCGGTGCCCTCGATCGTCTACGGCCTGTGGGGCATCCTCGTCCTCGGCCCGGCGATGGTCCCGGTCAACCGCTGGCTGGTCGACAACCTCGGCTTCCTCCCGTTCTTCACGGAGCCGAAGGACAACGTGACCAACATGTCGACCGGCGGAACCCTGCTCACCGCGGGGATCGTGCTGGCCGTCATGATCCTGCCGATCATCACCGCCGTCACCCGCGAGGTGTTCACGCAGACGCCGGTCAGCCACCGCGAGGCGGCCCTGGCACTGGGTGCGACCAAGTGGGAGGTCGTGCGCACCGCCGTCCTGCCGTTCGGTTTCTCCGGCTACATCAGCGGTTCGATGCTCGGCCTGGGCCGCGCCCTCGGCGAGACGATGGCGCTCTACCTCATCATCTCCAACACCGGCCCGATCGACTTCAACCTCATGGAGAGCGGCGAGACCTTCGCGACGAAGATCGCCAACAACGCCGCCGAATTCGACTCGCCCGCCAAGACCGGTGCGTTCATCTCCGCCGGCCTCGCGCTGTTCGTGCTGACCTTCCTGGTCAACGCCGCCGCGCGCGCCATCGTCGCGAGAAAGAAGGCGTGACATGACCACCGTCGAATCGGTCCGGTCCAGCTTCAAACCGCTCAGCGGCCGTCGCAAGGCGGTCAACGGCGTGGCCCGCGGCGCGGTCGTCCTGGCCGTCGTCATCGCCATGATCCCGTTGGTGTGGCTGCTGGTGACGCTGATCGCCAAGGGGATCGGCCCGATCGTCGACCCGAATTGGTGGCTGCGTTCGGAGCGCTACGGGGGTGCGGCGAACGCCGTCGTCGGCACCTTGGTGCAGACGCTGCTGGCGACGATCATCTCGGTGCCGCTGGGCATCCTCGTGGCCGTCTACCTCGTCGAATACTCCGACGGGAAATCGGTCCTGGCCCGCGCCACCACCTTCATGGTCGACATCCTCTCCGGCGTCCCGTCGATCGTCGCGGCGCTGTTCGTCTACGCGGTGTGGCGCACGACGCTGGGCATGCCGCGGATGGGATTCCTCGTCGCCATCGCGCTGGTGCTGCTGATGATGCCGCTGGTGGTGCGCAGCACCGAGGAGATGCTGAAGATCGTGCCACAGGACCTGCGCGAGGCGTCCTATGCGCTGGGCGTGCCCAAGTGGAAGACCATCCTGCGGATCGTGCTGCCGACGGCGCTCTCGGGCATCGTCACCGGCGTCATGCTGGCCATCGCCCGCGTCATGGGCGAATCCGCGCCGGTGCTGATCCTCGTCGGCTCGACCAAGGCGATGAACTGGAATCCGTTCGACGGTAACCAGGAATCGCTGCCGCTGATGATGGTGCAGCAGTACGGCCAGGGACCCGGCGCCTTCGACAAGGTCTGGGGGGCGGCCCTCTCGCTGGTCATCCTCGTCGCCATCGCCTACGTCGGAGCCAAGGTCGTCTCGACCGTCTTCGCGCCCAAGAAGAGCTAAGGACTATCCATCATGGCCAAGCGCCTCGATATCACCGATCTGAACGTCTACTACAGCAAATTCCTCGCCGTGAAAGACGTGTCGCTGAAGGTGCCGCCGCGCAGCGTCACCGCCTTCATCGGCCCGTCCGGCTGCGGCAAGTCGACGGTGCTGCGCACCCTCAACCGCATGCACGAGGTCACCCCCGGCGCGTATGCGACCGGGTCGGTGCTGCTCGACGGGGAGGACATCTACGGCAAGGCCGTCGACCCGGTGAGCGTGCGCTCCACCATCGGCATGGTCTTCCAGCGCCCCAACCCCTTCCCGACGATGTCGATCCGCGACAACGTCGTCGCCGGGCTCAAACTGCAGGGCGAGCGCAACGGCCGAAAACTCGACGAGGTGGCCGAGCGCAGCCTGCGCGGGGCGAACCTCTGGGATGAGGTGAAGGATCGCCTCGACAAGCCAGGCGGGGGACTGTCCGGCGGTCAGCAGCAGCGGCTGTGCATCGCCCGGGCCATCGCCGTCGAGCCCGACGTGCTGCTGATGGACGAGCCCTGCTCGGCCCTCGACCCGATCTCCACACTGGCGATCGAGGATCTGATCGGCGAGCTCAAGAAGGCGTTCACCATCGTCATCGTCACGCACAACATGCAGCAGGCCGCCCGGGTCAGCGACAAGACCGCCTTCTTCAACCTCGAAGGCGTCGGGCAGCCCGGGCAGCTCGTCGAGATCAACGACACCGAGACCATGTTCTCCAACCCGACCAAGCGGGAGACCGAGGACTACATCTCCGGCCGGTTCGGCTGACCGTCCGCACCGACTCACCCACCGACTCGCCACCACGATTAGCAGGGATACCGATGCGTACCGCATATCACGAGCAATTGACCGAATTGAATTCCACGCTGGGCCAGATGTGTGAGCTGTCCGGCGTCACGATGGAGCACGCGACCCGGGCGCTGCTGCAGGCCGACCTCGACGTCGCCGAGGAGTTGCTGCGCGACCGCGAGGGGATGACCGGGCTGGCCGCCGACGCCGAGGACCGGGCCTTCAAGCTGCTGGCGCTACAGGCGCCGGTGGCCGGCGAACTCCGCGAGGTCGTCAGCGGCTTCCAGATTGTTGCCGACATCGACCGGATGTACGCGCTGGCGCTGCACGTCGCCAAGGTGGCGCGACTGCGCCACCCGGAGCCTGCGTTGCCCGAGGAAGTGCGCGGCTACTTCGCCGAGATGGGCCGGTTGGCCGTCCGGCTCGCGCACGGGGCGCGCGACGTGCTCGACTCCCTCGACGCCAATGCGGCGCTCGCGCTCGGCGCCGACGACGACGCGATGGACGACCTGCACCGCCACCTGTTCAGCGTGCTGATGGACCGGGATTGGCCGCACGGGGTGGCCGCCGCCGTCGACGTGACGCTCTTGGGCCGCTACTACGAGCGGTTCGCCGACCACGCCGTCGCCGTCGGGCGGCGCGTCGTGTTCCAGGCGACCGGGAAGACCCCGGAGCAGATCATCGCCGAGCAGGAGTAGGGCTCAGTCGATCGCGTCGGCCACGACGATGCCGCCGCGGGCCGGGATCATCGTGACGTTGCGGTGCCGCGGCTTCTCGGCCGGTCGGTCGTGGGTGCGCAGGTCGACCCGGCGCAGGATCGCGCCGACGACCGTCTGCAACTCCGCCATCGCCAGCGGTGCGCCCAGGCAGCGGCGGATACCCCCGCCGAAGGGCATCAGCTCGTAGGGGTTGATGCGGGTGCCCAGGAAGCGGTCCGGGTTGAACTCGAAGGGGTGCGGATACAGGTCGTCGCGGTGGTGCAGCAGCAGGATGCTGACGAGCGCGGTGGTGTCCGGCTCGACGCGGACGTCGCCGAAGTCGAAGGGGGCCAACAGGTTCCGCGCGACGATCGGGACGACGGGGCGCGCCCGCATCGATTCGTTGATGACGGCCTCGACGTAGGGCTCGTCGCCGCCCAACGCCGCGGCGCGGGCCCGCGTGTAGACCTCGCGGTTGCGGGTGAGGCGCTCGAAGGTCCACGCGACCGTGTTGGCCGTCGTCTCGTGTCCGGCGAGGACCAAGGTCATCAGTTCGTCGCGGATCTCGCTGTCCGACAAGGGGTTTCCGTCGGTGTCGCGGGCCGCGAGCAGTAGCGCCATGATGTCGTCGCGCGACGTCGATCCCGGTTCGGCGCGGCGCTCGGCCAGCACGCGGTAGACGGCGCGGTCGACCCCGGCCAGGACCAGTTTGAGCAGGCCGACCGGGTCTTCCCGCCGTGCGTTCACCAGCTGGGTGACGGTGGCGAAGGGGGTCGTCGACAGCCGCAGCAGGCGCAGGATGGCGGTGCGCATGGCGCGCTCGGCGTCGGTCGCCTCGCTCGGATCGGGCAGGCCGAAGATGGCCGACATGATCACGTCGAGGGTGATCGCGTGGGCGATGTCCGACAGCGGTACCGGCTTGCCGACCGGCCACGCGCGCAACCCGGCGTCGGTGGCCCGTTCGATGCTCTGCTGATACTTCGCGACGGCCTTGCCGTGAAAGCGGGGGAGCAGCAGTGCGCGTTGCTGGCGGTGGCGCTCGCCGATGGAGGTGAGCACGGAGTCGGGCCCGACGATGGGGGCCAACGGCGACTGGTGGGTGGCCGACGGGGCGATCGACTCATCGGCGGTCATCACCGTCTTGATCTGCCCGGGGTCGTAGATCAGGACGACGGGCCCGCCGGGGCCGCCGGGCAGCGTGTAGCGCAGGACGTCGGTGCCGCGCCGGGCGGCGCGCGCCGCGTCGCCGAACAGGAGGTCGCCCTGGCGGGTGACGAAGGCCAGCGACGTGGAGAACCCGCCGGGCAGCAGGGAGCGATGGGCGTCGACCAAGGCCACCGGCCCGTCCGCACCTGCGCCGTCGCCGAGGCCGGACCGTGCGTCCGGCGGTGCGAGATACCAGTGTCGGGTGCTCGTGCTCGGTGTGGTGATCGTCGCGGTCATCGCTATTCCTCCCCGTTGATCCAGCGTATTACGCGGCGTGGTGGGCCGCACCGGCTTCCAGCGCGTGCCGGGCGGCCTTGCGCTCGCGTTCTCGTCGGAGTTCCCGATCGTGCAGCGCGTCGGCGAACTCGCGGTTGCGGAAGTCCAGGCCGTTGGGGTTGTGCATCAACAGGTAGATGGCTTCTCCGATGACTGCGGCGGCGGCGATGACGTACAGCATGACGTGCTCCTTCACCTCGGCGTCCCGGGCCGGGTGTCCGGGGCTTGGTAATCACGCTAGGTCCGCCATCGGGGCACGTCAGCGGGCTACGGGACCATCTTGTGCCCGTCTCGGGGAGGAGTGGCGAATCCGCCCGTGGGCGGAGGTCCGGCGGCGCGGCGGGGGCTAGGATCGCAGGGGTGGTGCGCTGGATTCTCGACCGCTACCGACATGCCTTCGCGCTGACCGGCTACAACTACCCGCCCTACTACATGCTGGTGGCCGAAGCCGGCATGGTCTGCTTCACCTCGTTCGCGGCCGTCCAGCGCCTCGTCGCGGGAGTATCCGGTTGGCAGTGGTCGATCCTCGCCGCCGCCTTCGTGTTGGGGAGCGCGTCCTCGGTCCTCACCCTGTTCAAGGGTCATCGTCCGCTGATCCCGGTGCTGTTGGTCAACAGCGTGGCGACGACGGGGCTGTTCTGGTCGATTCCGGTACACGGCGACGTCTCGCCACTGATCCTGGTGCTGGCCGCCACGATGACGACGGCGGTCGTGCCCTTCCGGCAGGCGATCCTCTACGTGCTCGCCTTTGAGGCGGCGATGATCGGCGGCGTGGTGTCGGGTGCCGTCGAACAGGGCTGGCTGCCCCTGGTCATGATGGTGGGCTTCGGTGGCTGCGTCGGCCAGCTGATGCAACAGCAGCTGCGGGCGTCGGATGCGGAGCGGCGCGAGCGCGAGCAGCAGCAGATCGTCGATCGCGCCGGGATCGCCGGTGAGGTCCACGACGTCGTCGCGCATTCGCTGAGCATCGTGCTGCTGAACGTCACGGCGGCCCGACGTGCGCTGGAGTGCGGAGACGACGTCGCCGACGCGGTGGAGGCGCTGCGCGACGCGGAGAGTCAGGGGCGGGCGGCGATGGGCGATGTGCGGCGCACCATCGAGTTGCTGCGCACCGACGGGGTGTCCGACGCCGCCCAGCCCGGTTTGGCGGATGTCGGCGAACTCGTGGCCGGCTTCCGTCGGGCGGGGTCCACCGTCTCCGTCGCTGTGCGCGATCCCGTCGAAGACCTGTCCAGCGCCACGGGTCTCGCCGTCTACCGGGTGGTGCAGGAATCGCTCACGAACGCGTCGAAGCATGCGGCGGATCGTCCGGTCGAGGTGTCGGCGGGGCCGGTCGGCCGACGGGGCTACGCGGTTCGCATCACCAATCCCGTCGGCGCCGTGCGCCGGGGCAGCAGTGGCCTGGGGTTGGCCGGGATGGCCTCGCGCGTGGAGAACCTGGGCGGCGTGTTCTCCGCGGGTGTCGTCGGCGGCGAATGGGTGGTGCGCGCGGAGTTCGGCGACGTGGTGCCCGACCGGGTCACCTGCCCGGTCGAGGAGGTCTTCGGTGGACGCTGAGCCGATTCGCGTGGTCCTCGTCGACGACCAGGAACTGGTCCGCTCCGGCCTGCGCCGCATCCTGCGGCGGCGCGACGGATTCGAGATCGTCGCCGAGTGCGGTGACGGCGACGAGGTGCCGGCCGCCGTCGCGTCCTGCGATCCCGACGTCGTCGTCATGGACCTGCGGATGAAGCGGGTCAGCGGGATGGCGGCCACCGCCGCGCTGCGCGGCGGGCCGCCCGTGCTGGTGCTCACGACTTTCCGCGACGAGGAGCTGCTCTCCGCGGCCCTGCGGGCCGGTGCGGCCGGTTTCGTGCTCAAGGATTCGCCGGCCGAGGAACTCATCCGGGCGGTGCGGCTGGTGGCCGCGGGGGAGGCGGTGCTCGACCCGGCGGTGACCGGCCGGGTGCTCGAGGCCTATCGCTCGTCGAGCCCGCCGCCAGGCGCCGACGTCGCCCGGGCGCTGCAGCGGCTCACCGCGCGCGAGCGAACCGTCCTCGAATTGATGGGTCGCGGGCTGACCAACGACGAGATCGCGGCGGAGCTGGTCATCTCCGTGGTCACGGTGAAAAGCCACGTCGGAAAGATCTTCCGCGCCCTGGACGTCCGCGACCGGGCGGCGGCGGTCGTCTTCGCCTTCGACCACGGTGTCGTGGCGCCGCGTTCCGGCGGCTGATCACATGGCGCGGTAGTCGCGCACCGACATGCGCGGTCCGCGCCGCGCCGGGCGCGTCCCGCACACCTCGCACAACCGCACCACACGGCCGCGCTGCCCGGCGAAGGGCTCGAGCAATTCGAGCATCCCGGCGTCGTCGACGGCCTCGCCGATCAGCGTGTGGCCGACGACCGTCGGCAGGTGGTAGTCGCCGACGGGGACGGCATCTGGGTCGCCGACGGCCCGGCGTCGGACCTCGGCCGCCGTCCACGGCCCGATGCCGCGCAGCGACCGCAGATGGTCGGCGCCGCGCTCGACGTCCATCGCCGCGGCGCGCACGATGGTCCGCATCCGGACGGGTTCGGCGCCGCTGCGGTGCCACTCCCAGGACGGGATCGATGCCCATTCCCGACGCGGGGGCGGCACGAACAGGGCGGAGTTCGGGCCGGGGGCGGGCTCGCCGTGGCGGCGTACCAGGTAGCGCCAGGCCCGCCAGGCCTCGGTCCCGACGACTTTCTGCTCGAGAACCGCAAGCACCAGGGACTCCCAGACCCGCGCCGAGCGACCGATGCGCAGACCGGGAGCCCGCTGCTGCATACGTGCGACGACGGGGTGGTCGGTGCGCAGCGATTCCGGATCGTCGGCCGCGCCGAGCAGATCGGGGAACTGCTCGATCAGCCACGCCGCGCCCGGACCCCAGGCCCGGGCGTCGACGTCGCCGCCGCGCCGCCGCAGGTAGAGGGTGCCGGGACCGTCGGGCGTGTGGCTGGCACGCCACACCGATCCGTCAGCGTCGAATCTCATCGTCGGGTCGCCAGAGCCGCGCCGATGCGTGCCGATCGTCGTCGGCAGGTCCAGGGCGAAACCGGGTGACCAGGTGCGGGTGAGGGTACCGGTCATCGACCGTCGGCCTTGAACGCCACGATCCGCTCGACGAGATCCCACGGTATCGGCTGGTCGAGGGGGAACTGGACCGAGCCCTTGCCCTGCTTGTAGCCGGCCAGCTCGTCGGCGAAGGCCGCGTGACCCGACGGCGTCGCGTACAGCCCGACATGGTGGGCGAAGGCGGCGAAGTAGACCAGGGGTTTGCCGTTCAGCTTGTATGCGGGCATGCCGTAGGAGATCGACTCGACGGCATCCGGCGCGACGGTGTGGATCAGGGTGCGCAGGCGATCCATCCGGGCGCGGGTCTCGCCGTCGAACCGGTCGAGATAGGCGTCGACGCTGGCCGGCTTATCCATCGGCACTCTTTCGATACATCGGCCACACGGTGGGGCCGTCCGGCAGGACGACCTCGTCGACGACGGCGAACCCGAATCGCTCGTAGAGCGGGATATTCGCCCGGTTCGAACTCTCCAGGTAGGCCGGCCCCTCGATTCGGCCGAGGCGGTGTTCCAGCAGCGCGCTGCCGATTCCCCGGCCCTGCTCGACGGCGCCGATCGTCCCGAGATACCAATGCGGTTCTTTGGGGCGCATCGTGGGGAAGAGTTCCTCGACCAGTGCCGCGCGGCGGATGCGGGTGCGGAAGATCGTGACGACCCGATAGGTCGCCGTCCACTTGTTCATCGACGGCCGATACCCGGGCGGATCCCACATCGCGGCGCCCACGGGCGTGCCGTTCTCGTCGAGGAACAGGTCGGAACTGTCGGGGGCGCGGTGATAGGAGCCGGTGAAATCGAACATCGCCTGGTCGCGTTTCGGGTCGGCGACGAGCCAACGGATCAGCGGATCGTTGCGAAAGGCACGGGCCAGCACCGTGGCGGCCTGGGTGCGGTTCGAGTCGTCGACGGGAACGATCGGCATGTGATCCAACCTAGTGTGGTTGGCATCTCGCGGCGATACCCGATAAGTGTGGGGTATGAGCGATTCTGTTGAGGCGGGTGCGCCCAAGCGCCGATTCATCGTCATCGCGCTCGTCGTCGCGGTGGTGTTCGCCGGTCTCGTCGTCGTCGCGCAATTGACGTCGAAGAAGGATGCGCCGCCGCCGACGGCCGCACCGTCGGCCGCCGCTCCCTCGTCGGGCGTGCCGCTCGGGCCGCGTCCCGAGGAGCTCTCGATGGTCCGGCGCGATCCGAAGGATCCGATGGCGATGGGCGATGTGAACGCGCCCGTGGTCCTGGTGCTCTGGACCGACCTGCGCTGCCCGTTCTGCGCGGTGTTCAACCGCGAGGTGCTGCCGGTGATCGAGAAGGAGTACATCAAGCCCGGCAAGGTGCGCTTGGAGGTCACCGACATCGCCTTCTTCGGTGAGCAGTCGGAGAAGGCCGCGGCGGCTGCTGCTGCGGCGGCCAACCAGGGCAAGTTCTTCGAATTCCTCCGGGCGGTCTATGCCGAGGCGCCGGAGAAGGGCCATCCCGATCTCCCGCGCGAGAAGCTCGTCCACTTCGCCACCGTGGCCGGCGTGCCCGATATGGCACGTTTCCAACGCGACCTCGACGACGAGTCGCTGGTCACCGAGGTGCAGGCCGCCACCGTTCGCGCCCAGCAACTGACCGTCGCGAGTGTGCCCTTCTTCGTTGCCGGCCGCTCGGCGCTGGCGGGCGCCCAGCCGATCGGGACGTTCCGCGAATACCTCGACGACGCGATCAAGCACGCCGCGGGGTAGCCGGGGCGATGGAACTCGGACTACTCGGAGCCCTGCTGGGCGGCATGTTGACCCTGCTGAGCCCCTGCTCGGTGATGCTGCTGCCCGCCTTCTTCTCCTATGCGTTCGCCAGTCCCGGGCAGCTGGTCGCCAAGACGGGTGTCTTCTATCTGGGACTCATCACGACGCTGGTGCCGCTGGGCATCCTGGCCGGCACGCTCGGCGCTTTCGTGAGCGAGCACCGGACGACGTTCGTGACTGTGGCGGCCTGGGTCGTCATCGTGCTCGGCGTCGTGATGGTGGCGGGCATTCCGCTGCCGATGCCGTCGTTCACCGGTTCCGGCGCCGACTCCGCGTCGTCGGCGGCCGTGTACGCGCTGGGCACCGTCTACGGGTTGGCCGGGGTTTGTGCCGGACCGCTGCTGGGTGCCGCGTTGACCTACGCGGCGGTCGGCGGCAACGCGGTCATGGGCGGCATCACGTTGATGGTGTTCGCGGCGGGGATGGTGATCCCGCTGCTCGTCCTCGCGTTCGCCTGGGACCGGCTGCCCGTCGTCCGGCGGCTCGTCCGCCCGCGCGAGGTGACCGTCGGTCGCTGGCACAACACGTGGACGTCGATCGTCGGGGGAGTGCTCACCATCGGAGTCGGCGTGCTGTTGCTGATCACCGAAGGGACGGCGTCGCTGGGCGGGATCGTCGGCGCCACGGACCAGTACCACCTGGAGTCGTGGGTCGCGCGCGTCAGCGGCGGTGTCTCGAATTGGGTCGTCGTCGCGGTGGCGGTGGTGATCGCCGGGGTCGCGTGGTTCTTCAGCCGAGATTCAGGTAGACGGCCTTGTCGTAGAGGTAGCTCTCGACGTGTTCCCGGCCACCCTTCCAGCCGTATCCGCTCATCTTGGTGCCGCCGAATCCGATCGACGGGTCGAGGACGCCGTAGCAGTTGACCCAGACGGTGCCGGCCTGGATGGCTTGGGAGACCTTGTGGGCGGTGCCGAGGTTCTCGGTCCACAGGCCGCCGGCCAACCCGTACGGGGTGGCGTTGGCGAGGGTGATGGCCTCGTCCATCGTGTCGAACGGGATGACGGTGGCAACCGGGCCGAAGATTTCTTCCTGAGCGATCGTCATGTCGTTGGTGGCGCCGGCGAACACCGTCGGCTCGACGTAGAAGCCGTCCGCATGGTCGCCGCCGAGGCGGTTGCCGCCGGCGGCCAGTTTTGCCTCTTTGTTGCCGACGTCGATGTAGCCGAGGACGCGGTCGAGTTGTCGCTGGGAGATCAGCGGTCCGAGTTGGGTGTCGGGATCGAGGCCGTTGCCGACGCGGATCGTCTTGGTGAACTCGGTCATCCGCGCGACGAACTCTTCGTGGATCGGTCGTTGCACGAAGATTCGGGTGCCGGCGACGCAGACCTGGCCGCTGTTGGTGTAGACGCCCATCGCCGCGCCGGGGACGGCTTTGTCGAGGTCGGCGTCGGCGAACACGATGTCGGGCGACTTGCCGCCCAGCTCGAGTTGGAGGCGCTTCAGGTTGCCCGCCGAGGCGCGCACGATGGTCTGCGCGGTGCCCACCGATCCGGTGAAGGCGATGCGGTCGACGCCGTGGTGCTCGGCCAGCGCGTGGCCGGCGTCCTTGCCGTAGCCGGTGACGACGTTGATGACGCCGTCGGGGACTCCCGCCTCCGTCATCAGTTCGGCGATCCGCAGGACGGACAGCGAGGCATCCTCGGCGGGCTTGAGGACCGCCGTGCAGCCGGTGGCGAGAGCGGGGCCGAAGATCCACCACAGGCCGATCAGGGGCCCGTTCCAGGGGATGATTCCGCCGACCACGCCGACCGGTGGCCGGTACCGCAGGGTGAGGAAGTCGCCCGGCAGGGAGTTCTCCGGTGCCGCGACCGTGCCCGCGCCGACCTGACCGGCGAAGAATTGCAGGACCTGCGACGTCCAGCCGCTCAACGGCTTGGTCCGCGCGAGCGGTGCGCCCATGTCCAGGGTCTCGATCATCGCCAGCTCGTCGAAGTTCTCAAGCAGCACGTCATGGATCTTGAGGATCAACTTGCGGCGCTGGTCTGGTGTCCAGCTGCTCCACTCGCCCTCGAACGCCGCGCGTGCGGCCGCGACGGCAGCGTCGACGTCGGTCGATCCGCTCGCCGCGATCGATCCGAGTGATCCACCCGTCGCCGGGTTGATCACGGGGATGGTCTCCCCGGATGAAGCCGGCACCCACTTGCCGCCGATCAGGTTCTTCTTCTCGCCGCCGATGAAGGCGGGTAGTGCGGCTGGCTTCGCGGTCTGAACAGTCATGGCTTCTCCGTCCTTGTGCCGGAGATCGGCCCCGGGTCCGACCGGGGCCACACCTGCGCGACACGGTCCCTGGTTCTCACGTCGTCGTGGGGCTGACGCGTACAGCGTCCCCCCGTTCCGAAGCCGTGAGTGTCTAAGAATCGGGACATTGTTCTCGCGTGCGAGGTGCGGCCCCGGTCGGAGCGCGCCAGTCGTTGTGAAGTTCTCAAAGGACGTGTGCGGGCCCGTCGAAGCGGCGGGTCGCTTATGGGTGGTCGTGCCTGCCTAGTGGGTGGTCGAGTGGATCCGAGCCGCTGGGCGAGGAACCGTATCGAGACCACGGCTAGGCGGCGTGGGTGAGTGTGTGGCTGCGTCGTTGGTGGCAGGGCATCCAGTCCTTCCGTCCGGTGGTTATGTGGGGTGGGCGGAACCAGGGGTGTCCGTCGGCGCCGATGGTGACTTCCCAGCCTTGGGTGTGGATGGAGGTGTGGTGATGGCGTGAACACAGCAGCACCATGTTCGCGAGGACGGTTTCACCGCCATCGGCCCAGTGCTGGATGTGGTGGGCCTGGGTCCACGCCGCGGGTGTGCCGCAGCCGGGTGTCAACGGCGGGTGAAATCTGACCCCCTATCGACGTCTGAAACCTGACCCCCTTTGATGGTTGGTTACTGCTGTTCGCCCGGTTCGGGCGAAGTTGTGAGGAGCTCCCGTCGGGAGCGGGTCCGGTACGAGTCACCGCTGAGGGTGAGGACTTCGGCGTGGTGCACGAGCCGGTCGATCATCGCTGCGGCGACGATGTCGTCGCCGAACACTTCGCCCCACCGGCCGAACGGCATGTTCGAGGTCACCAGGATCGAGCCCTGCTCGTAACGGTGCGCGATCAACTGAAAGAACAGGTTCGCCTGATCGGCGTCGAACGGTAGGTAGCCGACCTCGTCGATGATCAACAACTTGTAGCGGCGCAGCCGCTTCAACTCGTGCTCGAGGCGGCCGTCGGTGTGCGCGGCCTGCAGGCGAGCGGCCCACCCGGTCGCGGTGTCGAACGCGACCGGATATCCGGCATGGCACGCCTTGATGCCCAGCCCGATCCCCAGATGCGTCTTGCCGACTCCGGGCGGCCCGAGGAGCACGACGTTCTCGGCCTTGGCCACGAACGACATCGTCGTCAGATGCGCCAACACGTCTCGTCGCAGCGATGGCTGGTGATCGAGGTTGAAGTCCTCCAACGACTTGACCGCCGGGAAATGGGCGCCGGCGATCCGCAACCTGGTGCCGGAGGCTTCACGGTCTGCGACCTGCCGTTGCAGGACCGCGGCCAGGTACTCCTCGTGCGACCAGCCCTCCTCGCGGGCTGTGTCGGCCAGTTGTTCCCACACCCGGCCGATCGTCGGGGTCTTGAGGACCCGAGCCAGATACGCCAACGTCGAGGCCGTCGACGAACCGGCCGCAGATGCCGTCATGGTCATGATGCGATCACCTCGCGATGACCGGTCGTCGGGTTCGGGTCGAAGTCCACCCCGAACAGTTCGTCGTAGGAGGCGGTATCGCGCACCAGCGCGGGCTCGACCGGCACCAGCTTTCCCCGACGAGCCGCCTGGTACCTGGCCTTCTGGGCTTGCGCATAGTCATGACGCAGGACCTTCGCCGCGGCCACGTGCTCGTCGTCGGTGATCGTGCGCGCAGTGTCCCAACACCGCGAATGAGCACCGATGACCTGCCCCTGGCAGGAGATCACGACCTCGTCCATGCTCGCCGCGACGTCGACGAACCGGCCGATCGCTGACGGATGCGCCGAGTAATCGTTACCGTCGACCCGCACGTAGTAGTCACGACTCAAACGGACTCGCGAGGACAAGCCGACGTGCGGCGCCACCGGCGGCAACCCGGTCATCGCGGCCAGGTCCTCGTCGAGGAAGTCGATCGGTCGACCATGCAACGACCGCACCGTCCGCGCGTTCGCCTTCGGCAACCACAACCCAAGTTGGGAGTTGAAGTCCGCGGGTGAGGCGAATTCCCGACCCGGCAGGAACGAGGTCTCGAAATAGCCGTTGTTGCGTTCGGTCATCCCCTTGAACTCCGGGTCTCGGGGCGGCGCGAGCACGATCCTGGTGCCCAGAGTTCCGGCGAACATCTGCGCCGGCTCGGTGACTTTCCCGGTGCCGCCGATCGCTGATTCGCGGTCCCACACCAGCGTTTTCGAGACCTTCCCGATCGCCGATATCAACGCCCACATCCCGGCCAGGATGTCTCCGGCCTGCCGTGACGGGATCATCATCGCCGACAGAACCTTCGAAAACGTCAACGTCATCACCAGCACCGGGAGGATCTCGGCGTTGCCGAACCCGGTCGGGATCCGCGTCTCGGGGAACCACAAGTCCATCTGCGCCGACTCGCCGGGCTTGTGGACGATCCGATCGGCCGGGTCGATCCCGACGTACTCCGGGCGGATCTGCCGGATCCGGTCCTTCAAGATCGTCAACGAGTTCGTCCACTCGATCCGTTCGGCGATCACCGTTGCCGGCATCTTCGGATCCAATGTGAGTTGCTGACGGATCTGTGGCTCGACGGCGTCGACCAACGAGCCCTTCGACGGCCGCGTGTACTTCGGCGCCGCGTCCGACCGCAGCGCCGCGCGCACCGTGTTCCGCGAGTGCCCGGTCACCCGGACGATGGCCTTGATCGACAACCCCTCCGCCTTGTGCAGCCGACGGATCTCGGCCCAGTCTTCCACTGAAATCATCCCTCCAGAATGACGAGGGGGGTCAACTTTCACCCGTCGTCTGGGGGTCAGTATTCACGCGTCGTCGACACCGGGGAACTGACAGCCACGATCACGGGCGACCAGGGCTTTGCGCAGGGCGCCGGTGGCGAAGCGGGCAGTCGGTTTCACATCGATCGGTATCCCGTCGGCCATCACGATCGCGGTGAGTTCGGGGTTGCCGCAGCACAGTGCACGGGCCTGGGAGGTCGATACCGCTCCGGTGAACCCGAGGTGGGCGATCGTGGTGTGGGGGTCTCGATACGACTTCTCGGCTAGCGCCTCGAAGTCACTCGACCACCATGGCGGGGACTCGCCGCCCGTCTCTGACGTGCGGTCACCGTCTGTGGTGCTCGGCTGTCTGGTGGGTGGTCGAGTGCCGGGTGAGGCGCTAGCCGAACACGGTGTATCGAGACCCCCAGCCAACACAGCCGGTGCCGCTGACGACGGGACTCGACCACCGTTGGCTGGTAGGAGGGTGGGTAGGGGCACGGTGAGGGTGATGTGGGGCACCACCCCACCCGAGACTGGTCGGTCGGGGTTGGCCAGATAGGTGTTGACGATGTCGACCAGGCCGTCGGCCAAACGTTGCCCCCGGGTACGCGGATCACCGTCGGGCAAATCCTTGTTGGGTGCCGACAGGGCGTCGAGGGCGGTGATCAGTGTTTCCCCGGACAGTTGGTCCAGATCTGCCTCCACCGTCACCCGACCCTCATCAGTACGGGCAATCGTGGCGGTGTTGAGCAACGGGTTCTCCGCCGGCGCGATCACCGGTGGATGATCCGGCGCCAACTCGTGGGCGATCGTGCGGGCCTTGTCTGCTACTTGGGCGGGGGTGCCCCAGCGGGCTTCCTGCAGCAAGGCGGAACCGATCTGGTTCTTGTTCTCCGCGAAACCGTTCACATCCAACCTGCTCGACACGTGGCCGAGGCCGCGGATGACCGCGTCGGCGTGCTCGAGGGAGAGGTCGCCGTCGCGGACTTCGCGGGCCAGGTCGGGTAACGCGGCAAGGTTGTCGGCCAGCCGGCCCAACCGCGCGACTGCTGCTGGTGCCAGCGGGAGTTGGCCCAGCAGGTCGCGGCCGGTCTTGAGGTTTTGTCGGGCCGGGACTCCGATGGCGTGGGCCCGATCAGCGGCGGCGGCCATCAGATAGTTCCCGATCGCCACCATGCGGAATCCGGCGGTCATGATCGCCGCCAACTTGTCGTCGTCGACGACCGCCTCGGCCGAGGCCAACACGAACCCCACCCCGGTTCCGGTTTCGGCCGCGGTCGGTGTCAGGTCATCGGCCAGCATCGTCACGAACCGGTCGAGTTCTGTGGTGTCCATCCGATCCCCCCGATCAATACGTTGTGATCCACTTGTCGTATGTGTGTTCACATGTGTTACATGTTGTTCGATCTGTTTGAATCCAGCCTACAACCGGGGTCTGACATGCCGTGAATATGGTGTTGGCCTGCAGTGATCACGCATTGCGACCTGTTGGCGAGGTCTTCTCACCGGGTCTCGATACGGTTCCTCGGCTAGCGCCTCGGATCCACTCGACCACCCACGAGGGCCCACTCGACCACCCACCGGACCGACACGGCTATCCGATCGGGTGCATTCGCTGGATGGCCGGCGCCGTGGGATTGGTGTTGTCCACGACGATGGACGCGACCGAGGATTCTGGTCAGCGATGTAGATGCGGCACGCCGCCACGTATCGCGACTCATAGGCGGCGCGTGGGGCCACTCCGCCGCCGCGGCGGGCTTTGGACGTCGCGAACCGTGCCGCGGGCCATCGCGGTGAGACTCACGGCCCGCTAGCGCCCGGCGCTGTACCTGTCGCGAATTGCGTACCAACGATGCGCGATTCCGCGCAGTTTCTGGACTTGTTCGTTTGGGAGGCCCACACGCTCAGCTGTCTTGTAGGCCCGCCACCACATGCGTCCGTAATCGTCGGCTGTCGAAACGTCTGGTGCTTGACCATCAATCGGCGCAATGTCGGGAAAGCCTGATGGGACCTCAGGTGGAACTTTCGTCAGCGTGGGTAGTCCAGCAGCTTTCAATGCCATTGAGAGCCAGGCGGCCTTATCCAGTGCGCGTTGGCGCGTGACGGCCTGAATTTCTTGTTCGGTTGCAAGTCGAGTGACGGTGACGACTTCCAATCCTTCAACTTCACGCGGATCACCCGGCCCGAGGACCACAGCGGGCGCAGGTCCGTCATAGCCGGGAACGATGACGCGCATTCCACGTTGCGGAGCGATTGGAAGGTTCCAGAGGTACACGTACCCGTGTGCACCTGGGTCAGGGACTGGCCGATCGAGAGACCGAAAGGCGACGCTCACAAGCACTCTTTGTGAAGCAGGGCCTATTCTGGGGGCGAGTTCGGGACGCTCCACACGGGGAGCGTGCGACTCAACGACTGCAGCGGTCGGCATCTCCTCGCGAGTAACGAAGCCCGGCCAGGGCATTGCTTGCAAGACGTCGCGAATCACGGCCGCATGCATAGTGCCAGCCATATCGACGTTCCAGTCGATGACCGATCCTGGACCGACTTCTCTCACCCCAGCGGATACTTTCGCTCGCCATCGGTTCTTAAGGATGGAGCGCGGCACGTCGGCGACTATCGGATTGCCAGGGTCGGTGAGGGTCGCACCAACGGCGGTGGTCAAGGCGTGGCACAGTGCAGGATGCACCTGGAAGAACGGGGCTGTGGCCTCAGTCGTGAACGCCTTCTTGGTTCCCATGCCGCTCAGAATGCCCCACCGTCTGACATACCGGGACGAGATGCGTGCGCTCGTGGGCGACCGCACAGATCAAGGCTGTACGACGACGTCAAGAACGCCACTACCTGCATCGTTGTGGTGCCCCCACAGGGACTCGAACCCTGACCTGTATCGGTTTTAAGCCGACTGCCTCTGCCAATTGGGCTATGGGGGCGCGTGCAGGACGATACCGGCGGGTCGTCGAGATGAACATCTCGACCGCGTCGCTCACGACCCTCCCGGGCGGGCGCCGACGAGCCTATGGTTGAAAGTGCATATGACACCGTCGCCGACTCGAATCTGGAGGCCATCATGCGCGCAGTGAAACTCAGCAGCCCGGGAACTGTGACGTTCGAGGAGGTTCCCGTTCCGGAGCCGGGGGCGGGGGAGATCCGCGTCAAGGTGGCCGGCGCGGGACTGTGCCACTCCGACCTGCACGTACTCGACATGGGCGATGCGTGGCCGGCGTTCGGCCTGACGATGGGGCACGAGGGCGCGGGCATCGTCGACGCGCTCGGTCCGAACGCCACCGGACACAAGGTCGGCGATCCGGTGATCGTGAACGTCGTGTGGAGCTGCGGGAACTGTCGGGCCTGCGTCGAGGGCCGCGACAACGCGTGCGAGGTGACCGGCGGCCGCGACAGCTTCCCGACCACGCCCGGACTGAGCTGCGACGGTGCGATGGCCGAATACATGATCGTCCCCGTGCGACAGGCCCTTCCCCTCGGGGATATCGATCCGGTCGGCGCCGGACCCCTCACCGATGCCGGCCTGACCCCGATGCACGCGATCAACACGGTCAAGCACCGCCTCACCCCCGGCGCCACAGCGGTGATCATCGGCATCGGAGGCCTCGGCCACGTCGGCTTACAGATCGTGAAGGCCATCTCGGCCGCACGCGTCGTCGCGATCGACGCCGACGAGAAGAAACTCGAACACGCGAAGCAGCTCGGCGCCGACTTCACCTTCGCTCCCGGTCCCGAGACCGCGTCGAAGATTCTGGAACTGACCAACGGCTACGGCGTCGACGTGGTGCTTGACTTCGTCGGGGTGCAGCCGACCGTCGACACCGCGGCCGCCGTCATCGCTCCGGAAGGGCTGGTCCGGCTGGTCGGCCTGGGCGGCGGCGCATACCCCATGAACGCCGACGTCGCGGCACCGTGGGGTGTCGACGTCCAGCGCTCTTACGGCGGCACCCGTGCGGATTTGCTGGAGGTCTTGGCGCTCGCCGCGGCGGGCAAGATCCACCTCGACTACCAGACCTATCCGCTCGAAGACTTCCAGCAGGCCATCGACGACCTGCGGGCCGGGAAACTCGTCGGGCGAGCGATCCTCGTGCCCTGACTTTCGGTCAACCCAGCTGAGATCGACCCCGCTCGATGACCGATCCGACGCTCCCGGCGACGAGTTCGGTTCCGCCCGTCTCGATCCATGCTTTAGCGGTGTCGGCCTCGATGCCGAGTTGGCGCGCCAGATGGTCGTCGCGCACACGGTCGTAGGAGCGCAGGAGCGAGGCGACGGCAGATCGGTTGTTCGACGCGATGTCGGATGCCAATTTCTTGGCCGCCGGCAGCAGGTCGTCATGCCCCACCACTTCGGTGACCAAGCCGTGCTCATAGGCCAGCTGCGCGTCGACGAAATTCCCACTCAACGACATCCGCTTGGCGAACGCGAAGCCGACCATCTCCGGCAGGCGCGCCGTCAACCCCCACATGGGCATGACCCCGACGCGAGCGTGGGTGTCGGCAAAGCGGGCGCGGTCCGAGGCGATGAGGATGTCGCAGGCCAAGGCGATCTCCAGGCCGCCGGTGATGGCCGGTCCGTTGACGGCGCCGATGATCGGCTTGCTGATCGGCGCCCACGGATGCCCGACGGGAGCTTCCTCGATATCGAACTCCTCCCAGGCCTCGGATGAGCCGAACTGCTTGAGGTCCACCCCCGCGCAGAACGCCGGATCGGCACCGGTGAGGATGACGGCGGCGACCTCGTCGTCGGCCTCCGCATCGGCGATGGCCTTTTGCAGACGGCGGATCACCTCGGTGGTCAAGGCGTTTCGCGACTCCGGGCGGTTGAGTGTGACGACGAGTGTCGCCCCGTCGCGCTCGGTGAGAACCAGATCCTGCGCCATGTGCTCACCCTCCCACATCGCCGACCGTCAGTCGTCGAATCCGGCGTGCATCTCCCAGTAGAGGAGTTCGGCCGGCTCGACGACTTCGACGTCGGTGGCCGGTTCGCCGGTCAGGCGCACGGCGTCACCGCGGCCCAGCACGTCGTCGGAGCCGGTGAGCCGCACCCGGCCGGTCGCGACGAACAGGTGGCCGAACGGCGCCGCCGGAAGCGTCGCGGATCGTCCCGGTCGCAGCCGCGCGATGTGCAGGGACGCATAGCGGTTGGCCAGGCGAACGGCCGCGCCGACGCCGGGTCTTCCCGACGCCGCGACGACGAGACCGCCGTCGGCGAGGGGCGACGACAGGTCGGCCTCGGCATAACCGGGGGTCAACCCGCGGGCGTCGGGTTCGATCCACATCTGCACCACCCGCGTCGGCACCCGCGACGACCGCGGCATGGCGCTGCGCTCGCTGTGCGAGACGCCGGTCCCGGCGGTCATCCGCTGGAGCTGACCGGGTCGCAGCACTCCCGTGTTCCCGTCCGAGTCCCGGTGCTCGACAGCGCCCTCCAGGACCCAGGTCAGGATCTCCACGTCGGCGTGCTGATGACGGTCCAGGCCCTCGCCGGGATCGATCATGTCGTCGTTGTTGACCAGCAGGACGCCGTGCGCGTTGCCCGCGAGGTCGTAGTTGCCGGTCGCCGGGAAGGACTGCCAGGAGTCCAGCCACTCGTTGTTCCAATGGTGGCGCTGTGCCGCCGGGTGCACCGTGATCATTTCCCGTCCTCCTCCGGGGACTGCAGTCGGTTGAGAATGGCGACGAGGGCGCGCCCGTCGTCGGGGGAGAGGCGCTCGACGAACAGTTCCTCGACGAGTGCGAGGTGGTCGTCGGCCGCGGCGTGCAACGCGCGCAGACCGACGTCGGAGAGGCAAGCGAAACTGCCTCGACGATCGGCCTCGTCGCGCTCTCGGCATAGGAATCCCCGGTCGGCCAGCTTGTCGATCTGATAGGAGAGTCGCGACGACGAGAACACCATCGCCTGTGCGATCTCACTCATCCGCAGGCGCTGCCCGTCCGCGTGGGAGAGCAGTAGCAATACCTGGTAGTCGCCCAGGGTCAGCGAGTGTCGTCGGCGCAGATCCTCGTCGAGCCGAGTCTGGATCCGGGCCGAGACCTCGATGAACGGTTGCCACGCCACCCAGCGCGGATCGGTCGCACCCATCGCCGCCTCAGCGGACCACGTGCGGCATGAGCGCGTCCGGCGGGATCTGGCCGAGGCGCCCGGCCTGGTAGTCCTCGATCGCCTCGACGAGCTGCTGGCGGGTGTTCATCACGAATGGACCATAGGCGACGACGGGCTCGCGGATCGGCTGTCCGCCCAGGAGCAGCACCTCCAGCGCGGGACGGTTCGAGTCCTGCGACGCGTCGGCGGCGACGGTGATCGCCTCGCCCGCGCCCAACACCGCCAACTGGCCCTGGTGGATCGGGCGACCCTCCGCGCCGACGGTGCCCCGCCCGGACAGCACATAGACCAGTGCGTTGAAGTCGCGCCGCCACGGCACGGTGACGCTCGCGCCGGGTTCGACGGTCGCGTGGGCGAACGTGATCGGGGTGTGCGTCGCACCCGGACCGGCATGTCCGTCGATGTCGCCGGCGATCACCCGGATCAGGGCGCCGCCGTCGGGCGAGGACACCAACCCGAGGCCCTGGCCCTGCAGGTTCTGATACCGCGGCGCGAGGAACTTGTCGGCGGCGGGCAGGTTGACCCACAACTGGATGCCGTGGAAGAGGCCGCCGGATTCGACGAGTTCGGCCGGCGGGGTCTCGATGTGCAGGATGCCCGCGCCCGCGGTCATCCACTGGGTGTCGCCGTTCTCGATCAGGCCGCCGCCACCGGCGGAGTCCTGGTGCGCGAAACGCCCGTCGAGCATGTAGGTCACCGTCTCGAAGCCGCGGTGCGGGTGCCACGACGTGCCCTTGGGCTCACCCGGCTGGTACTCGACCTCGCCCATCTGGTCCATGTGGATGAACGGGTCCAGCGCCGCACTGCTCACACCGGCGAAGGCGCGGACGACGGGGAAGCCCTCGCCCTCGTAGCCGCGGGGCCCGGTGGTGATCGACGTGACCGGCCGATCGACGGTTTCCAAACCGGGCTCGCCCAATCGGGGCAGGGTCAGGGTGTCTGCGGTGATGGCTGGCATGACGGTCTCCTTCGGCCGATCTCAAAATAGCTCAAATTTGAGTTATCTGCTCGATGCAACCTGACCGGGGAGCGGTCTATTCCCGAAGTCGGTGCGCGGCCGCACACCGCGGAGCGCAAGAACGGTCGGGTGGTGGTCGCGCCGACCGGCCACACTTGAGTCATGGGTGGATCACGCGACCGGCTGCGCGAACTTCTGGATGCCGTCCTCGACGAGGAGAACCGCACGCTCGGGGACATGGCGGACGACGCCTACGCGTCGCCCTTCCACTTCACCCGCCAGCTGACGCGCGACGCCGGTGAGGCGCCGGTGGCGATGCGACGTCGGGTCATGCTCGAACGTGCGGCATGGCAGCTGCACCGCGGCAGCACCGTCACCGACGCGGCCTGGGCCGCCGGATACGAATCGGTCGACGGGTTCAGCCGCGCATTCGCGCGGGCCTTCGGCCACCCGCCGAGCAATCCCGCGGCGTCGCACTGGCTCCCCGCGCCCAACGGGATCCACTTCCACCCGCCCATGTCGCTGTGGGTCCATGCGAAGGAGACCACCATGAACCCGCTGACCGAACACCTCGTCGCACACGACCTCGACGAGACGCGCGAACTCCTCGACCGGGCGAAACAGGTGCCCGACGAGCAGTATCGCCGGGTGGTGCTGACCGACCACGCGGTGAACGACTGGGAGGGACCGGAGGGGTCGTTGGCGCAGGTGCTGCGCGGCATCGTGCGCGCCAAGGAGGCCTGGATCGCGGCGATCGAGGGCACCGAGTTCCCGTCGAACGGCGACGACGATCCGGTGGCGCTGATCGCCCGCCACGACGAGGTCGCACCGCGCTGGCTGGCGATGGTTCGCGACGTCGAACGCCGCGGAGCCTGGAACGACCGATTCATCGACGCACTCTGCGAACCGCCGGAGAGCTTCGTGCTCAGCGGCGTCATCGCGCATGTCATCACCTTCGACGCGGCGCGTCGTCACCTCGCCCGGCACCTGCTGCGGGTCGCGGGTGTCGATCCGGGCGACGGGGATCCGATCAACTGGGCCCGCCGCGTGCGGGGAGAGGAGCCGGGGCAGTGACGACGACGAACGGTGTGCGGGTCCACTACTACGCGGCGACGACGCTGGACGGCTTCCTCGCCGACCCGCACGATTCCCTCGACTGGCTGCTGCGCCAACCCCAGGACGAGGAGGGCTTCGGGCGTTACGACGACTTCATCGCGAATATCGGTGCCATCGTCATGGGCTCGACCACCTACGAATGGGTGGTGCCGCACCTTCTGCGCACCGGCGAACCCTGGCCGTATGAGATGCCCGCCTGGGTCATGACGACGCGGGATCTCACCCCGCTGGCCGGCGCCGACATCCGCGTCGCCTCGGGGGACATCCGGGTCGTCTACGACGAGATGGTCGCCGCGGCGGGTGGCAAAGACCTGTGGGTCGTCGGCGGGGGAGACCTCGCCGGACAGTTCGCCGACGCCGGTCTGCTCGACGAGGTCTTCGTCTCGATCGCACCGGTGACCCTCGGTGCCGGACGGCCGCTCCTGCCGCGTCGCTACGACCTGGAACTCCTCGAGACCGGGCGCAACGGCGCTTTCGTCTGCGCGCGCTACCGCTTCGCCGGCCCACTCGTCGAGGACCGCGCCTAGCTCGGTGGGTCAGTCTTGCGCCGCCCACAGGGTCGTGACGCCATAGCGTTCGAGTGTGCGGTCACCGGAAACCAGGACGAGGCCTTCGTGGGTCGCCTGAGCGACGAGCATCCGATCGAACGGGTCGCGGTGGTGCGGCGGTAATTGTGCTGCCGCCACCGCGTGTTCGTGGGTGATCGGCAGAGGTGTGAAGCCCTCGTCGGTGGCGATGTCGCCGAGGGAGGTGTCGGCGGCGAGCGTCAGCTTGCCGATCGCCTGCTTGATTCCGGCCTCCCAAATCGACGCGGCACTCACGAAGACTTCGTTCGACGGGGAGCTGATCGCGGTCCGGGCGACTGCCGGGAGCCTAGGGTCGTCGGCCAACCACCACAACAACGCGTGCGTGTCGAGCAGGCAGCCGGTCACCGGTAGAAGTCCGCGACGATCTCTTCGGGTGTGGTGTCGAAATCGTCGCTCACGACGAGCTTGCCCGCCAGCCGACCGGGTCGGCGGGGGACCTGCAACTCCGCATAGCGGATCAGCCTCGCGACCGGCTCGCCCGACTTTGTGATCACGACGTCGAGGCCGTCCTCCTCGTTGAGCTTCTTGATCAACTCGGACAGCGTCGTCTTCGCCTGATGCATCCCGATCCGCACGGTACTCTCCGTCATTAGCTAAGCTTAGCTAAGTCTGATGTGCGCGCAAGGGGTCGGCTAGCCCTGTCGGCCCTTGAAGCGCGGGTTGGCCTTGTTGATCACGTAGTTGCGCCCGCGCCGGCGGACCACCTGGGACCCGGGCTGCTTCTTGAGCGACTTGAGTGAGTTGCGGACCTTCACGAAGACTCCTTATCGACAATCGTTACCATTAGAGTATCGGATGTCGGAGCTGTGACGAGCAGGAGGTTCCTTTGCGGTCGGTCGATGTGCTCGCGGTCGTCGGGACATGCGCCCCGGAGCGCGCCGGGTTCGCCACCCGGCTGGCCGGCGGGGCGAAGCGGGCGCTTCTCCCGGCCGCCTCACTGGAGAAGGCGGCCGATCCGCTCGACGCCGCGGTGTCGACGGTGCGCTACGGCTCCTGGCAGACCGGGGTGGTCGTCGAGTTCCCCACGGCGACCGTCGTCACCGACCTGGTCGGCACGCTCGTCGGCGACGGCCTGCTCCTGACCGACGTGGTCTGCGTCGCCGATGCGGCGCATCTGCTCGCCGATCTGTGGTGCGAGGATTACGCGGTCCAACCCCCGCCGGGCAGGTGGGGGACCTATTTGGCGACAGCGAAACTGACCGTGGGCCAGCTCGAGTTGGCGTCGACGATCGTCCTGGTGAATTGGGCGGCCCTCCCCACGCCGGCATTGGCAACGGTCATGGGCCTCGTCAGTCATCTGAACCCCGCGGCGCATATCTGGCCGGACCCGGGGGAGGGCATCCCGCCGCTGGCCGGCGCTCCCTACGCCGTCGAACAGGGACGCCCGGGGTGGGTGGCGCTGCTCAACGACGAATTCCGCCCCCGGTTCACCGACACGCGGGTCGGCGCGCTGCGGTACGAGGGCATCCGCCCCTTCCATCCCGACCGATTGCAGACCCTCCTCGATCACCGGATCGAGCAGGGCGAGTTCGGCGCCGTCATCCGGTCATCCGGTTTCTGTCGGTTCGCGACCCGGCCGAACGTCGTGGCGCAGTGGGATCACGTCGGCGCGATGATCTCCTTCGAACCGATCGGCTTCGACGACGACCCCGGACGCGAGCTGCTGTCCGTCGGACAAGACCTGGCCTTCATCGGGATCGACCTCGACGACGAGGCCCTTGCCGTCGCCCTGGACGAGGCCGCTCTCTCGGACGGCGAGCTACTGGCCGGAGTGGCGGCGTGGCGCGAATACCCCGACCCGTTTCCGCAGTGGCCTACGGCGCGACGTCGCCCCAGTCGTTAAAGCCCGACGGCCGGTGCAACCCGAAGCTGGCGTGCTCGAACATCCCCCAACCCTCCCGCTGCGTGCCGTCGGCTTCGCGGCACACCGCGTGTCCGACGTGGTCGATGACGCCGTAGGGGATCCGGCCGGCGACGGCCGGATCGGCGAGGTCATAGGTGACGCGCTCGACGAAGCCCTCGCCCTTCCACTGCCCGTGGCCCCAATCCGGATCGCCGCCGTAGCCGCCGCCGACGTGCAGCGGGGTGGCGGCCGAGGCGTCGACCTCGATCGTCACCGGCCGGCCGTCGGAGTCGGTCGCCGAGATCGTCGCCCCCGTCGGCAGACGCGTGCCCGATCGGTAGTGGATCTGTACCCGCGGCCAGCCCAGTTGCTCGACCCGGCCGTCGGACCACACACGGGTGCAGTCGTTGAGCGTGCGGAACCCGGACGGGTCCTCCTGGATGATCAGCACCATCGCGAAGTCGTCGAAGGCCATCGGCACGTACAGCCACCACATGCCCTCGAACGGCGGATCGGCCGGGCGCCCGGCCGGTTCGGGTTCCCCGACGGGTCGGATACCCCACGACCGGTCGCGGGTGCCGATCCACGTCGACGGGTCGACGGCGATCTCCTCGTCGTCGACCACCAGCTTCCCCGCCCATGAGCCGACCTGGGCGAAGCGCTGCGCGTCGAGGGTGACCCGGCTGCCCTGGCGCATCAGGTGCCGCTGTTCCTGCACGACGTCGAACAGACCCTTCCAGGTGAGGTCGGCCGCGATGCCCTCGGTGGGCGCCAGCGTGACCCGAAGCTCCGCCAGCGGCTCCACCACGTCGACGGCCAGGGGGCCGACGTGCTGGTGGAGCCGGTCGTCGTCCATCGCGTCGGACAGCCGCACCACGGTGTGCCGCGCGCCGTCGCCGTCTTTGCGGTGGACGAGCACGAACGCGTCCTTCACCCCGAGGATCGGGTAGTAGCCGACGCCGATGACGACGAAGATCTCGCCGCTGCGGTCGTGGGCGCACATGTAGGAGCGGTCGTAGAAATTACGGTCCGACGTCGTGGGCCACGCGATCGGCAGCGGGGCCTGGTGGACGGGGAACTCGTCTGCCGGGGTGATCATCGGACCGCGACTCCGTCCCAGTAGGTGCCCTCGATCATGGCTGACAGGGTGTCCTTGTTGAGGATCATGTCGTCGGTGTTCGCCGGTTCCTCCGCGTGGCCGAAGTGGATCGCGCGGCTCTGCACGCGGAACAGGATGATCGAGTAGATCAGCGTCGCGTAGGTCAGGTAGAAGTCCATGTCGTGCAGCTCGACGCCGGCCGCCTCGGCGTAGGTGGCCTCGACGTCGGCGCGGCGCCAGAACGACGGCAATCCTTCGAGTCCGGCGAGATCGGCGATGTCCTGGAAGAAGCGGTGCAGTGCGATGCCCCAGGCGACGTCGAGTTCGCGCGGCGCGCGGGCCGCCATCTCCCAATCGAGGAAGGCGACCGGGGAGCAGTCGCGGTAGATGACGTTGCCCGGCCGGGCGTCGCCCCAGCACAGCACCGCCTCCCGCGTTGTCGGCAAATGGTCGTGCGCCCAGGCCAGGGCTTTCTCCAGCAGCGGCGACCCCGCCCGGTCCCGGGTGATCCAGGCGTAGAACTCGTCGATCCGGCGCAGATGCGCGGCCAGCGGCGATTCCCCGTCGCGGGGCGCTTCGAGCAGATCCGCGGGCAGCGGCGCGGCGTGGATGGCGGCCAGGGCCAGCACCGTCTCGTCCTGCAGCCGCCGTCGGTCGCGCTCGTCGGCCTCGGTCAACCAGGACCCGAAGGTATACGGCAGCACGTCGGGCGGGATCTCGCCGTCGACGCGGCCCATCACGATGAACGGCGCGCCGATCACCGTGGCGGAGGGTTCGCTCCAATACAGCGGCGGCACGGGAACCGTCGTGGTCGCCCCGACGTGTTCCATCAACCGGAACTGGTTGTCGAGGTCGTAGGAGCCGAAGATCGGGTCGCTGTCTGGCGACGGCGCGACGCGGATGACCAACGGGTGCGACTGCCCGTCCCACTCGGCGTCGACCATGACGGTCTCGCTCGACATCCCGTTCCCGTCGGGCAGGTTGATCTGTGCGATCCTCACCTGCTGCCCGACCTTTTCGGCGAGCCAGGCGGCCAGTGCCGACTCGATGGTCTCGGGGTCCAGCCGGGAGTCCGCGGGCCGGGCCAGGTCTGCGGAGTTGGCCGGGGCCGCGTCGTCGGGAATCGGTTGCGTATTAGCCATGTCCAGAATGAGAACACGTTCTAATTACTGCCCGCATGGATTCGGGCGGTTCGGTGCCTCTGGATCGCCTGACCCGGTCTTTTGACCAGGTCTTATGCCGACTGACCTGCCCGGTTTCGACGAGGTGTTGACGCCCTAACTTATCGACGATAACTTAACGTGGGTAACCAACTTGGGAGGCTTCCGTGGAACGACTCACCCGGCTCGTGCTCGCCGCGCCGAAATCCGTCCTCACCGGTGCCCTGGCACTGCTGGTGATCTTCGGCGTCTACGGCGCCGGTGTCGCCGGACACCTGTTGTCGGGCGGATTCGAGGACCCGCATTCGGAGTCCGCGCAGGCGAGCAAGATCCTCGAGAACGATTTCGAGCGCGGCAGCATCCAGGTCGTCTTCAAGATCGACGCACCCGGCCGTGACGTCACCGTCGACCCGCTCGTCGCCAAGATCGGCAAACCGCTGGTCGCCGAGATCAAGGGCTACGACTTCGTGCAGGACCCGGTGCTGTCGATCTGGACGGATCCGGCCGCGGCGAAGAACCTGATCAGCAAGGACAAATCGTCGACGCTGATCATCGTGCCGCTCGCCGGCGGGGAGAACGTCGCCCCCGGGCACGCCCAGGAATTGGCCGAGCGCTTCGCCGGGGAGCGCGACGGGGTGACGATCACCGCGACCGGGCAGGGCAAGGTCTTCGCCGACACCAACAAGCAGGTGTCCAAGGACCTGGCCATCGCCGAGGGAATCGCCATCCCGATCAGCTTCATCGCGCTGATCATCATCTTCGGCGGCGTCATCGCCGCAGCGCTGCCGCTGGTGGTCGGGATCTTCGCGATCGTCGGGACACTGGCCCTGCTGCGCGTGTTCGCCCTGTTCACCGACGTCTCCATCTTCGCCATGAATCTCGCGACGGCGATGGGGCTGGCGCTGGCCATCGACTACACGCTGCTCATCGTGACGCGCTACCGCGAGGAGGTGGCCGGCGGGCTGGATCGGCCAGCGGCGATCCGCCGCGCCATGTCGACGGCCGGTCGCACCGTGATGTTCTCCGCGGTCACCGTCGGGCTCTCCCTCTCCGGGCTGTTGCTGTTCCACCAGTACTTCCTGCGGTCCTTCGCCTACGCGGGTCTCGCCGTCGTCGTGGTCGCGCTGCTCGGATCGCTGGTCATCACACCGGCACTGCTCGCAGTGCTCGGCGACCGCATCGACGGGTGGGATCTGCGCAAGCCGATCCGCCGGCTGCTCGGGCGCCCCGAGCACGGCTTCATCCCCACCGAGCAGACCTGGTGGTACCGCTTCGTCCAGTGGGTCCTGCGCCGGGCCGCGCCGGTGGCACTGATCGTCACCGTCCTCCTGCTGGTCCTCGGGGCGCCCTTCCTCTCGATGAAACTCGGCTTCCCCGACGACCGGATACTCCCGACCTCGCAGTCCTCCCGCGTGGCGATGGACGAGATCCGTTCGGACTACGCGCAGAAACTCGGCGGCGAGGTCACCGTCGTGGTGACCGGGTCCACCGACCAGGCCGTCGACGACTATGCGGCCAAGCTTTCGGCGGTGAAGGGTGCCGACGCGGTCACCACGCCCGACGCGGTGTTCGCCGGTGGCCAGCCCGTCGGGCCGCGCCAATCCGACGACCGTCGCGGGGATCACCGCATCCTCACCGTGGCCAACAACATCAACCCGCTCGACGATCAGGGCAAACAGCTTCTGGCCGAACTGCGCGCGGTGCCCAAACCCGCGTCGGCCGACGTGAAGTTCGCCGGCATCGCCGCGTCCACCGAGGACACGGTCGCGTCGATATACCACCAGCTGCCGTGGGTGCTGCTGTGGATCGCGGTCGCCACGTTCATCCTGCTGTTCCTGTTCACCGGCAGCGTCGTACTGCCGCTGAAGGCACTGGTGCTCAACCTGCTCTCGCTCTCGGTGACCTTCGGGGCGGTCGTGTGGATCTTCCAGGAGGGCCACTTCGGCGCGCTGGGCACCACCGCCACCGGCTTCATCACCGCGACCATGCCGATCCTGATGTTCTGCGTGGCCTTCGGATTGTCGATGGACTACGAGGTGTTCCTGCTCGGCCGCATCCGCGAGGAGTGGCTCAAGTCGGACAAGACCACCGCCGACAGCGACCACGCCGTCGCTTACGGTCTGGCTAGCACCGGTCGCGTCATCACCGCCGCGGCACTGCTCATGGCGATCGTGTTCGCCGCGATGATCGCCTCGCAGGTGTCGTTCATGCGCATGTTCGGCCTCGGCCTGACGATCGCGGTGCTCATGGATGCGACGTTGATCCGCATGCTGTTGGTGCCGGCCTTCATGCGGCTGATGGGGCGCGCCAACTGGTGGGCGCCGGCCCCGCTGCGCAAGCTGCACGACAAGATCGGGCTGTCTGAATCGTGAGAACCGGAGTCGCCCGCTCATTCCCGCGGAGTACGGTGCGGTCGTGACGGCACGGCGGACCCGCTCTCCCCGCGGCTCCGGAGAGCAGCTGCGGGGTGAGATCATCGACGCGGCGGCGCGTCTGCTCGAGGAGCACGAGGACGCCGACGCGGTGTCGGTGCGAGCCGTGGCCGACGAGGTGGGCGTGAGTCCGCCGTCGATCTATCTGCATTTCACCGACAAGGACGCGCTGCTCGACGCGGTGTGCGGCCAATACTTCGACCGGCTCGACGAGGCGCTCGCCACCGCGATGGTCCAGTGCGACCACCCGTTGGACCACGTCGTGGCGCTCGGACGGACGTACATCCGGTTCGCCGTCGAGCACCCCGCGGCCTACCGCTTCGCCTTCGGCCACAACGGGACCGAGGGCACGCCGATGGTCGACGAGGCGCTGCGGGCCGCCGCCTTCCTCCGGTTGAGCGCGACGGTGCGCGAACTGGTCGATCTCGGCTGGTTCCCGGACATCGAGGCCGGGTCCGTGCCCGCCGCCGACACCGACGAGCGGACGATGCAGATCGCGTTGGAACTCTGGATCGTCGCCCACGGCGCCGCCTCGTTGATGATCGCCAAACCCGAACTGCCGTGGGGGGATGAACTCGACCTCGCCGAATCGGTGATGCGGGCCGTGCTCGTGGGACGCGGCTTGGTCCCGCTGACCGGTGCGCGGGTGGTCGGGGAGCAGATGGCGCGCTTCGTCGACGGACGCCGCGCCGCCACGCCGGATTGGGCGGATGACGCCGGGCGCCGCGAATAGTCAAGAAAGAGTAAAGTCGGAACTAATCGGCGGCTCGGAGCGTTTAACGCAATGATGGAGCCGACGAGCTTTCACCCAAACCCTAAGGAGCATGCTGTGCGAGAGTCCAGCAACCCCGTGATGCGCGGCGTCGTCCGCGACAACGAGAAGGCCGCGGCGCCGTACGCCGGCTTCAACCAGGCCATCCCCGGTGCGCAGAACGCGGTCCTCGACGCCGCCGGTCAGCCCACCTACGCGCCGGCCCCGGCCGGCCGCGCCCTGACCATCGACGACGTCGTCACCAAGACCGGCATCACCCTCGGTGTGCTGAGCGTCGTCGCCGTCGCCGCCTACGCGCTGATCGGCGCCAACCCCGGCCTCGCCTTGCCGGTGTGGGCGGTCGGCGGCATCGGCGGGTTCGTCCTCGTCCTGATCGCCTCGTTCGGGCGCAAGCAGGACAACCCGGCGATCGTGCTGAGCTACGCGGCCTTCGAGGGCCTCTTCGTCGGCGCCGCGTCGTACGTGTTCAGCCACTGGAACATCGCCGGTGGCACCGCTGACGGCGGGACCAACGCCGGTGCCCTCATCGGGCAGGCGATCCTCGCGACGATCGGTGTATTCGTCGGAATGCTCGTCGTCTACAAGACCGGTGCGATCCGCGTGACCCCGCGGTTCACCCGGATGCTCGTCGCCGGCCTGATCGGCGTCGTCGTCCTGGCCCTGGGCAACTTCGTGATCAGCCTGTTCACCCACCAGGTGGGCATCCTGCGCGACGGCGGCCCGATCGCCATCATCTTCTCGCTCGTCTGCATCGGCCTCGCCGCGTTCAGCTTCCTCGTCGACTTCGACCAGGCCGACCGCCTGATCCACGCCGGTGCGCCGTCGAAGGCCGCGTGGGGTGTCGCCCTCGGCCTGACCGTGACCCTGGTCTGGCTCTACGTCGAGATCCTGCGACTGCTGAGCTACTTCCAGCGCAACTGATCGACAGCACCAATAACGCGCGGCCCCGAGGAGATCCTCGGGGCCGCGCGTTATTGGTTGTCGGGGGAGATCAGCTCAGGCGCTCGAGCACCATCGCCATACCCTGACCGCCACCGACGCACATCGTCTCGATGCCGAAGGTCTTGTCGTGGGTCTGCAGGTTGTTCAGCAGGGTCGTGGTGATGCGGGCACCGGTCATGCCGAACGGGTGGCCCAGGGCGATCGCGCCGCCGGACACGTTCAGCTTGTCGTGGTCGATGCCGAGCACGTCGGCCGAACCCAGCACCTGCACGGCGAAGGCCTCGTTGATCTCGAACAGGTCGATGTCGGAGATCTGCTTGCCCGCGGTGCGCAGCACCTTGCGGACCGCCTCGATCGGGCCGAGGCCCATGATCTCGGGCGAGAGCCCGGTGGCCGCGGTGGCGACGATGCGCGCCAACGGGGTCAGTCCCAGCTCCTTGGCCTTGGTGTCGCTCATGATGACCAGGGCGGCGGCGCCGTCGTTGAGGGGGCAGGCGTTACCCGCGGTGACGGTGCCGTCGGGGCGGAACACCGGCTTGAGCTGGCTGATCTTCTCGTAGGTGGTACCGGCGCGCGGGCCGTCGTCGGTGCTCACCGTGCTGCCGTCGGCCAGCGTGATCGGGTCGATCTCGCGGGCGAAGAAGCCGTTGTTGATGGCGGCCTCGGCGCGGTTCTGGCTCAGCACGCCCCAGCGGTCCTGGTCCTCGCGGGAGATACCGGTGTAGGAGACGACGTTCTCCGCGGTCTGGCCCATCGCGATGTACACGTCGGGCAGCAGGCCCTCGTCGCGCGGGTCGTGCCACTTGCCGGCGCCGCCCTCGGCGGCCTTCGCGGTCCGCGCCTCGGCCTCGTCGAACGCGGGGTTCTTCGAGTTGGGCAGACCGTCGGCGGCACCGGAGATGCCGAAGGAGGAGACGCTCTCGACGCCGCCGGAGATGAACACGTCGCCCTCGCCGGCCTTGATGGCGTGCAGCGCCATCCGGGTGGTCTGCAACGACGACGAGCAGTAGCGGTTGACCGTCACACCGGGGACGTGGTCGAGGCCGAGTTCGACGCCGATCACGCGGGCGATGTTGTAGCCGCCCTGGCCGCCGGGCTGACCGATGCCCCAGTGGATGTCGTCGATGTCTTTCACGTCGAGCTGCGGCACCTTGCCGAGCGCGGCGGCGACCATCTGGCGGCTCAACTCGTCGGGGCGGACGTCCTTGAGGGACCCCTTCCCGGCGCGGCCGATCGGGGAGCGGGCATGGGCGACAATCACGGCTTCTGGCATGCGGTCAGACTACCCTCCGGCATTCAGCGCCCGGGAACCGATGGCACCAATCGCTTGATGCGGTTGACCAGCCGTCGCGACTCGGCGACTTCGGACACTTCCGGCGGCGACGGCAGCGGTCCGCCCCACTCGCCGACGGCGTCGAGGACCTCCGGCATCAGGATGCTCGCGGCCAGTGCGTATCCGGCCGCCGAGGGGTGGTAGTTGTCCGGCGAGAACATGTGCTCGGGGCGCGCCAGGAACTCCTTGGCGAGGACGTCGGCGAGGGGGACCGCGCGACCGCCGTGGGCGCGGACCGCGCTGCGTTGCGCTGCGGCCAGGCGCAGGCTGTACTGCCGGATCACCCAGCGCAGCGGCTGTGGGATCGCGGTGACGACGCCCAGGTCCGGACAGGTGCCGACGACGACCTTCGTGCCGACGTCGACGAGCTGCTGGACGGCCTCGCCGAGCCGGTTGGCCGAGGCATGCACCCGGTTGACCGCGGTGACGTCGTTGGCGCCGATGAGGATGACCGCGACATCGGGCCGCGACCGGGCGATCAGCGACGCGTCGATCTGCGCGGCCAGCCCTTTCGACGTGGCCCCGACGATGGCCTTGTTGCTGTAGCGCACGACCTTGTCGGTCTCGCGGACCAGATTGCGCACGATCTGCACGCCCGGGGTCTCCTCGGCGGTGTCGACCCCGAGCCCGGCCGCCGTGGAATCCCCGTACACCGCGAGATGCAGGTCCACCTCCATCCCGCGATGGAACGGAACCGGACCGCTTCCGTCCGGGAAGTAGACGCCGTCGCCGTTGGGGGCGGCATCGGTGCGGTGCGGGATGATCTGTCTGGCGTGCGCGGCCTGCGAGTTCAGGTAGCTGTACGCGGCGTAGGAGGCGGCGGCACTTGCCCCGGCGGCGACGACGGTGGCCCCGACGTCGCGAAGCAGCCGGTCGGCCTTCTCGTGCGGATCAGCGGGCGGCACAACAGAAACTCTACTGCGTTGCGCTCATCGTGCTCGGCAACCCGGACCCGGTGCGCCCGTGACCCGCCCGGGTGCGACCATAGAGGTATGCGCATCGCCAATCACGTGATCGACTTGGTCGGCAACACACCGCTGGTCAAGCTGAACTCGGTCGTCGAACCCGGATCGGGGATCGTCGCGGCCAAGATCGAATACCTCAACCCGGGCGGCAGCTCCAAGGACCGCATCGCGGTCAAGATGGTCGACGCGGCCGAGCAGGCCGGTCTGCTGAAACCCGGCGGGACCATCGTCGAACCGACGTCGGGCAATACCGGCATCGGGTTGGCCCTCGTCGCCCAGCAGCGCGGCTACAAATGCGTCTTCGTCTGCCCGGACAAGGTCAGCGAAGACAAGCGCAACGTACTGCGCGCCTACGGCGCCGAAGTCGTCGTCTGCCCGACCGCGGTCGCACCCGAGCACCCGGACAGCTACTACAACGTCTCCGACCGGCTGGCGCGCGAGATCCCCGGCGCGTGGAAGCCCAACCAGTACGTGAACCCGGCCGGTCCGGCCAGCCACTACGAGACCACCGGCCCCGAGATCTGGCGCGACACCGACGGCAAGGTCACGCACTTCGTCGCAGGGGTCGGCACCGGCGGGACCATCACCGGCACCGGCCGCTACCTCAAAGAGGTGTCGAACGGCGCGGTGAAGGTCGTCGGCGTCGACCCGGAGGGCTCGGTCTACTCCGGCGGCACCGGTCGCCCCTACCTGGTGGAGGGCGTCGGCGAGGACTTCTGGCCGGAGGCCTACGACCCGAGCGTGCCCGACGAGATCATCGCCGTCTCCGACGCCGACTCCTTCGAGATGACGCGCCGACTCGCGCGCGAGGAGGGCTTGCTCGTCGGCGGGTCGTGCGGCATGGCCGTCGTCGCCGCGCTGCAGGTCGCCAAGCGGGAGGGCCCCGACTCGCTCGTCGTCGTCCTCCTGCCCGACGGCGGCCGCGGCTACCTCGGGAAGATCTTCAACGACGAGTGGATGAGCAGCTACGGCTTCCTGCGTTCCACCCTCGACGGGGAGGACCCCGCCGAGCCGACGGTCGGCGACGTGCTGCGCGGCAAGTCCGGCCAGCTGCCCGACCTGGTGCACACGCACCCGCAGGAGACGCTGCGCGACGCCATCGAGATCCTGCACGAATACGGGGTCTCGCAGATGCCGGTCGTCGGGGCGGAGCCGCCCATCATGGCCGGTGAGATCGCCGGCGCGGTCAGCGAGCGCGATCTGCTCGACGCGGTCTTCTCCGGCAAGGCCAGTCTCGCCGACGCGGTGTCCGAGCACATGGGGCAGGCCTTCCCGCTGATCGGCGCTGGGGAGCCGGTGTCGGCCGCCACCAACGAACTGAGCAAGTCCGACGCGCTGATGGTCGTCGACGACGGTAAGCCCGTCGGCGTCATCACCCGCCACGATCTGCTCGCCTTTGTCACCACGAATCCCACCGTCGGAGGAAAGAAATGACCGGCCAGTCCGAGCAGGATCAGTACGGGTTCGCGACGTGGGCGATTCACGCCGGCTACGAGCCCGACCCGCAGACCGGCGCGGTCAACGTCCCGATCTACGCCAGTTCCACCTTCGCCCAGGACGGCGTCGGCGGGATGCGCGACGGATTCGAATACGCCCGCACCGGCAACCCGACGCGGCGCGCGCTCGAGGCCAACCTCGCCGCGCTCGAGGGCGGGCGCTACGGGCGGGCCTTCTCGTCGGGGATGGCCGCCACCGATGCGACGCTGCGCGCGATGCTGCGCCCGGGCGACCACCTGGTCATCCCCAACGACGCCTACGGCGGGACGTTCCGACTCATCGACAAGGTCTTCTCGCAGTGGGGGATCACCTACTCGGTGGCCGCGGTCAACGACGTCGACGAGGTGCGCGCCGCGATCACCCCGAAGACGAAGCTCGTGTGGGTGGAGACGCCCACCAACCCGCTGCTGAACATCGGCGACATCGAGGCGATCGCCGCGGTGGCCCACGACGGCGGCGCCAAGCTCGTCGTCGACAACACCTTCGCGTCGTCGTATCTCCAGCAGCCGCTGGCGCTCGGTGCCGACATCGTGCTGCATTCGACGACGAAGTACCTCGGCGGGCACTCCGACGTCGTCGGCGGCATCCTCGTCACCGACTCCGCGGAGACCGACGAGGCCGTCGCCTTCCTGCAGAACGGTGCGGGTGCGGTACCCGGGCCGTTCGACGTCTTCCTCACGCTGCGCGGCATCAAGACGCTCGGCGTGCGGATGGACCGGCACTCCGACAACGCGGAGAAGGTCGTCGAATTCCTCGCGAAGCATCCGAAGATCGAGAAGGTGCTGTACCCGGGGCTGGCCGACCATCCCGGCCACGCCGCGGCGGCCAAGCAGATGCGACGCTACGGGGGCATGGTGTCGGTGCTGGTCGCGGGTGGTGCCAAGGGTGCGCAGGATATGTGCGCGGGTACCAGCGTGTTCACCTTGGCCGAGTCGCTCGGCGGCGTCGAGTCGCTGATCGAGCACCCGGCCGCGATGACCCACGCGTCGACGGCGGGCTCGCTGCTCGAGGTGCCCGAGAACCTGGTGCGCCTCTCCGTCGGCATCGAGGACGCCGACGACCTCGTCGCCGACTTGGACAAGGCACTGTCGTAACCGCTTACGAGCATCCCGACTACGCGCGCGCCGCGGGTGACGCCGCCGACGAGGGGCGTCCGCGCCGCGGCGGCCCGACGCTGGTGGGCATGGGCCTGCTGCTCTGGCTGGTCGCGATGGTCTACTCGTTCCTCCGGCCCAACCTGTGGGTGCTCGACTGGGTCGCGCTCACCGCGGCATGGATCCTGTTCCTGCTCGGGGTCGCGCTCATCGTCGTCGGACTCATCCGTACCCGCTCACTCGTCACGACGGTGGCCGTCGGCCTCGTGGTCGTGGTGGTCAGCGCGACGATCGGCTCGTGGTGGCAGCTCTCGCCGCGCGGCTGGTTCTTCGTCAACCGGCCGATGTTCAACGCGGCGCTGGCGACCGACCCGGGCAGCGAGTACTACGGCGCGCGGTTACCCGTGCCGCTGCGGTACCTCAGCATCGAGGGTCGGGTTTCCGGCGGGTACGGGGAACAACGCGATACCCGCTTCTTCGCGCAGTGGATGGGTGTCCCCGACGATGCGGGCGGCTACCTGCACTCCCCGTCGGGTTCGCCAGAGGGTTTCGACATGTACGGCATGATGTGCCGCAATCCCGTGTCACTCGGCGGCGACTGGTGGATGTGTGGGATGCGCGACTGATCGTCGGCAGGTCAGCTGAAGTGCTTTTCCGTATCGCTCTTGACGGTGCTGAACGCGGCCGCGGCGATGGGCGAGGACAGGAAGCCGGGCAGCGACAGGCCGCTGGTGCGCAACGCGAACTTCCAGACGATTCGCGTGCCGCCGCCGGCGTCATCGGCCGGGGTGACCTCGGTGTACTCGCCGAAGTTCTTCAACCCGGGCACCGAGGCGACCTTGCCGTAGAAGGCGTGTCGATACCGGTGCTGCTCGGGATCCTCGTCCCAGATGAAGAACTGCTCGTTCAAGGTGACGACCCCGGGCGAGAGCACCGCGGTCCGCGTCGTCTTCGCGTTGTACGGCGCCGGGCTGGTGTAGGTGACCTTTTTCAGCGCCCGGCACCAGTCGAGGGTGTCCTGCCTGGTGAACTCCCGCCAGACGAAATCGGTGTCGGCGGGAACGACGATATCGATGACGTAGCGCACCGGCGCCTCGTCGAAGAAGGACTCGGTGATCGGCTGCAGCGCATAGGGCATGGATGCAGTGTATCGACGTACAAAGCCGCCGAGTGCGGATAGCATTCGGGGACTGTCCCCGTAGTAGGAGGTGCCATGCGCGTCAGCTTCCGAATGATCGGGAATTGTTCTGCAGCAATACTTCTCGCGTTCGCCGCGGCCTGCGGTACCAATGACGGAGAGGGTCAGAGCCAGGCGACGACGGTGTTCGTCGGCAAGATTCTCACCGTCGACGCGAAGGATTCGGTGGCGCAGGCCGTCTCGGTCGACGCGGCCGGACACATCGTGAAGGTGGGATCCGAGAAGCATGTCCGCGAGGGATTGCGGGCCGACGTCAAGACGGTCCAGCTCTCGCCTGGACAGGTCCTGGCGCCCGGCTTCGTCGAGCCGCATATGCACCTGGGGCCGACGATCATCCAGGACCTCGTCGGCACCCACAACATCGCGCCCTGTCTGCCGCCGCCGTTCGAGGGCCGTGACGCGCAGGAGTGCGGCCGACTCGCCGACATCACGTCGGCGCTGCAGTCGATGAAGGTGGCCCCGACGTCCCCGGCCAACGCCGGCGAGTTCATCCTCGGTATGAACCTCGACCCGTCGCGTCAGCAGTTCCTGCCCGGACGGTGTGGGACCACCGGTCCGGCGACCTTCAGCCAGCGGCCCAAGGACTTCCTCGACGCATGCGTGAGCAAGGACCGGCCGGTGCTGGTCCTCGACCAATCCGGTCACCTCGCCTATGCCAACGACAAAGCCTTCGCCGCCGTCTGCGGCGGACAACCGAAATGCCCGGTACCCGATGCGGTGACGCAGGCCGGCGGAGGCTGGGTCGTCGACGACAAGGGCGAGTTCACCGGGGTGCTGCAGGAGTCCGCCGGATACGCGCCGTTCATGGCGGCGATGGAGCGCAGCCACCTGGCCGGTCTGCAGGAGGCGAATCCGCGCAAGCTCATCAGCGAAAACCTGCCCGCGGTGATGAAGTCGATCGAGAAGCTGCGCGCCGCCGGTCTCACGACCATCACCGACGGTGGTGTGACGGGCCGCAAGCAACTCGACGCCGACGAACTCCTCGCACAGGAAAAGGACTTCCCGCTGCGCATCACCGGAGTCGTCACCTATGACACCGCGAACCGCGACGGCATCACCTCGGCCGGCCCGGGGTGTGACCCGGCGGCGGACAAGGACTGCGTGTTGCCGCGCTGGCTGGGGGCACGGGGCATCAAGCTGTGGGTCGACGGGTCGACGCAGGGGTGCACGGCCAAGCTCGCGCCGCCGATCTCCTATCGGCAGGGCGGCCATTGCGACGGCGCGGGTGAGGGTCGCGCCGACGTGTCGGGCCCCGACGAGATCGTCAAGGATCTACGGCCCTATTGGACCGCGGGGGACTGGATGATCCAGACGCACGTCAACGGCAACGGTGCGAATCGGTGGATCGTGTCTGCGCTGGCGCAGATGCAGTTGGAGAAGCGCGCGACCCGCCCGGTGCTGCTGATCCACCACACCGTCGTCGACGAGTCGCTCTCCGCCGACATCGGCAAGCTGCGCCGCGGTGAGTACGTGTTCAACGGCAAGAAGGTGCCCGCGCTCGACGTGCGGGTCACCCATCTGATCGGCCACGTCGCGTACTGGGGCGCCGCCTTCGACGACATGCTCAGCCCGGGAGCGGGTCCGAACATCGACCCGATCGGATGGGACAAGAAGTACGGCAACCCGTGGTCGTTGCACAGCGACTCGATGGTCACCCCGGCCCACCCGCTCTGGTACATGCAGCAGGCCGTGACCCGGCAGACGTGGGCGTACCCCGATTTCGCCAAGAGCTACGTCCTGGGCCCGCAGCACCGCGCGACGGCAGCCGAGGCGTTGCGCGCCGTCACGATGGAGCCGGCCGTGCAGCAGGGATTGGGGACGTGGGTCGGGTCCGTCGAACCGGGCAAGGTCGCCGACTTCGTCGTGCTGGGCGGCGATCCGTTGACGGTGACCCCCGACCGGATTGGTGCCATCCCCGTGGTCAACACCTATCTCGGCGGGGTGCCCACCAAGTAGCACCGATCGCCGACGGTGCGATCAGTCGCGCAGGGGAAGTCCGCGCTCGAGGAGGTCGATGGCGGCCAGGAGCCGGGCCCGTGCCTCGTCGTGGTCGGGCTCTTCTTGGGAGTTGGCGAGGTAGAACATCACCCCGCTCACCGCGGCGACGAACACCTGCAGGTGCAGATCGGTCGTCGGCACCCCGGTGTAGTCGGAGATGAACTCGGTGGCCTCCGAGATCGCCCGCTCGGTCTCGAGTTGATAGGCGAAACGCAGTTCCGGGTCGCTGTTGATGAGGGCGAGCCGCTCATGGCTCGCCGCCCATTCATCGGCCAGCCCGACTTCGAAGAGCCCCGCGATCATCTGCCGCAGCAACTCGAAGTGGTCCAGCCCCGGGGGAATCGCGGCCAGTGCCTCGTCGCGCGCCTCCTGCAGGTCGTCGCTGATGATGACCTGCTCCTTCGAGGTGAAGTAGCGGAAGAAGGTGGTGTGGGAGACGCCTGCGGTATGCGCGATCTGCTCGACCGTCGTCGCCGAATACCCCTGTTCGGTGAACAGGGTCATCGCGGCCGACCGAATGGCGGCGCGGGTGCGGGCCTTCTTCTGGGCCCGCACCCCGCCGTCGACCGGGGTCGCCATGACTAGGGCGCCAGGCCCCGGTCGCGGACGGCCTCGCCCTCGATGTCGAAGTTGACGACCAGCTTGTCCAGCCACTTGGGCAGACCCCAGGCACGGTCGCCGAGCAGGGCGATCACGGCGGGGACCACCGTCATGCGGATGATGAAGGCGTCGAAGAAGATGGCGATCGCCATCGAGAAGCCCATCATCTTGGCCATCGTGTCCGGTGCCAGCATGAACGCGGAGAAGACGCTGATCATGATGATCGCCGCCGACGTCACGACGCGCGCGCCGTGCCGGTAGCCGGCGATGATCGCCTCCTTGGCGCCCATGCCGTGGATGTACTCCTCGCGCATGCGCGTCACCAGGAACACCTGGTAGTCCATGGCGAGGCCGAACACCACGCCGATCAGGAAGATCGGCAGGAACGAGAGGATCGGCTTGGTGTGGTCGATCAGGCCCAGGCCGCCCTCTTGGAAGAAGAAGACCGTGGCGCCGAAGGTCGCGAGCACCGAGAAGATGAACCCGAGCGTTCCGATCAGCGGCACCCACAGCGAGCGGAAGACACCGATCATGATGAGGAAGGCGAGTCCGACCACGACGATCAGGTAGGGGATCAGCGCCTTGTCGAGCTTGGCGGTGAGATCCGACATGATCGCGGTCTGACCGCCGACGTGGAGTTCGGCTCCCTGCTTGGCGATCGCCGGACTCGTCGAACGGATCTTCTCCACGAGGTCGTGGGTCTGCGGGGACGACGCGGAGCTGATCGGGGTCACCGAGATGATCGCGGTGTTCGCGTTCTGGGTTCCCAGCGGGCCGGAGCCGTTGCCGAGCCAGGTGAGGGTCGTCGGCTGGGCGACGCCCGGCATGCCCTGGATCTCCTTGACCGCGGCGGTGGCGGCGTCGTTGACGGTGCCCTTGTCGGCGTGCACGACGGCGATCAGCGGTGCGCCGTTGCCTTCGCCGAATCCGCGCGCGAGCAGCGATTGCGCCGCGACCTCGTCGTCGGAGACGGTGTCCATGCCCAATTCCATCCGGGACATCGGGAGGGCCGCGAGGATCAGGATGAGCAGCCCGCCGACGATGAACGGGATCGGGCGCTTGACGATGGCCCGGCCGTATTTGACGCCGAGTGTGTCAGCGGTCGCCGACTCCTGCGCATGCCGGATCCACGGGATCTTCGGGCTGAAGGCGAAGCGTCCGGTGGCGCCGAGGAGGGCGGGGATCAGCGTCAGCGCCGCGAGCACGGCGACGGCAACGGCGACCGCCGCACCCAGACCCATCTGGGCGATCAGCGGGATGCCGATCACCGTCAGCGCGGCGACGGCGATCATCACCGTCAGGCCGGCGAAGACGACGGCCGAACCGGCGGTGCCGACCGCGCGGCCGGCGGCGTCCGCGGGATCACCGCCGCGCTCGCGTTCGGACCGGTAGCGCGACACGATGAACAGCGCGTAGTCGATGGAGACGGCGATACCGAGCATCGTCACGATGGCGGTCGCGGTCTGGTTGACCGACATGAACTTGGCCGACACCGTCAGCAGCATCATGGTCAGACCGACGCCGACCATGCCGGTGATCAGCGGGATGAAGGCGGCGACGATCGCGCCGAAGGCGATGATCATGACGACGAAGGCGATGGCGAAGCCGATCATCTCCGCCTTGCCCGGCTGCTCCTGGGCCTGCATCACGCCCATCGTCGCGGCCACCTCGATGCCGTGCCCGCGATGCCGTTCGAGGATGTCGGTCAGCGCCTTCTTGTCCTCGGGTTTGAGGTCCATGACGTTGATCGACTGGTGGACCGTGATCTGTCCGACGCGGCCGTCGTCGCCGAGGACCTTGGAGGCCATCTGCGGCATGAGCTGCGCGGCCGTCACCGGGTTGGCGATCGTCGACGTCTGCGGGTTCTTGTCCGTGGCGCTCACATGCGGGAGCTGCCGCAGATCGTTGACGAGCTTGTCGATCTCGACGGTGTGGTCGGCGAGCTTGTCGGTCGGCTTGGACTTGTCGGTACCGAGCACGATGATCGTGTTGGCCTCGGTCTGCGACTTGGTCACCTCCGGGAAGTACTGCTGCATCTGGGACATGGCGACGCCGCCGTCGGTCCCGGGAAGGTCGAAGTCTTTGGCGAACTTGGGCTGCAGGGCGCCGATCAGCCCGCCGAGGATGACGAGGAGGGCGAGCCAGGCGCCGATCACCCACCACTTGTTGCGGAACGAGAAGCGTCCGAGGTTGAACAAATAGGTCGACATGGCATCAAGTGTTACTGACTAACACTTTTTCGCGCAACCGCTGCCGGATCGCAGTGGTGAGCCTCACCGCCACGGCGGCCCGGCGCTCACATCTCGGTGTGCTGACAATCAGGTGTGGCTCTAGAAGATTGGAGCGCGTGCCAGAACGAGTCCGCGGATCCCTCGATTGGGGGACCTATGCCAACTCGTTCGCCTTCCGATTAGTCCAGGTCAGACGCATTCGCGGCCTCTCGCAGGAGGCGTTGGCACACAAGGCCGGGATGCATCGAAACCAGGTGTCGAACCTGGAGCGGGCGCGTAGCAATCGCGAGCCGTTCATCTCCGATCCGCAGCTCTCCACGGTCTACCGTCTCGCCGTCGCCCTCGACGTCCCGCCCGCCTATCTGCTTCCCGACGCCGACGGAAGACTGCCGGAACAGTCGCCCGAGTTGACCGACGGTTCCCGGGTCGAGAAGGAGCTGTACGAGCGGCTGGCGCCGGGGACCGACTCCGCGCTGGGCTAGTCGGAGTCGTGACTTCCCAGTCGATCCACAGGTATTGCCGATAGCTCTCTCACCTGTGCGACGGACGATAGATGCATGAGCAACAACGGCCTGTACCCCGAATCCGTCGAACTGATCGTTCTCGACGACGAGGCGGCCCGTCGCTATGCGCACGAGCTGCTGGACGCCGGGCTGCCCGTCGCCGTCGTCGCGCGCACCGCGTCGCTCGTCGTGCCCTTCCTCGAGGCCGGCGGGCGGACCGTGGCCGTCGTCGCCGACATCGACGATCCCGACCAGCTGGCCGGTGCGATCATGCGCGTCGAGAGTCGACTCGCGCCGGTCGGCGCGCTGATCCGCTACCGCTGCGACGTGCCGGTGCACCCGACGGCGTTCCACGCCGCGTGAGCATGGGCGATAGCTCGCAAGTGATGTCAGCGAGTGTGCTTTAGCATCACTTATCGTTATAAGTGATGCTATGATCGGATCATGACGTCACTTGGTACCGCCGTCACCTATGAACAGCTGACGTGGCCGGTGGCCGACGAGGCCGGCTACGGGGTCGCCGATCAGCGCGCAGCCCTACGGCAATCCGGGCCATACGACGCCGCGGTGCCCGCTGAGATCGCCGACCTGAGACTTGACTTGCCGCCCGGGGTCTTGGCCGAAGCGGAGGACGCCGCCGCCGAGCTTGCCCGATTCGACGCGGAGTTGGGCACCGAGATCGCGCCGTTCACGGCCATTTTGCTGCGGTCGGAAGCCGCGTCCAGTTCCAACATCGAAAACCTCACGGCGTCGGCCCGTGCAATCGCCGAGGCGGAGGTGTTGGTCGGTACCCACCGTCGCAACGCGGGACTCATCGTCGCCAACGTGAACGCGATGCGCGCCGCTGTCGACCTGTCCGACGACGTCGATGCGGGGGCCATCCTCGCCATGCACCGCGCATTGATGGAATCGAGTGATCCGGCGACGGCAGGCAGGTGGCGCAAGGAACAGGTATGGATCGGCGGCGGACCGTTCGGTCCGCGTGGCGCCGACTTCATCGCGCCGCACCACGCCCGGGTGCCCGGTGCGGTCGACGATCTCGTCGACTTCGCCAGACGTCGCGACCTGCCCGTCGTCCCGCAGGTCGCGATCGCCCACGCCCAGTTCGAGACCATCCACCCCTTCCCCGACGGGAACGGGCGCACCGGACGTGCGTTGCTGCAGGCGATGCTGCGATACCAACGACTGACGAGGCGAATCACGGTGCCGGTGTCCGCCGGACTCCTTGCCGACACCGAGGGGTATTTCTCCGCGTTGCACGCCTACCGCGAGGGTGATGCCGCGCCGATCGTGTCGACGGTCTCCGCGGCTTCTCTCCATGCCGTGGCCAATGGGAGACGGCTCGTCGACGATCTGCGCGGTGTGCGCGCGGGCTGGCGGGAGCTGATCACCGCGCGGAGTGACTCGGCCATTCACCGCGTCGCCGATCATCTGCTGATCCGCCCCGTCTTCGACGCGGCGCTGCTGAATCGCGAACTGGGGATCCGGACGGGAAATGCTCGCCGATATGTCGACCCGCTGGTCGAAGCGGGGATCGTCGTCGAGTTCACCGACCGGGCTCGCAACCGTGCCTGGCGGGCTCCGGAGGTGCTGGCCGCGCTCGACGACTTCGCGGAGCGCGCCGGTCGGCGAAGATTGCCGTGAGGACGGCTACGCGACGACCGTGCCCTGGTGATACAGCGCGACCCAGTCGGCACCGCGGCGCTGCCAGACGGTGGCGCGCCGGGTGCGTCGCACACCCTGCGTGAGCGCATAGGTCACCAGATACGTGTCGACGGCCAGTTCGCGAACCTGAAGGTCCGTGGCCGGCCCGGTTTCGTCGGGCTCGCCAGAGGCGAACCGCTCGGCCAGCACCGACCACACGAACTCGCGATCGTAGACCTGGCCGGATGCCCCGGTCTCGGAGAAGTCGTCGGCGGTTTGGCGCAGGAAATCCGCGCGCGTCAGCGGCTGGTGGAACAGCGGCTCACGCCGGGCCAATTCCGTCAGCACATCGTCGAGAGACGAATCAGCCGTGGTACGGCTCCGCCTTGACCAGGGTCACCTTGACCTGGGCGCCCGACGGCACGGCGTATTCACGGGTGTCGCCGACCTTCGCGTTGAGCAGCGCGGCGCCCAGCGGCGAGCTGGGGGAGTAGATCTCCAGCGAATCCGAGCCGCTGTCCTCGCGCGTGGCGATCAGGAAGGTCTCGGTGTCCGACTCGTCGCCGTCGTAGTAGACGGTGACCACGGAACCGGGCAGCGCGACGCCGGACTGGGTGGGCGCCTCGCCGACCTTCGCGTTGTTGAGCAGCTCCTGCAGCTGGCGGATGCGCGCCTCCTGCTGGCCCTGCTCCTCGCGCGCGGCGTGGTAGCCACCGTTCTCCTTGAGGTCGCCCTCTTCACGGCGTTCGTTGATCTCGGCGGCGATGACCGGACGGTTGGCGATCAACGAGTCCAACTCGCCCTTGAGGCGGTCGTGCGACTCCTGCGTCAGCCAGGTGGTGTCGGTCATGGGAACTCCTTTGTCTGTCCGCTGCCCGCGCTGCTCACTGTCGATGAGGCGGTATCGCGGGTGGACGCTGTCCTAATGCAACTGAACACGGCCCCCACGTTCGGGGGCCGTGCCTGTGAACAACAGACTACCAGTCGATGTGTTGCAAGGCACAACCGTTATCGGTTCGTTGCCGTCGGTCGGGGCGCTGACGACCTACTGCGCGACGAGTCCGTAGGTCGGCTCGTTGCGTTTGAGCCACCCGCACACGGCGTAGGTGACGGGCATGACCAGGACTTCGACGAGGACCTTCCAGATGAACCCGACCACCGTGTAGGACAGCCACGACGAGAAGCTGGTGAACCCCAGTGCCGGTGCGGCGATGGAGCAGAACACGATGGTGTCGGCGGCCTCGCCGACCACCGTCGAACCGAGCAGCCGCGCCCACAGGCGCCGCTCGCCGGAGCGTTCCTTCATCTTCACCAGGACGTAGGAGTTGAGGAATTCGCCGACGAGGTACCCGGCGAGCCCGGCGAGCAGGATCTGCGGGATCACCCCGGACACGGTGTGGAAGGCGGTCTGTAAATCGTGGGTCTGCGGGTCGGTGACCGGATCGGACATCGGCAGGTGATCGGCCACCCACAGGCTGCCCGACGCGAGCAGCAGGATCGCGAACCCGAGCGCGATCACCCGCCGCATCGCGCGGAAGCCGTACACCTCGCTGATCACGTCGCCGAGGACGTAGGCCAGCGGGAACAGGAAGAACGCCCCGTCGGTGGGCAGCCCTTGCACGTGCAGCGGGCCGAGGTCGAAGTGCAGCCACGACGCGAAGAAGACCGCCGGCCGCGACGCGGTGACGTTGCTGATGAGCATGACGCCGACGAACAGCCCGACGAGGATCGGGAAGTAGCGGCTGCCGGTCGACGCGAAGTTCACGCGTCGTTCGGTCGTGGTCGCTGCTTCTGCGCTGGTCATGGCTTATCCGTCCGGGTGAGGTAGGGCGGCACGTTCGGGTCGCAGCCGAAGACCTCGCCGATCACCGGCTGGGCCGACGTGTGGATGGTGGTGCGCACACCGACGCGCTGCGCGCTGCCGCCGACGATGAGGACTTCCCGTCGGCCGACCTCGGCGCCGTCCTTGGAGCGGGCCTTCACGACGCAGGCGACGGGAGTGCTCGGGTCGGCGCGGTCGACGGTGAACTGCACGTCGACGGTGTCGGGTCCGGTGAGGAAGAACCCGGTGGTCTCGCCGGAGACGTCGGGGTTGCCGAACTTCTGGAAGCCGATGACCGCCAACACAACGCCGAGCACCACGACGGCCGCCGTCAGCAGTGCGAACCAGCGGCGTCGCGACATCGACGACTGTTCGACGGGGTAGGTGGCACGGGGGCCGTAGCCGCCCCCGTCGGATGCGTTCACCCGTCAATACCTACCATGAACGCATGGCCAGACTGATGGCGGTTCACGCGCATCCCGACGACGAGTCGAGCAAGGGCGCCGCGACGATGGCGCGCTATGCCGCCGAGGGGCATGACGTCCTGGTGGTGACCCTGACCGACGGTTCACGCGGCGACATCCTCAATCCGGCGATGGATCGGCCGGGCGTCCTGGAGAACATCACGCAGGTGCGGCGCGAAGAAATGGCCGCCGCCGCCGCCGCGCTCGGCGTGCGGCAGACCTGGCTGGGGTTCGTCGATTCCGGGTTGCCAGAAGGGGATCCGCTGCCGCCGCTGCCGGAGGGCTCCTTCGCGACCATCCCGTTGGAGGAGTCGACCGAGGCGCTGGTCCGCGTCGTGCGCGATTTCAAGCCGCACGTGATGATCACCTACGACGAGCACGGCGGATACCCGCACCCCGACCACATCCGCTGCCACGAGGTCTCGGTCGCGGCTTACGAACAGTCCGGCGACGCCGCGGCCTTCCCGGAGGCGGGGGAGCCGTGGACGGTGAGCAAGTTGTACTACACCCACGGATTCATCCGCGACCGCATGGTGCGCTTCTCCGACGAGTTCGAGCAGCACGGTCAGGAGAGCCCGTTCAAGGAGTGGCTGGCCAAGTGGGATTCGTCGCGCGGCGACCTCATGGGGCGCGTCACCACGCAGATCACCTGTGGTGACTACTTTCCGCAGCGCGACGACGCACTGCGGGCGCACGCCACACAGATAGATCCGAACGGCGTCTTTTTCGCAGTACCCTTGGAGTGGCAGCAGCGCTTGTGGCCGACCGAGGAATACGAGTTGGCGCAGACACGGGTGACGACGTCGATCCCCGAGACCGACTTGTTCACCGGGATCGAGGAATGATGAGCCCGACGATCACCGTCGTAGCGACACGGGCCGCGATGCTGCTCGCCGCCCCCGACGGCGGCGACACCAAGGGCCCCGAGTTCGGCAAGGCGTCGCCGATCGGTCTGCTGATCATCCTGGTGCTGCTCGTCGGCACGGCCCTGCTGATCCGTTCGATGAACGCGCAGCTGCGCAAACTCCCGCAAACCTTTGACGCCGAGCACCCCGAGCCCGACCAGGCGTTCGATGAGGGGACCGATAAGGTGAGCGTCCCCGACGACGGGTCGGAGAGCCCGACGGATCCGGTCGTCCCGAAGACGGACGAGTAGTTGGCCAACCGTCTCGCGGCCGCGACCAGTCCGTATCTGCGTCAACATGCCGATAATCCGGTCCACTGGTGGGAGTGGTGCGACGAGGCGTTCGCCGAGGCCGCCCGTCGGGACGTCCCGGTTCTGCTGAGCGTCGGATACGCCGCCTGCCACTGGTGTCACGTGATGGCGCACGAGACCTTCGACGACCCGGCTCTCGCGCAGCAGATGAACGACGGATTCGTCTGCATCAAGGTCGATCGCGAGGAGCGCCCCGACATCGACGCGGTCTACATGAACGCGACGACGGCGATGACCGGTCAGGGCGGTTGGCCGATGACCTGCTTCCTGACCGCGACCGGTGAACCCTTCTTCTGCGGTACCTACTACCCGCCCGTGGCACGCAACGGCCAACCGGGATTCGGGGAGGTCCTCGCCGCGGTGACACAGACCTGGCAGGGCAATCGCGGTGAGATCAACCGGGTCTCGGCGCAGGTGCGCGAACACTTGGCGAGGTCGGCGTCGGGATTGCCCGGCGGGGACGGCAGCGTCGACGACGAGTTGGCCCGGGCGGCGGTGGCGGCCCTCATCATCGACGAGGACCCGGTCTACGGCGGATTCGGCACGGCACCGAAGTTCCCGCCGTCGTCGTTCATGTTGGCGCTGATCCGCCACGACGAGCGGGTGGGCTCCCCCGAGGCCTTCGACGTCGCGGTGCGCGCCGCGGTGGGTATGGCGGGTGGCGGCATCCGTGACCAGCTCGGTGGCGGGTTCGCGCGCTATGCGGTCGACCAGGCATGGATCGTCCCGCACTTCGAGAAGATGCTCTACGACAATGCGCTGCTGTTGCGGGCGTACGCACAGTTGGCCCGCCGCGATAGTCCCATCCGTGAGATGTCGCAGCGCATCTGCGAGGAGACCGTGGCGTTCCTCGACGACACGCTGGGTACGTCGAGTGGATACGCCTCGTCACTCGACGCCGATACCGATGGCGTGGAGGGGGCGACCTACGTCTGGACACCCGAACAACTCTCCGACGTCCTCGGTCCCGACGACGGTGCCTGGGCGGCAAGGGTTTTCGGTGTCACGAGCGCCGGGACGTTCGAAGAGGGCACCTCCACGCTGCGATTCGCCGAACCACCCGATGACATCGACCGGCTCGGGCGGATCGTCGAGAAGCTGCGCGCGGCCCGCTCGGGTCGCCCCCAGCCCGCGCGCGATGACAAGGTCGTGACGGTGTGGAACGCGCTGGCCATCACTGCGCTCGTCGAGGCCGGACTGGGGATGTCCCGGCCGGAGTGGGTTGACCGGGCCGCATGGTGCGCCGAGGAAATCCTGAGCCGCCACCTGGTCGACGGCGAGCTGCGCCGGGCATCGCTACACGGCGAGGTCGGGGCGCCCCGCGCGATGCTCGACGACCATGCGGCGCTCGTCGTCGCCCTGCTCTCGCTGTTCGGTGCCACCGGCGAACAGCGGTGGCGCACCGCGGCGATCGATCTGCTCGATACCGCGGTGGATACCTTCGCGGACCCCGACGCGGCCGGCTCCTGGTACGACGCGCCGGCTGACGGCGGGCTCATCGTGCGCCCGCGCGACCCGGCCGACGGTGCCACCCCGTCCGGCTCGTCGCTGATGGCTGAGGCCCTGTTGACGGCGTCGATGCTCGCCGAGCCCGAAGCGGCGGGTCGATACGCGGAATTGGCCGAGCAGACCCTGTCCCGTGCCGCGGTTCTCTTGGCGCGTGTCCCGCGCGGGGCGGGTCACTGGTTGGCGGTTGCCGAGGCGCGGTTGGGCGGTCCGCTGCACGTCACGGCATCGTCGCCGGAGAAGCTCGCCCTCGCGCGCGAGCTGGCTCCCGGCTTCGCAATCGTTACCGCGGCTGGCGATTCCGGCTTCTCCGCCGACCAACCCGCGAACACGGTGCTCGTGTGCCGGGGAAGTACCTGCTCGCTCCCGCTGTCGGACGCCGACGAGATCGCTTCCCAACTCCGTCCGGTTTGAGGGCGGTGGCACTACGGATCAGAGTGAATCCGTGATGACGCCGGGAAGATCGCCGAAGCGGGCAGACGAGTCCCGAGTCAGCAGGATTCGGCCCGTTTCTGCCGCGTGAGCCGCGATGACGAGGTCGTGGGCGCCGCGCGGACGCCCGACCTTTCGCACGTGGGCGATCAACCGCGCGTGGTGGGCGGCCGTCGCCTCGGTGTAGTCGAGGACGTCGACCGCGCCGGTGATCGCCGCCAGCGCCTGCGCGCGTGCTGCGGCTTGATCAGCGTTCGCCGCCAATTCGATCCCGGTGCGGTACTCGGCGACGGTGATCGCCGCGATGGCCACATCGTCGTCGTCCAGGGCCGATCGGTCGATCGCATTCCGCTCGTAGGCGATGAGGAGATTCGTGTCGAGGACTACTCGTCGGCCCATGGGTCCGTTTGGTCGGCGACCAACAGGTCGACAGCGGCAGAGATGTCGGCGGTGAAGGAATCGTCTGGTGGGGTGGTGTCGGCGAGGGCGCGGGCCAGGTCGCGTCCGGTCCGTCGGCGCACCGGGCGGATCTCGGCGATCGGGCGGTTGCCGCGCGTGACCACGACCGTGTCGCCCGCCTCGATGGAATCGAGGAGGTCGGAGAAGCCGCGGGAGGCCTCGGTGGCGCTGATCTTTCGCACGATCACATCATATCTGATAATCAGATTTCTTGCCGGTGGACGACCGGGTGCTACTGTGGGCGACGTGAACATCTCCGTGCGCGCCTATTGGCGCTTTACCGAGGCTCCGGGTGGGCCTGCGGTGAAGCGGTAGTTTCGCGCGCACATTCCACATCCGGAGCCCGAGCAGTGACCATCACGGTCGCTGCTCTTTCCTTTTCCAGGGCTCCGACCGCGGGGCCCGGCGGACCAACGCGAGAGGCCAACACCGTGACCACCACCCCCGACCTGAATGCGCAGACCACCTCCGACCGGCGCATCCGGGCCTTCCGTCCGATCCCGACGCCGGATGCGCTGCGCAGCGAGCTGCCGCTGACCGCGCGCCGCGCCGTGGCCGTCGCCCGCGACCGCGAGGAGATCGCCGCCATCCTCGCCGGGCGCGACGACCGCCTACTCGTCGTCGTCGGTCCGTGCTCCATCCACGACACCGTCGCGGCGCTCGACTACGCGCGTCGCCTCGCGCCGCTGGCCGTCGAATACGCCGACCGCCTCAAGATCGTCATGCGCGTCTACTTCGAGAAGCCGCGGACCACCGTCGGGTGGAAGGGCCTCATCAACGACCCGGGCATGGACGGCAGCTTCGACGTGGAGCGCGGCCTGCGGACCGCCCGCGCGCTGCTGCTGGACATCATCGACCTCGGGCTGCCGGTGGGCTGCGAGTTCCTCGAGCCGAACAGCCCGCAGTACATCGCCGACGCGGTGGCCTGGGGAGCCATCGGGGCCCGCACCACGGAATCGCAGGTCCACCGGCAACTCGCCTCCGGCCTCTCCATGCCGGTCGGATTCAAGAACGGCACCGACGGGAACGTGCAGGTCGCCGTCGACGGGGTGCAGGCCGCGGCCGCACAGCACGTCTTCTTCGGACTCGACGACTTCGGCAACGGCGTCGTGGTGGAGACGGCGGGCAACGAGGACTGCCACATCATCCTGCGCGGCGGGACCAGCGGGCCCAACTACGACGCGGAGTCGGTCGCGTCGGCGGCCGGCGTGCTCGCGAAGGCCGGACTGCCCGCGCGGGTGATGATCGATGCCTCCCACGCGAACTCTGGCAAGGATCACGAGCGCCAGGCCGTCGTCGCCGCCGAGATCGGCGACCTCGTCGCGCGGGGTGTGCCGATCAGCGGTGTGATGCTGGAGAGCTTCCTCGTTCCCGGCGCCCAATCGCCCGACGGCGCCGACCTCGTCTACGGCCAGTCGGTCACCGACAAGTGCATGGGCTGGGAAGCCACCGAGGCGGTGCTCCGCACGCTGGCCCGGGGCTAACCGGCCCGGCAGTAGCCGACGAGAGCGTCGACGACGACGAAGGCGAGCAGCGGAATCCCCAACAGCGGCACGAACCATCCGACGACGAGGATCGCGACGAACAGCAGGGCGAACACGGAGCGGGTGCGCATATCGGCGGCGGCGAATGCACTCCGCATGGTTCCACCCTGCGGGGGACGCCCGGCGCGGAGTCCCGGACCGCGGCGCCACCACAGGAGGTAGCCGCGGACGATGACGGTCGTCAGCGCGATCATCAGCAGGAGCAGGGCCACCGCGCTGACCCAGCCGAACAGGATGCCCATGTGCAGCTGGATGCCCCACTCGGCCAGCTTCGCCGGCAGCGACCAGGTGGAGAACGGGACGTCGGCGGTCACGCCCATCGTCGTCGGGTCGACGGCGATGGCGTCGACCGAGTAACGCCACGGCAGTCGGGTCTGCGTGATGGTGACGGCGTCCCGAGGTCCGGTCGGCAGATCGATCTCGACCCGCCCGGACAGGCCGTGTGCGCGGGCGACGGCGAGTAGGGCGTCGAAGGAGGCGCTCGGCTGCTCGTGCGCGACGGTCGGCCCGGGGGCCGCGCCGTGGTGGTGGGCGGCCGGCACCGCCGTCGGCAACGGTGGGCGATCCCAATTCAGGTGGTGCCGCAGGTCGGCGATGTTCTGCCCCGCGTGCTTCGACCACGTCAACCCGGTCGCGGAGAGGAAGACGAGTCCGACGACGAGCCACACGCCGACGGCGCCATGCCAGTTCAGGGTGCGGTTGCGCCTGGTGCCCGTGCGCTCGACCGAGGCGATCCGCCACCACGAACGACCGGTGTTTCGGCGTCGGATGCGAAACCGGTTGACCCACAACGCGAGTCCGCCGAGCGCCACGACCCACAGCCACGACGCGGCGAGTTCGCTGTATGTCCGGCCGGGCTCGCCCAGATGCAGATTCCGGTGCAACCCGTCGAGCCACGACCGCAGCGGCAGGGCGCCGTTGCTCCCGAAGGTCACCGATTGCCCCAGGACCCGGCTGGTCGTCGGGTCGACGAAGACGGTGCGGCGTTCCGACTCGCCCAGGGAGTTGTCGGCGAAGTAGACGCGCGTCGTCTCATGTGGCGCGGCGGCCGCGTCGACCGCGGTGACGACCCCGAGTCGCGACTCCCGAGCAGCGGCGACCTGCTCGTCGATGCTGTGCGGCGGGCCGTCGGAGTCGACGTGGAGCAGGTGTCGGTAGGTCACGGACTCGACTTGTGGTGCGAGGGCGTACAGGCCGCCGCTGATCGTCGCGACGAGTAGGAACGGTGCGACGAGGATGCCGGCGTAGAAGTGCAGGCGACGGATGAGGGGCAGGAGGGGACGGAACACGGTGATCGCTCGATTCGGTGAGGGCGCACGCGGGCACGCCGACGCCGCGATGCGGCAACCGATGCTCGGTGCGGGGTTAGGAACAGACGGCGGCGATCACCGGGGGACCGCGTCTGATGTGGTGGCGTGCCGTGCTGGCGTCGAAGAGCGGGGCGCGCTCGGCGGTGACCACCGCCCACGACCGGGCCAGCGGCAACGGAGTGGGCGTGACGGCCCGTACGAGGCGGTGCAACGCGGCCAATGCGGCCTGCACCGCCGATCCGCGCGGCGCACCACGGCGACGCCGACGAGGAGCGCGATCGCGTGCGCGCCGACCATCGTCGGTGACGGCGCGGCGAAGGCGTGACCCGATCCCGTCGCCAAGGTCAGGTGACCGAGGACCTGGGCGACGAGGAGTGCGGCTGCGACGGTGTACGGGCGGTCGGCGGTCGGGCGCGCCGAGCTGGTGAGTGCACCGATGGCCGCGCATCCGATGAGCAGCATGACCAGGATTCCCGCCGACGGCGTCTCGTCGGGCATCAGCGCGCAGTGGCCGGCCATCGCCGTCGTCGCGGCGACGATGCCCACGGCCGCGCCGTACACGTGCCGCCGAGCGCGGTCGGTCCGCGGTGCGGCGGCGATGAGCATGGGAAAAGTCTAGGGGTCAGCGCAGGAGCAGCAACCAGATGGCCGTGTAGTGGGCGATGGCGGCGACGACGGTGCAGGCGTGGAAGAACTCGTGGTGTCCGAAGGTCTCCGGCCACGGGTCGGGCCAGCGCAGGGCGTAGAGGATCCCGCCGACGCTGTAGAGCACACCCCCGATGACCAGCAACGAGATGACCAGCCACCCCGAGTAGTGGATGAGGGTGGCGGCCTTGGCGATGATCACCCAGCCCAGGCCGATGTAGAGGACGACGCCGAGCCACCGGGGTGCCTGCGGCCACGCGATCTTGAGGATCATGCCGGCCAGCGCGCCGCTCCAGACGATGCCGAGCACCCACCACCGTGTCGGCGAGGGGAGGGCCAGGTAGCAGAACGGGGTGTACGAACCGGCGATGAACAGGAAGATCATCGAGTGGTCGGCCCGCTTCATGAGCATGGCGGCCCGTTCCGAACCCCACTTGTGGCGGTGGTAGGTGGCGCTGATGGTGAAGAGGCCGAAGACGGTGATGCCGTAGACGGCGCACGCCACCGCGGCGCCGACGCCTTTGAGTTGCGCGGCGCCGATCACGATCGCCGCGACGGCGAGCGTCGAAATCCAGGCCGAGTACTGGTGGATCACGCCGCGCAGCCGCGGCTTGCTCTCCAGGTGAATCGGAGTGGGGATCGGGGAGGTCATGAACCTACGGTACCGTAAGTTACTCTCGGGTATCTCGTTTTGGTGTCGGACCTCACTGGCGACCGGCGTAGGATCGGACGCGATGAAACTCCTTCCCGACACGCTGCGTACCCCCATGTACGCGGTCTATGAACGACGGCTGGCGCAGCTGTTGGACCGGGAACGCCTGCCCAAGCATGTCGCCATCATCTGCGACGGCAACCGGCGTTGGGCGCGCGAAGCGGGTTTCGAGGACGTCAGCCACGGCCACCGGGTGGGTGCCGCCCGCATCGCGGACATGCTGTCCTGGTGCGATGAGCTGGGCATCGGCACGGTGACCATCTACCTCCTCTCGACGGAGAATCTGCAGCGCCCCTCCGAGGAACTCGACGCGCTGATGGAGATCGTCCCCGACATCGTCGACGAGATCTCCGCCCCGGAGCGGGGATGGCGCGTACGCCTCGTCGGCAACATCGACCAGTTGCCCGCCGTCGCGGCCCAGCGGTTGAAATCCGCGGCCGACCGCACGTCGTCGCATGACGGCCGGCTCAACGTGAACGTCGCCGTCGGCTACGGCGGCCGCCAGGAGATCGTCGACTCGGTCCGCGACCTGCTCGCCGAGCACATCGCCGCAGGCGATTCCGGCGACGCGCTCATCGAGGCGGTGACCGTCGACGCGATCGACCGCAATCTCTACACCAAGGGCCAGCCCGACCCCGACCTGGTCATCCGGACCTCGGGTGAACAGCGCCTCTCCGGCTTCCTGCTATGGCAGAGCGCCTACTCGGAGATCTGGTTCACCGACGCCTATTGGCCGGAGTTCCGCCGCGTCGACTTCCTGCGCGCGCTGCGCGACTTCGGCGCGCGGAATCGCCGGTTCGGGCGTTGACGTGAATCCGCTGGTCGTCACACTAGATTGAGCTTATGTACGACGACGCGGACGAGTGCGAGACGCAGACCGGTCTCGGTGATTTCGAGTTCGAGCGGAAATTCCTCCTGCGCGACCTGCCCGTCGAGGCGGCCGGCGACCCCACGCCCACCCTGATCGTGCAGGCCTATGTCTTCGCCGACGACGGGTTCGCCGTGCGCGTGCGGATCAGCGGACCCGCTGGAGAACTCGACCTCGACTCGGCACCGTCGGATCTGGCGCAGGCGCTGACCGAGAGCGACGACGCGATGGGAACGCTCGGCGTCAAGGGGCCGGCGAATGCCGGAACCCGATACGAGGCGGAGCGGGCGATCGATCCGCTGGTCGCCGGGTCGATCGCGGCCCGGTCGTCGGCGCTGATCGCGAAGGTCCGGTACTCGATGTGGATGGGGGAGGACGGGTGGATCGTCGACCGCTTCCTCGCCGACAACGCCCCGCTGCTGGTCGGGGAGGTGGAACGGGCGCGGCCGGTGACCGACCTCGCCATCCCGGACTTCTGCGTCACCGAGGTGTCGGAGGATCCGCGGTTCGGCAACGAATACCTCGCCCATCATCCGTTCCCGACCTGGGCGGCACAGTTCGCCGACGAGTACCGCATCCTCGGGCCCGGATTCATGCACACGCTGGGCGAGAACCGCTTCGGGGTCGAGTAGTTGCTGTTGGTGCCGCTTACCGGCATCAACAGCAACCTGAGAGGAGAGCGATGAAGGCAGTGGTGCTCGGATCGAGCGGGACGATGGGCGCACTCGTGTGCAACCAGCTGGGCGAGCGCGGCGTCGAGGTCGTCGAGGCGAACCGCCGCACCGGGGTCGACGCCGAGACCGGAGCGGGGCTCGCGGCCGCCGTCGACGGTGCCGACGTGGTCGTCGACTGTCTCAACCTCAACACCCAGTCCGCGAACAAGGCCAAGGCGTTCTTCGGCACGGCCGCGCGCAACACCGCCGCCGCGGCGAAGAACGCGGGGGCTCGGGTGGTCTGCCTGTCCATCTGCAACGCCGCCGATCCCGCGGTCAATCGCCGCATGGGCTACTACCAGGGCAAAGCCGCCCAGGAACAGGTTTATCGCGACGCGCTGGGCGACCGGTTGACCATCGTGCGGACGACCCAGTGGTTCGAATTGGCCACCACGATGCTCGACCGCATGTCGATCGGACCGCTGGCCGTCGTACCGCATATGGTGACCGCGCCGCTCGCCGCCTCCGACGGCGCGGTGGTGCTGGCAGACGCGGCGACCGGCGAGAACTACCGGGCCAAAACCGTCGTGGAAGTACGGGGACCCGAGCAGCTGGACCTCGTCGACGTGGCCAAGGCGCTGCGCGCCGCGCAGGGGCGGCGCGGCCCCGTGGTGCCGATCAGCTTCGGCGGGTCCGCCTTGCGCGACGGCGGGCTGATCCCCGTGCACGCCGACGTCGTCACCGCGATGACGCTCACCCAGTGGGTGGCGGCACAGCCGGTGCGCTGAAGCGGCGTTTCAGAGCTTGCGCAGCCGCACCCGGTTGATCGAGTGATCGGAGTCCTTGCGCAAGACCAGGTCGGCGCGCGGACGCGTCGGCAGGATGTTCTCCACCAGGTTGGGCCGGTTGATCGACGTCCAGATGTCGTGGGCGGCCGCGGTGGCCTGCACGTCGTTGAGCCCGGCGTAGGAGTGGAAATGCGAATTCGGGTCGGCGAACGAGGTGGTGCGCATCTGCAGGAAGCGCGAGATGTACCAGCGCTCGATGTCGGCGGTCTTCGCGTCGACGTAGACCGAGAAGTCGAAGAGATCCGAGACCATCAGCGTCGGCCCGGTCTGCAGCACGTTGAGGCCCTCGATGATGAGGATGTCGGGCTGGCGGACGAAGTGCCGGACGTCGGGGACGATGTCGTAGGTCAGATGCGAGTAAACCGGGGCGGTGACCTCGCGCGCCCCCGACTTCACCTCGGTGACGAACCTCATGAGCGCACGGCGGTCATAGGACTCCGGGAAGCCCTTGCGGTGCATCAGACCGCGGCGCTCCAACTCCCGCTTGGGGTACAGGAATCCGTCGGTGGTGATCAGGTCGACCTTCGGGTGGGTGTCCCAGCGCGCCAACAGGGTGGCCAGCAGGCGGGCCGTCGTCGACTTGCCCACGGCGACGCTGCCGGCGATGCCGATGACGAACGGCACCTGCTGGGCGGTCTGCAACTCCCCGAGGAAGGTCGAGGTCGCGGCGTATAGACGTTGGCGGGCGGCGACGCGCAGGTGGATGAGACGCGACAGCGGCAGATAGACGTCGGCGACCTCGGCCATGTCGAGCTTCTCGCCGAGGCCGGCGATCGCGTCGAGTTCGCCCTGCGTCAGGACCATCGGCATGGATTCGCGCAACTCGCGCCACTGCCGACGGTCGAGCTCGAGGTACAGGCTGGGATCGCGCCCCGATGATCGCTTCATCGGCGCACCCGCAACCCTGGTCTGTTACCGGACGGCATCTGACAAGCGTATTGGCCGCGTCGTTGCGGTGTCAGGCGGGTCCAGTCGCGGGGTCGCCGACGGCATGGCGAGTCGGTCCCCCGCTACCAGGGCTCCCGCGTTCTTGATCCGACGGTGCAGGGCGAAGAACTCGTAGCCGGTGATGCCGTCGATGGTGGCGAGCGTCGTCGTGATGAAGCCGTAGAAACTGTCGTGATCGGCCGCCATCACCGTCGCGGAGAGGTTCCAGGTCCCGCTAATGGCAGCGGCGAAGGGCACTGTCGGGTTCCTTCCCAGGGACTGGCCGGCGGCGTCGAGTTTTGCCGGCGCCACGTTCATCCAGATCGCCGCCAGCACACCTCCGGTCGCGGCCTGCGCCACGTCGACGTCGAAGTAGGCCACGCCGGAGGAGACGAGTTGCTCGACGCGCCTGGTCACCTTGCCCGTCGTCGTATCGAGGTTGCGGGCCAGCGTCGTGAAGGGCAGCCGTCCGTCACGGGTGAGATGCTCGATGATCGCCCGATCCTCGGTGCCCGGCAGTCGCCCCTCGGAGGGGGATTCCGGTTGCCGGAAGAGATTGGTGGCGGCCAGCGATTGGATCTGCGAGGCGGTCAGCGTGCCCTGCCAGTGGTGCCAGTCGTGCGGACTTCCGCCCGCGAACTGGTGCAGGACCGTGGCGGTGCGGACATCGAGGACCTGTGGCGTGCGAGGAAGCATCCGGGTGAGCAGGTCGGAGGCGTCCTCGCTGGTCTTTGCGCGCAGGTTGAAGACGATTTCCCAGCCGGCGGAGTGGATCGACACCCAGGACACGTCGTCGCGACGGGCCAGCGATAACGCGATGGCGTCGGCGGCCTCCGGGCGACAGCGCAGTCGCACCAGTTTGATCGCCCCGCCGAAGGCCCGGGGGTCCAATGCCAGGGTCACGCGCAACAAGCCCTCGCGGCGCAGTCGGCGGTATCGTCGCGACACCGTGTGCTCCGGCTCGCCCAACGCCTCCGCGATCTCGCGAAACGACGCCCGGGGCGAGATCTGAATGGCAGCGACGATTTGCGTATCCAAGAGGTCGAGATTGCTGAAAATATCTGGAACTGAGCGATCCATTGTGGGAATTCTACGGCATTCGCGGATGTGAGTGACTGAAATCGCCACCCGGCGCGAGACTGGGGTCAACTCGATTCCTGAGATTAAGGGGCCTTTCATGACACGCAAATGGTGGACACTGGGCGTTATCTGCGCGGCAACCTTCATGTTGCTGCTCGACGTCACCATCGTCGCCGTCGCGCTACCCCAAATCCAACATTCCCTCGGTGCCAGCTTCACCGCTCTGCAGTGGATCACCGATTCGTACGCGCTGGCCCTTGCCGCCCTCCTATTGACCTCCGGGTCTATCGCGGACCGGTTCGGCCGCAAACGGGTGTTCCTCGGTGGTTTGATCGTCTTCACCCTCGGATCGGTGCTGTGCGGTATTGCGCAGAGCGCCGAGATGCTGATCGCCTCCCGCGTGCTCCAGGGTGTCGGCGGTGCCGCGCTCTTCGCCACGTCGCTGGCACTGTTGGCCGCGACCTTCCACGGTCGGGAACGTGGCATCGCCTTCGGCGTGTGGGGGGCGGTCACCGGCATCGCCACCGCACTCGGTCCCGTCCTGGGCGGGGTCATCACCACCGAGATCAACTGGCGCGGGGTGTTCTGGGTGAACCTGCCGATCGGGATCGCGGCCATCGCCGTCACGGTGCTGCGCGTCGACGAGTCCCGGTCCCCGCACGCCCGACGGGTCGATCTGGCCGGCATGGTGGTCTTCACCGCGGCTCTGCTGGCACTCGTCTACGGGCTGACCGAGGCCGGCCAGCGCTCCTGGGGTGACGCCCTCGTCGTTTCCTCGCTGATCACCGCGGCGGTCCTGCTCATCGTGTTCACCGTGATCGAGGCAACCGTTGCCGAGCCGATGTTCGATCTCTCGCTACTGCGAGTGCCTACTTTCGTCGGTGGCTCGATCGCCGCGGTAACGATGAACGGCACCCTGTTCGCGATGCTGATCTACGTCGTCCTCTATCTGCAGGACGCGCAGGGCTACAGTGCGATGCAGACCGGCCTGCGGTTGCTGATCATGTCGGTCTGCTCGATGGTGGTGGCCACCGTCTCGGGTCGCCTATCCGAGCGCGTCCCGGTGCGGTGGCTGATCGGCCCCGGACTCTTCCTCGTCGGCGTCGGCCTCCTGCTGATGCAGGGTCTGCGCGCCGACAGTTCCTGGACCCACCTGATCCCGGGACTGGTCGTCGCCGGCATCGGATCCGGGCTCGTCAATCCTCCGCTAGCCTCCACCGCGGTCGGCGTGGTCGACGTCCACCGGTCGGGCATGGCGTCGGGAATCAACACGACCTTCCGGCAGGTCGGCATCGCCGTGGGCATCGCGGTCTACGGCTCGATCTTCTCGGCCCGATTGGCATCTGGCCTGCGGGAGCGGCTCGGCTCCTCGTCGGGAATCGACCCGGCGCGACTGGCCGGCGCCGCACACAACGGGCAAGCGCAGGCGCTGATCTCGCGGTTCCCCGCCGCGCGGCAGGAGATGCTCACCGCCGCGGTACACGGCGCCTTCGCCGACGCGATGAACGCGCTGTTCCTCACGAGCGCGGTCGCCGCGATCATCGGGGCGGTCGCCGCAGCGGTGCTCATCCGGAGCAACGACTTCGTCGTCCAGGCGCCAGCGGCGCCCGCACCCGAGACCGGCGAACCGGTGGCCATCGTTCGGTAACGTCGACGCCATGCCCGTCTACCTCCCCGCCGACGACGAGATCGTCACCGAATACCTGCGCATCGGGTTGGCATTCGACCTCTTGGAGGAGGGGTTCGTCGACGCCTACACCGGCGACCCGGCCCTGCGCGCCCAGGTCCGTGACGAGGGACGGCCCGACCCGGCCGTCCTCGCCCGCAGCGCGGCACAGCTGCACGACCGGCTGCCCGGCGATCTGCCGGCCGACCGGGCCGAGTTCATCGGATCGCATCTGCGGGCGCTGGAGTGCTCGGCGCGCAAATTCGCGGGCGAGGACATCGGCTTCGTCGACGAGGTGCGGGCCTACTTCGACGTCGACATCGCCCCGCAGGACCCGCAGGTATACCGGGAATCGCACCGGCAACTGGCCGACGCGCTCGGCGTCGCCGACGATCCAGAGACGTTGCGCGCCGCGTACCGCGCCTACCGCAGGGCCACCGAGATCCCCGCCGACCGTCTCGGCGACTGCGTCACCGCCTTCGCCTCGGCATTGCGCGACGAGGTGCGCAAATCCGTCGACCTCCCGGTGGCCGAGACCGTCGAGTTCGAGATCGTCTCCGACCAGCCCTGGTCCGGGTTCAACTACTACCTCGGCGGCTACCGCTCGCGCGTCGCCATCAACACCGACGTGCCGCAGCAACTTTCGGCGCTGCCGCATCTGGTCGCCCACGAGGCCTATCCGGGCCATCACACCGAGCACTGCCGCAAGGAGGAGCTGCTCGTCGGGGGCGGGCAGGGGGAGCAGACGATCTTTCTGGTCAACACGCCGCAATGCCTCATGGCCGAAGGGCTGGCCGATCACGCGCTGCGCGCGGCGATCGGGCCGGATTGGCCGCTGTGGGCCGAAACCGTCTACGCCGACCTGGGGCTGCGGTTCGACGCCCATCGCGCGCGGGCCGTCGGCGAGGCGACGGCCGGGCTGCTGGCGGTGCGCCAGGACGCGGCCCTGCTGCTGCACGACCGGGGCTCCGACGCCGACGAGGTCACCACCTATCTCGCGCGCTGGCTGCTCGTCGGCGAGGACCGGGCACGGCAGATGCTGCGGTTCCTCACCTCTGGGCTGTGGCGTGCCTACATCAGCACCTATGTCGAGGGATACCGCCTGCTCGGCGACTGGCTCGACGCCGGTGCCGCCGATGCGCCGGACCCGGCGGCGGCGCGAGCGCGGCGATTCGGCCGGCTCCTCGACGAGCCGCTGACCCCGGCCCGACTCCGCGCCGAGTTGGCCAACTAAACTCGCCGGTATGGCTGAGGCGAATGAAGCAACGTCGGTGAACACGATGTCCCTGGCGGAACTCGACCCGGATGTCGCCGCGGCGATGAATGGCGAACTCTCCCGCCAGCGCGACACCCTGGAGATGATCGCCTCGGAGAACTTCGTGCCGCGCGCGGTGTTGCAGGCGCAGGGCAGCGTGCTGACCAACAAGTACGCCGAGGGCTACCCGGGCCGTCGCTACTACGGCGGCTGCGAATACGTCGACGTCGTGGAGGACATCGCCCGCGACCGCGCCAAGGAGCTGTTCGGCGCGGAGTTCGCCAACGTGCAGCCGCATTCGGGCGCGCAGGCCAACGCCGCCGTGCTGATGAGCCTGATGGAGCCGGGCGAGACCCTGATGGGCCTCGACCTCGCCCACGGCGGGCACTTGACGCACGGTATGCGCCTGAACTTCTCCGGCAAGCTCTACGAGAACGTCTTCTACGGGGTCAGCAAGGAAGACTTCCGCGTCGACATGGACGAGGTGCGCAAGATCGCCCTCGACACGAAGCCCAAGGTCATCTGCGCCGGCTGGTCGGCCTACCCGCGCACCCTGGACTTCGCCGCCTTCCGCGAGATCGCCGACGAGGTGGGCGCCCACCTGTGGGTCGACATGGCCCACTTCGCCGGACTGGTCGCCGCCGGACTGCACCCGAACCCGGTGCCGCATGCCGACGTCGTGTCCACTACCGTGCACAAGACCCTCGGCGGCCCGCGCTCCGGCCTGATCCTGGCCAAGAAGGACTGGGCGAAGAAGCTCAACTCCGCGGTGTTCCCCGGCCAGCAGGGCGGACCGCTCATGCACGTGATCGCAGGCAAGGCCGTCGCGCTCAAGATCGCCGGCGGCGAGGAGTTCAAGGCCCGTCAGCAGCGCACCCTCGCCGGTGCGAAGATCCTCGCCGAGCGGCTCACCGGCTCCGACGTCGCCGACTCCGGCGTCTCCGTGCTGACCGGCGGCACCGACGTCCACCTGGTACTCGTCGACCTGCGCAACAGCCAGCTCGACGGCCAGCAGGCCGAGGATCTGCTGCACGAGGTCGGGATCACCGTCAACCGCAACGCCGTGCCCTTCGACCCGCGCCCGCCGATGGTCACCTCCGGGCTGCGCATCGGCACTCCGGCGCTGGCCACCCGCGGATTCGGCGACGAGCAGTTCGCCGAGGTCGCCGACATCATCGCCACCGCGCTGGCCGCCGGGAAGTCGGCCGACGTCTCGGCCCTGCGCGGCCGGGTCTCCGCGTTGGCGCTGGACTTCCCGCTGTACGAGGGCCTCGAGCAGTGGGGACTCATGAGCCGGGTCTGAGACCGGGTATCCTGTTCGGCGTGAGCATCCTCGAAACCGACGACCTCGTCATCGCCCTGGAAAAGGCGCTCCCCGAACTGTCGGAGGAGCACCAAGTCGACGCGACCGCGTGGAACCCGCACGACTGGGTGCCGTGGGATCTCGGCCGCAACTACGCCTTCCTCGGCGGCAAGGACTGGGAGCCGTCCGACAGCGACACCTCTGCCGAGGTGCGCGCGGCGGTGCTGGCGCTGCTGCTGCTCAAGGACAACCTGCCGTCGTACCACCGTCTGCTGGCGATGTACTTCCCGGCCTTCTCCGACTGGCGCCAGCTGGTCGGCGTGTGGACCGCCGAGGACAACCGCCACGCCATCGTGCTGCGCGACTGGCTCGTCGTGACCCGTTCGCTCGACCCCGTCGACGCGGAGAACCGTCGTCGCATCCACGTCGTCGCCGGGTACCGGCAGACCGAGGACGCCATCGCTGACCTGCGCCCGATGGACGTGCTGGCCCTGCTCGCGGTCCACGAATTCCAGACCGTCGGCTTCATCGCGAAGTTGCAGGAGGCCACCGCCGACGACGTGCTCTCGCAGATCCTCACCAAGATCTCGAACGACGACGAGGCACAGGCCCGCTACTTCGCCGGATTCCTCGGTGCCGGACTCGTGGCCGACCAGGATGCCACGGTGAAGGCGATCGACTGGGCGCTGAACCACATCGACACCATCGGCGCCGACATCGCCGACTACGACGAGCAGCGCAAACTGTTCGCCTCTTACGAGGACGAGTCGACCCGCGGCGTGATCGCCAAGGCCATCGTCGACCAGGTCAAGCTGGAGAGCATCGACGGTCTCTCCGACGAGGCCGACGCCGCCAAGAAGCGGATCCTGGAGCTCGCCGCCAAGGCGTAGCCGAACCCCGCAGTTTCGGATGGACCCGACGCCCTCTGGGTGTCGGGTCCATTCCGTTCTGCAGGGTTTGCACAAAGTTCACATGGCGCACGGCGCGCCACCGGTTCTCGTGGCCCGTGCGGCGTAGCGTCGGAGGCGATGAACCGCAGGGGAAAGCGATTCATCCGGGAGGTCCGATTCGTGGATTTTGCAGTCACGAGGGGGCCGGCCCCGGTCCCACGCTCGCGCGGCTAGCCCGGTCGCAACAGCACGGATCCGCCGGTCACCAGTAACACCCAGTCGGTGCGGGTGCCGCGCCGACATAGGAGTCCACGTGACTACTCGCACCTATGTCCTCGACACCTCCGTGCTGCTCTCCGATCCGAAAGCGGTGACCCGCTTCGACGAGCACCGCGTGGTCCTACCGCTGGTCGTCATCAGCGAACTCGAGGGCAAACGCCACCATCACGAGCTGGGCTGGTTCGCCCGAGAGGCGTTGCGCCTGCTCGACGACCTGCGTGGCGAGTACGGCCGGCTCGACCGGCCGATCCCGATCGGGGAGAGTGGCGGCACCCTGCAGGTCGAACTCAACCACACCGACCCGTCGGTGCTGCCCAGCGGATTCCGTACCGACGACAACGACTCGCGCATCCTCGCCTGTGCGCTCAACCTGCGGGCCGAGGGACTCGACGTCACGCTCGTCACCAAGGACACACCGCTGCGCGTCAAGGCGGGCGCGGTGGGGCTGGCCGCAGACGAATACCACGCCCAGGACGTCGTCGTCTCCGGGTGGACCGGGATGACCGAGCTCGAGGTGGACCGCGACACGATCAACGCTTTGTTCGACGAGGGTGTCGTCGACATCGACGAAGCGCGCGACCTGCCGTGTCACACCGGCGTCCGCCTGCTCGGCGGGACGTCGAGCGCGTTGGGTCGGGTGAACGCCGAGAAGCGGGTGCAGTTGGTGCGGGGCGACCGGGAGGCATTCGGACTGCACGGCCGCTCCGCCGAACAGCGGGTCGCGCTCGACCTGCTGCTCGACGACAGCGTCGGCATCGTGTCGCTCGGCGGCAAGGCGGGTACCGGCAAGTCCGCGCTCGCGCTCTGCGCCGGGTTGGAGGCCGTGCTGGAGCGCCGCACCCAACGCAAGGTCGTGGTCTTCCGGCCGCTCTACGCCGTCGGCGGTCAGCAATTGGGCTACCTGCCGGGCGGGGAGGCGGAGAAGATGGGGCCGTGGGCGCAGGCCGTGTTCGACACGTTGGAAGGATTGGCGTCGACGGAGGTCATCGACGAGGTCGCGTCGCGCGGGATGCTCGAGGTGCTGCCGCTCACACATATCCGCGGGCGTTCGCTGCACGATTCCTTCGTCATCGTCGACGAGGCGCAGTCGCTGGAGCGGAATGTGCTGCTGACGGTGCTGTCGCGCCTGGGCTCGGGTTCCCGGGTGGTCCTCACCCACGACGTGGCGCAGCGCGACAACCTGCGCGTCGGGCGCCACGACGGTGTCGCCGCGGTGATCGAGAAGCTCAAGGGCCATCCGCTGTTCGCCCACATCACGTTGACGCGCTCGGAGCGGTCGCCGATCGCGGCGCTCGTCACCGATGTGCTGGAGGAGTTCACCTAGACGGGGAAACGAATCGGCCCCACACTCCCTGGCGGGTGAGTGTGGGGCCGATTCGTTTGGTGTGCGTCAGCTCTGTCCGACCTTGCCGAGGATCTGGGGCAGGATGTTGAGCGCCCCCTCGACGATGCCGCCGAGAAGCCCGCCGGCAGCGCCGTTGGGGGAGTCCTTCATGTTCTGCGGACTCGCGCCGGCGGCGTCGCCGCTCGGTGCCTGGGCGTTGACGCCGATGGTGATCTTCGGCGACTTCGCCGGATCCAGCCACTTGAGGATCTTGACCATCTCCGACTGTCCCACGGCCACGCAACCCTCGGTGGGCTGGCCGTTGGTGACGTGCAGGAAGATCGCCGACGCCTTGCCGGGGACGCGGCTCGGGTTGTGGGCGATGTTCACCGCGTAGTCGTAGACCGGACCCGAGTTGTAGAGGTTCTCCGCGTCGGCACTGGGCTTGCCCTTGTGGTGGACCAGCGTGTTGTAGGTCTTGGACTTCATGTCCGAGTCCCACCAGTCGTCGACGGTCACCTGCTTGTACGGCATCTTGGTGCCCGGGTTGGCCTTGCGTCCGAAGGCCTGGTCCAGGGCGAAGGTGCCGCTCGGCGTGCGGGGCACGTTGTCGGCGGGTTCGCCCTGGCCCTTGGAGCCGAGGTGCGCGGTGGTCGGTCCGACGACGGGCTTCCAGTTGCCGTCGGCGCCGCGCTCGTAGGCGGTCAGGGTGCCGGTGGTATCCGAGGCAGCTTTCGCATTGACGACGATGAGCTGCGAGGTCTGGCCGGTGACATTGGTCTTGTCACCGGGGTTGCGACCGGTCAGCTGGTCCAGGATGCCGTTCAATTCTCCGCCCGCGGACCCGGTATCGGGGAGCGGTACGGCTGCGGCCATCGCCGGGACGGTCAGCGCGGTCGCGAGCAATGCCGCGAAGGCGAGTCCCAAAAGTCTCAAATTTCTCTGTAGTAACTTCAGCACCATTTCAGTGTGCCATCCAAAATCGGACATCGAGTCACGTGACGATCACAGTGCGGCAAGGATCCGGTCAAGTCGGATCACCGGCCGACCAACTCGAACCCGACGGCCCGCCGCCCGCCGAAGTCCTCGCGGGCGGGGGTGGTCATCTCCACCTGCCGCTGCGCCTGTTCGGCCACCGGGGTGTCCGGGTCCAGGACGCGTAGGTATTCACGGTGCTCGGCCAGGGAGCGGACCGCGGCCTCGATATCCGCGTGCGAGACGGCGACGGCGTGCGTGGCCAGCGGGCCGTTCTCGAACAGCCAGCGCGGCCCGGTTCCGCGCAGCTCGCCAACCGCCTGCCGCACCGCGGCGGCGAACTCCATGTGATCGCGTTGGTTGGGGAAGCCGGGCGCCCACTCCGGTCCGCCGTAGGTTGCCAGCACCACGTCGGGCCTGATGCGTTCGACGGCCTCGGCGACCTTCGCCCGCAGCGGGCCGGTGTTGAACACCTCGCTGTCGGGAAAGCCCCAGAACTCGACCTCGGAGACCCCGACCTCGGCGGCCGAGGCCCGCTGCTCGTCCTCCCGCAGCGGACCGCACTCCTCCGGTGCCATGCCCTCGATACCGGCTTCGCCGCTCGTCGCGAGTCCGTAGACGACGCGTTTGCCCTCGTGTGTCCACCGGTGTACAGCGGCGGCCATGCCGTATTCCGGATCGTCGGGGTGGGCGACGAGGACGAGGGCGGTCTGCCAGTCGTCGGGAAAGGGGAGCAGGGCGGTCATGACCCCAGGCTAGCCACGGTCATGCGTGCGTGTGCATGTCGATGTGGTCGGCCGGCTTGGCGCGCCGGCCCTCGTCGACGTCGAGGAACTCGTTCGCGGAGATGTAGGCCCGGCTGATGAGTTCGTCGGCGCGGGAGAAGTCCAACGCCCCGATCGTCAACGGGCACGGTGGTGGCAGCACGCGCAGGTCGGCGGTGTCGGCGTACTCCCGGATGTCGCGGACGAGGCGTTTCTGGATCAGTAGCGACATGGTGTGCAGAATCGTGTCGGCGACCGTCCGCGGCGGCTTGAGAAGCGCGCACGGATAGCCGCACGGCAGGACGTAGATCGTGTCGGCGGCCGATTCGACGGCCAGCGAGACCGGCGTGTTGTCGGCGACCCCGCCGTCGACGAGGAGCCGGCCGCCCAGTTCGACGGCCGGGAAGATCCCCGAGATCGCGCTGCTCGCCAATATCGCGTCGGCCGCCGACCCGGAGGCGAGGTCGACCTGTTCGCCGGTCAGCAGGTCGGTGGCCACCACGGTCAGCGGCGTCCGGGCCCGCTCGATCAGGGTGAAGTCGAGGTGTTCATCGATGAGGGTGCGCATACCCCGGTTGCTGAACAGGGCCGATTGGCGGCCGACGAGTGCGCCGAACAACTGTCCGGCATGCGGTCGGAACAGTTGCCAGGCGCTCAGCGAACGCCACACGTCGCCGAGTGACTCGACGACGGCAGGACTCGTGCCCCGGTTGGCGAGGTAGGCGGCGTTGAGCGCCCCGGCCGACGTGCCGAACAGCAGATCCGGGGCGATGCCGCGCTCGGCGAGGGCTGCCAGCATCCCCACCTGCATCGCACCCAGGTTCGCGCCTCCGGAAAGGACAAAGGCCGTGGTCATCGTCGCACCTCCTATTCCAGGATAGGAGGGTGCGGCGACGACCTCTGGTCGCCTCGCTCAGGTCAACGCGACGACCGGGCCGTCGGACATGACGACGCCGGTGTCGACGACGGGCCGATTGGTCGGTGCCAGGCCCCCGTCGGCGCGCACCCGGTAGGTGGTGATCCGGGTGGTGATTCCGACGGTGAGGACGTCGATGTCGTAGAGCCACTTGCCGCTCGGGTGCAGCGCGACCTGTCCGCACAGCGTGCCGGCCGGCCCGGGGTACGGTGATCCCGCGATGCGGGTCAACCGGCCGTCGGGGTGGATGCGGTAGGCGGCGATCGAGGTGCCGACGGCGTTGGGGACGTAGAGGCGTTTGCCGTCGGGGCTGGTGATGACGCCGTGGGGCACGCCACCGGTGGGATACGGCGAGCCGGGTGTCGGGGTGAGCGAGCCGTCGGCGTGGATGCGGAACCCGGACAGGCCGAAGCCGAATTCGTCGCTGGAGTAGAGGAATCTCCCGTCGGGCGTGTAGCCGGGGGCCACGGGTCCGAAGGCGACGGGGGTGGTGCCGATGCTGCGTGCCCCGCCGTTCGGGCTCAACGCATAGCTGGTCAGCGTGGTGCTGATGTAGCTGGTGACGCGCAGGAATCTGCCGTCCGGATCGATCGAGGCCATGCCGACGGCGCTGCTCGGGGTGCCGATGGCGGGCCGCGGCCGGTTGAGGGGGCGCAGTGCGCCCGACGGGGTGATCGCGAGCGTGGCGACCTGGCCGGGGAAGCCGCCGAGGACGACGTACAGGTGCTTGCCGTCGGGGGTGACGCGCGCCCCGGTCGGGGCGCCGCCGACGGCGACCGTGTTGAGCAGGTGCAGGCTACCGGCGTCGTCGATCCGGAACGCGCTGACCGCGCCGTCGCCGACATGCGGGACGTAGAGCTTCTTCTTGTCCGGCGAGACCGAGATCCCGAGGATTCCGAAGCCGGTGCGGAAGGGACTGCCGGGTGTCGGCGTCAGGGCGCCGTCGTCGTGGACGCGCATCACGCTGAGTCCCATCGACGCGTCGCCTGCGGTGATCAGGAAGTGTTTGGCGGGTGGTTCGGCGACCGCGCTCGACGACGGTAGTGCGCCGACGGACATCAGGGCTGCCGCACTCAGGGCGGTCAGGACCGATAGGAATCGGGGAGGATGCATCTGAGGATTCTCGATGCGTATCCCCTCGCGCGGTGTCCAAGGTCTGGACACTCTGCGTCCGGTGGGCGATTCCCCGGGTGTCGGTCAGCGCTCCCGGTCGAGATTGGCCATTTTCAGGACGTCCAGGCGAGCGTCGAGTTCCGCCTCGGTCAGCTTGTCGCCGATCAGGCCGCGGTCGATCACGGTCTGGCGGATCGTCTTGCCCTCCTTGAGCGCCTGCTTGGCGACGGCGGCGGCCTCCTCGTAGCCGATCGCGCTGTTGAGTGGCGTCACGATCGACGGGGAGCTCTCCGCAAGGGTGCGCAGGCGGTCGGTGTGGGCGACCAGTCCGCTGATGCACCGGTCGGCGAAGAGGCGCGACACGTTGGTCAGCAGGGTGATCGATTCCAGCACGTTGCGGGCCATCATCGGGATGTAGACGTTCAACTCGAAGGCGCCGTTGCCGCCGCCCCAGGTGACGGCGGCGTCGTTGCCGATGACCTGGGCCGCGACCTGGGTGACCGCCTCGGGAAGCACCGGGTTCACCTTGCCCGGCATGATCGAGCTGCCCGGCTGCAGGTCGGGGAGCTGGATCTCGCCCAGGCCGGTCAGCGGGCCGGAACCCATCCACCGGATGTCGTTGGCGATCTTGGTGAGCGAGACGGCGATCGTCTTCAACTGGCCGGACAGTTCGACGAGGCCGTCGCGGGCGGCCTGCGCCTCGAAGTTGTCGGCCGCGAGGCGTAGCGCGTCGACGCTGGTCAACTTCACGAGTTCCGCGACGACCTTGGTGCCGAAACCGTCGGGGGCGTTGAGCCCGGTGCCGACAGCGGTGCCGCCGATCGGCAGTTCCCCGACGCGGGGGAGCGTCGATTCGATGCGCTCGATGCCGGCCTGGACCTGACGGGCGTACCCGCCGAATTCCTGACCGAGAGTGACCGGCACGGCGTCCATCAGGTGGGTGCGCCCGCTCTTGACCGTTTCCCGCCACTCTTGCGACTTGGCGGCCAAGGCGTCGTGTAGATGCGCGAGGGCGGGGATGAGCTGCGTGACCGCGGCCTCGGTGGCGGCGACGTGCGTCGCGGTGGGGAAGGTGTCATTGGACGACTGCGACATGTTGACGTCGTCGTTGGGGTGGACGTCGACGCCCTGGGCCTTGGCGATCGACGCGATCACCTCGTTGGCGTTCATGTTGGAACTGGTGCCCGACCCGGTCTGAAAGACGTCGATCGGGAACTGGTCGTCATGCTTACCGTCGGCGATCTCTGATGCCGCGGCGATGATGGCGTCGGCCTTCTCGGCGCTGAGCAGGCCGAGATCCTTGTTGACCTGGGCGCAGGCGGCCTTGAGTAGGCCGAGTGCGCGGATCTGGGTGCGCTCCAGCGGGCGGTGGCTGATGGGGAAGTTCTCGACGGCCCGTTGGGTCTGTGCGCGCCAGAGCGCGTCGACGGGCACTTTCACCTCGCCCATCGTGTCGTGCTCGATGCGGTATTCCTGCTCTGCCATGCGAGATTCCTCCGGAGTCGACGTAGTTAGGTTGCCCTACGTTCTCGACGGTACCAGCGCGCGTCCTCGCGGCTAGAACGGCGGATCGCCGGGTTGCCGTGGTGAGCGTTCGCGGCTCCGGCGGTTGCGGGTGCGTTCGGCTCGGCGGCGTTCATGTTTGCGCTGTGTGCGCGTCTTGACTCGGCGGGGCCGGTCGGGGGTGGTGGGTGGCGCGGTTTGTGCCGATGTTTCGGATGTTCGCCATCGGTAGCGCACCAAGCCGCCGAATAGGTCGGCGTTGTTCTCCGCCGGGCCGTCGATGATGATCCGTTCCGGTGTTGCCCACGTGGTCCGGGTGTGTCCGTCGGCGTCGGTGTGCTGGTCGTCGACCCAGTTGCTGAAGGTCTTCAGCAGGTGGTGGAACTTGCACTTGGCGTTGAGGTAGTCGGGGTGGGTGGGTCCGCCGGTGGCAGGCGAGTCGTGGTCGTATTCGACGACGTGGTCGATTTCGGCGTCGAATGCCGGACGGTCGCAGCCGGGGACCGTGCAGTAGCCATCGCGGATGCGGATGAACAGATCGAGCGCCGCTGACGGGCGGTACGGGTTGGTGGGCTGGTACAGCGGCAGCTCCGGCGTGGACGAGTCGGCGGGCGCCGCGCGTCCCGCGACTGGCCGGACGGTCGAGTCGGGGCGGTTGATGATGTCGCGGGCGTGGTCGGCGCTGATGACGCCGTGGCCGGCCAAGAATCCGGGATGGTCGGCCGAGTCGGTGGCGGTCGCCTCGTCGCAGACGACGTGGACGACGATTCGGCCTGCCGTGTCGGTTGCCAGCTGCCCTGGAGCGGGGATGTCGGCGGTGCAGTCTTTGTGCCCGCATTCGCAGGTGAATGCCTGGCCGGTGAGGAGGCTGTAAAAGGCGTCGCTCGCTCGGGCGTCACGGCTGCGGGTGTCGTGCTCACAGGCCGTGGCGGCCAAGGCGGTGACGGCGTCATGAGCGATGCGGGCGTTCTCGGCGGTCATCGAGGCGCCGATGGTTGCCATGCCGTTGGCGGTCGGATTGGTCCACGTGGTGCGGCCCGCGAGGCTGCGTTCCCGGGCACGACGCACCGCGTCGGGATCGTGGCGGAACACGATCCGATCGGCCAGGTTGCGGATGCGGCTGGTGGACCAGGCGCCGGGCTTGGTGCGGATGGCGGTGGCGATTCCGGCGTCGACCGGTGCGGTCTCGTCGTCGGCGAGTAGTTCGGTGCGGGAGATGATGAGTCGCGCGTCGGCGGGAGAGATCAGGCCGTCGCGCAGGCACTCGTCGACACGGGGGAGCCGGTCGCGCAACGCGAGCCCTTGACCGAGCAGGTTCTCGGCCCAGCCCTGGGAGATGGCCATGGTCATTGCCAAGCGGGTGGCGGTCTGGGTATGCGCGTCGAAGAGGTCGAGGCCGTCGTCGCCCGCATCGGTCATGGCGGCGAGGACCGTGTCGAACAGTTCGGCACTGCGCCGATAGCGCAACCAGGCGATAAACGACTCGGCACGAACACACGCCCCTACCCCGGCAAGGGTGGATTCCGCGTCACCGCCGGCGGGATCCGACGCGAAGACGGCCATCGCGGCGCTGACATCGGCCCAACGTGCCGACGCCGAATCCTCGACGCGAGGAGCCGCCATACCACGGGTGTCGGTGCTGGTGGCGGGGCTCATGGACCAATTCTACTCGAATGTATGTGCTAATACAACACCTCGTTGTGCGGCTTTGCTTGTTCTTTCGATAAGGGTCGTCACCGTGTTATCGGCCACCCCGTCGATGAGTTCGTACCGGTGGCCGTCGTCGGGCATGTTGTCCGCGGCTTCGCCCGCTTCCCCGGCCTCAAGTGGCGGGTGCCGGGCGAATGAGCTGCCGCGGTTAGCGCTCTTTCGACCGGATTCGCACGCCGCTGATCGGCACGTTGACCGTGCCCGAGGGGTCGGTGAAGAAGTCGTTGCCCTTGTCGTCGACGACGATGAAGGCGGGGAAGTTCTCCACCTCGATCTTCCAGACCGCTTCCATCCCGAGTTCGGGGTACTCGATCACTTCCTGGCTCTTGATGCAGTCGAGCGCCAGGCGCGCGGCCGGGCCACCGATGGAACCGAGGTAGAAGCCGCCGTGCGCGTCGCACGCCTGCGTGACCTGCTTGGAGCGGTTGCCCTTGGCGAGCATGACCATCGATCCGCCGGCGGCCTGGAACTGCTCGACGTAGGAGTCCATGCGCCCGGCGGTGGTGGGTCCGAAGGATCCAGAGGCCATGCCCTCCGGGGTCTTGGCGGGTCCGGCGTAGTACACCGGGTGATCCTTCAGGTACTGCGGCATCGGCTCCCCGGCGTCGAGGCGCTCGGCGATCTTCGCGTGCGCGATGTCGCGGGCGACGACGAGCGGGCCGGTCAGCGACAGCCGCGTCTTCACCGGGTACTTGCTCAACTCGGCGAGGATCTCGGCCATCGGCCGGTTCAAGTCGATCTCGACCACCTGCCCGCCCTCGATGTCCTCGGCCACCCCGGCGTCGGGCATGTACTGCGCGGGGTCGGTCTCGAGCTGCTCGAGGAACACCCCGTCGGCGGTGATCTTGCCCAGCGCCTGACGGTCGGCCGAACACGAGACGGCGATCGCGACGGGGCAGGACGCGCCGTGTCGGGGCAGCCGGATGACGCGGACGTCGTGGCAGAAATACTTGCCGCCGAACTGCGCGCCGATCCCGAAGGACTGGGTCAGCTTGAAGACTTCCTCCTCCAGCTCGCGGTCGCGGAAGCCGTGCCCGGACATCGAGCCCTCGGTGGGCAGGGTGTCGATGTAGTGCGCCGACGCGTACTTGGCCGTCTTGAGCGCGAACTCCGCCGAGGTCCCGCCGATTACGACGGCCAGGTGGTAGGGCGGGCAGGCCGCGGTTCCCAGCGAGCGGATCTTCTCGTCGAGGAATTCGAGCAGGCGCTTGGGGTTCAGGATCGCCTTGGTCTCCTGGAACAGGAAGGACTTGTTGGCCGATCCGCCGCCCTTGGCCATGAACAGGAACTTGTACTCCGGCCCCTTCGGGCCCTGCCCGGTCGCGTAGATCTCTACCTGGGCGGGCAGGTTGGTGCCGGTGTTCTTCTCGTCGTAGACGGTGAGCGGCGCCAGCTGCGAATAGCGCAGGTTGAGCTTGGTGTAGGCGTCGTAGACACCGCGCGAGATCGCTTCGGCGTCGTCGGCGCCGGTCAGCACGCCCTCGCCCTTCTTGCCCATGATGATGGCGGTGCCGGTGTCCTGGCACATCGGCAGCACGCCGCCGGCGGAGATGTTGACGTTCTTGAGCAGGTCGAGCGCGACGAAGCGGTCGTTGCCCGAGGCCTCCGGGTCGTCGATGATCTTGCGGAGCTGCTTCAGATGCGCTGGGCGCAGGTAGTGGCTGATGTCGTGCATCGCCTCTTCGGTCAGCGCGGTGATGGCCTCCGGCGACACCGTCAAGAACTTGCGACCGTCGACCTCGAACGTCGACACGCCTTCGGTGGTGATGAGCCGGTAGGGCGTCTCATCCGGGCCGGTGGGAAGCAGGTCGGAGTACAGGAATTCCGGAGCCTGGGCTGGAGTGCTCACATCCGGAATGATACTGAGCACGCCCGTTTACCTGCGGGTTAGTGCAGGCTAACTAATCGATCAGACCGCGTTCGCGCGCCAGCGCGATGACCTTGGTGCGGCTGTTGACCCCCAGCTTGTCGAAGATGTGGACCAGGTGCGATTTGACCGTCGCCTCGGAGATGAACAGGCGGCGCGCGATCTCCCGGTTTGATCCGCCGACCGTGAGTTGCTCGACGATGTCCAGTTCGCGCACGGTCAACGCCTGTGTCGGCGACGCCATCCGGTCCAGGAGCCGGGCGGCGACCGGCGGCCCGAGGACCGTCGCGCCCACCGCGGCTTCCCGAATTCCGGAGATCAGGTTGTCCGGTGCCGTGTCCTTGAGTAGATAGCCGGTGGCGCCGGCGTCGACCGCGCGCACGATGTCGGCGTCGGAAGCGTAGGTGGTCAGGATGATGACTCGAGGTGCGTCGTCGAGGGCTCGGATGCGGGCGGTGGCACCAACGCCGTCGGCGCCGGTATCGGCACCGCTGCGCAGGCGCAGGTCCATGAGGACGACATCGGGGCGGTGGCGGCTCGCGAGCTCGACGGCTTCCTGCGCCGACTCGGCTTCGGCGACGATCTCGATGTCGTCGACCGGATCGAGTACCGCACGCAACCCGGCCCGGACGATGGGATGGTCGTCGACCAGCATGACGTGGATCAACTGCGGACCTCCGACTGGTTGCCGACGGGCAGACAGACATGGACGGTGGTGCCGTCACCGGGCTCGGAGTCGATGGTGACCGCTCCGCCGAGCCGCTGAATCCGTGACCGCAGCGCCGCCAATCCGAATCCGGTGCCTGTTCCGGTCGGGCGTGCGGGCATACCGCGCCCATTGTCGACGACATCGAGATGGATCTCGTCGCCGAGCGAGGTGAGGGTGACGATTGCCTGGTCGGCGCCAGAGTGGCGGGCGGCGTTGCGCAGTGCCTCGTTGGCGGCGCGGATCAGCGCATCCCGGATCTCGGGGGTTGTCGTGATCGGGTCGCCATGAGTCTGCAACCGCGTGGGCAGGCCCAGGCTGCGGGCCTGGTCGACCGCATCGCCGACCGCCGCCGAGAGTGAATCCGCGGATGGTCGAGAGTCGATGCCCCGCAAGAAGTCTCGGGTCTGCGCCAGCGCGCTCGACGCCATGTCGAGAGCCGTGCGCGTCTGCGTCAGTCGTTGCGCCGCCGGCGTCGTCTCGTCGGTCGCCGACTGCAGGAGCATGACGATGCCGGCCAACGCCTGCCCGGCGCCGTCGTGGACCTCGCTGCCGAGTCGTTCCCGCTCTGCGAGTATGTCGGCGTCGCGGCGCTGTCGGGACAACTGTTCTTGGGTCTCCAACAGCCGGCGGTTCAATTCCTCGCGCCGCTGGGCCGAGGCCACGACGCGGTGCAGGGTTTCGGTGACCGCGATTGCCGAAGCGATACCGATGAGCGGACCGATGACCGCGCCGGGGCCGGACGGTCCCAGCCGCTGGGACGCGGTCGCGGCAACGGCTGCGACGGCGATCTCGACGGGTATCGCGGCGACGACCGGCAGGAAGTGCCAGCACAGCATGGCGAGGACGAAAGCCACCCACACGAAGCCGGGCCAAAAGGTGGCCAGCAGCGCCCAGCCGCCGACGAGGACGATCAGCCATAGGATCGCGAAGCGTGAATGGTCGGCGCGGAGGAGGACCGCCCCCGCGACGTACCAGGCGCAGAGCGCGGCGGCACAGAGCACGGGGATCAACACGGCCCCCTCCGACGTGAGAACACGTGCCACGCCCACCCCCATGAGGACGCCGAAGAGCAGATGGCCGGCCCACCGCATGTAGCGGTCGCCGGCGAGGGGGTGGGGGTTGGTCGAGCGCACGTACCCAGTATCGCGGTGACCGCCATCGGCCGCCTCCAACTTTCGGTTGAGGTGAAGACCGTTCTTCGAGGCGATTCGGGCCGGGCTTCGCCGCTTCTAGCGTGGGAAGCACCGAAATGGAGGTGCAGATGTACATCGGATGGCGCGAGATCCGTCGATCGGCGGGCAAGTTCGGACTGATGGTCGGCGTGATCGCGCTCTTGGCTTTCCTGGTGGTCATGTTGTCGGCGTTGACGGCAGGACTGGGGTGGCAATCCTCGTCGGCAGTCCAACGACTGCCGGGCGTCGGACTGATCGTTCAGCGCGACGCCGGGGGGACCCCGGTCAACCTGGTCGACAGCCGACTCGACGAGACCGTGGTCGCGCAGGTCGGCGAAGCCGACCCGCAGGCGCGACCGTTGGGGATCGCCATGGCGGGACTCTCCGCTCGGCACCTCGACGCCGCGGTTGCCCTCGTCGGGCGGGAAGGCGCTGCCCCAGGTGTGACGATCAACGCTGCGACCGCCTCGACCCTCGGTGTACGCGTGGGCGACCCGGTCTCCGTCGGCGGCGTTTCAACGACGGTGACCGCGATCGCCGACACCGCGATGTTCGCGCACGCCCAAGTGGCCGAGGTGCCGATCGCCGTGTGGCGCGTCGCGGCACATCGCACCGAACCGAGCGCCATGATCCTCACGCGCGAAGTCGGACCGATCTCCGGGGCGTCGACGGCCATCGGGGGGAGCCGTCTGAACCTGATCCCCGGCTACGCCTCCGAGCACGGCTCGCTGCTGCTTATCCAGGGACTGTTGGTGGTCATCGCGGCGGTCGTCGTGGGGGCCTTCTTCGCCGTGTGGACCAGTCAGCGGCTGGTCGGCCTCGCCGTCGTACGAGCGATGGGCGCTGGACGCGGGTACCTACTAGCCGACGGACTCGGCCAAGTAGCGGCAATTCTCGCTGTCGGATTGGTCCTGGGTACCGCCGCTGGCGGAGGGCTCGCCGGCGCCGTCGCGGGCGTGGTGCCGATCTCTCTCACAGCGAGCGGTGTCGCGCTCCCCGTAGCGATCATGGCTGTCCTCGGACTGGTCGGTGCGTTGCTCGCGCTGCGGCCGTTGACCTCCGTCGACCCTTTGACCGCCCTCAACCGTTAGGAGCCCAGGAATGAGCCTTTCCTTGTCGAACGTGACCCTCACCTACCCCGACGGCGACGCCGATCGCGTGACCGCCGTCGACGATCTGAGTCTGGCCGTCCGCCCCGGCCAGGTGATTGCGCTGACCGGACCATCAGGGTGCGGGAAGTCCAGTGCGCTGGCGGTCGCCGGCACACTCATCCGCCCCGACTCCGGAGATGTTGAGATCGATGGCGTCGACGTCGGCGAATTGGCCTCCCGGGATGCCGCCCGGATACGGCGGGACAAGATCGGCTTCGTCTTTCAGAACGACAATCTGCTCCCGGATCTGTCCGTGCTGGAGCAGCTACTGCTCACCGCCCACCTGCGTGGCGAGCGGCCCGCGCGGCATCGCGACGAGGCGATGGGCCTCCTCGCCGACGTCGGTCTCTCGGGCAGCGAGCACAAACTCCCGCACCAACTCTCCGGCGGTATGCGGCAGCGGGTGAACATCGCCCGCGCGCTGATGGGGCCGCGCCGGGTGCTGTTGATCGACGAACCGACGTCGGCGCTCGACCAGGCGCGCGGTCGCGCCATCGTCGATCTGATCGTGAGGCTCTCGAAGGTGCGCGACCTGGCGGCGCTCCTGGTCACCCATGACCTGCAGTCGTTGGACGGCGGCGTCGACGGCGTGGTGCACATGCTCGACGGACGCCTCGTCGACGAGGATCCGGCCGCCTGATACCCGTGCCGCCAGCGGCCGTGTCAGACGTCGATGCGGGCGTATTCGCGCAGCTTCTTGGTGCGGTGGATGCTCTCGATGCGGCGGATCGTGCCCGACTTGGAGCGCATCACCAGCGAGCGGGTCGTCGCGCCGTTGGCGCGGTAGGAGACGCCGCGCAGCATGTCGCCGTTGGTCACGCCGGTGGCCGCGAAGAAGGTGTTCTCGCCGCTGACCAGGGTGTCGGTGTCCAACACCTTGTCGAGGTCGTGGCCGGCCGCGATGGCCTTGGCCTTCTCCTCGTCGTTGCGGGGCCAGAGCTTGCCCTGGATCTCCCCGCCCATGCACTTCATCGCGACGGCGGTGATGATGCCCTCCGGGGTGCCGCCGATGCCCATCAGCAGGTCGACCGAGCTGGCGTCGTCGGCGGCGGCGATCGCGCCGGCGACGTCGCCGTCGGAGATGAGTCGCACCTTCGCGCCGGCGGCCCGGATCTGCGCGATCAGATCGGCGTGGCGGGGGCGGTCGAGGACGACGACGGTCAGATCGGCGACCTCGATGCCCTTGGCCTTCGCGACCGACTCGATGTTCCAGCCGACCGGCTTGGTGATGTCGATGTGGCCCTTGCCCTCGGGGCCGACGCAGATCTTATCCATGTAGAAGACGGCCGACGGGTCGTACATCGTGCCGCGCTCGGACACCGCGATCACCGCGATGGAGTTGGGGCGACCCTCGGCCATGAGGGTGGTGCCGTCGATCGGGTCGACGGCGACATCGCAGTCGGGGCCCTCGCCGTTGCCGACCTCTTCGCCGTTGTAGAGCATCGGCGCCTCGTCCTTCTCGCCCTCGCCGATGACGACGACGCCGCGCATCGACACGGTCGAGAGCAGTTCGCGCATCGCGTCCACGGCAGCACCGTCGCCGCCGTTCTTGTCGCCGCGTCCGGCCCATCGTCCCGCGGCCAGGGCGGCGGCCTCGGTCACGCGGACCAGTTCCATCGCCAGGTTGCGGTCGGGGGCTTCATGGGTCTCGGACATGTGGGTGCCTCTCCTGAGTCGAGCTTCGTCGGGCCCGACTGTGCCGCCGGGTGGTCGGTTGGTGTTGGGTCTATCTTTTCACGGCGTCCGCTACCGCTTTTCACAACTCCTACTGTTGCAACGGTAGGAGTTGTGAGAACCGGTAGCCGACGTGGCCGATCCGGCTGGGATACTGGGGGTCATGGCGCCGAAACCGCGAATCCTCAACGACAGCCGCGACATGATCTGGACGCTGCTGGCCCTGCTGGTGCTGGTCGCACTCGTGGTGGTCTCGTCGCGGAACTGCTCGGTGGGGCTGCACGGCAATGCCTCCGACGACAAGATCCCACCCTTCGACACCCATGCCGCGCTGCAGGCCGATGCCGCGACGATGGGCTTCCCGATCCGCCAGCCCCTATTGCCGGCCGATTGGAAACCGAATTCGGGGACGTCCGCGAACGTCGGCGCGACGCGGGTCAGCACCGTCGGGTGGATCACCCCGAGCGGCTACTACCTGGGACTCTCGCAGACCAATGCCACCGAGGAAGCGCTGCTCCCGACGTTGAGCCCGGACCCGGACAAGGAGGGCACGCTCTCCGGCACCGGCACCCGCGAGATCGAGGGAACCCGCTGGGTCACCTACGTCGCCGGTGACCGCCTCGCCCCGGACAAGGGGGTGCGCAAGGTCTGGGTCGCCAACCTCGGCGACGTGCGGATCGGATTGACCGGCAAGTCCGACGACGCGGACTTCACCACGCTGGCGCGCTCGGTGGTCCAGGCCAAGCCGCTGCCGTCGCGGCGGTAGGCCGGATCGCCGCTACTCGTCCTCGTCGTTGAGCACTGCCTCGATGCGCTCGCGCGCGCCCGCAAGATGTTCCTCGCAGCGATTCGCCAGCGCCTCGCCGCGTTCCCACAGCTTCACCGAGGTGTCGAGGTCCAGGCCGCCCTGCTCCAACGCGCCGACGACCTCGACGAGTTCGTCGCGCGCCTGCTCGTAGCCCAGTTCGGCGACCGGGGTCCACGACGACGGGTCGATGCTCACGGCTTCTCCTCCTGATCGGTGACCTGTGCGCGCACCGCGCCGTCGGCGACGCGGATCCGCAGCCGCGCGCCGGCCGGCAGGTCGTCGAGCTTTCCGGCGACGCGCGAACCGTCGTCGAGATTCTGCACGATCGCGTAGCCGCGGGCCAGTGTCTGCGCCGGCCCCAAGGTGGCCAGACGGGCGGCGAGGTGCTCGTGGCGGTGCCGTTGGGTCTCGACGAGACGACTGATCTCGCGGCGCGCGTCGGCCCGATGCCGCTGCACGGCACTCGCATGGGCGTCGACGATCCGCAGCGGATCGGCCAGCACCGGTCGTGCGCGCAGGCCGTCGACGATGTGGGATTCCCGCTGTACCCAGTTGCGCAGGGCGCCGGCGCTGCGTCGGCGCATCGTCGCGATACCGGCCAGCTCGGCCTCGACGTCGGGCACCACGCGCTTGGCGGCGTCGGTGGGGGTGGCGGCGCGCAGGTCGGCGACGAGGTCGAGCAGCGGGGTGTCCGGCTCGTGGCCGATGGCGCTGATCACCGGGGTGGCGCAGGCGGCGACGGCGCGCAGCAGCTGTTCGTCGGAGAAGGGCAGCAGGTCCTCGACGCTGCCGCCGCCGCGCGCGATGACGATGACGTCGATCTCGGGATCGTCGTCGAGGATCTTCAGCTCGCCAAGGATGCGCGGCACCGCCGACGGTCCCTGAACGGGGGCGTCGCGCACGGTGATCCGCACCGCGGGCCAGCGCGACTGGGCGACGGATACGACGTCGCGACTGGCGGCGGAGGCGCGCCCGCTGATCAGGCCGACGCCGCGCGGCAGGAAGGGCAGCGGCCGTTTGAGGCGCGGGTCGAAGAGTCCCTCGGCGGCCAGCAGTTGGCGCAACTTCTCGATCCGGGCCAGCAGTTCGCCGATGCCGACGGCACGGATCTCGGTGACGCGCAGCGAGAGGGTGCCGCGGCCGGTGTAGAAGGACGGGCGGCCGCACAGGACGACGCGCGTGCCGTCGGCGAGGGGGACCGGGGATCGGTCGATGACCTCGGGCGGGCAGGTGACCGTCAACGACATGTCCGCGGCCGGATCGCGCAGCGTGATGAACGCTGTGCGGGTGCCCGGCCGTCGAGACAACTGGGTGATCTGTCCTTCCACCCAGATCTGGCCGAGCCGATGGATCCAGTCGGCGATCTTGGCGTTGACCGTGCGGACCGGCCAGGGCTCGTCGGCGGAATTGGCTGCGGTCACCGCGAGTGGCAGCCTAGCGGTCCGACTTCGCGGCGATGCGGTTCTCCAGCATCGTCAAGAAGGGGGTCCGATTGCGGCTGTCGCGCTCGTAGTCGGCGAGGATGCGCAGATCGTCGACGTCGACGCTGCGGATCTTAGCGCGCAGCTGGGCCAGCGTCAGGTTGTCGTAGTCGAGGAACTCGGCGACCTCCGGTGCCGGGATCTTCGACTTCTTCGGCTCGGCGGCGCGCGCCGGGGGGTCGGTGACCTCGGGAACCGAGCTGTAGAGCGCGAACCGCCCGGTGCTCGCCTCGGCGACCGGAGACCCCGCGTCCGCGGCGGGTGCCGCCTTCTTCGCCGCCGTTTTCTTAGCCGGGGCCTTCTTGGCTGCGACTTTTTTCGCGGCGGCCTTCTTGGCGGGTGCCTTCTTCGCCGGAGTGGTGGTCGCGGCGGGCGCGGGTGCCGGTTTTGCGGGGGCGGGCGGCGGCGGGGTAGCCGGAGCCGACTCCTCGTCCTCGTCGAAGACGGCCCACGCGGGCTGCTCCTCGGGCTTGTCGAAGAGGCCGTCGAGTACGGCGTCCCCCTTGATGGCCAACTCGGCGATGTTCTGCTGCAGTCGCATGCCCGCCTGGACGGCGCTGCTCACCGCGGTCATCGGCATGGTCACGAGCTGGGTGGGGAGCCTGCGCGTCTCTTCCAGAGCGGTCACGATCAGGCCGGCCGCGAGGCGCGCGGAGTACGGGCGATGCTTCATGCCCTCAACTGTGCCATATCACGCGTGCCAGCCGTTTAGCCACCGGCGTCGGAAGTCCGTACCCTAGAGGTCATGTCATCCAAGCGCGTCCTGCTGGCCGAACCCCGCGGCTACTGTGCCGGAGTCGACCGGGCGGTCGAGACGGTGGAGCGGGCCCTCGACAAGCACGGTGCCCCGGTCTACGTCCGCAAGGAGATCGTGCACAACCGGCACGTCGTCGACACGCTGTCGGAGCGCGGGGCGGTCTTCGTCGGGGAGACCGACGAGGTGCCCGAGGGGGCCATCGTCGTGTTCTCGGCGCACGGGGTGTCCCCGGCCGTCCACGAGTCGGCGCAGCAGCGGAATCTGATGACGATCGACGCGACCTGCCCGCTGGTCACCAAGGTGCACCAGGAGGCCAAGCGCTTCGCCCGCGACGACTACGACATCCTGCTGATCGGCCACGAGGGCCACGAGGAGGTCGAGGGCACCTCCGGCGAGGCACCCGAGCACATCCAGATCGTCGACGGTCCGGACCACGTCGAGGACGTGACCGTGCGCGACGGGAGGCCCGTCGTGTGGCTGTCACAGACGACGCTGTCGGTCGACGAGACGATGGAGACGGTCAAACGACTGCGCGAGAAGTTCCCGCAGCTGCAGGATCCGCCCAGCGACGACATCTGCTACGCCACCCAGAACCGCCAGGTCGCGGTGAAGGCGATGGCCAAGCACTGTGAACTCGTCATCGTCGTCGGGTCGAAGAACTCGTCGAACTCGGTGCGCCTCGTCGAGGTCGCGCTGCAGGCCGGCGCCTCGAACGCCTACCTCGTCGACTACGCCCGCGAGATCGATCCGCAGTGGCTCGAGGGTGTTTCGACGGTGGGCGTGACGTCGGGGGCATCGGTGCCCGAGGTGCTGGTCCGCGGCGTGCTGGACTTCCTGTCCGAGTACGGCTACGACTCGGTGGAGACGATCAACACCGCCGAGGAGACGCTGACCTTCGCGCTGCCCCGCGAGCTGCGCCCGTCGCGCACTGCGAAGTAGGGCCCGCTACCTCGGCGCAACGACGCGAATGCCCGCGTCGGTGGCCGCACGTGTGAGTTCGCCGTCGTAGGTCGCGATCTCGTCGACTCCCAATCGCAGTGCCGTGGCCAGGTGGATGGCGTCGTTGGAGCGCAGCGGCGAGTGCGTGCCGGCCGCCATCAGATCGCCTCGCGTGATGTCGACGAGAACTGTCGCATCGAGCACGGTCGTGATCGCTTCGGCGGTGACCACCGACGGGTGACGACCCGAAGCGCAGTGCAACTCGGTGTGCAGTAGCCACGATGCGACCAGCCGGCGATCGGGATGTTCGGCGAGCTCGTCGGCAATGGCCTGAGATTCGGTTTCCTCGACGATCAGCTTCATCGCCGCCGACGTGTCGAGATAGGTAGTCACCATCGGCCGCGGGTGTCGGAGATGATAGCGGCCGTCGTGACCGGCGACGTGCGACGGCGAATGGTCCCGACTGCGGACACCGGGAGGCGGGCCGGGCGCGCCTCGCCTCGTGCGATCGCCGCGTCGAGGGCATCGCCACCAGCCGGTACGAGCAGCGCGGTCGGGTGACCGTTGTTGGTGACCTGCAGGGTTTCACCCGACGCAACGCGGCGAAGGATCTCGGCGCTCTGGTTACGCATCTCGCGGTGGGTGATCGACTCCATGTAGCACATCGTAGCACTCGCTTGAGGTCACAGTCCGTCGTCGGGCATCGCCACCATCCGGTGGCGCGGTTTCCGGAAGGCGATGACCGCGCCGAGTAGGACGGCCAAGCCGAAGGCGCCGCCGATCGCGGCGATCCGAGGCGTGAGGTCGGGATCGGGTGCGGGCGGTGCCGGTCGGAACCGGATCGACGACGGGGAGTCGTCGGCCACGCCGGTGACCGTCAACGCCGCCAGCGGGTCGACCACCCCGCACCCGGTCCGCGCGTCCGGGGCGGTACCGCGACCGATGGCCGTCGCGGTGATCCGACGCATCACGGCGCGGGCGTCGAGATCGGGGAAGCGCGACCGCACCAGGGCGACCGTGGCCGTGACATAGGCGGCGGCGAAACTGGTGCCGCTGACCGGGACGGCGCCCTGCGCGCCGGAGAGTCCGCTGACCAGCCCCGATTGGCCGGGACGCGGGTCCAGACTGGTCAAATCGGTGCCCGGGGCCGCCACGCTCACCCACGGGCCGCCCAGGCTGAACCCCGACGGCTTGCCGTCGAGCGAATCGACGGCCCCGACGGTGAGCACGTAGTCGGAGAACCAGGCCGGCGTGGCGACGGTGCGCACCGCCGACCACTGCTGTCGCGCCGCGGCGGGTGGATTCTGCTCGCGGCACCCGCCGTCGGAGGAGACGTTTCCGGCCGCCACCACGACGACCACGTCCCGGTCCACCGCGTGGCGCAGGGCCACACCCAGCTCGCCGTCGTGCAATGCACTCGCCGCGGCGGCCGGGGCGCACGCGACCTCGGAGATGTTGACGACGGTGGCGCCGAGCCGGACGGCCCGCATGACCGCGGCGGCCAGTCCGGCGACCGTCCCGTAGCCGCCGCCGACGACGGGCTGTTCCTCCTGGTCACCGCTGCGCTGCCGCGGTGCGAAGGCGGCACTGGATTGTCGGATGGAGATGAGTGAGACGTCGGGCGCCAACCCGGTGAAATCGTCGGTGGCGCTCGGCCGTGCCGCGATGAGCCCGGCGACCAGCGTGCCGTGTGCGTCGCAATCGGTGCGTCCGCTGCCACCGGTGACGAAGTCGCCTCCGTCCAGCACGGCGGGCAGTCGCGGATGTGGGCTGACACCGGTGTCGATGACGGCGACCCGTTGCCCGCGCCCGGTGCTGATCCGGTGCAGGCGGTCGACTTCGAGTTGGGCATGGACCGCACGCGTCGCCGACGTCGTGCGGCTCGTGGCGATCGGCACCGCACACTTGGTGCGCTGTTCGGCGGTGCCGGCCGGCACCGAGTCGGACGGGGGAGCGGTCTGCGCGACCTGCGGCGGACGGACCGCGACGGCCGGTCCGCCCGACAGTGCCGCGACGAGGATCGCACCCGCGGCGACGCAGGCCCGCACGGCCTTCACCAGGCCTCCCGGATCACGCGGTAGACCTCCAGCGTCCACAGCAACAGCGGCAACAAGGCGACGAGAAGCGCGTATTCGACGAGTTCGGCCATCCGCCGCTGGACCGGGGAGAAAGTGCGCCCGGCCGCCCACCAGCCGATCAGCGCCGCGACGGTGGCGACCCCGCACGCGGTCGCCGCACCGGCGAGGCACAGGGCCGGTCGTTGCAGGACCAGTGACGTGACGACGGTGGCTCCGAGTGATCCGATGATCACCGCGATACCACCGCCGACCAGCGAAGACGCCTGAAGCAGATCGGTGTGCGACCGACCGCGCAGCATCATGGTCAATCCCACGATCACGACGATCGCAGTGAACCGCCAATCGGGCGGGTCGACGCCGAGGACCACGGCGGCGGTCGCGGCCGCCACGGTGGTACCCGCGCAGATCCCGGTGAGGCAGGACCGGGCGTGTTCGGCTCGCTCCACGAGGGCGTCGACGTCGGGGAGATGACTGGACGAGACGGCGTCGACCGCGTCGATCGTCGGGAGCAGCGGCGACTCGACCGGCTCGATGGGCTCGCCAGGCGACGGTACCGGTGGGAGCGGGATCTTCGCGACGGCGACGGTCAGTCGCGGTGCCGCATTGGCGCCGAGGAGGGCGAGTACCGCTATCAGTGCCGCGACCTGTGGTCGGGACAGCCCAGCCAGCGCCGCCGCAGCCGCGACCGTGGCGAGGCATCCGAGGGTGATCGTTGCGATGTGGGCGATCGGCCCCACCCGCGTGTACCGCAGCGTTAGCGTCGCGGCCACCGTTGCCGCGACGGCGGCGAGCAGTGCGCGCGGTGCGTCGGCCGATCCGGGGACGACGGCGAATCCGGCTGCGGCGGCCATCAGCGTCGCCGTCGGGCACAGCGCGGCGAGGACGATCGGATCGCGCTGCTCGCGCCGGCCGGCGTACAGGGCGGCGGCGATCAGCATCACCGCGCCGACCGCGGCGAAGAGCGCGGCGCCGAACGCGACTGTCGTCGACGACGAGATGCCGGCGACCCCCAGTCCGCCCGCGCCCACCGCCGATGCCGCGACCACGCCGAACGCCCCGGCGATCCGTGCCGCACGCGGCGACCACGAGCCGTGGCGCGCACCGGTGACCTCGGTCAAGGCGTCGAGGGTGTCGTCGACGAGCACGGCCGGTTCCTCGGCCGGTCCCTCCCGCAGCAGGAGCCACGTCCCGTCGTGGATCTCCGCGTCGCGCAGGGTGTCGCCCGGTGCGAGCGGAGCGCCGCCGAGTGGGCTCAACGTCCACTCCAGCGTCGGGTCGGCGACCTCCGGTTCACCGGCGAGGCGGGCCACCAGTTCGTCGAGAAAGTCGGTGATCGGCAGGCCGGTGGGCAGGCCGACGTCGATGCTCGACGACGGTCCGGCCACGGACACGCGTGCCCAAGCAGTCATTTTCATCCCCCCAGATGAGATCCCTGACCGCAGGGTTTACCAGGGGCACACCCGGCGGGGGAACGAAACCGGGAAACCCGTTCACGCAATCCGCGTCGCGGCGCGCCCGCACGCCGATAAGGTGCCGTCAGGCGGTCCGGGGGGGAGCGCCGTGGTCAACGATCTGGGGGGATCCGTGACTGATTCGACGCGGCTGTTCGTGCGCGAGACCAGGGTGGCGCCGCCGCCGGCGCCCGGTGGCGACATCGACCTCGTCGCGCCGCCGGAGGTAGCGCGTCCGGTGCCGGCCGGCCTCGCCGCATCCGCGCTACCAGCGGTGATGGTGGTCGCGGTCGTCGGGATGATCGCGCTCATGTTCGTCACCGGCGGCCGTTCGGTGCTCGCGAATCCGCTGTTTCTGATGTTCCCGATGATGATGCTCATGTCGATGGTCGGCATGTTCGCGACCGGCGGGCGCAACGGCGGCAAGCGTGCGGCTGAATTGGGCGCCGAGCGTCGCGACTACTTCCGCTACCTCGCCCAGCTGCGCGGGCAGGTCGCCACGACCGTCGACGAGCAATCCGCCGCCCTGCGCTGGTGTCATCCGGCGCCGAGCGCGCTGTCGCGGCTCGTCGGGTCGCGCCGGATGTGGGAGCGTCGCGGTGGTGACGCCGACTTCGCCCACCTGCGGTTGGGCGTCGGTTCGCAGCGCCTGGCCACCCGGTTGGTGCCGCCCGAGATGGCGCCGCCCGAGGACTTGGAGCCGGTCGCGATGGTGGCGCTGCGCCGATTCCTGCGGGCACATGCGGCGGTGCACCGCCTACCGATCGCGGTCTCGCTGCGCGGATTCCCGGTGGTCGCCGTCGACGGTCCGCTCGACGACGCACGTGCGCTGGTCCGCGCGATGCTGCTCCAGCTGGTGGTGTGGCACGGCCCGGACCAGGTGCGCATCGCCGTCGCGGCGGACCCCGCGCGGTGGCCCGAATGGGATTGGGTCAAGTGGTTGCCGCATGCGACCCGGACCGATGACCAGGGCGAACAGCGATTGGGCGCCCCGGCGCTGCTGGTCCCTTCGCTGCACGAGGTGGAGGCCGCGTTGGCCGCCGTCTTCGCCGAACGCACCCGGTTCACCCGCGGCGAACCGGGGACGCAGGCCCTGCCGTTGGTGGTCATCGTCGTCGACGGCGGCCTGATCACCGGAAGCGAGCGGCTGGCCGGTGAAGCCGGCATCGACGGGGTGGCGATCTGTGCGCTCGACGGCGCGCTGAGCCATGTCGCGAGCCGGCGCGGCCTCGCGCTCGAGATGGTGGGGACCAAGGTTGCCGCGCGCACCGCGATCGGTCGGGAGGAGTTCGCCGTCGCCGATCGTCTCAGCGTGGTGGCCGCGGCGTCCGCGGCGCGGCGATTGGCGCCGTACCGGCCGTCGACGGCATTGCAGATGCTCGTCGACCTCGACGACGGCGGGCCCGTCGGCGATCCCGGCTTGGGCGGCCTGCTCGACCTGGGTGATCCCCGCGCATTCGACCCCACTGTTCGCTGGCGCGGGCGCACCGGGCGGGAACGACTGCGGGTGCCGATCGGCTACACACCCGACGGGACCGCGGTCGAACTGGACCTCAAAGAGAGCGCCCACGGCGGGATGGGGCCGCACGGTCTCTGCGTCGGCGCGACGGGGTCGGGGAAGTCCGAGTTGCTGCGCACCCTCGTGCTGGCGTTGATGGCCTCGCACTCGCCCGACGAGCTGAACCTGGTCCTGGTCGACTTCAAGGGCGGTGCGACCTTTCTGGGCCTGGAGCGCGGTCGGCACGTCGCCGCGGTGATCACGAACCTGGAGCAGGAGTTGTCCCTGGTCGACCGTATGGGCGACGCGCTGCGGGGAGAGCTGAACCGACGTCAGGAGGTGCTGCGGGCGGCCGGGAACTTCGCGAACGTGACCGAGTACGAGCAGGCCCGTGCCGACGGCGCCGACCTGGCGCCCATGCCGGCGCTGTTCGTCGTGGTCGACGAGTTCTCCGAACTGTTGGCCCAGAAGCCGGACTTCGCCGAACTGTTCGTGGCCATCGGCCGTCTGGGGCGCTCGCTGCACATCCATCTGCTGCTGGCGTCGCAGCGGTTGGAGGAGGGGAAGCTGCGCGGTCTCGATTCGCATCTGTCTTACCGCATCGGACTGAAGACGTTCTCCGCCAACGAATCTCGCTCGGTCCTCGGTGTGCCGGATGCCTATCACCTGCCCAGCGTGCCCGGATCGGCCTATCTCAAGTGCGACTCCGACGCGCCGCGCCGGTTCAACACCTGCTACGTCTCCGGGCCCGTTCCCGACGGTTCCGACGATCAGGGAGGGGAGGTCGACGAGTCGGCGCGGCGGGGTGCGCAGCGCTCGACCGGACTGGTCCTGGATTTCACGGCGGGGTCGGGATGCACCGGGTCGGGGTCTCGATACACCGGGTCTCGATACGCGCGCTCCTCCGTCGCGCCCACTCGACCCAAGTTGGCTGGCGCCTCGTCGGCACTCGACCACCGGGGAACCGCGCCGGGCGAGCCAGGGTCCGCGCGCCGGGGCGGGCCGTCGCTGTTGGAAGTCCTCGTCGGGCGCATGGCCGGGCATGGCTCCGCGGCGCACGAGGTGTGGTTGCCACCCCTGGACGAGTCGCCACCCGTCGGGACCTTGCTCGATCCGTTGCCTGCCCGGATGACCGGTGTGACCGGGGCGCTGCGCCTGCCGATCGGACTCGTCGACCGCCCATACGATCAACGGCGCGAACTGCTCGTCGTCGACCTGTCCGGTGCCGCCGGGAATGCCGCGGTGGTCGGCGGCCCGCAGTCGGGGAAGTCGACGGCACTGCGCACGCTGATCGCGTCGGCCGCCCTGACCCACACCCCGTCGCAGGTGCAGTTCTACTGCCTCGACTTCGGGGGCGGGGGTCTGCTCGGATTGGCCGGACTGCCACATGTCGGATCGGTGGCGACGCGGGCCGACCCGGAACGGATCCGCCGGACCCTCGCCGAGGTGCGCGCGGTGATCGCCCGACGAGAAGAGGCATTCGCGCGGCTCGGCGTCGAATCGATGCGCGAGTATCGGGACCGTCGTGCTCACGGGGATCTCGCCGATCCGCACGGGGACGTCTTCTTGGTCGTCGACGGCATCGGCGCGTTGCGCGACGAGTTCGAGGAACTCGAGGCCGATCTCGGTGCGATCGCGCTCGGCGGCCTGTCCTACGGCGTACACGTCGTCCTCAGTGCCACCCGCTGGGCACAGATCCACCCCTCGGTGCGCGACCTCCTGGGGTCGCGGGTCGAGCTGCGGCTCGGCGACCCGCTCGATTCCGAGATGAGCAGGCGCTGCGCCGAACTCGTTCCGATCAACCGCCCCGGTAGAGGGATCACCGCGGAGGAACTGCACCTGCTCGTCGCCCGCCCGGCACTCACGCCGGATACCGGGCTGGCCGAACTCGTCGAGCACGTCGCGGCCCAGCATCCCGACGAGCAGGCCCCGCCGGTGCCGTTGTTGCCCTCTGTCCTCGCGCTGTCGGAGTTACGCGGACGGCTCGCCGAAGCCGACCTCGTCCTGCCCGCCGGTGTCGTGCCGATCGGCGTCGGGGAGGCGGATCTGGCGCCGGTGCTGCTGGATTTCACCACCCGTCCGCACCTGCTGGCCTTCGCCGACGTCGAACACGGCAAGACGACGCTGCTGCGAACCCTCGCCTCGGGCGTCGTCGACAGTGGATCGCCGGAGGAATGCAAGGTCGTCCTCGTCGACTACCGCCGCACGATGCTCGGACTGATCCCGGATTCGCATCGGGCCGGGTATGCCAGCTCCGCCGCGTCGGCCGGGCCGTTGATGATGGAGCTCGCGAATCTGCTGGAGGGGCGGCTGCCGCCGGCCGACGTCACCCCCGCCCAGCTCGCGGCACGCGATTGGTGGTCGGGCCCCGACATCTACCTTTTCGTCGACGACTACGACATGGTGGCCACCGCGTCGGGAAACCCGCTGCTACCGCTAGTCGAGCTGCTGTCCAGTGCGCGCGACATCGGCTTTCACCTGATTCTCGCGCGACGTTCCGGCGGCGTCTCGCGCGCGCTGTTCGACCCGGTCATCGCCGCGCTGCGGGAGCTGTCGGTCGACACCTTGCTGATGAGTGGTGACCGCGACGAGGGCTACGTCGTCGGTCAGACGCGCATGAGCCGGCGCATTCCGGGTCGCGGCGAATTCGTCACGCGGACCGGTAGCGAGGTGATCCACGTGGCCGGTGGCGTGTGAACCGCCCGCTGGCGATCGCGCGCAGTCACGCCGATGCGGGGGTCGCGGCGCTGCTCGTCGTCGAAATCGGCCGGGATGACGAGTGGCGCGTCCACCGCGTCGCAGGTGCGGCCGCGACGTCGTCGACGCTGGTGCTGCGCGGCCTGTCCGTCGCGGACATGGGTGGGATCGCCGCGCTGGCGGCCGACGTCGACCTGGTGGTCGTCGACGCCGACGGGCCACGCCGCCGGGCCGCGTTGCGATCGGTCGCTGCCGTCGCGGGGCCGGTGCGGTTACTCGCCGTCGACGACGAACTGCTCCACCGGTTCGGCGCGCACCCTCCGCTGCCGCCCGTCGCGCCGCAGATCGTTCCGCTGCGCCGGGCGCCGTCGAGGAGCTGGCCGGTGGCCGTGGTCGCGCTGGTCGCCGTGCTGGTGTGCGGGGCGGTCGGGGTGTCGGCCGTCGGACGGGCGCACCGCGACGGATCGACCAGCGTGGCCCGGGTCGGCACTGTGGCGGTGGCGATTCCCGACGGGTGGCGGCGCACCGACCTCTCGGGGGAGCCGTCGCCGCGAGCGGTCTTCGCCGATCCCACGTCGGGCAGCCGCGTCATCGTCGCGGTAAGTCCGTTGCGCTCGGGGGCGACCGCCCGCAGCGTCGCCGCGAGCCTCGCCGAGCGGATCCGGCAGCGCGGGGACGACGCGGTGAGCGAGTTCGCCGCCAGCGCCGAATTCGCCGGACGTCGGGTGACCGTCTACCGGGAAACTCCCGACTCGGGTGCTCCGATTCGCTGGTACGTCCGGGTGGTCGGGTCCGTGGAGCACGGTCGACGGCAGGTCAGTATCGGGTGCCAGGACTCCGGTGGACGCGCGTTGGCCGCAGCCTGTCGTCGGGCCGTCGCGAGCGTGCGGTAGCGCAACGGGCCCCGAGCGTCGATCGAACAGTCGAGGAAGCTCCGCGGGTTGCCGGCGAGGGATTAGTCTTCGCCCGTGAACACAGGTTCGGACGGTCGCGGATCGGTCACCCTCACCCAGGGCCCGCCCGGCACGGTGTGGATTCCCGGTCAATCCGCGATCATCGGGTCCGACGCGCACGACGACGAGGAGGCGCCGGCCCGCTCGGTGACCGTCGACGGCTTCTGGATGCAGGCGCACCAGGTCACCAACGAGCAGTTCGCCCGGTTCGTCGCCGACACCGGGTATGTCACGGTCGCGCAGCGGCCGCGGAACCCGACCGACTATTCGGATGCGCCGGGGGAGAATCTGCAACCGGGGTCGATGGTGTTCCAGGCGACGCCGGGACCGGTCGACCTGCGGCACCCCGGTCAGTGGTGGACGTGGACACCCGGTGCGGCGTGGAACCATCCGCTCGGCCCGGGCTCGACCATCGAGGGGCACGAGCGGCACCCCGTCGTCCATGTCGCCTTCGAAGACGCGCAGGCCTACGCGCGCTGGGCCGACCTCGACCTGCCCACCGAGGCGCAGTGGGAGGTCGCGGCGCGCGGCGGTCTGCCGCACGCCGAGTACACCTGGGGTGATCGGCCCGAGGCCCCCTGGCAACCATTGGCGAACTATTGGCACGGCGAGTTCCCGTATCTCCCCGATACCGGCTACGGACAGCTGGCTCCCGTGGGCAGCTTCCCGCCCAACGCCTACGGCTTGTACGACATGGCCGGCAACGCGTGGGATTGGACCGTCGACCGGTGCGGCCCGCGTCGCGACGAGCACCCCGGCTGTGCCCCCGCGTCCGTCGACCCGGCGCGTCCGGGGTTCGGCGTGCCGCGCCAGGTGATCAAAGGCGGGTCGTTCCTGTGTGCCGATGGCTACTGCGTGCACTACCGGCCGGCCGCGCGACAGCCGCAAGCGATCGACACCGGCACGAGTCACATCGGGTTCCGCTGCATCAAACGCGCGGACCCGCCGAACCTGCTATCCGTGCGTGGGATCTAGCCGTGCGCTGAACTCGAGCTCCACCTCGTCGGCGACCTTCAACGCGCCCATCGCCAGCGAGTAGGGCTTGAGCCCGACGGTCTTGTGGCTGATCGTCGTCGTCGCACTCAGTTCTCGGACCGTGCCGGTCTCGGCGACGGTGATGCCGACCCGATGGGGCACGGTCTTACCGGCGACGGTCAGCTCGCCGTCGAGGCGGAATCCGCCGTCGACGGGGGAGATGTTCGTCGACGAGAAGGTGATCGCCGGGAACTTCGACGCCTTGAGCGACTTGAGCGCGTTGGACCGCGCCAGCACCTTCTCGGCGCCGGTCATCGGGGTCAGACCGCCCTCGCCGCTGAGCACCTCGAGCGAATCGACGACGACGCGCAACTCCACGCGTCGCGGATCGGCGCCGTCCACGTCGACGGTGCCCGTCCAATCGTCGAACCGAATGGTGAGTCGGTGGCCGGTCTTGGCGGCCGGACCGGTCTTGTCGGTCTTGATCAGCAACTCGCCGTCGGCCGGACCGATCGTCCACTGCGTCGCGCTCATGGTCCCGACCCTAGTGCGGCGGGGGGCCCGTCGCGCGTTTTGACCCTGATCAGGGGACTGAAGTACTCTGGCGTGCTGGTGCTTCGGCATCGGTGTGCGCTGCGGCGCGCCCGATAATCGGAGTCCTCGGGTCCCAACTGGTCGCCGAGGATGACTCCGCCGCCGCCCCTGACCAGCAGTCACGACAAAGAGTTGAGGATCAACCGTGTCTACCTACACCCCGAAGGCGGGTGACATCACGCGCACGTGGCATGTCATCGACGCCACCGACGTGGTGCTCGGCCGCCTCGCCGTGCAGAGCGCAACGCTCCTGCGCGGCAAGCACAAGCCGACCTACGCCCCGCACATCGACGGCGGCGATTTCGTCGTCATCGTCAACGCCGACAAGGTCGCCATCACCGGCAACAAGGCCACCGGCAAGATGAAGTACCGCCACTCGGGTCACCCGGGCGGCCTCAAGTCCACCGCGCTCGGCGAGCTGCTCGCGACCAAGCCGGAGCGCGCCGTCGAGCAGGCCATCAAGGGCATGCTCCCCAAGACCAAGCTCGGTCGTGCCATGGGCTCCAAGCTCAAGGTGTACGCCGGCCCGAATCATCCGCATGCGGCGCAGAGCCCCGTGCCCTTCGAGATCAAGCAGGTGGCCCAGTGAGCGACGAGAACGTGACTGAAGAGAACATCGAGGTCGTCGAGACCGCCGACGGCGACATCGAGATCGCCGCCGACGACTACTCCACCGAGACCGAGGCCCCCGCGCCCCGCGTCGAGCGCGCCCCGGTCGTGCTGGATCACCCGATCCAGACCGTCGGTCGCCGCAAGGAGGCCATCGTCCGCGTCCGCATGGTGCCCGGCACCGGCGAGTTCCACCTCAACGGTGGCCGCGACCTGGCGACCTACTTCCCGAACAAGGTGCACCAGCAGCTCGTCAAGTCGCCGCTGGTGACCGTCGACCGCAGCGAGTCGTTCGACATCTACGCCCGCCTCAACGGCGGCGGCCCCTCGGGCCAGGCCGGCGCGCTGCGCCTGGCCATCGCGCGTGCGCTGATCGAGGTCAGCCCCGAGGATCGCCCGGCCCTGAAGAAGGCCGGCTTCCTCACCCGGGACGCGCGTGCCGTCGAGCGCAAGAAGTACGGCCTGAAGAAGGCGCGTAAGGCCTCGCAGTACAGCAAGCGCTGACCCGAGTGTCACACTCCGATCTGCAGGTCGCGGCGCCGCCGCGCCTGTTCGGAACCGACGGCGTCCGCGGTCGGGCCAACGCGCAGCTCACTGCCGAGCTGGCGTTGCGCCTGGCCGCGGCCACCGCGGAAGTTTTGCACACCCCGAGTTCGGGCAACGCCCGGCCGACGGCCGTCGTCGGCCGCGACCCGCGTGCCTCCGGGGAATTCTTGGAGGCCGCCGTGTGCGCCGGATTGGCCGCGCACGGGGTGGACGCGATCCGCGTCGGCGTGGTGCCGACGCCGGCGGTCGCCTTCCTCACCGCGGACTACGACGCCACCTTCGGCGTGATGATCTCCGCGTCGCACAATCCGATGCCCGACAACGGCATCAAGATCTTCGGCGCCGGCGGGCACAAGCTCGACGACGCGGTGGAGGACCGCATCGAGACGGCGATGGAAACCGTCGAGACGATGAAGCGTCCCACCGGGGCCGACATCGGGCGCCTGATCGACGCTCCCGACGCCGCCGCGCGCTACCTGGACCACCTCGCCCAGCAGGTCTCCACCGATCTTTCCGGGCTGACCGTCGTCGTCGACTGCGCCCACGGGGCCGCGTCGACCCTCGCGCCGCTGGCCTACCGTGCGGCCGGGGCGAACGTCATCGCGATCCACGCCGAGCCCGACGGCCTCAACATCAACGACGGCTGCGGCTCCACCCACATGGACAAGCTGCGCGCCGCCGTCGCCGAACACGGGGCCGATCTCGGCCTCGCGCACGACGGCGACGCCGACCGCTGCCTGGCCGTCGACGCCCGCGGCGAGGTCGTCGACGGCGACATGATCATGGCGATCCTGGCCACCGCGATGGCGCGGGCCGGGAGCCTGCGCGACGACGTGCTCGTCGCGACGGTGATGAGCAATCTCGGTCTGCACCTGGCGATGGACAAGGCCGGTATCGAGTTGCGCACGACCGCCGTCGGTGACCGCTACGTCCTCGAGGAACTGCGCCGCGGCCAGTACTCGCTGGGCGGGGAGCAGTCCGGCCACATCGTCGTGCCGGGCGCTGGGACCACCGGGGACGGCATCCTCACCGGGTTGCTGGTGATGGAGCAGATGGCCGCGTCGAAGCAGGGCCTCGCCGACCTGGCGTCGATTATGACCGTGCTGCCACAAGAGCTGATCAACGTGCGGGTTGCCGACAAGCATGCCGTCGCCGACGCGGAGTCCGTGCGTGACGCGGTCAGCGTCGCCGAGGCCGAATTGGCCGGCGAGGGACGGGTGCTGTTGCGCCCGTCGGGCACCGAGCAGCTGGTGCGGGTCATGGTCGAGGCACCGACCGCCGACGCCGCGCACGGCATCGCCACGCGTATCGCCGACGTCGTCGCGGCCGCCGGTAGCTGATTTCCTAGTCGATCGCGGTGGCCAGCATTGCGGCTGCGTTGCGGTCGCCGGCCATGAACCACGCCGCGAGCCGATCACCGTCGCGCCTGGCGACCAGGGTGGGGCGGTCGGCGGGGACCAGCGGCGAATTGAACTCCACGATCCCGCGCAGCGGGCGCTCCCGTAGGTCGGGATGTTGCGCGAGTGCCTCCTCCAACGCCGCCCAGTAGACGGCGTTGTTGACGTGGCGCATCATGTCGATATCCGCCTCGCGCAGCAGGAAGGGGACCGGCTGGGCGTCGGGGTGCGGTTGGGCGTCGAGCCACGCCCGCCAGCGCAGCGGGCCGGGCTCGGCCGGCGCCCCGAAGGTCGTGACGAAATGGTCGTCCAGGCGCGACGGGGTCTCGGTCTCGGCGTTGAAGTTGATCCAGAAGGCGTCGGTCTCCACGTGCGCTCCGGTCTCGCCGTCGAGGTCGATCCGCACCCCGCACCAGTGTGATCCCATCTTCGAGCACCACCGCACGGCGGTGAGTTCCTCCGGCCAAGTCCCGCCGTGACGGATGTCGATCACCGTGCGTCGTGCGATCCAGTGCGGGTGGATCTCGTCGTAGTCGAGGGCGGCCAGGTGGTCCTGCCCGGCGTCCTGCAGATAGCGGGCGATGGCGTCGAAGCGGAGGCTGCCGTCGGGGCGCACGGCGTCGATGCGGACGGGGCGGTTCCGGCGGAACACCACCCCGCTCGCGGTGAGCTCGTCCAAGGCAGAAGGGCGGCGCTGGAGCGGATCGCTGATCATGGGTTCAGTCAATCACGACGGGATGATTGCGCCCCGGTTTCGATTGGGCCACTGTCCTCATCGGACCCTTGGGGAGTGGGGCGATTGAGTTCTAAAGTTTCTGATGTGACTCCTGTGATTAAACGACGCAACACCGGCAGGCTTACCCGGGCAGCAGTGGCGGTCGCCGCTGTGCTCGGCCTCGGCGTTGCCGGCGTCGTGACCGTCGCATCCTTCGGCCACGGCACCGCACCGTCGCCGGTGGCCCGGATCTGGGGCATCGACCTCGGTTCGCTCTCTCCCGGACCCGCCCCGGTAGACCATCGGGTGAACCACCCGCCGCGGCACGGCAAACCGGGCGCCAAGCCGGGAGTCAAGAAGCCCGGGGCCAAGCCGGGCGCGAAGAACCGGCATCACAAGCCGGGTCCGCGCACCGCTCCGCGCCGCGGCGGCAACGCACTGCCCGGCGTCGGCCGGCGGTGTACCCGCGTGCAGGCAAACGTCATCCGCTCGACGCCGCGCGGTCCGGTCGTGTGCGCCCAGATGGGATCGGGCGATCACCGGTGGATCAGCATCAGCGGCGTCGACCCGCAGGTCCGCAAACTCGGCGGCAAGTGCTCCGGGCAGTACACCACCGCCCGTGGTGCGCGCGGTCGTGCGATGCAGTGCGCCCGGGGGCACTGGACGTACAACGGCTGAGCGTCGCCGTCACATGGCGCCGCGCGCCAGGATCGCGTCCGACCACGACGCGGAGACGGCGGTCAGCCCGCGCAGGGCCTTGGCATAGCGGGGCATGATCTCCAGCGGCCGGTGTTTGGCCGCGTACACGATCCACTCGCCGGCCGCCTCGGCCGAAAGAGCGGGGGCGTGGGCGTACTGCGTCGTCGGGGCGATCATCGGCGTGGCGACCAGCGGGAAGCAGACGTTCGTGACGTCGACGCCCGTGTCGTTGAGCTCGGCCGCGAGGCTGCGGCCAAAGGTGGCCAGCGCCGCCTTCGACGCGCCGTAGGCGGCGAACTTGGGCATGGCACCGTTGGTGACGCCCCAGGTACACACGTTGATGAAATGCCCGTCGTCGCGTTTGCGGAACTCGTCGAGGACGCCGAGCGTGAGGCCCACCGGACCGAAGTAGTTGATCGCCATGGTGCGCTGGAAGTCGTGCATGCGCGACGTGGAGTCCGCGACGTCGCGGCGGATCGACCGCCCGGCGTTGTTCACGATGATATCGGGGGTGCCGAATCGGGTCAGCACCGCGTCGAGGATGTCGCCGACGCCCTGCTCGGTGGACAGGTCGCCGGGGACGGCGAAGGCCGTGCCGCCGGCGGTGGCGATCTCGTCTGCGACGCGGTTCAGCTCGTCGGCGCCGCGCGCGACCAGGATGAGCGTCGCGCCCTCGGCCGCGAGCTGCCGGGCCGCCTCCTCGCCGATCCCCGACGAGGCGCCCGTGACCAGCACGGTCTTCCCGGACAGGTCACGCGGCGAAACGGCGTCGGCCAGGTCGTGCACGGTCACCGCGCGCTGCAGTGCGGTGCGGGTCGCGAGCTGTCGGGAGCCGCGCGAGAGGGTGCGGAGGAGCTTGGGAGCCATGGTTGACCAGCCTAGTCGGGGGTCCGACGCCCGGGTGGAGCGGGAAGACCGTTCGATGGAACCGTTCGGGCCGGCACTGCGTCTAAGGAATATGGGGCACACACGACAGATCCGGATGGATGCCGACGAAGCGCGGCGGCTGGCGGGCGACTGCCGCCGGGTAGCGGAGACCATCGACGAGCACGTGGCACTGCTGCTGACCGGCGGATACGGGTCGGTCCGGGGCGATCGGGCGGCACCGTCGCATTCCGGATACCGTGCGGCGGTGGAGACCGTCGCGGGGCGCCTGGCGCTGCGGGCCGTCGAGTTGCGGTCGGCCGCACGCGGACTCACCGCCCGTGCCGAGACGACGACCCTGGCCGATGCCGCCGCGGCACGGCGTATCGCCGGAATCGCCGCACGATGAGTGCCGCGCAGCGCGCGATCGGCGTCGACCTCGGATCCCTCACGGAAGACGCGAATCTGCTCCGATCGGTCGGAGCGCGGCTGGATGATCGATGGCGGGAGACCGACGAACTGCGTTCCCGCGCCGTGGACCTCGGATTCGTCGACGGCGAGGAATCCGTCCTCGACCAGCACCCGGCGGATCTCCTGTCCGTATTGGCCGATCTGCCACGGCGGCTGCGCGACGACCTCGAAGCGCTCGGGCACGTCGCGGAAGCCGTCGAGGCCGCACGCGACGGCCTGGCGCAGGTCTGCTCCCGCGTCGCCGACATCCTCGGTGATGCGGTTGACGCGATCGGTGGACCCGGCGCCGATGTCGACGATCCGTCGGAGCCGGACGACTCCGCCACAGCGGGGATGCAAGCGGCGGATATCGATCAACGCGTGGTCGTCGCGACGCGGAGCGGAGCACGTCGGATCGACGACGAGCTGGCCGGGCTGGATTCCGACCTGGTCCTGATCGGCGGGCACTGATGGGGGAGCGGACCGGGCGGATCCGCTCGGCGATCGCGGAGACCCTGGCGGCCATCGACGCCGCGGAACTCGCCCGCGCCGACGAAATATCGCAGGCGAATCCCGCCCGGGCCAGCCCGCCGTCGACGGCGTCGGCGCGGCAATCCGAACGGCTCCTGCGCCCGGCACGCTGGTGGGAATAAGCTCGACGGGTGTTTGGCAACAAGAAGGCCCCGGCGCCCCCGCCGCCCGACGAGCTGATGACCGATCTGGCGCGCCGCGGACCGCACAAGGTGCTGCGCGGCGACCTCGGCTTCGTCGGCGTACCGGGCGCGCTGTTCACGCCCCAGCCGTCCAGCGACCAACCGGCCAGCGGTCTGCCGCTGGTCGTCTTCGGCCACTCCTGGCTGTCGGACAGCGGGCGGTACCGCGATCTGATGGTGCATCTCGCCAGCCACGGCTTCGTCGCCGCCGTGCCCGACGTCGAGCGCGGTCCCGCCCCCTCGGACGTGGCCCTGGCCGCCGGGCTCCGCACGGCGCTGGCGAACCTGCCGCGGGTGCGTCTGGGACTGTCCGAGTCGGTCACCGTCGACGGCGAGCGGACCGTGCTGGCCGGACACGGCTTCGGCGCCTCGGCCGCCGTCCTGGCCCTCGGCCCCGACGTGCTGGCCGGCACCGAGACGGTCGACGCCCAGGGGTTGGCGGCGGTCTTCCCCGCGCCGAGCACCACGACGGCCTTCGCGGCCGCCTCGTCGGTGCGCACGCCGGCGATGGTCATCGCCGCCGGTCAGGCGCTCGACACCGTCGACGCGAACCCGTTGCCGCTGGCCCAGGCACTGGCCGGACCGGTCACCCTGCACACCCTCCCGGGTACGTCGGAACGGGCGCTGCTGCAGCGGCACACGCTGAAGTCCCTGATCGGCGTCAACGGTGCGGCCAAAGACACCCATGCCGCCGTGCGGGCCATGCTGACCGGCTTCCTGCAGGCCACCGTCGGCGACGATCCGCAGCGCTACGAGACCTTCCTCGACCCGGAATCGACGCTGGGTGCTGCGCTTCCCGTGGATCGCGCCGAACCGGACGACGACGACCGCAGCCATCTGGAGAAGCTGGTCAGCGGTCCGCCGAAGCCCCCGTCGAAGACCTCTGCCCTCTCGCCGATTCGGGCGCTGAGCGGGCGCTAGGTACCCTAGAACGCTATGTGCGGAATCGTCGGATACGTGGGCCAGCGCCAGGCGCTGGGGATTGTCGTCGACGCCCTGCGCCGGATGGAATACCGCGGCTACGATTCCGCCGGCGTGGCCATTCTCGACGGCCGGGGCGGCCTCGTCGTCGAGAAGAAGGCCGGGCGCCTGGAGAACCTCGACAAGCAGATCGCACTGGTCGATCCGGCGTCGTTGACCGGCACCACCGGTATGGGCCACACCCGGTGGGCCACCCACGGCAAGCCGACGGATCGCAACGCCCACCCGCACGTGTCGGCCGACGGGAAGATCGCCGTCGTCCACAACGGCATCATCGAGAACTATGCGCCGCTGCGCGCCGAACTCGAGGCCGCCGGCGTCGAATTCCACTCCGACACCGACACCGAGACCGCGGTCCACCTTGTTCAGCGCGCCTACGATTCCGGCGAGACCGCGGGTGACTTCGTCGCCAGTGCCTATGCCGCGCTGCGCCTGCTCGAGGGTGCGTTCACCCTGGTGTTCACCCATGCCGACCACCCGAACACCATCGTCGCGGCACGACGGTCGACGCCGCTGGTCGTCGGCGTCGGCGACGGGGAGATGTTCGTCGCCTCCGACGTCACCGCCTTCATCGAGCACACCCGCGACGCGGTGGAACTCGGCCAGGACCAGGTGGTCGTCATCACCGCCGACTCGTACGCGATCACCGACTTCGACGGCACCGCCCGCGACGGCAAGCCCTTCCACATCGACTGGGACCTCGCGGCCGCCGAAAAGGGTGGATACGACTACTTCATGCTCAAGGAGATCGCCGAGCAGCCCGAGGCGTTGACCAACACGCTGCTGGGCCACCTACGCGACGGCCATATTGTGCTCGACGAGCAGCGGATCTCCGACGACGACCTGCGCGATGTCAACAAGGTCTTCGTCGTCGCCTGCGGTACCGCTTACCACGCGGGGCTGCTCGCCAAGTACGCCATCGAGCACTGGACCCGGCTGCCCGTGGAGGTCGAGCTCGCCAGCGAGTTCCGCTACCGCGACCCGGTGCTGGACCGCTCGACGCTGGTCGTCGCGATCTCCCAGTCCGGCGAGACCGCGGACACCCTCGAGGCCGTGCGCCACGCGAAAGACCAGAACGCGCGCGTGCTGGCCATCTGCAACACCAACGGCGCCCAGATCCCGCGCGAATCCGACGCGGTGCTCTACACCCACGCCGGACCCGAGATCGGCGTCGCCTCCACCAAGTGCTTCCTGGCGCAGATCGTCGCGGCCTACCTCGTCGGCCTGGCGCTGGCGCAGGCGCGCGGCACCAAGTTCACCGACGAGGTGACCCGCGAATTCCACGAGATGGAATCGGCGGCCACCGCCGTGCAGCAGGTGCTCGACTCGATGGATCCCGTGCGCGAGCTGGCCAAGAAGATGGCCGATCGTGACACGGTGCTGTTCCTCGGCCGCCACGTCGGCTACCCGGTGGCGCTGGAAGGCGCGCTCAAGCTCAAGGAATTGGCCTACATCCATGCCGAGGGATTCGCGGCGGGTGAACTGAAGCACGGTCCCATCGCCCTCATCGAATCCGGACTGCCGGTATTCGTCGTGATGCCCTCGCCCGAGGGGCGCGCGGTGCTGCATTCGAAGATGGTCAGCAACATCCGCGAGATCCAGGCCCGCGGCGCGGAGACGATCGTGATGGCCGAGGACGACGACGAGGCCGCGCGCGCCGTCGCCGACCATTTCATCCCGCTGCCGCGCACCTCCACGCTGTTGCAGCCGCTCGTTTCGACGATCCCGCTGCAGGTCTTCGCCGCGACCGTCGCCGAGGAACGTGGCTACGACGTCGACAAGCCGCGCAACCTCGCGAAGTCCGTCACCGTCGAGTAGCCGCTGTGGACGCGTTGACCGTTGCGGTGTCCCAGCCCCGGACACGGTCGAACGACGTCGCCGCCAACGCAATGGAGCACGCGCGGGCGATCGTCGACTCCCGCGCGCGGTTGGTGGTCTTTCCCGAGTTGTCGCTGACCGGCTACGAACTGGACGCCGAACCGGTCGCCGTGGACGACGAGCGGCTCGCGCCGATCATCGACGCCTGCGCCGCGACGGGTGCGGTGGCCTTGGTCGGCCTGCCGGTGCGCGACGGTGGATCGTCGTATATCGCGACGGTGAGAGTCGACGCCGACGGTAGCGCGCTCGCGTACCGCAAGCAGATGCTCGGCGGTGCGGAGTCGAGGTCCTTCGCCGCCGGGAAGGGGCCGGCGGTCATCGAGGTCGACGGGTGGCGGGTCGGGCTCGGTATCTGCAAGGACACCGGCGCGGCCGGGCACATCCGGGCGACGGCCGAGCTGGGGATCGACCTTTATGCCGCGGGCCTCGTCCACCGACCCGACGAGGCGGCCGAACAGGACCGACGGGGTACGGCGATCGCGACGGACTGCGGCGCCTACGTGGCATTCGCCAGCCACGCCGGACCGACCGGCGGAGGATATGAGACGACACTGGGACGGTCGACGATCTGGTCGCCGGAGGGACGGGTGATGGCGACCGTCGGCGATCGTCCCGGCGAGACCGCGGTGGCGGCCTGTCGCCGGGCCGCATGACTGTGATCGACGAATCAGGAATGGTGGTCGGTATGTCCAACCCGCGCATCGAACCCGACGTCCGGTACCCGACGGTCGCGCAGATCCGCGACGCGGAGGCCGCGACGGGGCTGCTGGCGGGCGGTGTCCTGATGAGCCGGGCCGCGCACGGGGTGGCGTCGGCCATCATCGACGACCTGCGCGCCACCGGCGGTGTGTACGGCCGGCGGGTCGGTCTGGTCGTCGGGTCCGGCGACAACGGCGGCGACGCACTGTTCGCCGGCGGGGTTCTGGCCCGGCGCGGAGTCGCCGTCTCCGCCGTGTTGCTCGCGCCGGACCGCGCACACCGCGGCGGCCTGGCGGCGCTGCGCGCGGCCGGCGGCCGGGTCGTCGCCGAGTTCGGCGAACTCGACGTCGTCGTCGACGGGGTGGTCGGTATCGGCGGCACCGGTCCGCTGCGCCCGCCCGCGGCAGCGGTCTTCGACGCGGTTGGAACGCGGTCGCCGCGGGCGCGCGTCGTGGCCGTCGACCTGCCGTCCGGCGTCGACGCCGATACCGGCGAGGTGCACGAGCCAGCCGTGCGCGCCGATCTGACCGTCACCTTCGGCGTCCCGCGTCGTGCCCACGTGCTGGCCGCACCGCAGTGCGGGCGGATCGTCGTCGTCGATATCGGACTCGGGCATCACGCCGCAGACGGCGCCGTACTCGGATCGCTGTCGGATGCGCAGGTGGGTGCGGCCTGGCCGGTGCCCGGACCGTTCGACGACAAGTATCGCCAGGGCGTCGTCGGAATCGTGGCCGGATCGGCGCGCTATCCGGGCGCCGCGCTGCTGTGTACCGGTGCCGCCGTCGCGGCGACGTCGGGGATGACCCGCTACGCCGGACCCGCGGCAGCCGCCGTCGTCGACCACCATCCCGAGGTCGTCGTCGCCGACGAACCCGAGCGGGCCGGAAAGGTCCAGGCGTGGGTCGTCGGCCCCGGATTCGGCACCGACGATGCCGCACTGATCCGGTTGCGCACGGTGCTGGCCGCCGACGTGCCCGTCCTCGTCGACGCCGACGGGATCACCCTGCTCGCACAGCATCGGGAACTCCTCGCCGCGCGCACCGCCCCGACGCTGCTCACCCCGCATGCCGGGGAGTTCGCCCGGCTGACCGGTGAACCGCTGGGACCCGACCGGGTCGCTGCCGTCGCCGCCTGCGCCGCCGAGTTCGGTGCGACGGTGCTGCTCAAGGGCCGGGCGACGGTGATAGCGGCGGCCGACCACAGTCAGGTCCTCGTCAACGAGGCCGGATCGTCCTGGGCGGCGACCGCCGGATCGGGGGACGCGCTGGCCGGGATCATCGGGGCGTTGCTGGCGACGGGGCTGCAACCCGCCGTCGCAGCGGCGATGGGGGCACGTGCGCATAGTGTCGCCGCACACATCGCCGCGGGGAGTCCGGGCGCCCCGATCGGAGCATCGTCGCTGGTAGCGGCCATCAGCGACGCGATTCGGACGCTGCGCGGGCAAGCGGGTCCGGCATCGTCGGTCGGCGGAATCTGAGACAATAGTTCCTTGATGCCTGTCTCCACCGGAACCACAGCTCTGGGCACCGCCACCGTCGACCTGGCGGCCATCGCCCACAACCTCCGCGTCCTTTCCGATGTCGCGGGGGTGGGCGTGCTCGCCGTCGTCAAGGCCGGCGGATACGGTCACGGCGCCCTTCCCGTCGCGCGCACCCTCGTCGACGCGGGGGCCGTCGGGCTGGGCGTCGCCCACGTCGGTGAGGCGGTCGCACTGCGCGAGGGCGGGATCGCCGCACCCGTGACCGCCTGGCTGCACACCCCCGACACCGATTTCGAGTCGGCCATCGCCGCCGACGTCGACGTCGCCGTCTCCTCGTCGCGCCAACTCGACGCGGTCGTCGCGGCGGCGGCCCGGCGCGGGGAGACGGCCAGCGTGACGGTGAAGGTCGACACCGGGATGAACCGCGGCGGTGTGGCGGCGCCGGAGTGGCCGGCCTTCGTCGAGGCCTTTGGCCGGGCGCACGCCGCCGGCGCGGTACGGCTGCACGGGGCGATGGCGCACCTGGCCTGCGGCGACGAACCGGAGAATCCGGCGAACGACGAGCAGGCGGCCGGGTTGCGCGCCGCCGTCGACGACCTGCGCCGCATCGGCGCGCAGCCGGAGCTGGTCCACCTCGCCAACACCCCGGCCGCCCTGACCCGCCCCGACCTCGCCTTCGACGCGGTGCGCCCCGGGATCGGCGTATACGGGCTGAACCCGGTGCCGCGACACAGCACGGCCGACCTCATCCCCGCCATGACGCTGCGCACGCAGGTGTCGCTGGTGAAGCAGGTGTCCGCGGGCAGCGGAATCTCCTACGGCCACACCTATCGCGCGCCGGCCGACACCGTGGTCGCGGTCATCCCGGTCGGTTATGCCGACGGTGTGCCGCGGTTGCTCTCGGGGCGTCTGCGGGTGCGGATCAACGGACGCGACTTCACCGGTGTCGGGCGGATCTGTATGGATCAGTTCGTCGTCGACCTCGGCCCGGACGGCGGCGGCGTCGTCGAGGGCGACGAGGTGACGCTGTTCGGCACCGGTGCCGACGGTGGCCCGACCGCGCGCGAATGGGCCGATCTCACCGACACCATCGACTACGAGATCGTCACCGGCATCGGCCCCCGCATCGCGCGCGTCTACACCGGAGGTGGGGCCTGATGGCACGCCGACGTAATCCACGGGCGGGTGTTTCGACGATCGGCACCCTCGCGGCCAGCGGCGTCGCGCGGCAGCTGACGCAGGCCCGCGCCGGACTCGACGACCCGTACGCCGACATCGCCTTCGACTCCGTCTACCGCGACGACGAGTACACGGTCGCCGCCGACGACGGGGTGCGGCTGGCGGCCCGCGTCGTGGGCGGCGGAACGGACCCCGAACTGACCGTGGTGTTCGTCCACGGGTTCGCGCTGCGGATGAGCTCGTGGTACTTCCAGCGCGCCGCCCTCGCCGAGGCGTGGGGGGAGCGGACCCGCCTGGTGTTCTTCGATCACCGCGGCCACGGGCGCAGCGCCGCGGCCCCGGCGCATTCCGCGACGATGACACAGCTCGGCGACGACATCGCGGCCGTGATCCGCGCGCTCGCTCCGACCGGTCCCGTCGTCATCGTCGGCCACTCGATGGGCGGCATGGCGACGATGGCGCTCGCACGCCGCCAGCCCGGGCTGTTCGGTCCCGGCGGGCGCGTCGTCGGGGTGGGGCTGATCGCCACCGCGGCCCGCGGCATCACCGACGCCGGCGTCGGCACGGCACTGCAGAACCCGGTCGTCACCGCCTTCCGCGCCGTCGTGCGCCGCGCGCCCTGGTTCATCCAGGCCGGGCGCACCCGGGCCCGCCGCGCCCTGGAGCCCGTGCTGCTGGCTGCCAGTTTCGGCCCCGATTTCTACAGCCCGACCGCGGCGCGCGCCGTCGAACGGATGATCCGCCAGACGCCGCTCTCGACGATCGTGCATTTCCTGCAGGTCCTCGAGGTGCATGACGAGACGGCCGCGTTGCCGGTGCTCGCGCGGGTGCCCAGCGTGGTGGTCTGCGGCGACGAGGACTGCATGACGCCCTTCCCCAATTCCTATTCGCTCTACGGGGTGCTCGGGGAGAACTGCCGGCTGACCATCGTGCAGGGGGCCGGTCACATGGTGCAGATGGAACGCCCGGCCGAGATCGACGAGATTCTCGACGAGCTGATCACCCGGGTGCGCGAGGAGCTGTCCGTGCGGGTGGCCGCGGACGGCCCCGCGGAGCCGCTGGTCGAAGAGCCCTTCGTCGTGCCCGATTCACCGCCCGCGCCGAAACCGTGGTGGAAGCCGTGGGCATGACCGCCGGTGTATCCGGCGAGGTCGTGTTGACCGAGGTCGCCGACACCGAGGACTTCGGCCGTTCGCTGGCGACTACGTTGCGCGCCGGCGACCTGGTGATCCTCGACGGCCCGCTCGGGGCGGGGAAGACCGCGCTGTCACGGGGTATCGGCGCCGGGTTGGGCGTCGTCGGGCGGGTGACCTCGCCGACGTTCGTGATCGCCCGGGCGCATCGGGCCTCGGAGCCGGGTCGTCCCGGTATGGTGCACGTCGACGCCTACCGGCTCGGCGGCAGTGAGCCCGGATCGGATACGGGTGTCGATCTGCTCGACGAACTGGACGCGTTGGACCTCGACACCGACCTGCGCGACAGCGTCGTCGTCGTCGAATGGGGGGCCGGGGTGGCCGAACGACTCGCCGCGCGGCATCTGTTGGTGCGGCTGTCGCGGGAGCCGGAATCCGAGGTGCGGCACGCACGGTGGCGGTGGGTCGATGCCTGACGAAGGGGTGGTCGACCGCGAGCGACGCGTCCTCGTGATCGACACCGCCACGTCGGCGGTGGTGACCGGGCTGGCCGTCGTGTCGGGCGACGGCACGGTCGCCGAGGCCGGCTCGCGGATCGTCGCCGACGACCGCCGCCACGCCGAGACGCTGACCACCCTGATGCGGGAGTGTCTCGCCGAAACCGGCTGGCACGGAACCGATCTCGACGCCGTCGTCGTCGGGTGCGGCCCCGGTCCGTTCACCGGGCTGCGGGTCGGGATGGCGACCGCCGCCGCCTACGGCGATGCCCTGCGGATCCCGGTGTACGGCGTATGCACCCTCGACGCCCTCGCCGGCACCGTGTCCCGCGACGTCGATGCTCGCTCACTCGTCGTCGTCACCGATGCGCGACGCCGCGAGGTCTATTGGGCGCGATATGTCGACGGCAAGCGTGTCGACGGTCCCGGTGTGCTCGCGCCCGCCGCGTTGGCGCAGCAACTCGCCGACGAGACGACCGACCTCGTCGCGGGCGTGCCGTCGATGCTGCCCGAAGTGGGGGAGCGGATCGTCGACGCGACGCCGGATGTCGTCGGCCTGGCCGCCGTCGCCGCCGAGGACGTGCTCGCCGCCGCCGTTCCGGAGCCGTTGGTGCCGCTGTACCTGCGTCGCCCGGATGCCGTCGAACTCGCCGACCAGAAGAAGCACGCGGCACGCAAGAAGCGGGTCGCCCGATGACGGTGATCGACGAACTGAAGCTGGCCGACGTCGGTGTGTGCGCCGCCTTGGAGCAGGAGCTGTTCGCCGGTGACTCGCCCTGGCCCGCGGCCGCGTTCCGGGCCGAGTTGAAGGCGCCCTACAACCGCTACTTCGCCGCGCGCGAGGAAGCGGGGGAGCCGCCCATCGGATACGCGGGCATCTCCATCCTCGGTCCGGCAGATGATCACGAGTGCGAGATCCACACCATCGCCGTGGGTCTGGCCCATCGCGGAAGAGGGCTCGGGCGCGACCTGCTCGACGCCATGCTCGCCGTCGCCGATGCCCGCGACGCCCCGGTGTTCCTCGAGGTCCGCGTCGACAACGACCCCGCGATCGGGCTCTACGAGAGCGCCGGGTTCATCCGCTCCGGGATCCGCAAGGGGTACTACCAGCCGTCCGGTGCCGACGCGTACACCATGATCCGTCCCGCGGCGAGCGGGAAGATGCCGGAGAACCCCGATGAGTGAACCGTTGATCGTGATGGGTATCGAGAGCTCCTGCGACGAGACCGGCGTCGGCATCGTGGAGTGGATGCCGAACCGTGGCGGCTCGTCCGCGGCCGCGGGTCCCGTCCGACTCCTCGCCGACGAGGTGGCGTCGTCGGTCGCCGAGCACGCCCGCTACGGAGGCGTGGTGCCCGAGGTGGCGTCGCGAGCGCATCTGGAGGCGATGGTGCCGACGATGCGGCGCGCCCTGGCCGCGGCGGGTATCGAGAAGCCCGATGCGATCGCGGTGACGATCGGACCCGGACTGGCCGGTGCGCTACTCGTCGGGGTGGCGGCGGCGAAGGCGTACGCCCTGGCTTGGGAGGTGCCGCTATATGCGGTGAACCACCTCGGCGGCCACGTCGCCGTCGATACGCTGGAGCACGGCCCGATGCCGCCGTGTATCGCGCTGCTCGTCTCCGGCGGACACACACATCTGCTGCGCGTCACCGATCTGGGCGAGCCGATCGAGGAACTCGGGACCACCGTCGACGACGCCGCCGGTGAGGCCTTCGACAAGGTCGCGCGGTTGCTGGGCCTCGGCTACCCGGGCGGCCCGGCGATCGACGAATTGGCGCGCGACGGGGATGCGACGGCGATCGCGTTCCCGCGCGGCATGACCGGTCCTCGAGACGCGCGGTACGACTTCTCGTTCAGCGGGCTGAAGACCGCGGTCGCACGGTATGTCGAGGGATGCGAACGTCGCGGCGAGGAGGTGCCGATGGCCGATGTCGCCGCGTCCTTCCAGGAGGCCGTCGCCGACGTGCTGACCAAGAAGGCGCTGCGTGCGTGTGCCGATTTCGACGTCGACACGCTGGTGCTGGGCGGCGGTGCGACGGCCAATTCCCGCATCCGGTCGTTGGCGCAGGAGCGCTGCGACGCGGCGGGGATCACCCTGCGCGTGCCCAAGCCGCGGCTGTGTACCGACAACGGCGTGATGATCGCGACCCTGGGCGCCCATGTGATCGCCGGCGGCGCGGCTCCGTCGCCGCTCACCGTCGCGACCGATCCGGGGATGTCGGTGCAGATCAGCGCTTACTGACTGCCCAGTCGGCGTGATTGGGGTGCCCAGTCGGCGGGTTTGGGGTGGGTAGGCGTTACTGGTCGAGGGTGGCGCCGCCATCGACACGCAGATCGTGCAGCGTGATGTGGCGGGCCTCGTCGGAGGCCAGGAAGACCGCGGTGGCCGCGATGTCCTCGGGTTGCGCGAGTCGGCCCAGCGGGATACCAAGTCGGAAATCCTGCGCCGAACCCGCGATCACCGCATCGGCGCTGTCCTGCGCGGGCACCGACTCGGGCCACATGCCGCGCAGCATCGGGGTGTCGGTGGAGCCGGGCGTGATCACGTTGCACCGGATACCGCGCGCCGCGAGTTCCAGTCCGGCACTGCGCACCAGACTGGTGACCGCCGCCTTCGTCGCGCCGTAGGCGGCGAGACCCAGACGCGGGGAGGCGGCCGCGTTCGACGAGATCACGGTGATCGTCCCGCCGTCGGCGATGGCGCCGGACGAAGCGCGCAGCAGCACCATCGTCGCGGTGAGGTTGACCGCCAGCAGCCGGTCCCACTCCTCGTCGTCGATGGAGCTGACCGGTCCGGTGGCCAATCGGGCCGCGGCGTGTACGACGGTGGTCAGCGGGCCGCCCAGGAGTTCGGGTGCGCGCCGGATCAGATCGGCGACGGCGGCCCGGTCGGCGAGGTCGGCGACGACGGCCCGACCGCCGGTCTCCTCGGCGATCGCGGTTACCGCCGGATCGGCGTCGGTGAGCAGCACCGATGCCCCCGCCGTGGCGAAGGCTCGCGCCGTCGCGGCACCGATGCCCCCGGCCGCCCCGGTGATCAGCGCCCGGCGCCCGGCCAGCACGGCGTCAGACATTGGACTTCAGGGCGGTCAGCACGTCGTCGGAGGAGATGGACACGCCGCAGGTGGTGTTCACGTAGTCGACCGCGTCGGCGTGGAAGTCGGCGTTGAAATCGGCGATCCCGTCGGTGACCAGGAAGGCCTGGACGTCCTGCATGAACGCGTCGGCGGCGGTCAGCATGCAGCCGATGTGACCGTAGATGCCGGTGATGATCAGCTGGTCGCGACCGTCGTGGGCCAGCAGCGACCGGAGATCGGTCCGCGCGAAGGCCGAGTACCGCCACTTGGTCACGGTGATGTCGGCCGGTCGCGGCGCGAACGGTTCGATGATCGCGGCTTCCTCGTCGGTGCCGATGCCCGTGCCCCAGCGCTGCGTCAGCAAACCGCGCCGGGACGGGTGCTGGTTGGGCGGCTGCGCGGTGAGGATCGTCGGGACGCCCGCCGCGTCGCACGCATCGCGCAGCGCGCCGATCGCCGAGATGACGCTCGCCAGCGGCTCCGATCCGGGCTCGTAGACGTCGACGAAGTAGTTCTGCATGTCGTGGATGAGCAGCGCGGAGCGACTCGGATCGACCTGCCAGTCGAGCATCGGCGCACTGCGCGGCCGCACGTCGGAGAGCCGGTACTCCGCAATCGGGGGGATGGACATATGTGCTCCGATCAGGGTTCTAGCTCAGGGCGCCGGTGATGTCGCGCAGGATGGCCTCGACGCCGAGCGGGCCGGTTCCGCTCGTCCACGGGGCCCCGTCGACGGGGATGACGTGCCCGGCCTTCGCCGCACCCAGGGCGTCGAATCCGGGTTTGGTGCGTGCCGTCTGCAGCGCGGCGCGGGCCTGCTCCGCGCTGCCGAGCACGCCGAAGAAGATGTAGTCGGCGTCGATGAGGTCGAGCTTCTCCATGCTGACCTTCTCCCCGGAGCGGTGCGCCGAGTCGATCTTCTCCTGGGCGGCGGGCCGCTCGATGCCGACACGGCGCAACACCTGGCTCGACAGCGAATTCCCGCCGACGAGGGTGGGCCCCTCCGCGGTCCAGCGCACCACGCTGGCGGTCAGCGGCTTGCCGCCCGGGTGCGCCGCGACGAGGCGGTGCGCGGCGTCGAGCTTGCCGGTGATCTCGGCCAGCACCCGATGGTGCTCGTCGGGGCGGTTCAGGACCTGCGCCATCTGCGCGAAGTACTTCTCCCAACCGTCGCTCGTCTTGGCGACGAGGATCGTCGGCGCGATCTTGGCGAGGTCATCGATGCTGTTGCGCGAGCCGGTGGTGTCGTCGACGACGATGAGATCCGGGTGGACCTTGAGGATCTGCCCCAGGTTCGGGGAGCGCGTGGAGGCGACGATCGGGATCTGCGCGCCCTTCGCAGCGGGTGCGAGGTAATCCGGGATGCCGGATTGGCCGCGCCCGGACGTCGTGCCGACCGGGGTGACGCCCAACGCGAGCGCGGCGTCGAGGGAGCCCTCGGCCAGCGTCACGACCCGCTTCGGCGTCGTCGGGATGGTGACGGCACGCCCGGCGGCATCGGTGTAGGAGTGGTCGGGACCGCCGGAGGATGGTGAACCGGACGAGCCGCAGGCCACCGTCCCGAGTAGCAGCAATGCGGCGCCGGTGGCCGCCGCCAGACCCCGCAGCGGTCGTCGGGTGAGCGTCGTTGTCAGGGGCTTCACGGTGCCGCCTTTCGGGTGGGGGATGGTTCGGTCAGGTCGTCGAGCAGCAGCGTCGCCCACCACACGATGTCGTGCCCGCCGGCGAATCGGCGCAGCTCGACGGGCCAGTCGGCCGCGGTCAATTTCTCGGCCAGCGCTTCGACGGAGTCGACGAGGAGGTGCTCGTTCGCGCCGACGGCCAGCCGGAGGGGACGGGGGAGGGCGCGGGAGAGTTCGTCGCCGATCCAGCCCGGCCCGGGGGCCCACTGCTGCGGGCGCGCCGTCCGGCCGGGCTCCCACCACATGGACGGCGAGTAGGCGAGGACCTCGTCGACGGCGTCGGGGAACCACGCGGCCGCCGCCAATGCGGCCACGGCGCCGAGGCTCTGGCCGGCCCACACGGTGCTGGTGGGGGTGCCGAGCGTCGCGCGGGCCGGTGCCAGCACCTCGTCGACGACGGTGGTGAGGAATTCCCGGTTCGCGCCCAGTTGGCGCAGTCGGGGCGATGCGCCGACCGGCGCGTCGATGCCGAGGAGTGCGACGGGGGAGTCGTCGGCGCCGAGCCGCCCGGCGAGTACCCCGGGCAGATCGCAGGTGTCGAACCACTTGTCGGCGTCGAGGAGCACGACGATCCGCGTCGGCGCCGTCGTGTCGGGCTTCGAGGTGTCGGGCACTCTGCCGATCGGCGCGGTCAGCCGCCATCGCACTGGGGCCGAGTCCGCGTCCCCCCACGTGGCGGGTTCCAGTGTGCCGCTCGCGAGAAGCGCGACGCGATCGCCCGTGGGACGGTGCCACGCCGCCAGGTCGGGTGCGCCCGCGGTGCGCAGGACCGACCCGAAGGGCGATTCGGCCAAGGGGTTCGCCGGATCGCTCACGGCTTTGGCCGCGACGTCGCGCGAATAGTGCAGCATCCCGTCGTCGTGCAGGGCCGGGTCGTCGGCCGGATAGGGGTAGAAGCGGTAGGTCGCCATCGTGCCGCGCGGCACGGCGAGTTCGGCAATCCAGTCGTCGGTGCCCGGTCGGCGGCGCATCTGCCCGCGGCTCAGCGCCGGGCCGTCGGTGAGGCGGTTGACCCAGGCGTAGACGCCGTGGGTGTCGGCCGGGGCGGTGAAGCGCAGCACGACCTTCTCGGTGTGCGGCTCGGCGGATTGCGGCGCATCGGTCGGTGCCGCGACGGTCGGCGTCGTGTTCGTCGACGGGGAGTCGTTGAGGATGTCGGCGACGACGGCGAGGGAGTCGGGGGAGACCATTCCGGGATGGTCGACGGGGAGCCCGGTGTAGGTCGGCGTCCCGTCGACATGGGGTTCCCACGCGGTCGCCGAGAGGAAGTCCTCCGCGCCGCGCTCTGCGGCGAAGTGGGCAACGTCGACGTCGACGACGCCGGTGCGGTGCTCGCGCATGAGCGTCGCGAAGTGGCTGACGACGTCGGTGATGCGCCGGACCTGCTCGAGGGTGAGGGTGCCCAAGGCCGCGTGGTGGTCGCGCAGGGCGGCGAGCACCTCGTCGTCGGAGTCGAGCGCCGCGTCGTCGCGCGTACCCGCCATGATCAGCAATGCCCGGCGGACCTCGGCGGGCGTCGCCGGGGCCCGATCGGCCCAGCACTCGCTCGGATAGGCGTCGAGCAACACCAGCTGGGTGACCTCGCGGCCGCGGGCGGATGCCTGCGCGGCCATCTCGTGGGCGATGACGCCGCCGACGGACCAGCCGAGCAACCGGATCGGCCCGGTGGGCGCGACCTTCTCGACGGCGTCGAGGTAGTCGGTGGCCACCGAGGTCAACGAACGCGGAAGGTGTTCGCCGCGCAATCCGTCGGCCTGCAATGCGTAGAGCCCGACTTTCGGGTCGAGATGGGGCAGCAGCCCGGCGTAGCACCAGCCGAGCCCGCCCGCGGGGTGGACGGCGAAGACCGGTGCGGGGACATGGCTGCGGTGCCGGTCGTGATCGGGGGCGGCGCGCAGGGTGAGCAGCCGGCCGAACGGGTCGGCCGCCGGGCCGTCGCCGGCCAGCTGCGCGGCGAGTGCGGCGACCGATGGCGCGGCGAACAGATCGGCGACGCCGACGGGGGTGCCGAGAACCTCGGTGCAGCGCAGGGCGAGCGCCGAGGCGCTCAGCGAGGTGCCGCCGAGATCGAAGAAGCTGTCGGTGACCGACACCTCGTCGCGCAGCAGTGCCTGGGCGAAGAGCGGTTCGAGGGTCATTTCGACGGGGGTGCGCGGGGCGATGATCGACGTCGCGCCCAGCCGCGGTTCGGGGAGCCGGCGGCGGTCCAGTTTGCCGTTGCGGGTCATCGGCAGGGCGTCGAGCACCTCGATCGCGTCGGGCACCATGTAGCCGGGCAGGCGACGGGCCAACTGATCGCGGACCTGCAGCGGATCGACCCCCGCACCGACCGCGTAGCCGACGATGATCGTCGAGTCGCCGCTGCCGGTCGTGATCGTGCGGGTGACCACGACGGCCTGCTCGACGCCGGGCAGATCGGCCAGTGTCGCCTGGATCTCGCCCAGCTCGATACGCCGCCCGCGGACCTTCACCTGGTCGTCGACGCGACCGTCGTAGATCAACCGCCCGGCCTCGTCGCGGTGTACGAGGTCGCCGGTGGCGTACATGCGCTCCCCATCGGCGAAGGGGTCGGCGACGAAGCGCGTCGCGGTCAACGCGGGGCGGCCCAGGTAGCCGCGGGCCAGCTGGATGCCGGACAGGTAGAGCTCGCCGACCGCTCCGGCGGGCTGCGGGCGCAGCGCCTTGTCGAGGACGTAGCAGGCGGTGTTGGCGATGGGGGACCCGATCGGCACCTCGTCGCCGGTCCAGTCGGGCCCGGGGGTCCAGTGGGTGACGTCGACGGCGGCCTCGGTGGGGCCGTAGAGGTTGTGGACCGCGGCCGGCAGTGTGTCGGTCGCATGGCGCAGCACGTCGGGCGGCAGGGCCTCGCCGGAGCAGACGACGAGGCGCAGGTGCTCGAGTGGGGTTTGCTCCACCGCATCGGCGGCGAGGAAGGCGGCGAGCGCCGAGGGGACGAAGTGGCAGACCGTGATGCGGCGCTGCGCGAACTGCGCGGCCAGGGCGGCGGCGTCGCGCTCGATCCCCGGCGTCGCGAGCACCAGGGTGGCCCCGCTGATCAACGGCCAGAAGAACTCCCACACCGAGACGTCGAACGAGTACGGCGTCTTCTGCAGCACCCGATCGGCGGGCGTCAGCGCGAACGTGTCGTCCATCCACCGCAGCCGGTTGACGATGCTCCGGTGCTCGACGACCACACCCTTCGGGCGCCCCGTCGATCCGGAGGTGAAGATGATGTACGCCGCGTCGCGAGGGGCGGGGTCTCCGTACACCGGCGCGGCTGGTGCCTTAGTGGCATTCGACCACCGGAATGAGGACCGCGTCTCGCGGACGAATTGGAGGCGGCTCGAGTCGGACCGCTCTTCGGGCAGGGTGAGCAGTGCTGCCGGTTGCGCATCGGCGAGCATGCCGTCGATGCGCTCGTCTGGCAGCTCCGGGTCGATCGGCAGATAGGCGGCGCCGCAGGCGAGCGTGGCCAATATGGCGATCACCATTTCCGGGGAGCGGGCCATCTTCAGCGCAACGACGCTGCCGCGCCCGACGCGCAGCGCCCCGACGAGATCGGCGACGGAGGCGTGCAACTCGGCATAGGTGAGGGAGCCGCCGTCCCATTCCAGGGCGACCCGGTCGGCGTGCTCCGCGGCGGCGGCCGCCAACAGCTGCCACAGCGTCGTCGACTCGGCCTCATCGCGGGTGGGCTCGTCGTCGGTCTGGTTGAGGTCGACCGACTCGCGGCGGGCCTCGGCGGGGAGCGCGACGGGCAGCGATCCGAGCAGCACCTGCGCGTCGGCGGAGCTGAGGCGTCCCAAGAGGTCGGCGATCCGCTGTCCGTGCGCCCGCGTCTCGTCGACGCTGTAGCGCGCCGGGTTGGCCTCGACCTCCAGCACGAAGCCGCCGTCGGGCTGCGGGGAGCCGGTGAGCGTCAGGTCGTCGACGGGTCCCATCGCGATGTTGCCGACGGTGCCGGTCGCCGGGCCGAACCGCAACTGCGGCGTGAAGAATTTGAGGTTGGCGACCGGGCCGTAGAGCGGGGTGTCGGCGCCGACGAGCCCGAGGTCGCGGCGCAGGTGATCGGCCCGATACCGGGTGTGCGGGCGCACCGCCCGCAATTCGGTGCCCACCTCGTCGATCAATCCGCCCACGGTCGCGGTCGGGGTCACGTGCAGCCGCAACGGAAGGATGTTGACCTCCGGCTCCAGCGTCACCGGGGCACCCAGTCGACGGTTCGCCCACGGCACGCCGATCGTCGTGTCGGATTCGCCGGAGTAGGCACCGACGTAGCAGGCCAGGGTCGCCATCAGCGATTCCGCCCAGCCGCGGTCGGTCGCCGAGGTCCGCGGCGGCAGCCGGTGGGTGAACCGGATCGCGCGGTCGTGGGCGAGGGCGGGTTCGCCGCGCGACACCGAGGGCGGCCGGGCCGTGTCGACGTAGTCGGCCCAGAATCGCGCATCGCTGGCGGCGTGATCCGCCTCGTCACCCGCGCCGGGTGCCGCGAAGGGGGACTCGGGGCGGGGCTGTCCGTCGAGGTCGGCGGTGTAGCAGTCCGCGACCCACCGCAGCAGCCGCGCGAACGAATACCCGTCGACGGCGATGTGGTGGATCCGCGTGATCCAGACGTGCCGTACGTGCTCGCCCGCCGCTTCGGGCAGCACGCGCACGAGGTGCTGGCCGGAGAGCGCGTCGCCGACGATCTCGTCGACGATCGGGGCGGTCGTCATCGCGGCGTCGATGATCGCGGCCACGTCGCCCGCGACGGCCTCGCTGATCTGGACCGGGTGATCCGCCACGCCGGGGAGCGGGTGGGCGCGCGGTCCGTCGCCGTCGTCGGCATATCGCACGTTGAGCGCGGGCACCTGCCGCAGGCAGTCGCCGAGCACCGAGGCGAAGCGCTGCGCGTCGAAGTCGCCGTCGATATCGATGCGCTCGGCGCACTGATACACGGGGGCGTGGGCCACCTGCAGCTGCGCGAACCACACAGCGAGCTGGGCGGCGGTGAGATCGATCGGCAAGGGCGGGCTTTCCATCGGGTGTGGTCTCTAATTAGGTTAGCCTATGGTTTAGGATCGACGGATGCCTGGTTACCCCGCTGAAGTGGCAGAACAGTATCGGGAAGCCGGATATTGGATCGGCCAGACGCACAGCTCGATGCTTGCCGATTCCGTCGCCGCACATCCCGGGGCGATCGCGGTGAGCGACGACCGCCGGGCGCTGACCTATCGCGAACTGCTCGAGGGTTCGCGCCGTGTCGCCAACGGGATCGTCGAGCGCCACGACCTGCGGCCCGGCGACCGCGCGGTGGTCCAATTCCCGAACGTCGTCGACTACGTCGAGGTGCTGTTCGCGCTCTTCGACGCCGGTGTGCTGCCGGTGTTCGCCCTCGCGAGTCACAGCACCGCCGAGTTGGAAGACCTGGTGACGCGCTGCGACGCCGCCGCCTTCATTACCGCCGACACCGGCTCCGGTGCCGATTTCCGTGCGCATGCCGACCATCTCGCCCGGGTGCGGCCGACCATGTCCGACGGGCGCCCCTTCGCGACGATCGTCGCCGACCTCGACGCACCCGATCCGCTCGCCGCGGTCCGCAGCGCCAACGCCGATTCGACGGGCCGCTCCGGCGCCCCGTCCGACATCGCCTTCCTGCAGTTGTCCGGCGGGACGACGGGGGCGCCGAAGCTGATCGGGCGCACCCACGACGACTACCTCTACTCGGTGCGCGAATCGGCCCGCATCTGCGGCCTCGACGAGACCTCGGTGTTCGGGGTGGTGTTGCCGGTGTCGCACAACTTCACCATGAGCAGCCCGGGCATCCTCGGGGCGCTGTACGCCGGGGCCCACATCGTGATGGTGCCGGCCACGGATGCCCGAACGGTCTTCTCCGCGATCGCCGAGCACCGGATCACCCAGCTGTCGGCGGTGCCGCCGCTGGTCGCGACCTGGCTCGACTCGCCGGAGTCCACGCGGCACGACACGTCGTCGTTGCGCGTGCTGCAGGTCGGCGGGGCGAAGCTGCTGGAGACGGTCGCCCGGCGCATCCCGGAGGTGTTCGGCCGCGTCACCCTGCAGCAGGTGTTCGGGATGGCCGAGGGGCTGGTCAATTACACGCGGCTCGACGACGATGTCGAGCGCATCGTCTCCACGCAGGGGCGTCCCATCAGCCCGGCCGACGAGGTGCGGATCGTCGACGCCGACGGCAACGCCCTGCCCGACGGGCAGGAGGGCAGCCTGCAAACCCGCGGCCCGTACACGATCCGCGAGTATTGGGGCGGCGCGTCGCCGGAGTCGTTCACCGCCGACGGCTTCTACTGCACGGGCGACCGCGTCATCCGCGACGCCGCCGGCTATCTCACCGTCGTCGGGCGCGACAAGGACCAGATCAACCGGGCGGGGGAGAAGATCGCGCCGACCGAGGTGGAGGAGGCGCTGCTGCGGCACCCCGCGGTACGCGACGCCTCGGTGGTCGGCGCACCAGACGAGCGGCTCGGCGAGCGGATCGTCGCTTACGTGATCCCGTCCACGGCCGCGGTGCGGGACGAGGAAGTACCCGACGAGTTCGCCCTGCGCGGCTTCCTGCGGGAGGCCGGATTGGCGCGGTTCAAGATTCCCGACGACGTGCTCGTCGTCGACGAGTTCCCGACCACGGCTGTCGGCAAGGTGAGCAAGAAGGATCAGCGACGCGACGCCGGGACCTCCGGCGACGGTGCCACGACGGCCGCACCGGAGGCGAGCGGTAACCCCCTGGACGACGAGCGGCTGCGAGCCGATCTCGCCGACAAGCTGATGATCGATCCGGCGGCGCTGTCGGGAACGGTCCTGCTCGCCGACAGCGGGATCGACTCGTTGGCACTGATGGCGCTGCTGGACAAGTGGCGGGCCGCCGGGGCGGTGGGCCTGGACTTCGAGACCGTCGCACAGTCGCCGACCCTGGACGACCTCTTCGCGGCCGTCCGGCAGGCGGCCCGGTGACGGCGGTCGCGCCGGCACGCGGCGCGGCGCGGCGCGGACGGTCCGCCGGGCGCCTCGCCCTGTGGTGGGCGGTGTTGCTGCTGATCGTGGTCGCCCTGGTCTGTCTCAGCGTGTTCGTCGGCGCCCGCGACGTCAGCCCGGGGGCCGTGTGGGATGCGCTGACCGGATCGCGCCACGGCTTCGACCTCACCGCGGTCACCGGCTACCGCGTTCCGCGCGCGATTTTGGCGATCCTCGTCGGCGCCGCCCTCGGTGTCTCGGGCCTGCTGATCCAACGGCTGATGAGCAATCCGCTCGGCGACCCGCAGATCCTCGGCGTGAACGCCGGCGCCTCGCTCGCCATCGTCGTGATGGGGCTGTTCGGGCTGACCGCCATCTGGGCCTACGTCTGGTTCGCCTTCGCCGGGGCGATCATCGCCATGGCGATCGTCTACGCGCTCGGCACGGCCGGGCGCGGTCCGCTCACCCCGCTGCGGGTCACGATGGCCGGTATCGCGGTCACCGCGGTGCTCACCGGGCTGGTGCGCGGGGTCGCGCTGATGTGGCCGCACACCTTCGACAACATGCGCATCTGGGAGGTCGGCTCGGTCACCGGGCGCGACCTGTCCGTCGCCGCATGGGTGGCACCGTTCATCGTCGTCGGCATCGTCGTCGCGTTCGGGATCGCGCATGCGGTCGACGTGATCGGCATGGGCGACGAGATGGCCACCGCGCTCGGCGTCCGCGTCGGGCGGATCCGGGTCATCGCACTGGTCGCCGCCACGTTGCTGGCCGGGGCGGCGACAGCCGCCGCCGGGCCGATCGGGTTCGTCGGCCTCATGGTGCCGCACGCGATCCGGCTGACCCTGGGCGTCACCGGGCGGTGGGCGGTCGCCTTCGCCGTCCTCGGCGGTGCACTCGTGGTGCTGGCCGCCGACATCGTCGCGCGCCTGTTCAACGAGGACGCGATGCCCGTCGGGATCGTCACCGCCTTCGTCGGCGCGCCGATCCTGATCCTGTTGATCCGCAACTCGGCCGGGGCGAACCGATGAGCGCGCCGCCGGTGCCGATGGGACCCTCGACCGGGGGAAGGGCGGCCGGGATCGACTTCGGCCGGCCGCAGGTCGTCGTGCGGGTGGGCGGCTACTCACAACGGCTCGACCGCCGCGCGGTCCTCGTCGGCTCCCTCGTCGCGGTCCTGCTGGTCGTCGCCTTCGTCGGCGGGCTGGTGGCCGGGGACGACGGGGTCGGGCTGGCCAAGGTTCCCGCCGGTCTGTTCGGCGGCGACCAGCTGGCGGAGTTTGCCATCCGCGAACTGCAACTGCCGCGCGTCCTCGCCGCGATCGTCCTCGGCGCCGCGATGGCCCTGTCCGGCGGCATCTTCCAACTCCTGACGCGCAACCCCCTGGGCAGTCCCGATCTCATCGGCTTCGGTGTCGGCTCCTACACGGGCGCGCTGATCGCCTCCCTGCTCCTCGGCCTGGGCTTTGCCGGAATGTCATTGTTCGCGCTGGTCGGCGGCCTACTCACCGCGGCGGCGGTCTACCTGCTCGCCTACCGGGGCGGGGTCGGCGGATTCCGGTTGGTGATCACCGGTGTCGCGCTCAGCGCCATGCTCGCCGCGGTGAACTATTGGCTCATCCTGCGGGCCCCCAACCTCGACGACGCCATGCTCAGCGCGCAGTGGGGGGCGGGCACGCTCGACACCCCCGTCGCGCGCAATTGGTCCTACCTGTGGCCCGCCTTCGCCGTGGTCGCCGTCCTGGCGCTGGCGCTGGCACTGCTGGGCCCGCGCACCCGCGTCCTCGACCTCGGCCCCGACCTGGCGCGCGCGATGGGGGCCCAGACCCGCGCCGGGACGATCGCCCTGCCCGTCATCGGCGTGGCGCTGATCGCGGTGGCGACGACCATCGCCGGTCCGGTCGCCTTCGTGGCCCTGGCCGCGCCGCATATCGCGCGTCGGCTGTGCCGCTGCGGGCACACACCCTGGACCGTCACCGCCCTTGTCGGCGCCCTGCTGTTCCTGCTCGGCGACATCCTCGCCCAGCGGATCTCGGCGGTGGTCGGCGGATCGCTGCCCGTCGGCGTCATCACCGTGTGCGTCGGCGGGGTCTACCTCTGCTACCTGTTGTTCACCGAGATGAGGCGAGCCCGTGGCTGAACCCCTACCCGAATCCGACCGGCTCGCCGCGCGCGACGTCACGCTGGGCTACGACGGCACTGTCGTCGTCGACGGGCTGAGCCTGTCGATCCCCGACGACCGGTTCACCGTCATCATCGGGCCCAACGCCTGTGGGAAATCGACGCTGTTGAAGGCGCTGGCGCGGGTATTGGCCCCGACCGGTGGCGGCGTCGTACTCGACGGGAAGGCGATCGACTCCTATGCGCCGCGCGAGGTGGCGAAGATCCTCGGCCTGCTGCCGCAGTCGTCGACGCCGCCGGAGGACATCCGGGTGGCCGAGCTCGTCGCGCGCGGGCGGTTCCCGCACCAGGGCTTCCTGCGGAACTGGTCGCCCTACGACGAGCAGGTCGTGGCCGACGCCCTCGCCGCCACGCGCACCACCGAGCTGTCCGGGCACCGCGTCGACCAGCTCTCCGGCGGTCAGCGCCAGCGGGTGTGGGTCGCGATGGTGCTGGCGCAGCAGACGCCGCTCATCCTGCTCGACGAGCCGACCACCTTCCTCGACATCGCCCACCAGATCGAATTGCTCGAACTGTGCCGCTCGCTCAACCGTGAGCAGGGCCGGACCGTCGTGGCCGTGCTGCACGACCTGAACCAGGCGTGCCGCTACGCCGACCACATCGTCGCGATGCGTGACGGGCGCATCGTCGCGCAGGGCGAGCCGGCGCGGGTGGTGACCGAGGAGGTCGTGCAGGAGGTGTTCGGGCTGGCGTGCCGGATCATCGACGACCCGGAATCCGGCACACCGCTGGTTATCCCGAGGATGATGCAGCCATGACCGACCCCGCATCCGGCACCCTCGACCTGGCGCGACTGCCCGCGACGCGCCGCGACCTGCACGCCCATCCGGAATTGGCCTTCGACGAGCACCGCACCGCCGGGGTGATCGCCGACTACCTGCGCGGACTCGGCATCGAGGTGACGACGGGGATCGGCGGCACCGGCGTCGTCGGCGTGATCGTCGGCGGCCGACCGGGCCCGACGGTCGGCCTGCGGGCCGACATGGACGCGCTGCCCATCGTCGAAGAGCTGCCGCGCGAGCACGCGTCGACCGTCCAGGGCGTCATGCACGCCTGCGGTCACGACGGGCACTGCGCCATCCTGCTCGGTGCCGCCGAACTCCTTTCCACCGCACCCGATTTCGCGGGAACGGTCGTACTCGTCTTCCAACCGGCCGAGGAGGGCGGGGCCGGGGCCGCGGCGATGATCGCCGACGGGGTGCTCGAGAAGTTCGGGATCCTGGAGATCTACGGGCTGCACAACATCCCGGGCATTCCGGCCGGGCACTTCGCGGTGCGCCCGGGTACGCAGCTGGCCTCCTTCGACGACCTCGACATCGTGCTGCGCGCCACCGGCGGGCACGCGATGGCGCCGCATCTCACCGGTGACGTCATCGTCGCGGGTTCGGCGCTGGTCACCGAGCTGCAGACCGTCGTGGCGCGACGTCTGGACCCCCTGGTCCCCGCCGTCGTGTCGATCACCCAGTTCACCGCCGGGACGACCAACAACGTGCTCCCGCCGACCGCCCGCCTGCGCGGCACCGCCCGCTGTCTGGAGGCCGCGGCGCGCACGGAGATCGAGAAGCTGGTGCGGCAGATCTGCGAGTCGGTCGCCGCCGCACACGGCGTCGAGGTCGAGCTGACCTATGAGCACCGCTATCCGTGCACCGTGAACGACCCGGTCGCCGCGGCCCGCTCGGCCCGCGTCGCCGCCGGTCTGGTCGGTCCCGACCGTGTCGACCCGAACTGCGCGGGGATCCTCGCCGCGGAGGACTTCGCCTTTTTCCTGAACGAGATCCCGGGCGCCTATGCGTTCATCGGGAACGGGCCGATCACCGCGGAGTCCGGGCCGGTCCACAACCCGGCCTACGACTTCAACGACGCGATCATCGAGCCGGGGGCTCGGTACCTGGCCGCGATCGCCCGGCAGGCGTTGGCCGACCTGGCCTGATCAGCTCGGCCGGACCACCGTGAGCTTGCCGCTGATGTGCTGGCTCCCGTAGACGATTCCGGTCTTCTGGTCGACGACCACGGTGTGCACGGCGGCACCGGTCGGCAGGGTGGCGACGATCGCGCCCGAATCCGCGTTGAGCACCGTGATGGTCTTCTTCTGCAGATTCGCCGTATACGCGAGGCGCCGACCAGCGTCGAACGCGATCTTCGACGGCGAGGTCTTGGTGTCGATGGTCCGCACGACCCGGAGCGATGCCGGGTCGATGATCGAGATCTTGCCGGTGTCGAAGCTCGCGGCCCACACTCGGCCGGTCGTCGGGTCGACCTTCGGCCGGGAGTTCGACGGCGTCGGGATCTTCTTGATCACGCGCCCGGTGCGCAGGTCGACGACTGCCACGAAGTTGTTCTTCTTGGCCTCGTAGTCGGCGTTGCCGACGTAGAGCCGGTTGCGCCCGGCGTCCACGTCGAGGAAGGAGGCCTTGTACAGGTTGCCGATGTCGCCGATGTGGCGTCCGGCCGAGCTGAAGACGGCGACCTTGTCCGCGCCGTTGAGGCCGACGTAGAAGCGGCCGGTGGCCGGGTCGGCGACAGCGCCCATCGGGTGCGACTTCGGCAGGGAGGTGAGATTGCCCGGGCCGACGCGCTTGTCGTCCATCCCGAACACGGTGATACCGCTGGCGTGTGCGTTGGTGACCAGCACCCGACCGCGTCGGGAGTCGATGGCGAGACCGTCCGGCACCTGCTTGACCGGGATGAGTTCGGCGCCGCCGATCATCATCATCCCGCCGGGCTGGTTGGCCAGGTCGATGGAGCGAACCGGCCGGTTGGTCGTGGTGTCGAAGACCTCGACCTTGGGGCGCACGGGATCCGGGCTCGGGATGAAATCCGAGCCGCGGGTGCGCAGCGAGTCGTTGTTGTCGGCGATGAACAGGCGGTTGCGGCCCTGGTCGAGGGCGAGTTCGCCGCCGCTCGCGACACCGGCCGGGACCGACGACACCGCGAAGCGCGGGGCCGCACCGGCCGGGGCGATCGGGGAGAGCAGCGCTGTCGAGGCGGTGACGGCGACAGCGGCGGCGGTCAGCGAGCTGCGAAGAAGACGGCGATCCATGAGGTAATCCTAACCTAGGCTCCGGCCGTGGACCGGAGATGGGCTCTCGATCACCTCGGAGAGGCGGGCCCGCGGAGTCCGGCATAAGCACCAGCCTCCCTTGAGTGCTGGCACTCTCGGGTATAGAGTGCTAGTCGGCACTGTGAGATCCCTCGTTCACCCGCGACGGCGAGGGTTTGTCCGAGCAGGGCCACAAACGTCAGCGTTTTTCGTTCAGGAATGAAAGTAGAGGACTCACATCGTGGCGAGTGTGAACATCAAGCCGCTCGAGGACAAGATCCTGGTCCAGGCGCTCGAGGCCGAGACCACCACCGCTTCTGGCCTGGTGATCCCGGATACGGCGAAGGAGAAGCCCTCCGAGGGCAAGGTCATCGCCGTGGGCCCGGGTCGCTGGGACGACGCGGGTGCCAAGCGCATCCCGGTGGACGTCGCCGAGGGCGAAACCGTGATCTACAGCAAGTACGGCGGGACCGAGATCAAGTACGACGGCCAGGATTACCTGATCCTGTCCGCGCGCGACGTTCTCGCCGTCGTCGGCAAGTAATACGCCGCAAGCGTAAGACCGCCCCGGGCCGATTGGCCCGGGGCGGTCTTGTCTTGTCGTCTGTGTCGTGCTCAGCCGGCCAGTTTGCCGCGCCGGCCGCGTCCCTTGAGGATCATCGCCCGCTCGGACTCGCCCAGGCCGCCCCAGATGCCGTACGGTTCGCCGACGCGCAGCGCGTGCTCGCGGCACTGCGCCAGGACCGGGCAACTGTGGCACAGTTCCTTGGCTCGCCGCTCGCGCCGGGCGCGGGCACTGCCGCGCTCGCCGTCGGGGTGGAAGAAGACTGACGATTCTTCGCCCCGGCAGGTGCCCAGGCGCTGCCAGTCCCAGATGTCGGCGTTCGGGCCGGGTAGCGATGGAAGCGACATGATGCGTCTCCTTGGGTGTCGTCGTTGTTGCAGCCCCGGGGTCGGGGCGTTCTCGGGCCCCTTGTGGGGTGCCCTCGCGGCCACAGTAAACACGCGCAACGACATAAGTCAATTTACTGAATCCAATATCGAGGATAGTAAAAATTACACCAGATTTAACGTTCTGGTTACTGGTCAGAAGGGTCTGGACCTGATACTGGAGTATCGGGTCCGACCTGACCGATCGAGCACCGATCAAGCACCGACCACATGCCGCGGGACCCTCCGATAGCGTTGGCGCTCATGGTGGACCTGGTGGCGGCGCAGGCGTCGTGGACGGAGGCCGTGGCCGTCGGCGCGACCGGTGCGGTCGCACGCGCGCGGAGCCTGCTCGACCGCCTCGACGCCGCGCTCGGTCCGTGCGGCGATCCGACCGCGCGCGCACTGCTCTCCCTGTCCGCCAGCACCCGCGGGTCGTGGCTGCGCCAGTCCAACCGACATCGAGCCGCGCTGCGTTTCGACGGGGAGGCGGCGCGGCTGGTCGCCGAGGGCTTCGGGCGGACACCGCCGAGGGGGCTGCCCCGCGCCGCGTTCGCCGACGCCCTGATCGGCCTGGCCGCCGACGAACTGGGGTTGGGTCGGTTCGACGATTCGTCGCGCCTGTTGCGGCGGGTGCGCACCGCCCTCGATGCGGACGGCGGCGAACCGGGGGAGCGGCCCTGGTTGACCGACGGCCGCGTCGAACTGCGCTGGCGCTGGGTCATGGCCGAGAACGCGCTCTACCGAGGGGACGCCGAATCCGGTTCCCGCTGGGCGCGCGCCGCCGGTGACTTGGGACGCGAGGCGCCGACGGCGCACCACCGGCTCAAGACGCGCCTGATCGCCGCGGCGGCGGCAGCGGCGACCGGGGATCGCACCCTGGCGGCCGACGAGGCGGCGGCGGTGGCGCGGGAGGCCGCGAGCAACCGGCTGGTGCCGCTGGAGTGGGCCGCGGCGCAGTTGGCGGCGGGGGTCGACTCCTGTGACTGGGCGCCGCGCCGCATCGTCGAGACATCCGCGGCGCTGCGCGAATCCGGGTTTGCCGAGGCGGCGGATTTCGGAACTGTCGGCGACGGCGGATAGGCTGGATCGGCGATTGTGGACCCGGGCGTTTTCGGATGCCCCGGCCACGTGTAACACGGGGATTGCAGCTGACGATGAAACTTACGGGTGACGCGCTTGATACGGCCGTCCTGGCCGCTGGCCAGGGTGACCGGCAGGCGCTAGCCGACGTTCTCGAAAGCATCCAGGAGCCACTTCTGCGGTACTGCCGGGGACGGATCGGAGTCGGAGAACGCCACCTGTTCTCCGCTGATGACATCGCGCAGGAGGCATTGATGGCGGTGATGACGGCGCTGCCCCGGTATCGGGATGAAGGCCGTCCGTTCCTGGCGTTCGCCTACGGAATCACCGCGCACAAGGTCGCCGACGCGATGCGCGTCCTGCACCGGACGAAGGCCGACCCGACCGACGAGTTGCCCGAGGGGGTCAGCTTCTCCGACAGTCCCGAGCAGCACGCCGTGCATGCGGACGGGAATCGTCGGATGACGGCTCTACTGGCGACGCTGCCGGAGAAGCAGCGCGAGATTCTCGTGTTGCGCCTGGTGGTGGGACTGTCCGCCGAGGAGACCGCCGACGCGGTGGGGTCGACGCCGGGAGCCGTGCGCGTCGCCCAACACCGTGCGTTGGCGAAACTGCGCGACCAGATCTCCGGGCGCGCCCGATGACCACTGAGAACGAGAGGCGATCACCGATGAGCGATCAAGCGAATACCGACCTCGCGAACGTTGACGTCGCCGCGATCACCCGTGACGAGGAGATGGTCGAGGCCCTCGGCCTCGGGCTGCCGGTCGTCGCCGACACCCCGGCCGATTTCGAGCTGGCGCAGATGCTGGTCGACTGGCGTCAGAGCGTCCACGCCGGACCCGTGGACAACCCGATCACCGTCGACGACGTGGAGCACGCCATCGCCGCGTCGGCCGCGGCGCAGCGCAAGTCTCGCAGCACCGGACGGCACCTGCGACTCGTCGCCGGGGCCGCCGCGGTCATCGGGGTGGCGCTCGGCGGGCTGACGATCATGTCCGAGGGCGCGCATCCCGGCGATCCGCTGTGGAATGTCAAGAAGGTCGTGTACCCGACGAAGGCCGTGCAGACACAGGCGTCCTATGACGCGCAGCTGCAGATCGCGTCGGCGGAGAAGGCGCTGGCCGCCGGGAAGCCCGACGACGCCAAGGCCGCACTGAAGCGTGCGCAGGCCAGCCTGACCCCGATTGCGAATCAGCAGGACCGGGCGCCGCTCGACGCGGCCATCGGGCGCCTGACCGCCTCGGCCGAGGCCGCGATCAAGGCCGCGACTCCGGCACCGCCGAAGAAGCTGCCGCCGCATCGGCCGATCTACACGCCGCCGCCGGTGACCGACTACATGCCGCGCTTCACGCCTCCGCCGGTTCCGCAGCCGCAGTACACGCCGCCACCGGTGCAGCGCCAGGTGCCCGCGCCGGAACCGCAGCCGGAGTACACCGCGCCCCCGGCTCCGCGGCCGAAGCCGCGCGGACCGATCTCGATTCTGCCGAACTGATCGGTGGTCAGCGCCGTCCGCGGCGCGCCTGGCCGTCGGCGTAGCCGCGGCAGTAGTCCCAGGTCACATAGTCTTCCGGGCGGGGGTCGACGGCGGGCTCGTGCGGCCGCACGGTGCCGTCGACGAGTAGCTGCTGGAGATTCGCGCGCAGCATGTCCCAGTCGTGGTAGTGGTCCTCGTTGCAGTCGTCGCACATGACCACCAGGCCGCGCACGCCCTCGGGTGCCAACAGGGATTCGTAGACGGCGAGATCGGCCAGGTCCTCTTCGACGGCCAGACGCTCGGCGAGGTCCAGCGGGATCCCCGGCTCGACGGAATCGAGTACCCCGGCGGGGTCGCTCGGGTCATCGGCGAACGGGTCCGGCGGCAGGCCGGGCGGATTCAGGTTGGCCACCTCTCCACCGTAGCCGATCGCAGGTGGCGGGTCGGTGCGGCGCACGGCTGTGACCGGCGACATTATCGGTGACGGGGCCGGACGGGGGCATTGCCGAAGCCGCTAGGATGGGGCAATGGTGAATGTGCGGACCGGTGGCGACGATCCCGACAAAGTGGCAATGCTCGGCTTGACGTTCGACGATGTGCTGCTCTTGCCGGCCGCGTCGGATGTCATCCCCTCCGACGTGGACACGTCGTCGAGGCTGACCAAGAGCATTTCGCTGCGCGTACCCCTCGTCTCGTCGGCGATGGACACGGTCACCGAGGCGCGGATGGCCATCGCGATGGCCCGGGCCGGCGGCATGGGCGTGCTGCACCGCAATCTCTCGGTGGAGGCGCAGGCCTCGCAGGTGGAGACGGTCAAGCGCTCCGAGGCGGGCATGGTGACCGACCCGGTGACCTGCACCCCGGCGCACACGCTCGCCGAGGTCGACGCGATGTGTGCCCGCTACCGCATCTCCGGGCTGCCCGTCGTCGACGAGAAGGGTGAGCTCGTCGGCATCATCACCAACCGCGACATGCGGTTCGAGGTGGACCAGCGTCGCCCGGTCGCCGACGTCATGACGCCCGCGCCGCTGATCACCGCCCAGGAGGGCGTCTCGGCCGACGCGGCGCTGAACCTGCTGCGCCGCCACAAGATCGAGAAGCTGCCGATCGTCGACGGCGCCGGACGGCTCACCGGCCTGATCACCGTCAAGGACTTCGTGAAGACCGAGCAGCATCCGCTCGCCACGAAGGATGCCGACGGAAGGCTCCTCGTCGGCGCCGCCGTCGGTGCCGGTGACGAGGCGTGGACGCGCGCGATGGCGCTGGCCGACGCCGGCGTCGACGTGCTCATCGTCGACAGTGCCCACGGACATTCGCGCGGCGTGCTCGACATGATCGGCAAGTTGAAGGCAGAGGTCGGGGGGCGCGTGCAGCTCGTCGGCGGCAACGTGGCCACCCGTTCGGGTGCGCAGGCGCTGATGGAGGCGGGCGTCGACGCGGTGAAGGTCGGCGTCGGACCGGGCTCGATCTGCACGACGCGCGTCGTCGCCGGTGTGGGCGCCCCGCAGATCACCGCGATCATGGAGGCCGTGGCTGCCTGCAACCAGGCCGGTATCCCGGTGATCGCCGACGGCGGTCTGCAGTACTCCGGCGACATCGCCAAGGCGCTGGCTGCAGGGGCGTCGACGGCGATGCTCGGCTCGCTGCTGGCCGGCACCGCCGAGTCGCCGGGTGAGCTGATCCTGGTCAACGGCAAGCAGTTCAAGAGCTACCGCGGCATGGGCTCGCTCGGTGCGATGCAGGGCCGCGGCCAGGGCAAGTCCTACTCGAAGGACCGGTATTTCCAGGACGACGTGCTCTCGGAGGAGAAGCTGGTGCCCGAGGGGATCGAGGGGCGCGTGCCGTTCCGCGGTCCGCTCGGCGAGGTCATCCACCAGTTGGTCGGCGGCCTGCGCGCGGCGATGGGTTACACCGGCGCCGCCACCATCCCCGATCTGCAGCAGGCGAAGTTCGTGCAGATCACCGCGGCCGGGCTCAAGGAGTCGCACCCGCACGACGTGACGCTGACGGCCGAAGCACCCAACTACTATTCTCGCTGACCGGTACGTCCGGAGATTCATGATGCCGGCGCGACGCCCGGCAGGAAGGCGCGGTCCTCGTGCGTGATCTTGTGGAATTTGGGATGGGGCGGACGGCCCGTCGCACCTATGAATTGGCCGATATCAGCATCGTGCCGTCGCGGCGGACCCGGTCGTCGAAGGATGTGTCGACGGCGTGGCAGATCGACGCGTACCGGTTCGGCGCGCCGATCCTCGCGCATCCGACCGATGCCCTGATGTCGCCGGACACGGCCGTCGAACTCGGCCGCCTCGGCGGTCTGGGCGTCCTCAACGCGGAGGGGTTGTGGGCGCGGCATGCCGACGCCGACGAGAAGGTCGCCGCGCTGCTCGACGTCGCCGAGAACGATCCCGATCCGCGCGCCGCGGTCCGTTTCCTGCAGCATCTGCATTCGGCGCCGATCGACACCGGTCTGCTGGCCCAGGCGGTGTCGCGGGTGCGTGAAGCAGGTGTGACCACCGCCGTGCGCGTCAGCCCGCAGCGTGCCGCCGAACTCACCCCGACGCTGCTCAAGGCGGGCGTCGAGGTCCTGGTCGTCCACGGCACCATCATCTCCGCCGAGCACGTCGCCGAGGGCGGCGGCGACCCGCTCAACCTCAAGACCTTCATCGCCGACCTCGATGTGCCGGTGATCGCCGGCGGCGTCCACGACCACCGCACGGCGCTGCACCTGATGCGCACCGGGGCCGCCGGGGTGATCGTCGGCTACGGCGCGACCGAGGGTTCCACCACGACCAACGACGTGCTGGGCATCGGCGTGCCGATGGCCACCGCGATCGCCGACGCCGCGGCCGCGCGCCGCGACTACCTCGACGAGACCGGTGGTCGCTACGTCCACGTCCTGGCCGACGGCGACGTGAACACCTCCGGCGACCTCGCCAAGGCGATCGCCTGCGGTGCCGACGCCGTGGTGCTCGGCTCCCCGCTGGCGTCGGCGTCGAGCGCGCCGGGCGGCGGCTGGTATTGGACCTCGTCGGCCGCGCACCCGGACACCCCGCGGGGCGCGATGCTGCAGATTTCGACGCCCGACGACCGGCCCTCGCTCGAGCAGATCCTCAACGGCCCGTCCGACGACCCCTTCGGCGAGCTGAACCTCGTGGGTGCGCTGCGCCGCTCGATGGCCAAGGCGGGTTACAGCGACCTGAAGGAGTTCCAGAAGGTCGGCCTCTCCGTCCGCGACTGACGCCGAGTGGGCACCCCAACCCCGCCGAGTGGGCACCCCAACCCCGCCGAGTGGGCACCCCAACCCCGCCGACTGGGCACCCCAACCCCGCCGAGTGGGCACCCCAACCCCGCCGAGTGGGCACCCCAACCCCGCCGAGTGGGCACCCCAACCCCGCCGAGTGGGCACCCCAACCCCGCCGAGTGGGCACCGGGGCCACCCGTTCCGCCAATGCGACAATGGACGTTGTGACATGCCAGCTATGATCACTGCATGTCTCGCAGCCCACAGGACAGTCACTTTGACGTGCTCATCATCGGTTCCGGCTTCGGCGGCAGCGTCAGCGCGCTCCGTCTGACAGAGAAGGGGTACCGCGTCGGGGTGATCGAGGCCGGACGACGGTTCACCGACGAGCAGCACGCCAAGACCAGCTGGCGACTGCGGAAGTTCGTCTGGGCACCGAAACTCGGCCTGCTCGGCGTGCAGCGCATCCACCTCCTCAAGGACGTGATGATCCTGGCCGGGGCAGGCGTCGGCGGTGGTTCGCTGAACTACGCCAACACGCTGTACAAGCCGCCGTCACCCTTCTTCAACGACAAGCAGTGGGCGCACATCACCGACTGGGAGTCCGAGCTCACCCCGTACTACGACCAGGCCAGCCGCATGCTGGGCGTCGTGAAGAATCCGACGTTCACCAACTCCGACCGCATCATGAAGGAGGTCGCCGAGGACATGGGCGTCGGCGACACCTTCGTCACGACGCCGGTGGGCGTCTTCTTCGGCGCCAAGACCGGGGGAGCGGGCGAGCCGGGCGAGACCGTGCCCGACCCGTACTTCGGCGGTGCCGGCCCCGAGCGCACCGCCTGCACCGAGTGCGGCTCGTGCATGACGGGTTGCCGCGTCGGCGCGAAGAACACGCTGGTCAAGAACTATCTCGGGCTGGCCGAGTCGGCCGGTGCGCAGGTGATCGAGCGGACCACCGTCGACGGTCTGCGGCAGCGCGGTGACGGCACCTGGGAGGTGTCGACGCGCGGCTCGTCGTCGTGGGGTCCCTTCGGTGCGCGCAAGCGGACCTTCACCGCCGACAACGTCGTCATGGCGGCCGGCACCTTCAACACGCAGAAGCTGATGCATGCGGCCAAGGGGTCGACGCTGCCGAAGATCTCCGACGCGATGGGCGTCCTCACCCGGACCAACTCCGAGTCGATCCTCGGTGCGATGAGCAGCAAGATCGACCCGGACTCCGACTTCTCCGAGGGCGTCGCCATCACCTCGTCGTTCCACCCGGATTCCTCGACGCATATCGAGCCGGTCCGCTACGGCAAGGGCTCGAATGCGATGGCCTACCTGCAGACGATCCTCACCGACGGCGGCACGCGGCTGTACCGCATCCGCCAGCTGCTTCGGGTGCTGCTGACCCACCCGTGGTATCTCGCACGCCTCCTGGTACCCAAGGGGTGGAGCCAGAAGACGGTCATCGCGCTGGTCATGCAGTCGTCGGACAATTCGCTGACGACCTTCGTCCGCAAGCGCGGGCCGTTCAAGTACGTCACCAGCCGCCAGGGGCACGGCGAGCCGAATCCGACGTGGATCCCGGCGGGCAACGAGGCGACGCGGCTGATGGCCGACAAGCTGCCCGGCGGGTTGGCCGGCGGTACGTGGGGCGACATCTTCAACATTCCGCTGACCGCCCACTACCTGGGCGGATGTGTGATCTCCGACGACCCGGCCGTCGGCGTCATCGACCCGTATCACCGCGTGTGGAACTACCCGTCGCTCTACGTCGTCGACGGTGCGTCGATCACCGCGAACCTGGGGGTGAACCCGTCGCTCTCGATCAGCGCGCAGGCCGAGCGGGCCGCGTCGCTGTGGCCGAACAAGGGCGAGGAAGACCGGCGTCCGCCGCAGGGTGAGCCGTATGTCCGCATCCAGCCCGTCGAGCCGGTGGCGCCGGTCGTGCCCGCCGACGCCCCGGGTGCGCTGCGGCTTCCGATCACGCCGGTCGCGTCCGGTCGGACGGCCTCGAAGAAGGCGCAGAAGGCCGCCGGATGAGCGCCGACTGGCGCGCGGAGCGGGCCGACGAGATTCGCGGATTGATCCGACGGGGAGCCCCCGACGTCGTCGAAGAGGCGAAGTGGGTCAAGCCGTCGAATCCCGACGGTGTGCCGACGTTCAGCTCGTCAGGCCTGCTCTGCACGCTGGAGACGTACAAGGACAAGGTGAAGGTCACCTTCGCCAAGGGGGCGTCGCTGCCCGATCCCGCGCACGTCTTCAACGCCAGCCTGACCGCGGGGACCCGTCGTGCCGTCGACGTCGGGGAGAACGACGTGCTCGACGCCGACGCCTTCGTCGAACTCATCCGCGCCGCCGTCGCGCTGAACGAGGCGAAGTAGGAATTCTGTTCGACCAGCTGGATGTGGCGTCCGGCGCTGTGTTGATCTACCGCTAATCGGAGCCATGCCGCGCCCGATGCGGATGGTTGGATCATCTCCGCTCGCGGGGGGAGCGCACTCGTGTTTACCCGGTAAACACCGGCAGCCAGGGACCATCCCTCGGCGAGGGAGCAACTCGTGACGGTCAAATATCGAGATCGTCAAGATCGATTTTAGCGTTTGAGTGGTCAAGCTCGACGGGCTGTTACCAGCCTTGGGGGTGGCTTGAGGCTGTCCATCATTGATATCATTCTTGATATCAAGAAGGAGGTGATCGTGGTGGCCTCAGTCGTCATCCGGGGTCTTGACGACTCGGTGAAGGAGCAGCTTGCCGCGCAGGCTAGGGCGCACGGCCGGTCGATGGAGGCCGAGCTGCGCGACATCCTGACCCGGGCCGTGCGACGGCCCAATATCGGGCTGGCGATGTACCAGGCGTCGCGTGAACTCGGTGGGATCGACCTCGAAATCCCGGCGCGTACCGACATCGCCCGGGCAGTGGACTTCGAGTGATCGTCCTCGACACGAACGTCATCTCGGAGGTTCTTCGGAAGCGCCCCGATCCATCCGTTCTCGCGTGGATGGAGTCCCTGACCGGCGAGGTGGCGATCACGGCGATGACTGCCGCCGAACTCCTCGCCGGGGTACGACGACTTCCGGCAGGTAAACGTCGGGCTGCGCTCGGCTCCATGATTGAGACGGTGTTGCGGACATACCGTGATGGTGGCGTGGTGCTCCCGTTCGACGAGGGCGCCGCCGCGGAGTATGCAGAGGTGCTATTCCTCCGAGAGAGGGTCGGTCTGCCGATCACGACTGCCGATGCGCAGATCGCGGCGATCTGCAGATCGAAACACGCGGTATGCGCGACACGAAACGTGCGGGACTTCGCCAAGACCGGTATCGAACTGGTCGACCCCTGGGCTACCCGGTGAACTCTGAGGGTGTTGCGATAACCCTGTGCTCGAACCTCATCAGCCGAACTCGGCCCCGTCGAAGTCCTCCGGTGTGTAGTCACGCGATTCGACGAGCACCATCCAGTTCCCCGAGTTGTCGCGCATCAGCGCCTCGACGCCGTAGGGCCGTTCCTCGGGCGGCTGGATGAACTCGACACCCTTCGCGGACAGTTCCTCGTAGGTCTTACGACAATCGTCGACGGCCAACCCGAAACCGGGCAGACCGCCGTCGGCCTGGGCGCGCTGCATCGCCGCGATCAGGTCGTCGGACAACGGCTTCGACGGGGTGGTCAGGTGCACCTGCAGCTCGGGCTGCGCGGGATGGGCGACGGTGACCCAGCGGAAGTCGGGTCCCATCGTGATGTCGTCCTTGGGCTCGAAACCCATGATCGACGTGTAGAACTCGAGCGCTTCGTCGAGGTCGCGGACCCACAGCGAGATGAGCGAAATGTTTGTGATCATGGGACCGACGGTATCCGCGCCACGCGCGTCGGTGCTTCTCCTAGGTTGCGGGGCCGTGCCGCTCGGCCAATCCGGCCATGAAGATGAAGCAGCTGGGGATGCGCGGCGCCCCGTCGGACCAGCGTCTGCGGAACTCCGACGGTGATTCGCCGACCAACTCCCGGAACCTGCTGCTGAACGAGCCGAGGCTGGAGAACCCGACGGCCGTGCACACTTCGGTGATGGTCAGGTTGGTCGCGCGCAGCAGGTCTTGGGCCCGTTCGATGCGACGACGGGACAGGTGCTCGGCAGGTGAGCAGCCGTAGGTGGCGACGAACAACCGCTGGAAGTGGAATTTGCTGACCCCGGCCACCGCTGCCAGAGCGGCGAGATCGAGCGGCTCGGCATAGTTGCGATCGGCGTGGTCGCGGGCCCGGCGCAAATGGGGCAGCAGATCGTCCGGTGCCCGTGTCGCCATCGCCCCATCCCCGTCGTGAGTGGTCACATGAGCCTAATCGGCCAGAGCGGTCCGTTGTCCGACCTCGGGACCATCATTGCCGCATGGCGACCGGGGGAGCGCACCCGCACGGAACTGCGGCACAACTTGTCGGCGGACGACGCGGCCTACGTCGCGCTCGCCGAGGCGCTGGGGGCGACGTCGCTCGTGACGACCGATGCCCGGTTGGCGCGAGCGCCCGGCATCGGTTGCCGCGCCGAACTGTTGAGCTGACCCACCGGGGCAGATCGGCGCAGGGCCGTCCGCCGATGACGACCTCGGCGCCCATTAGACTGGCCGCCGTGGCCCAGACTTCCAATGCCAGCCCGCGTCCCGTCCTCGTCGTCGATTTCGGTGCTCAATACGCGCAGTTGATCGCACGGCGCGTGCGCGAAGCGCGGATCTACTCCGAGGTGATCGCCCACGACGCCCCGATCGAGGAGTTCCGGGCCAAGAACCCCGCGGCACTCGTCCTCTCCGGCGGCCCCGCGTCGGTCTACGCCGACGGTGCCGCGACGCTCAACCCGGCGATCCTGGAGCTCGGCATCCCAGTCTTCGGCATCTGCTACGGCTTCCAGGCGATGGCCCAGGCCCTCGGCGGCATCGTCGCCAACACCGGCGGCCGCGAATTCGGCCGCACCGCGATGACCTGCGACGGCGGCGTCCTCCACGACGGCCTCGGAGACAGCCAGCCGGTGTGGATGAGCCACAACGACGCGGTGCAGGTCGCGCCCGACGGGTTCACCGTCACCGGTTCGACGCCCGGCGCGCCGGTGGCCGCCTTCGAGAATGTCGACGCCAAGATGGCCGGCGTCCAGTACCACCCCGAGGTGCTGCACAGCCCGCACGGCCAGCAGGTGCTCACGCGGTTCCTCTACGAGATCGCGGGTCTCCAGCCGACGTGGACGGCCGCCAACATCGCCGAGTCGTTGATCAACGACGTCCGCGCCCAGGTCGGCGACGACGGACTGGCCATCTGCGGCCTCTCCGGCGGCGTCGACTCGGCGGTCGCGGCGGCGCTGGTCCAGCGCGCCATCGGCGACCGTCTGACCTGTGTCTTCGTCGACCACGGCCTGCTGCGCGCCGGTGAGCGCGAGCAGGTCCAAACCGACTTCGTCGCCGCGACCGGCGCTCGCCTGGTCACCGTCGACGCCGCGGACACCTTCCTCTCCGAATTGGCCGGCCAGTCCGATCCGGAGACGAAGCGCAAGATCATCGGCCGCGAGTTCATCCGTTCCTTCGAGGGTGCCGTCACCGATGTCCTGGGCGATCAGGCCGCCTCCGGCAAGAAGGTGGACTACCTCGTCCAGGGCACCTTGTACCCCGACGTCGTCGAATCCGGCGGCGGCTCCGGCACCGCCAACATCAAGAGCCACCACAACGTCGGCGGCCTGCCCGACGACCTCGAGTTCAAACTGGTCGAGCCCCTGCGCCTGCTGTTCAAAGACGAGGTGCGGGCCGTCGGCCGCGAACTCGGGCTGCCCGAGGAGATCGTCAACCGGCAGCCGTTCCCCGGGCCCGGCCTGGCCATCCGCATCGTCGGCGAGGTGACCAAGGAGCGTCTCGAACTGCTCCGCAAGGCCGATGCCATCGCGCGCGAGGAACTCACCGCTGCCGGACTCGACGGCCAGATCTGGCAATGCCCCGTCGTCCTGCTCGCCGATGTGAGAAGCGTTGGCGTGCAGGGTGATTCGCGGACCTACGGGCATCCGATCGTGTTGCGCCCGGTCTCCAGCGAGGACGCCATGACCGCTGATTGGACCCGTATCCCCTACGAGGCCCTCGAAACCATCTCCACCCGGATCACCAACGAGGTCCCCGAGGTCAACCGCGTCGTCCTCGACGTCACCAGCAAGCCGCCGGGGACCATCGAGTGGGAGTAGAAGGAAACCGCATGCCCAAACTCATGATCGTCGTCGGCAGCGTGCGTCAGGGTCGGATCGCCGAGCCCATCGCGCAGTGGGCGCGCCGCACCGCGGAGGCCGACGGCCGGTTCGACGTCGACCTCGCCGACCTGCGCGAGATAAATCTGCCGATGATGGACGAGCCGAACCACCCGCGCCTGGGCGACTACACCCATCGGTACACGATGGACTGGAGCGAGCGCGTCGCCGCCGCGGACGCCTTCCTCTTCGCGTTCCCCGAGTACAACTACAGCTTCGCGCCGGCGATCAAGAACGCGATCGACTATCTGAGCGCCGAGTGGAACCGCAAGCCGGTCGGCTTCATCAACTGGGGCGGCAACTCGGCCGGCACGCGTGCCCAGACGGCGCTGCGACCGGTCGTCGCGGCGGTCGGACTGGTCATCACCAAGCCGAACGTCGAGATCAATTTCGCCCAGAAACAGCTCGACGACGACGGCGCCTTCATCCCCAACGAGCAGCAGGCGACGGTGCTCGCCGCGCAGCTCGACGAGCTCGTGCTCCTCGACGGTGCGCTGCGGCCTCTGCGCGGATAGCGGACACCGCTAGAGCAACAGGGTCGCGACGAGCAGCAGGAGGATCCCGACGAGGATCGCGGCGATCGTGATGGCGGTGCCGTGTTGCTGCCACACCGAGCGTTTCGGCGAATCGCCGGCGGCGGCGACCAGGGCCGACGCCGGTCCGGCCGCGCCCGCCAGCGTCGAGCGCGGCTGCGGCGGCGGGGCCGGTACGTAGGAGCGGGGGAAGGAGCCGGTCTTCATCCGCGGCGGTTCCGGCGTCGCGAGCGCCCACAGCGGGGTGTGGCCGTCGGGACGGCTGATCCGCCCGGTGAGCACGTGTTCGGGCGTGGTGCGGTTGGCCGTGGCCACGAGCAGGGCGAGCCGGTCGCGGACCTGCGCCATCGTCGGCCGCCGAACCGGGCTGGGGGTCAGCATGGCCAGCAGCTCGTCCTGCAGCAGCCCGGCGTTGCTCGGCGGTCGGATCTGGGCGCGCGCGACCCGGTCGAGCAGTGCGCTGATGTCCTCGTCGTCGGCGCCGAACGGGGGCTGTCCCTCCACCATCGTGTAGATCGTCGACCCCAGCGTGTACACGTCGGAGGCCTCGCTGTGCGGGGCGCCGCGCGCGACCTCGGGGGCGAAGTACGCGGGCGTGCCGGAGACCAGGCCGCTGTCGTCGGTGTGGTCGGCGCGGTGCTGGGCGATTCCGAAGTCGGTGAGCTTGACCAGCCCCGCGTCGCGCCCGATGCTGGCGATGAGGATGTTGCCCGGCTTGATGTCGCGATGGATGATGCCGGCGTTGTGCGCGACCGCCATCGCCGCCGCGATCTGCGCACCGATCTGGGCGGCCTCGATCGGGTCGAGGTGCCCAACGGTGTGCAGGATCTGGGCGACGCTGCGCGACGGCACGTATTCCATCACCAGCCACGGGGTGCCGTCGTCGAGGACGACGTCGTGTACCGCGATCGCGTTGTCATGCGCGAGCTTCGACGCGATGCGCCCCTCGTGCAGCGCCTTGGCGCGGATGTCGGCGACGTTCTCGGCGGGCACGTCGTCGAGCGAGACGATGCGTTTGACGGCGACCTCGCGCCCCAGCAGTTCGTCCTTGGCCGACCACACCGAGCCCATGCCGCCCTCGGCGATGCGGGAGCGCAACCGATAGCGCCCCGCCACTAGGCGGTCGGGTCCGGGAACGGTCTGCTGGGTTGTCACGCCGTGAGTATAGGGCGGCCCCGATGTGCGGCGGTCGCCGGTCGTCACGCCCCGAGCCGCTGTGCCTCACCGCGGATGTCCGCGGGCAGGTCGTCGTGCGGATCGCCCAGGCCGAGATGGTCGCGCAGCGTCGTCCCCGTGTACTCCTCGCGGAACAAGCCGCGGCGGCGGAGTTCGGGTACGACGTAGTCGACGAATTCGTTGAAAGTGCCGGGGGATTGGGCGCTGGACACGATGAATCCGTCGGCCTCGCCGCCGTGGAAGGACTCCTCGATCTGGTCGGCGACGTCGGCAGCGGTCCCGACGAACTGCGGCAGCAACACACCCTGTGCGTACAGCTTGCCGATGTCGCGCAGGGTGAGGGCGTCGCGCTGGGAGAGCCGCCGCGCCACGTCGAACAAGCCCTGGGTGCCGCTGACCGTGATGTCTTCGACGGGGGCGTCCAGGTCGTATTGCGAGAAGTCGTGATCGGTGTGTACCGAGAGGGTGATCAGGCCGGAGATCGGGTCGGCCAGCTCGTTGTGGAAGGCCTGCTTCTCGCGGGCGATGGACTCGGTCTCGCCGATGAACGGGATGAACGACGGGAAGATCTTGACGTGGTCGGGATTGCGGCCGAAGTTCGACGCCCGCGACTTCACGTCGTCGTAGTAGGCGCGCCGGCCCTCCGGCGTCGGATCGATCTCGAAGATGGCCTCGGCCCAGCGGGCCGCGAAGTTCTTGCCGGTGTTCGACGACCCGGCCTGGATCAGCACCGGCCGGTGCTGCGGCGATCGGGGCTGGTTGAGCGGTCCGCGTGAGCGGTAGTGGTCGCCGACGTGGTCGATCGTGTGGATCTTCGACGGATCGGCCCACACGCCGGTCTTCTTGTCCGCGGTCACCGCGTCGACCTCCCAGCTCGACCACAACTTCACCGCGGTGCTCACGAATTCTTCGGCCAGCTCGTAGCGCCGATCGTGCTCGACGTGCTCGTCGAAGCCGAAGTTCTGCGCCTCGGCCTGCGAGAGCGAGGTGACGATGTTCCAGGCGATCCGCCCCCGGGTCAGATGGTCGAGCGAGCCGAAGACGCGGGCCACCTCGTAGGGGTGGAAGTAGGTGGTGGACTTGGTGACCGCGATGCCGAGCCGGCTGGTCACGGCACCGATGCTGGCGGCGACGAGGCTCGGGTCGATGGTCGCGGCCGCCTGCGTCCCGCGGCGGAACGGCTCGGACTGGTCGCCGCCGAACCGCACCGGCGCTGCGAGGAGGTCGGCGAAGAAGGCGAAGTCGAAGGTGCCGCGCTCGAGGATGCGCCCGACGCGGTGGTAGTGGTCGGGGCCGAAGTAGTCCGTCTCCGAGCCCGGGTGCCGCCAGGCGGCGTGCGAGTGGGTGACGGGGGAGGCGATGAGGAAGCCGCCGAGGTGGAGTTGGCGCTGGGGCATGGGAGTGTCCGTCCTGGTCTGGGTGAGTCGGTGAGACAAGTGAAACCGCCGGGGCATGGCGCGGTCGACCTTGTGTGCGCGCTGATCGCAACCGGCTCGTCGCCGGCGCCGGACCGCCGTCGTCGTGTGCGGGATTGACATAGAAGTAGAACATGTGTTCGCATTGGGGAATGCGGTGGTCCGAACAAATGATCGACATGGACGACGGGGGATTGCCCGGGTTGGGCCGCTCCGATCTGGTCCGGACGGTCACGACGCCGGAGTTCGCCGGGATCACCTTCCACGAGGTGCTGTGCCGGTCCCTGCTGAATCCCGTCCCGGTGACGTCGGGTATGCCGTTCCGGTTCAGCGTCAACACTTTTCGCGGGTGCACCCACGCCTGTCGGTACTGCTTCGCGCGTCCGACGCACGAGTACCTGGACTTCGACGCGGGGGACGACTTCGACCGGCAGATCGTCGTGAAGCTCAACGCTGCCGCGGTGCTGCGCAAGGAGTTGCGCCGGCGCTCGTGGCAGCGCGAGGTCGTCGGTTTGGGGACCAACACCGATCCGTATCAGCGCGCCGAGGGGCGCTATCGGCTGATGCCGCCGATCATCTCGGCGCTGGCATCGTCGGGGACGCCGTTCTCCATCCTGACCAAGGGCGCGCTGCTGCGCCGCGACCTGCCGTTGCTGCGCCAGGCCGCCGACGTCGTCGACGTGTCGCTCTCGGTGTCGTTGGCAACGGCCGACGCCGAGTTGGCCGGTCGCCTGGATCCGGGGGCGCCCGCGCCGCGGGCCAGGCTGGAGTTGATCCGCTCGCTCGCCGACGCGGGATTCGCCCCGCATGTCATGGTGGCGCCGGTCATCCCGTACCTGACCGACTCGACGGCCCAGCTCGACGCGTTGCTGGCCGAGCTGGCGGCAGCCGGGGCGGCCAGCGTGTCGGCGATTCCCATGCATCTGCGCGGGTCGACGCGGGGTTGGTTTCTGCAGTGGCTGGCCGACGAGCATCCGGCGCTGCTCAAGCGTTATCGCGTGCTGTACGGCCGCGGTGCCTATGTGCCGGGGGAGTACTCGGCGCGGCTCGCGCAGCGCTTGCGCCCGCTGGTCGCCGCACACGGTCTGCAGGGACGGTCGGGGCCGGTTCCGACGACCGATCCCGCGGTGGCTTCACCGCCGGTCCCGGTACCTGCGGCGATGGCTGAGCCGACGCTTTTCTAGCCTTCTGACCAGGCGATATTCCCGCTCTTGCGCATTGTCGGACCTTCGGTCTACAGTCAGTGAATCGAATGAATGTTCGATGAAGTCGGAACCCTTCCCGACCGGCTTCGCCAGGTGTGAAAACACGCGGAAAAGCGTTGCGCGAGAGGCGTAAAGGTCGGGAGGAACGATGGTCGAGGTAGCGGTGGAAGGGTCGGCGGTCGACCCGACGGTGGCGCAACTGCGCCAGGCGATGGCCGGGGTCGGAGTTGCGACGGCGGGTACCGCGGCGCGGCGGTTGGAGGTCGGACCGGGGGAAGACGGTCCGCCGCCAGACGTCCTGGCGGTACCCGCCACCCTCGCGGGATTGTTCCCCGGGGGCGGGCTGGGCCGGGGGAGCGTGGTGACGGCCGCTGGAGCCGGCTCCCTGTTGCTCTCGATGATCGCGGCGGCCAGCGGAGCCGGGGCCCAGGTCGCGGTGGTCGGCCTCAAGCGGCTGAGCATGCTCGCCGCCGCGGAGATGGGGGCGGATCTGAACCGGGTCGCACTGATCGCCGACCCCGGCCCGGATCCGCTGCAGATCGCGACGATCCTGCTCGACGGCATGGACCTGGTGGTGCTGGGCCTCGGCGGGGCATCCGTGCCGCCGTCGCGGGCCAAAGTGCTCGCGGCCCGGGCGCGGCGCAACTCCTCTGTCCTACTCGTCGTCGACGGCTCCTGGCCCGGCGCCGCCGCCCAACTGACCGCCCGGGTCAGCGGCTACCGCCGTGGTCCGACGGTCCGGTGCGGCTATGGCCGGATCGACGGGTGGGATCTCGCGGTATCGGTCCGCGCCCGCAGCCGCCCGCCGCGCAGTGTGCGTCTCACCGCGGGTGGGGGAATGCCCTGTGTCGAATCCGGGGAGGTGGACCGGTGACTCGTCGCATCCTCGCGCTGTGGGCGCCGGATTGGCCGGCCGTCGCGGCCGCGGTGGAACGGGATCTGCCGCCCGACGCCCCGTTGGCGGTCCTCACGGCCAATCGGGTCGTCGCCTGCTCGGCGCCCGCGCGTCGTCTGGGCATCCGGCGCGGTATGCGCAAACGTCAGGCGCAGTCGAACTGTCCGGAACTGGTGGTCGTCCCCGCGGAACTGGACCGGGACGGGCGGCTGTTCGGCCCGGTCGTCACCGCCGTGACGCGGGTGCTGCCCGCGACCGAGGTGTTGCGCCCGGGGGTGCTGGCGGCATCGATCTCGGGGATGCGGTATTTCGGCTCCGAGGAGAACCTGGCCTCGGCCGTGACCGAGGCGGTCGCCGAGGTCGGCGCAGAGGTACAGCTGGGCATCGCCGACGAGATGTTCACCGCCGTCCTGGCGGCGCGGCGGGAGACGATCGTCGCACCGGGGGAGGATGAGCGGTTCTTGGCACCGCTATCGATCCACGAGTTGGCGGCCGAGCCGGCGCTCGTCGGCGAGTCGCGATCGGAGCTGGTGGACCTGCTGTGGCGCCTCGGGTTGCGCACACTGGGGGCTTTCGCGACGCTGCCCCCGACTGATGTGGGCAGTCGTTTCGATGCCGAAGCTCTCGTCGCGCATCGGCAGGCGTCGGGTAAACCGGGGCGCGTCCCGTCGGCCGTACCGGTTCCGCCGGAGCTGGCCGTCGTTCACGCCTGTGACCCGCCCGTCGACCGGATCGACGCGGCCGCGTTCCTGGCCCGCCGGCTCGCCGTGCAGTTGCATGAAAAGCTGACCGCCGCGGCGATGTCCTGCACGCGGTTGGCGGTATCGGCGAGAACTGAGCACGGGCAAGAGAACTCGCGAATCTGGTGCTGTGCGCTGCCGCTGACCCCGGAGACGACGGCCGATCGGGTGCGCTGGCAGCTGGAGGGGTGGCTGATGGAGGGGGCCGCCGGTGCGGCGGAGGGGCCCGATTCGCCGGTCGTCGAGCTGGTGTTGGAACCGGTCGAGGTCTCCTCCGGGGCCGGTCTGCAGTACGAACTGCCCGGGCCCGGAGAGACGTGGGCCGACGGATCCCGCGCCGATCGGATCCGTCGTGCGGTGGTCCGGGTGCAGGGTTTGCTCGGCGCGGACGCGGTGATGGTCCCGGTGCGCGACGGCGGGCGGGGGCCGGCCGAGCAGATCACCCTGGTTCCGGCGGGCGAGTCGGCGGTCCCGGTTCGGGCGGTGAACGCGCCCTGGCCGTCGCGGTTGCCGCAGCCGACGCCGGCCGTGTTGGTCGACGCCCCGGTGGCGGTGTGCGACGCGACCGGCAGCCCCGTCGGGGTGACCGTGCGCGGAGCATTCACCGGGGAGCCGGCGACCGTCGTCTCGGGGGCGTCGCACAGTTGGTCGGTGCAGTGGTGGGCCGGCCCGTGGCCGTGCGGGCTGTCCGGGGACGAGGTGCTGGCCCGCGCGCAGGTCCTGCTCGACGACGAGCGGGCACTGCTGTTGCGCTTCGGTGCCGACGAGCAGTGGCGGGTCGAGGGGGTCTACGAGTGATCGCGTCGGGTGTCGGGGGTTTTCGGGTAGTGCACTACGCGTGTCCTCCGTGGGTGGTCGGCGGACTCTTGGATGACAGGCCGTGCTCCGACGGTCTGCGGATATCGAAGGACTGACGATCATGACCAACCAGAACACGTTCAAGCGGCGCCGAGACCTGACGCGGATCAATCCCCAGCCGTTGCCTCCGGGCGGCATCAACTGGATCAACCCGCAACCGCTCCCTCCCGGCCCCGATCGCCGCGCACCGCAGCGCCGCTATCGCACCCGCTGATTCCGAGTGGTGCGGGCGATGAGAACTCTGCGTGCGGCGATGCTGGGTACGACGACGGTCGCGGTACCGCTGGCGATGGGCGGGCCGGTGGTCAACGCGTTGACGCTGGGCACGTCGTGGGTGCGCGTCGACGCCGTCGACAACGGTGACGAGACGGTGACGTTGCGCGTCACCAATCTGGATCGGGAGAACCCGATCACTTGCGCCGCCGTGCTGACCGATCCCGGGGCCGGGCCGACTACCCAGGCGGGCTTCATCTCCCTGCGCGCCGACCTGGCTCCCGGGCAGTCGAGGAGCGAGACGCGCGGCACGGTGCCCGGCCACTACCGGGTCGCGGTGCGCTGCGACGGCGAGGCATGGCGGTACACCGTCTCGCCCGGCAGCCTGTTCACCGTCTCTCCGCGCAGCGTTGCGGCCTAGTCGGGCGCGCGTCGAAGGTATATTGGTACCTATAGACAGGTAGGTGGGTACCACGATGGCGATGAACATAAAGAATCCGCGAACGCATGAACTCGTCAAGCAACTTGCGCGACTGACCGGTCAGAGCCAGGAGGCTGCGGTGGAGTCTGCGGTGGAAGCCCGATTGCGCGAGTTGCTCGAGCGCGACGAGGCGAGTCGGATTCTCGACCAGGGGGCCGAGATCGGTGTGCTGATCGGGCTTGCCCCGGGTGTCGACCCCACGGCGGAACTCTATGGAGAGGGCGGGCTGCCCGAATGATCGTCGACACCTCGGCCATCGTCGCGATCCTGGCCGGTGAGGATGATGCACGACGGTATGCGACTGCTCTGGCAAGACAACAGGCGGTCATGTCTGCCGGTACCTATCTCGAGTGTTCCATCGTGATCGACCGCAAGGGTGTTCCCGAAGCGAGTCGCGCCTTCGACTCCTGGATGAAAGCGACGGGGATCGAGGTGGTGCCGGTCAGCGTCGAGCAGTCCCGCATCGCCCGACGGGCGTACGCCGACTTCGGCAAGGGGAGTGGTCACCGGGCGGGACTCAACTTCGGCGACTGCTTCGCTTACGCGCTGGCCGTCGAACGCGACGAGCCCCTTCTCTGGAAGGGTGACGACTTCACCCATACGGGCGTGCGCTGTGCGCTGGACTGACCACACATACCCTGCACTTCTGGACAGACCCCACACCCGAAAGGTGCTGGGTATGTCCGGAACTGCTGGGTTTGCCCACAACCCAGCAATGCGAACATACGTTCGATATACTGACTCGGGTGGGATGGTCCAACGGGCCGCCGAGTTGGGCGGAGATGGAGCGGGTGCTGTCGGGACGGCCGCGCTCGGGCAAGACCGGGTACCCGGAAGACCAGCACGTCGACGATGTGGGCGTCCCCGACGGCGGCGACTCACCGGCGTGGACGCGTAAGCGGGACGCCTACCTGGCCGACGAGACGGTGCGCCCGGTCACCTCCACCGTGCCGTTCGCCGAATTGCACGCCCACAGCGCGTTCAGCTTTCTCGACGGGGCTTCGACACCGGAGGAGATGGTGGAGGAGGCCGTCCGCCTGGATCTCAAAGCGCTCGCGCTGACCGACCACGACGGCTTCTACGGCGTGGTCCGATTCGCCGAGGCGGCCCGCGAGTTCGGTCTCCCGACCGTTCTCGGCGCCGAACTCTCCCTCGAGCCAGACGTGGTGCGCACCGGGGTCCCCGATCCGTCCGGCGAGCATTTGCTGGTCCTGGCCCGCGGGCCGGAGGGCTACCGGCGGCTGTCGCAGGCCATGGCGTCGGCCCACATGAGCGGCGGGAAGAAGGGGCTGCTGCGCTACGACCTCGACGAGCTGTCGCGCACGAGCCACCAGGGCCATTGGCTCATCCTCACCGGCTGCCGCAAGGGCGGGTTGCGCCGGGCGCTGGACCGCGGCGGTCCCGACGCGGCCCGCCGGGAGCTGGGCGGGTTGATCGAACGGTTCGGGCAGGACAACGTCGCCGTCGAACTCACGTCGACGGCCCAACCGGATGACGACGAGCGCAACGCGCTGCTCGCCGCCCTCGCCGCGGAGTGTGGTTTGCCCGTCGTCGCGACGACGGGCGCGCATTTCGCCGGCCCGCAGCGCCGTCGGCTGGCGCTCACCATGGCCGCCATCCGCGCGCGCACCGACGTCGAGACCATCGACGGGTGGATGCCCGGCGTCGGGGGAGCCCATCTGCGCAGCGGCGACGAGATGGCTCGGCTCGTCTCGGCGCATCCCGACGCGCTCGACAACGCGGTGAACCTGGCCGCCGACTGTGCTTTCAAGCTGGATCTCATCGCCCCGAACCTGCCGCCGTTCGCCGTCGACGAGGGGTACACCGAGATCACCTTGCTGCGTGAGCTCACGATGATGGGTGCGGCCCGGCGGTACGGCGCGCATCCGGAACGGGACAAGGCCTATCGGCAGATCGAGCACGAGCTGGCGATCATCGAGAAGCTGGATTTCCCCGGCTACTTCCTGGTGGTCCACGACATCGTCGACTTCTGCCGGGAACACGACATCCTGTGCCAGGGCCGCGGTAGCGCCGCGAACTCGGCGGTCTGCTTCGCCCTGGGCATCACCCCGGTCGACCCGGTTGCCAACCGCCTGCTCTTCGAGCGCTTCCTCTCACCCGAGCGCGACGGCCCGCCCGACATCGACGTCGACATCGAGTCGGATCGTCGCGAGGAAGTGATCCAGCACGTCTACGCCAAGTACGGGCGGGACTACAGCGCACAGGTCGCCAACGTGATCACCTATCGTCGACGATCCGCCGTGCGCGACACCGCCCGCGCCCTCGGCTATGCCACCGGGCAGCAGGACGCCTGGAGCCGCATGCCCGACGAGGCGCCCGACGACGTGCAGGAGATGGCCGCGCAGATCAAGGGGTTGCCCCGGCACCTGGGCATCCATTCCGGCGGCATGGTGATCTGCGATCGGCCCATCGCCGACGTGTGCCCAACGGAGTGGGCGCGGATGAAGGACCGCAGCGTGTTGCAGTGGGACAAGGATGATTGCGCGGCCATCGGGCTGGTGAAGTTCGACCTGCTGGGACTGGGGATGCTCTCGGCGCTGCGTTACGTGATCGACCTCGTCGAGGAGCACAAGGGGATCACGGTGGATCTGGCGCGCATCGACATGGCCGAGACCGCCGTCTACGACATGCTGTGCCGCGCCGACTCCGTCGGAGTGTTCCAGGTGGAGTCGCGGGCCCAGATGGCGACCCTGCCGAGGCTGAAGCCGCGCGAGTTCATGGACCTGGTCGTCGAGGTCGCGCTGATCCGGCCCGGCCCGATCCAGGGCGGCTCGGTACACCCGTATATCCGGCGCCGGAACAAACTCGAAAAGGTCGTCTACGACCATCCGGCCCTGGAGAACTCCCTCGAGCGCACCATGGGCATCCCGCTGTTCCAGGAGCAACTCATGCAGATGGCCGTCGACATCGCCGGGTTCAGCGCGGCCGAGGCCGATCAGCTGCGCCGGGCGATGGGCTCCAAACGGTCGCCGGAGAAGATGGCCGCGCTGCGGCAACGGTTCTTCGACGGGATGGCGCAGTTGCATGGCATCACCGGCGAGGTGGCGGAGCGGATCTACGAGAAGATGGCCGCCTTCGCCAACTTCGGCTTCCCGGAGAGCCATTCGCAGAGCTTCGCGTCGCTGGTCTTCTACTCGGCGTGGTTCAAGCTGCACCATCCGGCGGCGTTCTGCGCCGCGCTGCTGCGGGCACAGCCGATGGGCTTCTACTCGCCGCAGTCGCTGGTCGCCGACGCCCGTCGGCACGGGGTGACGGTACACCGCCCCGACCTCAACGCATCGTTGCCGCACGCCACGCTGGAAGAAGCGGGAACCCAAGTGCGCCTGGGGCTTTCACGGGTGCGCGGCATCGGCGACGAGGTGGCGCAACGCATCGTCGACGAGCGGTCCGCGCACGGCGACTTCGCCGACCTCGACGACGCGGCTGCCCGCGTCGAGCTGAGCCAGGCGCAGTGGGAGGCGTTGGCGACCGCGGGTGCGCTGGACTCCTTCGGGCTGAGCCGTCGGCAGGCGCTGTGGTCGGCGGGGGAGGCGGCACGGCACCAACGCGACCAACTGCCGTTGCGCGCGGGTTCCCCGGCACCGGAGTTGCCCGGTCTGTCCGCGGTGGAATTGGCGGCGTCGGATGCGTGGGCCACCGGCATCACCCCGACCAGCTATCCGACGCAATACCTGCGCCCGCGGTTGGCGGCGCTCGGGGTGGTGCCGGCCGACGGGCTGCTCTCCGTCGCCGACGGGGAGCGCGTCCTGGTCGCCGGCGCCGTCACCCATCGGCAGCGCCCGGCTACCGCGTCGGGGGTCACGTTCATCAACCTGGAGGACGAGACCGGCATGGTCAACGTCGTCTGCTCGGTGGGGTTGTGGCGCAGGTATCGCGAGTTGGCGCACACGGCAACGGCTTTGGTGGTCCGCGGCAAGGTGCAGAACGCGGAGGGTGCGGTCACCGTCGTCGCCGACCGGTTGCAGGCGCTGGACCTGAAGATCGGCACCCGGTCGAGGGACTGGTGTTGACGACCGGCGGTGCTAGGTTCGACCCGTGGACTCGGAGAAGAACAGGACGCGCCGGTCGAAGCCGCGCCACGCGGCGCCGTGGACGTGGTCGTCATTCGCCAGTCGAACGATCGAAGGCTTCGGGCACGCGCTGTATTGGCGGATGGAGAACTTCTTGACCGGCCTGCCCAGCATCGTCGCCTTCGTCGCAGGTTTGTTCGCCGGTTCTGCGGTGGCCGGTTGATGTACCCCGGCGACGACACCGACCGCACCGACGACGTCGCCGACCGTCCCGACTACGCCGCCGAGCGCCCCGACGACCGATGGCGGTGGGTGCGGTTCACGTTGACCGGCCGGTTCTCCATGTGGGTGACGTACCCGATCATCACGTTCGTCGTGGGGTTCGCACTGGCCTACCTCCAGCCCTAGTTCCGGCCTCAGACAGCGCCGTCGAACCCGTGTTGCCGCCACGCCTCGTACACGGCGAGGGTGGCCGAGTTGGCCAGGTTGTGCGACCGGCGCTGCGGGAGCATCGGGATGCGTAGCCGGTCGGTGACGTGCGGGTCGGCGAGCATCTCCGCGGACAGCCCGGTCGGCTCTGGGCCGAACATCAGCACGTCTCCCGGCTCGTAGGAGACGTCGGTGTAGTACCGCGACGCGTGCGCGGTGAACGCGTACACGTGCTCCGGCCGCAGCGAATCCCATGCCGCGTCGAGATTCGGGTGCACGGTGACGTGGGCCATCTCGTGATAGTCGAGGCCGGCGCGGCGGACCTGCGCGTCGGACAGCTCGAACCCGAGCGGTTCGACGAGGTGCAGCTCGCACCCGGTGTTCGCCGCCAATCGGATCGCGTTGCCGGTATTGGGCGGGATGCACGGTGCGACGAACAGGATGCGGAACACGCTCGCACGTTAGCAGCCCGCGCCAGGGGGACCGGCGACCCGACATGGAAGAATGGCACTGTGACAGCGACACGACTCGACGGCATCGTTACCCGCGACGAAATCTTCACCGACCTGGCCGCCCGGGTCGAGAAGCTCAAGGCCGCGGGGATCGAGCCCGGTCTCGGCACCGTCCTCGTCGGCGACGATCCCGGTTCCCGCTCGTACGTGAAGGGCAAGCACAACGACTGCGCGAAGATCGGCGTCAACTCGATCCGCCGCGACCTGCCCGCCGACGCGACGACCGAGCAGCTCAACGCCGCGATCGACGAGCTCAACGCCGATCCCGCCTGCACCGGCTACATCGTGCAGCTGCCGCTGCCGCGCCACCTCGACGAGAACGCCGCGTTGGAGCGGATCGCGCCGGAGAAGGATGCCGACGGCCTGCACCCGATCAACCTCGGCCGCCTGGTGCTCGGCGAGGAGTCGACGCTGCCGTGTACCCCGCGCGGCGTGATCCACCTGCTGCGCCGCTACGACATCCCCCTCGACGGCGCGCGGGTCGCCGTCGTCGGCCGCGGGGTCACCATCGGCCGGCCCATCGGCCTGCTCCTGACCCGGCGCAGCGAGAACGCCACGGTCACCCTCTGTCACACCGGTACCCGTGACCTCGCCGCCGAGACCCGCCGCGCCGACATCATCGTCGCCGCCGCCGGCGTCGGACACCTGATCACCCCCGACATGGTCGCGCCCGGCGCGGCGGTCATCGACGTCGGCGTCAGTCGCGGCGACGACGGGAAGCTGGTCGGCGACGTCCATCCCGACGTGTGGGAGGTCGCCGGGGCGGTGTCCCCCAACCCCGGCGGGGTCGGGCCGCTGACCCGTGCCTTCCTGCTGGTGAACATCGTCGAACGCGCCGAGGCGCAGTTGGCGGCGCGGGGGGCCTGACGATGGGCGATCCGGGCGCGGTGGCAGCTGGCGGGACGGACCCCGCGGAGCCGGGCGGTGCGCACAACGTGACCCGTCACGTCGATCCCGCGTCGGCGCTCTCCGCCGTCGAGGATCTCCCCGACAACGCCGAACGGGCCAAGAAGCTGCGCCGCGCGCGGGTCCGGCGCTGGTATGTCATGCAGATCCCGTACTTCGCGGTGCTGCTGGTGCTGCTGGTGGCCGGTGTGTTGGTCCTCGTGGATCGTTGGCGACGCGGCGCCTTCGTCTTCGGCGGCGGGCTGGCGTTCGCCGCGGTGCTGCGGGCCTTCCTGCCGACGAGCCGGGCCGGTCTGCTGCAGGTGCGCAGCCGCGGTTTCGACGTGGCGGCCTATGCGGCGCTGGCCGCCGCCGTGCTGTGGATGGCGATCACCATCGACCCGTTGGGCACGCGCTAACCGTCAGGAACGGCGGGCGAGGTCGACGGTCTGCGCGAGCAGATCGGCGATGGCGTCGTATTCGATGAGGAACGCGTCGTGGCCGTAGACCGACTTCACGACGCGCAGTCCGCCGACGCAGTTGCCGAGGAACTCGGCGAGTTCCTCCTGCAGCCGGATCGGGTAGAGCCGATCGGTGTCGATCCCGCCGACGATGACCGGTGTCTGGCAGGCGGCGAGCGCGGCCCGCACTCCGCCGCGGTTGCGCCCGACGTCGTGGTTGTTGAGGACCTCGGTCAGCGCCACGTACGACGCGGGGTCGAAGCGGGCGATGATCTTCTCGGCCTGGTGGTCGAGGTAGCTCTGCACCGCATACCGACCGCCGTGCAGCGGATCCTCTTGTCCCTGAGCCGAATTCGCGAACCGCTCGTCGAGTTCGAGTTCGTGGCGGTAGGTCAGGTGCGCGATGCGGCGCGCGACGCCCATGCCCGTCGTCGGGGTGATGCCGGTGCCGTGGTAATCGCCGCCCTGCCACGCGGGGTCGGCCTTGATGGCGGCGATCTGCGTGGTCTGCGTGCCGATCTGATCGGCGGTGGCCCGGGCCCCGACGGCCAGCACCAGTGCCGCGCGGGTCCGCTCGGGGTACGTGACGGCCCATTCCAGGGCACGGGCGCCGCCCATCGACCCGCCGACCGCGGCGGCCACCGAGGTGACGCCCAGTTCGTCGAGCAACGCCGCCTCGGCGCGCACCTGGTCGAGCACGGTGAGCTGCGGGAAGCGCGAACCCCACGGCTTTCCGTCGGGGGCGGTCGACGACGGGCCGGTGGAGCCGTTGCAGCCGCCGAGGACGTTGGCCGCGATGACGCACCACTCGTCGGTGTCGAGGGCCGCGCCGGGACCGATCAGCCCGTCCCACCATCCCGGGGCCGCGTGCGCGGCGTCGGCGGGGCCGGTGATGTAGGTGTCGGCGGTCAGCGCGTGCAAGACCAGGACGATGTTGTCGCGCGCCGCGTTCGGCTGTCCCCAACGGGAGAACGCCATCGTGACGTCGGGGATGGTCTCCCCGCCGTCGAGGGCGATCGGGCCGATGCCGATCTGGTGCAGCGATCCGTCGGGAGTCGTCGCCCACTCCGGCGGAGCCGGAACATCCTGCCCGGTCGGCTCAGCCGCCGACGACGGTGCGGACGTGGTGTCCGCGCCGTGTCGGCGGCTGTGCAGGATGGTCACTTCGGCCTCGCTGATCGCTGTCTCCTCGTCGCTAGCCCTTGGCCGCCGCGAAGCCGCGCTCGAGGTCGGCGATGATGTCGTCGACACCCTCGATGCCCACCGACAGGCGGACCAGGCCCGGGGAGACGCCCGCGGTGACCTGCTCGTCGCCGGACAGCTGGCTGTGCGTCGTCGACGCGGGGTGGATCGCCAGCGAGCGCACGTCGCCGATGTTGGCGACGTGGCTGTGCAGGGTCAACGCGTCGATGAACTTCTTGCCTGCCTCGACGCCGCCGGCCAGCTCGAAGCTGATGACCGAACCGGTGCCCTTGGGCAGCAGCTTCTGGCCCAGCGCGTAGTACGGCGAGGACTCCAGGCCGGCGTAGTTGACCTGCTCCACCTGCGGGTGCTTGGTGAGGAAGTCGGCGACCTTCTTGGTGTTCTCGACGTGCCGCTCGACGCGCAGGCTCAAGGTCTCCAGACCCTGTGCGGTGAGGAAGGCGTTGAACGGCGAGATCGCCGCACCGGTGTCGCGCAGCAGCTGCACGCGGGCCTTGAGCGCGTAGGCGGGGGCCCCGAGGTCGACGAACTTGACCCCGCCGTAGCTGGGGTCGGGCTGGGTGAAGCCGGGGAAGAGGTCTTTTCCGTCGCGCTGCACCGACCAGTCGAAGTTGCCGCCGTCGATGATGACGCCGCCGATCGAGGTGCCGTGTCCGCCGATCCACTTGGTGGTCGAGTGCACGACGATGTCGGCGCCGTGCTCGAGCGGGTTGAGCAGGTACGGGGTCGCGACGGTGTTGTCGACGATCAGCGGGACGCCGTTGCGGTGGGCGACCTCGGAAACGGCGGGGACGTCGAGGATCTCGATCTTCGGGTTGGAGATCGTCTCGCCGAAGAAGGCGCGGGTGTTGGGTCGCACCGCGGCCTGCCACGACTCCGGGTCGTCGGGATTCTCGACGAAGGTCGTCTCGATGCCGAACTTCGGCAGCGTGTAGTGCAGCAGGTTGTAGGTGCCGCCGTAGAGGCGCGGGCTGGCGACGACGTGGCCGCCGGCCTCCACGATGTTCTGGATCGCGTAGGTCTCCGCGGCCTGGCCCGACGCGAGCAGCAGGGCCGCGACGCCGCCTTCCAGGGCGGCGAGGCGCTGCTCGACAACGTCCTGGGTCGGATTCATGATGCGGGTGTAGATGTTGCCGGGTTCGGCCAGACCGAAGAGGTTCGCGGCATGCGTCGTGTCGTTGAACGTGTACGACGTCGTCTGGTAGATCGGCAGGGCCCGCGCGTTGGTCGCCGGATCGGCTACCTGACCTGCGTGGACCTGCTTCGTTTCGAAGCTCCAGCCGGCGGTGGGATCCTCGGGGGTTTGGGACATGGTTCTTCAATACCTTCCGGTCGGTCCGGGTCTCCCCGAACACTGGGCCCGACCGTCGGACCCGCGCTTGCCGTGCGGTTTGCCGCACGACCAGGTCATCACCCGGGAGCACCCCACCGCGGTGGAGGGTTGCCGGTCAGCAAGCCGGGGCTTGGCGCTGACGCTCTGGACCTGCATCAAGGATATAACACGGGTATTCGCGGCCTTGACGGGTCTGGATTCAGCGTGAGCGCAACCTGAGTTTGACCACCTGCAGCCCGCTTTGTCCGAGATCTCGGGGTGATGTGGGTCACGCCGCCGTCTCCGGCACCCGTTCGGCCGCGGTTATAGAGAAGTCAACTGACTTATCAGTAAGTTTTCCTGTGATCTGAGTCATAGCGGTTTACACTGACAAAGCCCGCCCACAGCAACGCACGTTTCCAGATGCGTCGAGTCGTGGTCTGGCGCAGCCACATTGGATCCGAGCCCAGGTCAGCCGGGGTTCGAACGAGTCCACAGGAGACCGTTGACATGACAGCCCCCATCGTCGACGACACGCCGGTCACCGGCGAACACCGCACCCGCCAGCGTTGGACGGGTGCCAAGCGAGCCACGGCGATCGCCGGTATTGCCGGAGCCGTCGCGCTCGGCGCCTCGTTCTTGAGTCCCCCGGGCGGTGCGCACGCGGCCTGTTCGCAGAACGGCGCCGTCGTCGTCGTGCCGGGCACCAACGATCCGACCGGGCGCGGCTCGATGGGCGGGATCATCGACTCGGCGAAGGCGCAGGGCAAAGACGTGATCGTCGTCGGCTATCCGACGACCCTGTGGCCGGCCGGCACGGTCGGCTACAACCAGGATGTCGCGATGGGCAAGGCCGCGACGAGTGCCGCGATCTCGGAGTACCAGTCCAAATGCGGCGTCGTCGACCCCGACAAGGACGCGACGGACAAGACCGGCCACATCCAGGTGGTCGGGTACTCGCAGGGCGCGCGGGTCGCCGGCGACGTCTTGGCGGACATCGGTCAGGGCAAAGCCGGTGCGCCCTCCGCCGAGGGCATCAGCGGAATTCTGTACTCCGATCCGCGTCAAGCGGGGCGCGAGTCGGGGCGCGGCATCGAGCAGAGCTTCCTCGGCGTCATCCCCGGTTTGACGATGACCGGCTCACGCGGCGGATTCGGCGTGCTCGCCGACAGCATCGTCTCGGTCTGCAGCCAGGGCGACCCCATCTGCGACCTGCCCGATCTCATCCACGACCCGCTCGGCGCGATCGACGGGCTGATCGGCTATTTCATCAAGCACGGCGACTACCCGCGAGCCGGGAACTGGGGCACCCAGGGGCCGACCGCCGACCGATGGGACTGGGAAGACCCGTCGACGTGGACCGGGGCGAACAACTGTCAGACGCTGAGCAACGGCGGCGGCACGCTGTGCACCAAGCCGCAGGAGTCCTCGATCGGCCGGTTGGTCAGCCAACTCGGCGATCAGCTGGGCATCCACGACATCCCCGACTTCTTCGGCGAGATCAACCGCGTCCTGAACATCAACGGGATCCTCCCGCACGCGAACCTCGCGGATCTGCAGCCGGTGGTGGACCTCGTCTACAACGCGTTGCCGAAGCTGCCGTACCTCACCTATCACTCGGGTGGCTACCTCCCCGACGTGCTCACCTTCGGGAATCTCCTCGGCGCGATCGTCCCGGCGATCAGTGGCCAGGGGACCGGACCGTTGGTGGATGCCGCGAAGGCGATCGGCATGAGCGTCGTCAGCATCGTGCTGATCCCGGTCAACGGGACGATCTTCTGGGGCAACCAGCTCAGCCAGCTGATCGCCCACCAGGACGTGTTCTCCGGTTCGACGGTCAAGACCATTCAGGCCCTCGGTCAGATTCCCGACGTGTCCAGGGACTGGAGTCTGACGCCGAGTTGGAGCGACGGCGGCGGCCCGGTGGGGTGGGGAACCACGGGTGCGACACCGCAGACCGTTTCGGCGGCGTCCACACCGGTGGCCGACAAGTCCGTCCTGCTCTCGAAGGTCGCCGACGTGCAGGACACCGGCCTCTACCGGGCGGCGGCTGCGGGAGGTGCCGTCGCATCCGGGCCGGTCGTCGGCACGAAGGTGGACGAGAAGGCCGCGGGTCACCAGTCGCCGACCACCACACCCGACGTGAAGTCGGGGGCGGTCAACGCGGACCAAAGCGTCCCGGGCCGGGTCGGCGAGCAGGGCAGCCCCTCCCATCAGGGAACACCGGCCGATCAGGGCACACCGTCGACGTCGGACTCCCGCACTCGTCGGTGGTCCACCCCGAACCCGGGGCCGACCGACTCAGGTCCGACCGAATCGGGTCGTCCGGGCGGATGGTGGGGTCACGGTGCTGCGCAGCCACCCACCGGGCAGCCGCCCACCGCGCAGACGCCCGCTCCGCAGGCACCGGCGCCGGTGGTTCCGCAACAAACCCCGGCCGTACCGCAAGCCCCGGCCGTCCCCGAGGCTCCGCAGCAGTACAGCCCGCCGCAGCAGAACAACACCGGCACTGGCTACGGCAACGGCGGCGGGCAGTCCGGGTGGTCCGGCGGCACGCCCGGCTGGATGCACGGTGGCAATTCCAGTGGCGGCGGTAGCCCGAGTGGTGGCGGCAACGGTGGTGGTAACCCGAGTGGCGCTGGCAACCCGGGCGGTGGTGCCGGTGGCGGCAGTCCGAGCCCGAGTGGCTTCGGCGGTGCTGGCGGCTAACACACGTGCAGCGGCGCGCGGGGGACTTCACCGCGTAGGCGGATGAGCTCGCGGGCGTGGGCGTCGAGCGCGACGTCCTCGTCGGTGACGGGATGCCATGCCCGGACCTCGGTCGCATCCCCGTCGTCGTCGATGGCGGCGACGATCGCCAGGGCGTGCCCGGTGTCGCGGAAGACTCCGGTGCGCGGGTCCGCGGCGCTCATCTGCACGCCGATGTGCATGGTCTGACGACCGGTGTGCAGCAGTCGGGAGCGGGTGCGCACCACGTCGCCGATGTGGACCGGCGAATAGAACCGCACGCCGCCCACATAGGCGGAGACGCAGTTGCCGCCGGTCCACTGCGCCGCGCAGAGGTAGGCGGCTTCGTCCATCCACTCCATGATCCGGCCGCCGTGCGCGTTACCACCCCAGTTGACGTCGGTCGGCGCGGCGAGAAATCTCATCGTCGCCCGTGGCGCGGTGCCCGCCGGGCTGTAGACGGCCGAGTCGATCTCGACCTCGATCCGCTTGCGCAATCCGATCCGGGCGATAGCCGATTCCGCTTCGGCGATCTCGCCCAGCGTCGTCGGCCGCCACGCGGGTACCGGTCGCGGTCGGCGGTCCTGGTCGAGTGCGACGAGGACGACCAGGCAGTCGCTCACCTCACGGTACTCGCCGGTGTAGGGATCGGCCGACGAGACGGTACACATCAGATGCATGCTGGAACTGCCGGTGTAGACGATCCGGGCGTCGACCTCGACGAGGTCGCCGGCCACGACGTGGCGGGAGAACCGGACGTTGCCGACGTAGGCCGTCACGCAGTAGCCGCCCGACCACGCCGCGGCGCACGCGTAGGCAGCCTTGTCGATCCAGTTCAGCAGGCGGCCGCCGCGCACCGCGCCGCCCAGCGAGGCGACGTCGGTGGGGGCGGCGAGGAAGCGCAGAGTGATCGTGCCGGGTTGAGTCATGGCATCTCCTGAGGGGCGGCGGGCGTGGTCGTGCAGCCATCGTGCCGTGGGCGAAATCCTCACCACGTGCCCGGTCGGGGTGGTGCGGAGTCGGTGATCTGACGGAAACGCCGACGCCAACTGGGCACAACAATCGTCGTCGGCCGACTGTCGGGCGGCGGGCGGGAGTGCGGGCGCCTAAAGTCTGGGGAATGAATACGCGTCGCATGCCCCTCGCCGCTGCTGTCGCGGCCCTCGTCGTCACCGTTTCCGGGTGCGCGGTCGAAGGCACGCCGCACGCGAATCCGACGATCAGCTCGGTGGAGATGAGCACCCCGTACATCGACGACTCCGGGCCGTCCAACCTCCCGCCGCCGCCGGCCGACTACGCGACGATGAGCTGCCGCGCCTACACGGTCGCGCCGGAGCCGGTCCAACAATCCGTGGTGAAGGCCATCCTCGGCCCGGACAAGAAGAACGTCAGTCTCAACGCCACACTCGCCAACCTCATGTGCATGCGATCCCCTGATTCGACGGTGGTGGACGCTCTCACCAGCATCAGGCCGGGAATCCTCAACTGACGAGGGACGGCTCAGCGCAACGGATTGGTGCTCGTATGTGGTCTCAATCCGTTGCGCTGCCGCATTTCGGACAGCGCTGAAACGTGCCGGCCCATCCCAGCTTGCGCAGCATCGTCGCGACCTTGAGCGCGGTGCCGCACGGGCGCTCGTACACCTGCCCCCAGCCGAGTCGAAGCGTGCGTCGGTCGGCTCCGACGGCGGCGTCGAGGTCGCGCTCCATATCTCGATCGCGAGCCTTCGCGCTGTCGTGTGGGAATCGTCCGTCTAGCTCGACGATCAGGTGATGCTCGTCGTAGTCGACATCGCGAAACCCCGGGCGTCCCACGGTTGTGCGTGCTTGGCGTCGGCCGCGGGGGAGTCGGTGGGCGCGCTCGACGTTGCGGAGATATTCGTGCTCTAGCACCGAGCAGGCGCCGTCAGCGGTGTCGGCCAGCACGGCTTGGAGGAGTTTGCGGCGCCTGACCCGCGACCTGCCTGCCAGGGCGTCACTCAACCGGGCCGCCGTGGTGACGCGCGCCTGCACCGCATCGGCGATGCTCGCAATGGCCTGCATCTCGGTGGCGGCGGATTCTGCCACATCAAGGACGGCATGCTCGACGCGAAGACGCGGCGGCCGGGCGTTCCACAGCACGCGGTCGTCGATCTGTTCGCAGTGATGGACGACGATGCCGGCCCGCGGTGTCACAGTGCGGAAGCGTCCGACGACGATGTGGACGGACTTCGAGCGCGGCATCGCCAATCCGGCCGCCCTTAGCGCGGACTGATGGGCCAGCGCTGCGCCGGTGGTCGAGAGAACTGCCGCCCACGAGTGCTGCGACCACGTCGGCGGGCCGTTGTGAGTCACATATACGCCGGGCCAGATCGGGACCCATTCGCGTCGACGGAGCTTGCCTCGGAGCTCTGGTGCCGTCAGGCCACGAGCCAGCGCCTGCTTCCGGGTGAGCACGCCGTCTTGGTGGTCGAGGAGATCCACGAGGTTCACGCATCTGAGTGTGTGGCTTGCGCGTACCCGGACAGGCGAGTGGACCGTCCCGCGGAAGCCAACCTGGGGACAACCCGAAACTGTGGATAGCGCAACGGATTGGCGCTCGTATGTGGTCGTAATCCGTTGCGCCGAGCGGACTTCGGACGTCAGATGTCGAACACGGTGGTGACGGCGCTGTGGTCGGACCAGCGCAGGTCGTAGGCGCTCGGGCGGTGGACGTACGACTTCACCGCACTGGCCGCCAACGCGGGGGTGACCAGGTGGAAGTCGATGCGCCACCCCGCGTCGTTGTCGAAGGACTTCCCGCGCCACGACCACCAGGTGTACGGGCCGGGGACATCGCCGGTGAGGTCGCGCATGACGTCGGCCCAGCCGTCGTCGAGGAGCGAGGCGATCCATTCGCGCTCGTGCGGCAGGAAGCCCGGGCTGCGCTTATTCGTCTTGAAGGCTTTGAGATCGTTCTCGGCCGGGGCGATATTCCAGTCGCCGCCGACGATCGCATGACAGCCAGCGGCACGCGTCGAAGCCAGGTGCGCGCCGAACTCGTCGAGGAAGCGCTTCTTCTCGGCGAACTTCCGCTCGTCGGTCTCGGTCGCCGTCGACGTGTGTGCCGGGTCGACGGCGCCCTTCGGCAGGTACAGGCTCGCGACGGTGATCGGTCCGGTCGCCGTCGGCACGTCGACCTCGAGGTAGCGGCCGAGCGAATCGAACTCGGCGCTGCCGAATCCGGCGCGGACCGTCGTCGGCTCGACACGGGTGAGGACGCCGACACCCGCATGCCCCTTCACCGTCGACTCGCTCATCTGCAGCTGCCACCCCTGGTCGAGTGCCGGGGCCAGGGCTTCGCGCGCCTGCTCCTCGGTGGCCCGGATCTCTTGCAGGGCAACGGCATCGGAGTCCAGTTCGGCCAACCACGGAAGCAGGCCGAGGTTTTCCGCCGAGCGTTCCTTGACCGCGGCGCGGATGCCGTTGACGTTGACCGTCGTTACCGAGAAAGTGCTCACCCGGCCACGGTATCCGGGTGCACCGACACCGGGCGAGTCGGGGAACCGGCCGACACGGCGTCACCTCGCCCCGGCCTGTTGGCGCGCGGTACATCTGAAAGACTGGAGGTATGAGTGACGACAAGCCGGCCCGCCACGTGCGGGTGCTGTCGGGCATCCAGCCCACCAGCGATTCCTTCCACCTCGGCAACTACCTGGGTGCGGTGAAGCAGTGGGTCGAACTGCAGGACGAGTTCGACGACGCCTTCTACTTCATCCCGGACATGCACGCGATCACCGTCGCCACCGACCCGAAGAAACTGCGGGAACGCACCCGGGTCAGCGTCGCGCAGCTGCTGGCGCTGGGCGTCGACCCGGCCCGGTCGACGATCTACGTGCAGTCACACATCCCGGAGATCGCCCAGCTGACCTGGGTACTCTCCTGCATCACCGGCTTCGGCGAGGCCAACCGGATGACCCAGTTCAAGGACAAGTCCGCCCGGCAGGGAACCGAGGCCGCCGGTGTCGGCCTGTTCACCTACCCCATTCTGATGGCCGCCGACATCCTCGCCTTCCAGGTCGACGACGTGCCCGTCGGTGAGGACCAGCGCCAGCACCTCGAGCTGACGCGCGACCTCGCCAACCGGTTCAACACCCGGTTCGGCGAGACGTTCACCGTGCCCAGGCCGTACATCGTCAAAGAGTTCGCCAAGATCTACGACCTGCAGAACCCGACGGCGAAGATGAGCAAGTCGGCCGAGTCCGACGCCGGGCTGATCAACCTGCTCGACGAGCCGAAGCGCTCGGCCAAGAAGATCCGTTCCGCCGTCACCGACAGCGACTCGGTGATCGCCTTCGACCGCGAGAAGAAGCCGGGAGTGTCCAATTTGCTCACGATTCAGTCGGCGCTCACCGGGCGTTCGGTCGACGAGCTGGTCGCCGGCTACGAGGGCAAGCAATACGGCCACCTGAAGGTCGACACCGCGGATGCGCTCACGGAGTTCGTCACCCCGCTGCGCGGCAAGGTCGACGAACTGCTCGCCGACCCCGATCATCTCGACGGCATCCTCGCGGCCGGTGCCGCCAAGGCCCGTGCCGTGGCCGCGCCGACCTTGCAGCGGGTCTACGACAAGGTCGGGTTCCTCGCGCCGTCGGCGCGATAACGGTACTTTCGAGGTCCGATGCCCTCCCTGCCCCCGCCCCTCGCCGCCGCCTGGAGCACTGCCTCCGCGGTCGTCGAGCGCGTCATCGCGTGGGTGACCGGGGTGTGGGACGCGCTGCGCAAGCGGATGCCGATCATCGACCGGATCGTCGTCGCGCTCAAACGCCACGACGAGCACTTCGGCGGCGCCTTCGCGGCGGCGATGAGCTTCCGCACGGTTATCGCAATGGTGCCGATGCTGATGGTCGGATTCGCGGTGGCCGGTTTCATCTTGAACGCCCACGTCGACCTGCTCGACCATTTCCGGCAGTCGATCGTCGACGCGATGCCCGGCGGTCTCGGCGAGACGGTCGCGAAGGCGATGGACTCGGCGGTGAACTCGCGTACCACCGTCGGCATCGTCGGTTTGGCCGGTGCGGCCCTGACCGGGCTCAACTGGATTTCCGGTCTGCGCGAGGCGATGACCGCCATCTGGGGTGGGCGGGTCAGCCGCAATCCGATCCTGGGCAAGGTGTACGACCTGGGGATGTTCGTGGTGCTCGGCCTGGGGTTCACGGTGTCGATCGGGCTGACGGTGCTCAATTCCGGCGGCGTGCTGGATTGGCTGCTGGTGTGGCTCAACCTCGACTATTGGCATGCCGCGGTCGTCGCCTTCCAGATCGCCGTGCCGATCCTGGCCATTCTCATCCTGTGGCCGCTGCTCACCTTCGTGCTGGCCAAGGTTCCGCTGGTCAACCTGCCGTTGCGCAATGCCGCGAAGGCAGGTCTGGTCGCGGCGATCGCGATGGAAATCCTCAAGACGGTGGCCGGCCGGGTCATCGAGGCCACCAGTCGCGGTCCGGCCGGGGTGGCCTTCGGCTCGATCATCACGGTGATGATCGTGATCAACCTGATCGCCCGGCTCATGTTCTACGCCACCGCCTGGTGCGCCACCGATCCGGTCAACGCCGGATACCTGCTCAACGACGAGAAGTCCGATGAGGAGGAGTCCGACGATAAGGCTTCCGTTGACGATGAGCCGGCCACGTGACCTGGAGGCGCAAGGATTGATCAAGATTATTCCGAAGGTATTGAATTAATGGCGTTCTCCCCCGAGCGAATCAGGGCGTTTGACCTCCTATCCGCAGACATCACGAAGGTGAGCAAGAAGGCAAAGCTACCCTTTCGTACGGTCAACGATCTCATCAGGACCAACGAACGTTATCCCGAACTGATCCCGCTACTCACCGATTGGTTGCGCAACGTAGAGAGCAAGTCGCGGCTGACAGATCCGCGTGAGATCGCTCAATTGCGCGAAACGCTGGCCCGGACGCTGACGACCATTGACGCGATGGGTACCGAGGCGGTGCCGGTGCTCTTCGACCAGCTGTATGTCGAGCCACCGATGCCCGAGGTGAATATGGCCGCCGTTGGGAACGCGCTCGGTTACCTGGCAGTGCCGACCGACTATAAGCGGATGTCGGCGGCGGCCGCCGACCGCAGCCTTGGATACGGTCGGGCTGGCATCATCGATTGGATCTGTAAGCAGGGGATCGACGAAGGTTTGCAGCTCGTCGTCGACCAGCTTGCCGATCCGAGCGTCCGCCCCTTCTGCCTCCGCTCGATGCGACAGTTCAAGCCGTTGCCGAGTGGCTTGCATCCGACGATTGAGCAGTACGTCGACGATCCCGACAGCGAGGTTCGCAAACAAGCAAAGCTGACGCTTAAGAAGCTGCCCGACTGAGTCAACGCTTGGTGCGCCACCGAGCCCGTCGACGAGGTCCAGCCCGACCGTCGCGCGTGAGGGGCCGCCGAATCTAGTGCTGCCTACTGCGCTATGTTAGGTTTGCCTTGCCAAACAAATGGCCAATCTGGAGGTAAACGCATGTCCACACTGATTCGTGCGATAGCGGCAGGCTTCTTCGCGCTGCTCGTCGCCGCCGGTCTCACTGCGCCCGCACAGGCGGACGTGGGGGTGAGAGGGTCGACGGCGTCGTGGCTGAGCGTCCGCTCCGAGAAGCCCTCCGCCAACCAGCTCGAGCGCCAGTTCGCCGCGTTCTGGAACCCGAGCATCCCGATGGGGCCCAAACTGGCCGTGACCTACAAGGGTGATACGCCGAAGGTGCAGAAGTCGGTCAAGAGCGTGATGGCGATGTCGTCGTCGTACGACTTCTTCTCCATCAGCGGTCGCTTCTCGAGCCCGACGATCACCGGCAACCGCATGAAGGCTCGCGGCGACGGCGTCATGGCCGGGTTCCCGGCGACGTCGATGAACTTCTACTACATCCGCGAGGGCGGGCTGTGGAAGTTTGACTGGAAGAAGATCTGCACAGATTTCAAGTGCAACGGAAACCCGGACTGGGGCTACTGAGCCCCATAGTCCTTCGGATGGCCGTCGTCAGCGCTTGGAGATGATGCGGATCCCGAGGAAGCCGAGACCGCCGACCACGACGGCGGCGATCAGGCCGAGGACCAGGCTGTTGCCGAGGATGCCGGTCGGCTGGGACGCCGGCTCGCCCGCCGGTGCGGCAATCGGGTGACTCGGGACGGAAGTGGGGGAGGGGCCCGACGCCTTGCCGGTCGTCTTCTGCGACGACACCGCGTCGAGTGTTCCGATCGACGCGCCGGTCGGCGCGCGGCCGCCCCAGGCCAGGAGGTCCTTGGCCTGCGTCCAGTAGGACGACGTCTCCACCGACAAACCGTAGAGCTGCACGATCAGCACGTCGCGCGAGCCGACGTGCGCGGCGCCGACGAAGGTCTTGAGCGCATCGTCGGTGTACCCGGTCTTGCCGCCGATCACCCCCGGATAGCCCTCGACGAGCAGGTTGTTCGACGTGAACATGTCGTAGGCCGGGTGGTCGGGGTCGCCGGGGATCTCCGGGCGCGGCGGGTATCCGGGAAAGCGGTATTGCCGGGTGCCGATGAGCTGGCGGAACGTCGGATTCCGCAGTGCCGCACGGAAGATCAGCGCCAGGTCGTAGGCCGAGACCGACATCCCGGGCGCGTCGAGACCCGACGGCGAGGCCGCACGCGTGTCGAGGGCGCCGAGCTTCTTGGCGCGGTCGTTCATCTTGGTCAGCGTCGCGTCGACGCCGCCGAGTTCACGGGCGATCACCATCGCGCAGTCGTTGCCGGAGACCATGAGCAGCCCGGTCAGCATGTCGCGGTTCGTGTAGCGGCCGCGCGGCCCGGTGCCGCACGAGTCGCCCTCGGTCTCCCACTCGGACTTCTCGACGACGACGGGGGAGTCGAGTTGCAACTCGTCGAGGGCCACCAGTGCCAGCAGCACCTTGATCGTCGACGCCGGGCGGTAGCGTCCGTGCGGATCCTTCGCGGCGAGCACGTCGCCGGTTCCGAGATCGGCGACCAGCCACGCCGCCGACGTCAGGCGCGCCGGCGGCGCCCCCATCCCGGTCGCGGTGATGACCCCGCACTCGCCGAGTCGGGGTCCACCGATCGGCGGTTCCTGAACGGGGAGCGGCTTGGGTGCGGTCATCCCCGGCTTCGGCACCTCCGAGGTGTCGACCGGTGCCGGTGCGGCCAGCTTGTGCGGGCAGTGGTCGGTCGCCGGGGTGGTCGGAACCGCGGCCGGGTCGAACCCGGGCGGCTCCGCTAGCGATCTGGCGGTCCCTACCGTCGAGCCGAAGAAGGCGGTTGCCGCGATAAACGATCCGGCCACGACGACGGCGGCGCCGCGAACGGCGCGACGGTAGCCGCGTGAGTCCCCCGAGAAGTGCACGCCCAACCCTAACAAGGCGCGGCGGTCCGGAGTCGGACCGCGACGGCGCGCTCACCGCGCCGCGCACCTGACCTGGCCGCCGCGATCCACCGAGGTCTGCGCGTCGATGATCTCACCGTTGCGAGCGACGATGCAGCGCGCCAGTTCACCCTCGGTGGTGAAGTCGACCGTCAATCGCACGGCCGTCTGCGCCGTGTAGACGAGCGTCGACGTCCAGAGACGGTCGGGTCCGGACTGCTCGACGAGGACGGTCTGCTCCTGCCGGCGGGGCCGGGCCAACGAGTCGTACCAGGCCGACACACCGTTCTCGCGCACGTCGGAGACGAGCGTGAGGGCGATCCGGTCACCCTTCGACGCGACCGCGGCGGGTGCGGGAGGCGACGGTGCGGACGAGGGAAGGGCCGATGTCGGCGGAGTGCGCGGCGGGGCGGCATGAGCCGGGGCGTTCGCGGCCAGGGGCGGCCAGAGAAGAAGGAAGGAGGCGGACAGGATGCGGATCAGCGTTGCGGTCATATTCCTTAGACGCACCGGCGCGCCGAACGGATCCCTCCGGCGCCCGAACGCTCCTCCCGGCGGGCATTGCAAAAGGCGCGAGCCCCGTCGAGAAGGAGAATCGACGGGGCTCGCGGTGGTCGGTGCCGTAGGGATCAGCGCGAGAACATCAGCGCGCGCTTGACCTCCTGGATGGCCTGGGTGACCTGGATGCCGCGGGGGCAGGCATCGGTGCAGTTGAAGGTGGTGCGGCAGCGCCATACGCCGTCGACCTCGTTGAGGATGTCGAGGCGCTCGACCGCACCCTCGTCGCGGCTGTCGAAGATGAAGCGGTGCGCGTTCACGATCGCGGCCGGGCCGTAGTACGAGCCCTCGTTCCAGAAGACCGGGCAACTCGTCGTGCAACACGCACAAAGGATGCACTTGGTGGTGTCGTCGAACCGCGCGCGGTCCTTCTGCGACTGGATGCGCTCCTTGGTGGGCTCGTTGCCGCTGGTGATCAGGAAGGGCTTCACGGCGCGGTAGGCGTCGAAGAAGGGCTCCATGTCGACGACGAGGTCCTTCTCCACCGGCAGGCCCTTGATCGGCTCGACCGTGATGGTGAGTTCCTTGCCCGCGTCCTTGGGCAGCAGGTCCTTCATGAGGAGCTTGCAGGCCAGCCGGTTGACGCCGTTGATCCGCATCGCGTCGGAACCGCAGACGCCGTGCGCGCAGCTCCGGCGGAAGGTGAGGGTGCCGTCGAGGTAGCCCTTCACGTACAGCAGGAGGTTGAGCAGACGGTCGGTCGGCAGCGCGGGGACCCGGAAGGTCTCGAAACCGGCGGCGTCGGGGTTCTCGGGGTTGAACCGGGCGATCTTCAGGTTCACCATCCGGGCCTCGGCCGGAACCGGCGGCAGCGGCGGATCGTTCTGCGTGATTGTCTCTTCGACGGTTGCGGTCATCAGTACTTGCGCTCCATCGGCTCGTAGCGGGTCTGGACCACGGGCTTGTAATCCAGTTCGATGTCGGCGATCAGGCCGGTGCCCTTCTTGTACGCCATCGTGTGCTTCATGAAGTTCGCGTCGTCGCGCTTGGGGTAGTCCTCGCGGGCGTGGCCGCCGCGCGACTCCTTGCGGTTGAGCGCGCCGACGACGGTGACCTCGGCCATCTCCAGGAGGAAGCCGAGTTCGATCGCCTCGAGGAGGTCGCTGTTGAACCGCTTGCCCTTGTCGTGGACGCGCACGTGGTTGTAGCGCTCCTTCAGCGCCCGCACGCCGTCGAGCGCGGTGGTCAGCGTCTCCTCGGTGCGGAACACGGAGGCGTTGTTGTCCATCAGCTGCTGCAACTCGGTGCGGATGTCGGCGACGCGCTCGTTGCCGTGCTCGGACAGCACGGTCTCGAGCCACTCGTCGACCATCTCGGTCGGGTGCTCCGGCATGTCGACGAAGTCGTGCGTGTTGGCGTACTCGGCGGCCGCGATGCCGGCGCGTCGGCCGAAGACGTTGATGTCGAGCAGCGAGTTGGTGCCCAGGCGGTTCGCGCCGTGGACCGACACGCAGGCGCACTCGCCGGCCGCGTACAGGCCGTGGACGACTTCCTCGTTGTTCGCCAGGACCTGGCCCTCGACGTTGGTCGGGATGCCGCCCATGACGTAGTGGCAGGTCGGATAGACCGGCACGTACTCGGTGACCGGGTCGACGCCGAGGTAGGTGCGGGCGAACTCGGTGATGTCGGGGAGCTTCTCGTTGAGGACGTCCTCGCCGAGGTGGGTCACGTCGATGTAGACGTAGTCCTTGTTCGGCCCGGCGCCGCGGCCCTCGAGGACTTCGAGCACCATCGAGCGGGCGACGATGTCGCGCGGGGCGAGGTCCTTGATCGTCGGGGCGTAGCGCTCCATGAAGCGCTCGCCGTCGACGTTGCGCAGGATGCCGCCCTCGCCGCGGACCGCCTCGGAGATGAGGATGCCCAGGCCGGCGAGCCCGGTCGGGTGGAACTGGTGGAACTCCATGTCCTCCAGCGGCAGTCCCTTGCGGAAGATGATGCCCATGCCGTCACCGGTCAGGGTGTGGGCGTTGGAGGTGGTCTTGTACATGCGGCCGGAGCCGCCGGTGGCGAAGATGATCGACTTCGCGTGGAAGACGTGGATCTCGCCGGTGGCCAGCTCGTAGGCGACGACGCCGGTGGCGACCTTCTCGCCGTCCTCGTTCTCCGAGAGGGTGATGTCGAGGGCGTAGAACTCGTTGAAGAACTCGACGTCGTGCTTGACGCAGTTCTGGTACAGGGTCTGCAGGATCATGTGGCCGGTGCGGTCCGCGGCGTAACAGGCGCGGCGGACCGGGCTCTTGCCGTGGTCGCGCGTGTGCCCGCCGAAGCGGCGCTGGTCGATCTTGCCCTCGGGGGTGCGGTTGAACGGAAGACCCATCTTCTCCAGGTCGATCACCGCGTCGATGGCCTCCTTGGCCATGATCTCGACGGCGTCCTGGTCGGCGAGGTAGTCGCCGCCCTTGACGGTGTCGAAGGTGTGCCACTCCCAGTTGTCCTCCTCGACGTTGGCCAGGGCGGCGCACATGCCGCCCTGTGCCGCGCCGGTGTGGCTGCGAGTCGGGTAGAGCTTGGTGAGGACCGCGGTGCGGGCGCGGGGGGCGGATTCGATGGCCGCCCGCATCCCGGCGCCGCCAGCGCCGACGATGACCACGTCGTAACGGTGTTCCTGCATGGCTGGTGGGTCTCCTTGTGACAGGGTCGCGGTTGGGCTGAGGGGTTGGCTACGGCTACTTGCCGAAGGTCAGCAGGGCGTAGGTGCCCAGGACGAGGACCAGGACCATCGACACGCCGAGCAGCAGGTTCAGCCAGAAGCGGGTGGAGTCCTTGCGGGTGTAGTCGGCGATGACGGTGCGCACACCGTTGCCGCCGTGCAGCTCGGCGAGCCACAGCATCGTCAGATCCCAGATCTGCCAGCCGGGGCTGGCCCAGCGCTGCTTGACGAAGTCGGCGCTGATGCGGTGCACGCCGCTGTCCCAGGTCAGCATGATCGCCATGTGCCCGATGACGAGGAAGATGAGCAGGATTCCGGAGAAGCGCATGAACAGCCAGGCGTACTTCTCGAAGTTCCCGCCCTTGGGCTTGCGCGGGGAGCGCGGGTTGTCCAGTGACGGCGGGCGGTCGTGGTCGGTGAGGAGCGTCTTGGCGGGCTGCGGAGCGGCGGTGGTCATCAGCTATTCCTTCAGAGCGCGTGGGTGATGAGGATTTGCAGCAGGCGCGCCGCGGCGAGGCCGAACACGACGACGAAGATGGCTACGACCACCCACAGCATCTGGCGCTGGTAGCGGGGACCCTTCGACCAGAAGTCGATGAGGATGACCCGGACGCCGTTGAAGGCGTGGAAGAGCACGCAGAACACCAGGCCGATCTCCATGAGGCCGATGATCGGAGACTTGTAGGTGTGGATGATCGCGTTGTAGTCGTCCTCGTTGATCCGGATGACCGCCGTGTCGAGCACGTGCACGAAGAGGAAGAAGAAGATCGAGACGCCCGTGATCCGCTGCAGGACCCACGCCCACATTCCCGGATCACCGCGGTACAGCGAAACTTTGCGCACCGGAGCGGGTGCCTGGGTGGGTGTGCTCATGGCGAATATGGCCTCCGACGTGGATCTGCAATGGACCAGATATCCATGACTCTAAACCCAGAAAAGAAGCGGCTGAAACCGACCCGAGGAATCTGACCGTCTAACACTCCGGAACTAAGGTTTGCCTTACCAATGCAGGTTCTGGTATTGGGTCGGAAAGTGCGCGGTCAGACTGGGTTACCAGCTGTTAACGCAATATTGCGGCCGGGATCGCAGTGTGCACAATGTCTCACCCTCGGGATGTGTCACGCTCGATAGATGACGACTCCATCCCCGCCGGTCACATCGCCACCGGCCGTGACGATCGAGGCACTGCGGCGCGCCCCCAAGGTCCTGCTTCACGATCACCTCGACGGGGGACTGCGGCCGTCGACGATCATCGACCTCGCCAGGGAATCGGGGTACGACGAGCTGCCCACCGACGACCCCGAACGGCTGCGCCGGTGGTTCGTCGACAACGCCAACGCCGGTTCGCTGGTCCGGTACCTGCGCACCTTCGGCCATACCGTTGCGGTGATGCAGACGGAGGCGGCCCTGCGCCGCGTGGCTTACGAATGCGTCGAGGATCTCGCCGCCGACGGCGTCGTCTACGCCGAGGTGCGCTTCGCGCCCGAGTTGCACTTGGAGCAGGGGCTGAGCCTCGACGACGTCGTCGCAGCGGTGCTCGCCGGATTCGCCGACGGTCAGCGTGCCGCGGCGGCCGCGGGACGTCCGATCGTCGTCGGGTGCCTGGTCACCGCGATGCGCCACGCCGCGCGCTCGACCGAGATCGCCGAACTCGCCGTCCGTTTCCGCCGCGACGGGGTGGTCGGCTTCGACATCGCCGGTGCGGAGGCGGGCAATCCGCCGACGCGGCACCTCGACGCCTTCGACTACCTGCGCGCCCAGTGCATGCGCTACACGATCCACGCGGGGGAGGCCTTCGGACTGCCGTCGATCAAGGAGGCCATCGGGTACTGCGGGGCGGACCGCCTCGGCCACGGCGTCCGGGTCATCGACGACGTCGCGCTCCCGTCCGGGGCCGATCCGGCCGACGCCTCGTTCGCCGGCGCGACGCTGGGCGACGTCGCCAACTACGTGCGCGACAAGCGGATTCCGTTGGAACTGTGCCCGTCGTCGAACGTGCAGACCGGCGCGGTGCCGGACCTGGCGTCGCATCCCTTCAACATCCTCGCCCGCCTGCGGTTCCGGGTGACGGTGAACACCGACAACCGACTCATGGGCGATACGACGATGAGCTGCGAATGCGCATTGCTGGCCGATCGATTCGGGTACGACTGGGCCGATTTCGAGCGGTTCGCCGTCAATGCGATGAAATCTGCTTTCATCCCGTTCGACGAGCGCATGACGCTGATCGACGAGGTGATCAAACCGGGCTATGCCGAATTGGTCGCCGGTTTGATCGACTAGGACTGTAAGAAGATGGGGTCTCGATACACCTTGGTCTCGATACACCTTGGTCTCGATACACCTTCTCGGCTAGCGCCTCGAAGGCACTCGACCAACGCGTCTAGCGCGGTCTCGATACACCGACTCGGCTAGCGCCTCGTCGGCACTCGACCACCGTCTACGGCACTCGACCAACGCGTCTAGCGCCTCGTCGGCACTCGACCACCGTCTACGGCACTCGACCACTGTCTCACGGCCACCTGGCTACCAGGCGAGCCTGATCGGCGTATCGCGACCTAGGACTTGCGCTCGATGCGGTCTTCGAATTCGTGGACCAAAGCGCGGAACACCTCGGACTCGTTGTCGAAGGGCGGACTCGGCGCCAGCCGCTTGGGGTCGGGGTTCGTCGCATAGTCGACGAACCAGCCCAGCGGGGTGGTCGAGCTGAGGGCCTCACCCGCGGAGTCGTCGCCGGCGTAGTCGGCGGCGTCGAGGAGCAGTTCGACGGCGAGGTCGAGCTGCTCGCCGTCGATGCGGCGCGGACCGTCGGCGATGTCCTCGGCCAAACCGGGCAGCACGTAGACGTTGTCCTCGAAGACCTCGAACTCCAGCGATCCGTCGGTGGCCGCCGCGCGGACGTCGTCGAAGGTCGACACCTTCGCCAGGTCGTGGTCGTCCTCCTCGGCGAGGAACCGGGTGATCGCCCGCACCGAGGTGAACACGTAGATCGTGCCGTTCTTGCCGAGGAAGACCGGCTCGTCGTCGAGGTAGCAGCGCAGCGACAGGTATTCGCCGTCGCCGGTGGTGATCTGGATCGGGTCGATGCCGACGTTGACCCAGAAGTCGTCCTCGTCGATATCCCCGTCGAGCAGTTCGGCCGCCTCGGTGTCGCGGTCGTCGTCGGAATCCGAGTCGACGAGGGCCGATGCCCCGTCGGCGTCCTCGCCGACCAGGTCGAGATCGTCGTCGTCGGGCTCGTCGGAGTCTTCGGCCGATGCCGCCGCGGCCAACTCGGCCTCGGCGGCCGCGACCGCCGCCTCGTCGACGTCGGGGGTGGTGACCAGTTCGTCGAGCGAGTCGATCACGTCGTCCCAGTGCTTGGCGATGAGCCGCCCGATGCGGACCCAGAGGTCCTGGCCGTCGCGGCCCACGAAGTTGCGGGTACCCGCGGTGACGGCGCCGAGGATCGGATTGCCGTTGAAGAACTTGGTGATCGGGGCGATCTCGCAGACCTCGCCCAGGATGCGGACGATTTCCAGCGCGTCCTCGAGGTCGGCGATGTTCTGCGGCGTCGGGTCCTCGGCGGCCAACTCCGGGACGCCGATCAGGTCGTAGGTGTGCCGCTTGTCCGGGACGAGTTCGTCGCCCTGCAGCTCGACGACCGTCGGCCACTCGGGATGATCGACGAGGTCGTGCTCCTCGTCGGTGCTGCGGATGTATCCGACGAGGTGGGCGACGTCGTCGAACCCGTACAGGTTCTCGCCCAGCCCGAGGAAGGCCTCCCACTCCTCGTCGTCCTCCCGCCAGCGCGGGGCCCAGAGGGTGTAGGCGTTTCCTTCGGTGAGACCCAGCTCAATGGGGACGATGTCTCCGGCCATGGGGAAAGCGTAACGAAGGCATCCCCCGGGTGCCCCACCCGGGCCGCAATCGACGTGCGACGCACATCTGCGGCGTTGCCCGGTCTGCCGCGACCCTTCTGTCTACGATTGGACGATGCTGGCGACGTTCACCCCCAACGAGCGTCGGTCGCTCGCGATCATGACGATCGTCGCGTTGGGCTTCGGCGCCTACTTCCTGCGCCACTATCTGGTCTTGATCGCGTTCGCGGCGGTGTTGGCCTACCTGTTCCAGCCGATCTACCGGTGGCTCGTCAAGCGGATGAGTTCGGGACTGGCGTCGTTTCTCACCTTGCTCAGCGCGATCCTCATCGTCGGGGTGCCGCTCGCGGGGATCTTCACGATGGCCGGCATCCAGATCGCCCAGATGGTCTCGAGCGTGCGGCAGTGGCTGGACAAGACGGACCTGACGAAAGTCGGCCAGCATCTGCTCGACTCCGTGAACGGGCTGATCGCCAAGGTGCCCTTCGTCCACGTCAAGCCGGTCTCGCTGGACACGGTCCGCGACTGGGTGTCCAACATCGCCGAGGCCGCCGGGAAGTTCGCGCTCGGCCTGGCCCGGGATTCGGCGGGCGGCCTCGCGACGACGGTGACGATGGCCATCATCTTCCTCTACGTCTTCCTGGCGCTGATGACCAACGCGTCGAAGGTCGTCGAGTTGTTCAAGGATCTCAACCCGCTCGGGCCCGAGGTATCCGACATCTACCTCGAGAAGATCGGGTCGATGGTGACCGCGACGGTTCGCGGCCAATTCGTCATCGCCTTCGTGCAGGGGCTCCTCGGCGCCATCTCGATCTATGTCGGCGGGATCCACCAAGCGTTCTTCATGTTCGTCATCTTCTTGACCGTGCTCTCGATCATTCCGCTCGGCAGCGGCATCGTCACCATGCCGCTCGGTATCGGGATGGCGTTGACCGGCAACATCGTCGGCGGCCTGTTCGTCTTCTTCTTCCACCTGATCGTCATTACCAACGTCGACAACTTCCTGCGGCCGATGCTGGTGCCCCGCAACGCACATCTGCACCCGGCGCTGATGTTGCTGGCGGTGTTCGCCGGTATGCAGATGTTCGGGTTCGCCGGCATCGTGTTCGGCCCGGTGCTGATGATCATCATCGTGACGACCGTCAACATGTACCGCTCGGTCTACAAGGGCGCCACATGGGTCGACGACTTCGAGTCGACCGGCGACGACGACGAGTCGCGCAAACCCTCGCTGTGGCAGCGCATACGTCACCGCGGCGTGGAGAAACGGGCAGATCGGACCAGTTCAGACCCTATTTCGGACATAGCGGGCGCAAGTGGTGACGGCTAGGCCAAAGCCGTTTACCCTCCGTTGCGGGGGCGGTCGGACGACCGTTGCCCCCGTCGATCCGGAGGAGAGTCCGATGATGTTCCGTTCAATCACCACCGCCGTTGCCGGTGTCGCGGTCGCCGGTGGCCTCGTCTTCGGTGTGGGGGCCGCCGCCCAGGCCGCGCCGGCGCCTTCGACGTCCAAGCAGCAGCCCGCGCCGTCGAAGCCGAAGCCGGCGCCGAAGAAGAAGGCCCCGGAGTCGAAGAAGAAGTCCCCGGAGTCCAAGGCCGCGCCGAAGCCGGAGTCCAAGACCCCGAAGAGCAAGACGAGCCCGGCGCCCAAGAGCCCGGAGTCGAAGGCCGCGCCGAAGCCGGAATCGAAGACCCCGAAGAGCAAGTCCGCTCCGGCGCCCAAGTCGTCGCCGGCCCCCAAGTCGTCGCCGAAGCCGAACGCCAAGCCGGACAACAAGACCAAGCCGAACGGCGCGACCGCCCAGTGCAAGGACGGCAGCTGGTCGACCAGTCAGCATCACTCGGGCACCTGCGCCGACCACGGCGGCGTCGCCACCTGGCTGAAGTAGTCAGCCCGGCGAACTCCGTTCACCGCGGCCGGTAGAACCCCTGGAAGCCCATTCCGAGGTTGCCGGTGCGGACCGGGTTGACCTGGACGGGATCGCCCGCCTCCACCATCAGCCCATCTCCGATGACCATCGCGACGTGTCCGTCCCACACGGCCAGGTCGCCGGGTTGGAGATGGGCTTGGTCGACCCGGACCCCGGCGTCGTCCTGGTCCTGTGCCAGCCGGGGGATCTCCAATCCGGCGCGACGATAGGCCCATTGCGTCAGCCCGCTGCAGTCGAAGCCGTTCGGAGTCGTCCCGCCCCACCGGTAGGGCACGCCGCGCTGGCTCAGCGCGGCCCGAACCGCGGTGGCCGCGCGGGCGTTGGGCGCGTACACCGTCTTCCCGTTGGGGAGGGTGACCGCGAGTGAATGGTCGGTCGGCTGCTTGCCGTCCCTGCCGTGGTCGACGAGCATGGCCGGTGGTCGAGAGTGGCGCGGAACCGGTTGGGGTGTCAGGTGTTTCGCCGTGGCGAGGAGCCTGGCCGCATCCCCGGACAACTCGTGCTGGGTCTTCGCGACGATGGCGGCACCCCGTCCTACATGGTCGAGCGCGACCGGCAGCAGCGCCATCAGCCCTTCGATGCTGTAGACGGTCGGACCGAGGGAGTTCGCCACTCGGGCAAAGGAATCCAGGAGGCGCGAGAGCTCGGTGGCAGCGTGCTTGACTCGCGCACTCGCCGTCTCGACGATCGCCGTCGCCGACGTGCCCGTCGCCGCCGACCGACGGTGTCGCCGTCCGGCCGAGCGGGCGGCAGCGGCTGCCGCGGTACCACCGTTCCCCGACCAGCCGCCCGGCAGCGACCGTGCCGTGCGCTCGGCGTCGTCGGCCGCCCGGCGGGAAGCCGTCGCGGTGCGCTCCAACGCCGATACCGGACTGTTCGGCGGGAGATCACCGGTCCCGAGCGTGGTGAGCAATGCGCGCAGCGGGGCGATCAGGGCGTCGACTCCGGTCATGTCACACCCCCAGCGCGCGGGTGGCCGCGGCGTCGGTGCCCTGGTAGGCCTCGACGCCGCTTCTCGTCGACTCGGCGATGTCGACGTGCCGGGCCGCGGTTCGGTCGAGGTGGTGTGCGCAACGGTCCAGCACCTCGGCCGTCGCGGCGAGGAATTCGGCGCCGATCAGTCCGAAGGTGGGGACGAGAGCGCCGGCGTCGCCCCGGATCGACGCGGCTCCGGCGGCCGTGCGCGCGCCGACGTCGGCGTGGTCCGAGGCGAAACGGTGTGCGGTGGGTGCGTGCAATGAGACGGTCATGTCGAATTGGACGCACCGCGACGCCCGGCGGTTCCCCAACACCGCTTCGCGTCGGCGACCGCGACGCGCCTAGCGTCTCGTCAGCGCCGCCACACGTCGATCCACGCCTCGGTGACGTCGCCGCCCGGCGTACGGATCGTCAGCGCAGATGGACCCACCTCGTAGGTGGTGTTTCCGCTGGTGAACACATAGGTCGACCCGATCATCCGCGGCCAACTCACGTCGGGCGAGGCGGAACCGTCCGCGTACCCCTTGTAGTAGAGGCCACCGGAACTCGACGCGGCCCGGCACACCACCACCTCGGAGCGATTCGTCCGGCCGATGAACACAGCCGGGTCGTCGACGTTGCACCGGGCGGTGCCGCTCAGGAAGCCCTGGCCGTCGGTCCCGGTGAAGGGCGCGGAGCCCCCGGGCGCGGGTGCGGGAGTTTGCGCGGTGACGGTCGTGGTCGTCGTCGTGGTCACGACATCCGGGCTGACTGGCGCGGCCACACTCGGCGCGGGAGTGGTGGCCTTGTCGTTCTTGCCGATCAGGACCACTCCGAGGGCGACGCCGACGACCGCCAGTGCGCCGACGAGCAGAACCGCCAGGACGATCGGCAGGGACGAGCGTGCTGCCCGCGGCGCGGGGTAGGCGTCAGCGGGCGCGCCCTGATACACCGGGCCGGTCGTGGCGCCCGGCCACTGGTCGCCGGGCATGCGCTCGGTGGGCCACTCGCTCGGCGGGTACTGGTTGGTCATGGACTGATAGTAGGGAGCAGACGCGGCGTCTAACGCACAAGTGCGTCAGCGGCCCGTCGGGCCAGGGCGTCCGCCTCCCGTCTGGTCTGTCGCCTCGTCGCCGGGTCCGGTGGGAACGGCATCACGACCTCGACGTAAACCTTCAGTTTCGGTTCGGTTCCCGAGGGGCGGACCAGCGCGCGCAGACCGGTGTCGCCGTCGGAGCCGGTGAATTCGACGGCATCGGTGCGCAGGTCGTCGTCGCGGCCGGCGTAGTCGGACAGCGCGCACTCGATGCCGGCCACGGTGCGGGTCGTCGCCCCGCGCAGCGCCGTCATCGTCTGCGCTGCGGCCGCCGGTGTCGTCAGCGGCACCGATCTTCCGACGGTGACGTGCAGCCCGTGGCGCGTCGACAGGTCGTCGAGCAGACTGCTCAGCGACCTTCCGTCGCGGCGCACCCCGGCGGCGATCTGCGCGAGAAGCACCGCGGTGCCGATGCCGTCCTTGTCGCGGATCGCGTCGGGATCGACGCAGTGACCGATCGCCTCCTCGTAGGCGTAGACCAGCGGCTCACCGGCGCGGACCAGCCACTTGAAGCCGGTCAACGTCCGCGCCGGGCGGGCGCCGGCGGCCGCCGCGACCGCGGCGGCGAGTGTGCCCGACACGATGCTGCTGGCCACCACTCCGTCGGGGACGGCGAGCCGGTGCGCGAGGATCGCACCGGTCTCGTCGCCGGTGAGCAGCCGCCATCGGCCATCCTCCGGAATGGCGATCGCACAGCGATCCGCGTCCGGGTCGAGTGCGACGGCCAGGTCGGCGTCGATCTCGGCGGCGAGCCGCAGCAGGCGGTCGGTCGCGCCCGGCTCCTCGGGATTCGGAAAGGCGACGGTGGGGAAGTCGGGATCGGGCGCGAACTGCTCGTCGACGACGTGGACATCGTCGAAACCGGCGTTGCGCAAGGCGCCGAGCGCGATCTGTCCGCCCACCCCGTGCATCGGGGTGAGGGCGATGCGCAGTGGATCGGGGGATCGTCCGAACCGCGTCAGAAGTCGGTCCAGGTAACGCGCGCGGTTGTGCCGTGCACGGGCATCGGGTGCGACCGGGCGACGGGGGATCGTCGTCGGCGCGCGGTACATCAGCTCCTCGATCTGCTGATCGGCCGGGCCGACGATCTGTGCGCCCGCGACGTCGGATCCGATTCCCGCGTACAGCTTGTACCCGTTGTCACCGGCGGGATTGTGCGACGCCGTGATCTGGACGGCGGCCGCGGCGGCCAGGTCGCGGCAGGCGAAGGCGACCAGCGGGGTGGGGGAGGTGCCGGGTAGGGCGACCACGTCGAATCCGGCGGCGGCCAGGACCTGCGTCGTCGTCGCGAAGAAGTCCTCCGAGCCGTGTCTGGCGTCGTGCCCGACGACCACCGTCGCGCTGCCGTGCCCGGCCGCGCGCAGCCATTCGCCGACCGCCCACGTGGCCCGGGCGACGAGTTCGTCGTTCATCCCACCCGGACCGGGACGAACCGGGCCGCGCAGCCCGGCGGTGCCGAAGCGCAGTTGCCCCGGTTGGCCCGGTGCGGGGTCAGGCGGCATCGAGGTGCCCGACGATCCCGGCCAGCAGATCGCCGATCCGACCGGCGGCGTCTTGTCCGGCGGCCAGCACCTCCGCATGGCTCAGCGGCTCACCGGTGATGCCGGCGGCGAGGTTGGTGACCAGGGAGATGCCGAGTACGTCCATGTCGGCGGCGCGCGCGGCGATCGTCTCGTGGACGGTGGACATACCCACCAGATCGGCGCCCATCGTCGCGAGCATCCCGATCTCCGCCGGTGTCTCGTACTGCGGTCCCCGCAACCCTGCGTACACCCCTTCGGCCAGCGGCTCGTCGTCGACGACGGCGTGGACCTCCCGCGCCAGCGCGCGCAGCCGCGGTGAATAGGCGTCGACCATGTTGACGAAGTCGGCGCCCCGCAGCGGGGACTGGCCGGTGAGGTTGATCTGGTCGCCGATGAGGACCGGGCGTCCGACGCGATAGGTGCGGTTCACCCCACCTGCGGCGTTGGTCAGGATGACGCGGCGGCATCCGGTGGCGGCCGCGGTGCGGACCGGGTGGACGACGCGGGCGAGGTCGTGGTCCTCGTAGGCGTGGATCCGACCGGCCAGCAGCAGCACCCGGTGCGCGCCGACGCGCGTCGAGAGGATCGAGCCGTCATGTCCGGCGGCACCCGGTGCGGTGAAGCCGGGGACATCGGCCATCGGGATGCGGGCATCGGGTTCGCCGAACGCGTCCACTGCCGCCGACCAACCCGACCCGAGGACGATGGCGGTGTCATGCGTCGGGCACCCGGTGGTCGTCGCGATGAATTCCGCGGCCGCGGTGGCCGCGGCCGCCGGATCGGTGGTCGGGTCGGTCAGCGTCATGCCCATCACGGTATCGGCCCCGCCCCACCCCGGTGCGCGACGGACGCAATCGGCGGGCACTAGAGTGCCTACCATGCCGTTTCTGCGTGAATCCGACGATGTGTACGAGCTCTACCTGGGCACCGAAGGCGTTGAACTCGACGAGGCCAACCCCGAGAACCGGTTCGCCCTCGGGTGGATCGACGCCGTGAACGCGGCGCTCGACGAGGTTGCCGAGGCCGGCGCGGCGTCGAAGAAGGGGCTGGTGATCACGGCGACCGGCAAGTTCTTCACCAACGGCCTCGACACCGACTACGTGTTCGCCAACGCCGACAAGCTGCCCGAATATCTCGACGCCGTCCATGCCGTCTACACCAAGGTCCTGACCCTGCCGGTGGCCACCGTGGCCGCGATCAACGGGCATGCCTTCGGTGCCGGGGCCATGCTCGCCCTGTGCGCGGACTATCGCGTGATGCGCACCGAGCGCGGCTTCTGGTCGCTGCCCGAGGCGGCGCTGAACATGCCGTTCACCGCGGGGATGGCTGCGCTGGTGCGTACGCGGCTGACCGATGCGACGGCGACCGAGGCCATGCTGACGTCGCGGCGCTACGGGGCCGACGACGCCGTCGCCACCGGGATCGTCGAGGAGGCGGTGCCGGAACAGGATCTTCTCGCCCGTGCGCGGGCCGTGGCCGCCGAGCGCTCCGCGTCAGGTGGTGCGAATCTCGCGGTCATCAAGCGCGGCCTGCGCGCCCCGCTGCTGGAGAACCTCGCCCGCAAGACGCCGGCGTCGCTGCTCTAGTCACCACAAACGTCTCGAATAAGGGGTGCCGAGGGCGATATGCCCTCGGCACCCCATATTTCGGATGAAAGTGGGAACTCAGAGCTCCGGCTCGACGTCGCCGCCCGGGCCGGGCCCGACGTTGCGCGCCTCGTGTAGGCGCAGGGCCTGGACGTAATCGGTGGGGGCGCCGGCCTTCTCGGCCGCATCGGCCATGACGCCCAGGTAGCGCGCCGACGGCAGGCCGCCCTCGAAGGCGTCGACCACGTACATCCAGGCCAGCGCGGCGCCGTCGGTGGTCTCGATGCGCGCCCGCAGCTTGCGGTGGACGCCCAGCTCGGAGCCCTCCCAGCGGTCGAGGGTGTGCACATCCTCGTCGGGGACGTCGTAGAGGACGACGAAGACGCGGGCGTCGGGGTTGACCCGGTCCTCGACGACGGTCGCCAGTGATCCCTCCCAGCCGATGTCCTCGCCGGCGAAGGTGAGCCGCCAGCCGACGAGCCACCCGGTCGCCGACATGGGGGAGTGCGGTGCCCGCATCGCCATCTGCTCGGGATCCATATTCGAGCCGTATGCGGCGTACAGCGCCACGGATTCTCCTCGGGGCGAAGTGACAACGGACTGCGCGGACGCGCGAGGTCAAGAGTAGCGCCCGGGTGCCCGGACGAGTGTCACCGCCGGTGCTTCCCGAGGTCGTCACGCGAACCGCCGGGGTCTGCGCAAGAATGATCTCAGACACCGGGCAGCCGGTGCGGCGTGCCGACAGTCAGGAGACTCGCAGTGACCAGGATCGTGATCATCGGCGGAGGACCCGCGGGATACGAGGCGGCGTTGGCCGCGGCCGCCTACGGGTCGGACACGACGATCGTCGACGCGGACGGCATCGGCGGAGCCTGCGTGCTGTACGACTGCGTCCCGTCGAAGACCTTCATCGCCTCCTCGGGCATCCGCACCGACATGCGCCGCGCCGGCGATCTCGGCGTCGACATCAGCTTCAAAGACGTCGATCTCCCGGAGATCAACCGCCGCGTCAAGGAATTGGCGTACGCCCAGTCGGCCGACATCAAGGCGAGGTTGCTCAGCGAGGGCGTGAAGATCATCCAGGGCGTCGGCGAGTTGGCCGACCCGGAGCTGGGCTCGGCGCAGCACAAGGTGCTCGCGCGCGGCGTCGACGGTTCCGAGACCGTGCTCGACGCCGAGGTCGTGCTGATCGCGACCGGTGCGCGTCCGCGGATCCTGCCCGACGCCCAGCCCGACGGCGAACGCATACTCACCTGGCGCGAACTCTACGACCTGCAGGAACTCCCGACGCACCTCATCGTCGTCGGATCGGGTGTCACCGGTGCCGAGTTCGTGCACGCCTACACCGAACTCGGCGTGAAGGTGACGCTGGTGTCGAGCCGCGACCGGGTTCTCCCCGGTTTCGACGAGGACGCCGCGCTGGTACTCGAGGACGTGCTGGCCGAGCGCGGGGTCGAGTTGATCAAGAACGCGCGTGCCGACCGCGTCACCCGCTCGGGCGACGAGGTGACCGTGGAGATGGCCGACGGGAAGACGATCACCGGGTCGCACGTGCTGATGACGGTCGGCTCGATTCCCAACACCTCCAAGTGCGGTCTGGACCGCGCCGGGGTGGCCACCGACAAGGGCGGCTACATCACCGTGGACCGCGTCTCGCGCACCTCGGTGCCCGGTGTCTATGCCGCAGGCGACTGCACCGGTCTGCTGCCGTTGGCCTCGGTCGCGGCGATGCAGGGCCGGATCGCGATGTACCACGCGCTGGGCGAGGGGGTGGCGCCGCTGCGGTTGAAGACCGTCGCGTCGGCGATCTTCACCCGGCCCGAGATCGCGAGCGTCGGCGCCTCCCAGGCCGCGATCGATTCCGGTGAGTATCCGGCGCGCACCATCATGCTGCCGCTGGCGACCAACGCCCGGGCGAAGATGACCGGGCTGCGACGCGGATTCGTGAAGATCTTCTGCCGCCCGCAGACCGGCGTGGTGATCGGCGGCGTGATCGTCGCGCCGCGCGCGTCGGAGCTGATCTTGCCGATCGCGGTGGCCGTGCAGAACAAGCTGACGGTCAGCGATATCGCCGCGACGCTCTCGGTGTACCCGTCGATGTCGGGGTCGATCACCGAGGCGGCCCGCCAACTGGTCCGTCACGACGACCTCGACTAGGACCGCACACAACGGCTACCGGTTTTCACGGTTTCTACCGTTGCTTCGGTAGAAACCGTGAAAACCGGCAGCTGCTGTGCCGACGTCAGATCAGCGCGAGCGCTACGCACAGGAGCAGGATCGCGAGGCCCTGCAGAACCGAGCGGATGGTGATGATCGACTCCCAGCGCTGTTGGAGGGCGCGGGCGTCGGCGGGAACCGTGCCGGACAGGGCCGCGTCGGTCAGCGCCTTGTTGATGGGCTTCGAGATGCGGGTGAAGAGCACGAGCCAGATCAGCAGCATCGCGAGCGCGACGGCGGCGAGGGAGCCGGCCGCCGTCGAGCCGTGCAGAAAGCCGACGGCGGCGGTCGCGGCTGACATGACGACGCCGAGTACGCCGACGACGGGCAGGCGCCGGTCGCCGTAGTAGTGGCCGCGACCGACGGCCTGGACGAGTGTGCGGTCATCGACGTCGGCGTACACGCTGCGCAGTACGACGGCGGCGAGGACGTCGGTTCCGAAGATCACCGCGATGGCCAGGATTCCGGCGGTGGCGGTGAGGGCGAAGACGAGTTCCATGATGGGTTCCTTCCGAGTTAGCAACGCTAATGGTTAGCAGTGCTAACGTATACCCATGACACCGCGAACGCAAGGCTCCGACTTCGAGGCGCGTGAGGAGCGCATCGTCGACGCGGTGCGCGACATCGCCGAGGAGGAGGGGTGGAGTGCCGTCACGGTCCGCCGCCTCGCCGACGAGATCGGGTTCAGTCAGCCGATCCTCTACAAGCACTTTCCCCGGGGGCGCGAGGAGATGGTCGAGCGCGTCGTCGTGGACGGATTCACGCGGTTGCTGGCCGAACTCAAGGTCGCGGCATCGGCGGCTCCCGATAGCCGGCTGCGACCGGTCATCGTCGCGTACCTGCGATTCGCGCGACAGAACCCGGCCGTGTACGCGGCGATGTCGACGGCCCTGACCAGCATCGAATTCGCCACCGACGAGACGCCGCGCGTGCTGCGCGACGGGTTCGAGGTGTTACGTCTCAGCGTGGGGGACGGGCCCGATTCGGTGGTGCGGGCCGAACTGCTCTGGGCGATGCTGCACGGCGTGGGCGAACTCGCCCGCCACGGGCGCCTCGACCCGGAACTCGAGGAGGCCAGGATCGACGCGATGGTGGGATTGTTCGGCCCCGCCCGGTCGCGCTGACGCGTCGGCCTGCGTCAGCCCTCGTCGATACCGAGGTCGACGAGGAGTTCGGCGGCCAGGCGCTCCAACTCCGTGCGGACGTCGACGAGATCGGTTCCGGCGGGAACCCGGACGTCGAAGTGGGCCTCGAACAACAGTCCGCCGGCCATCGGCGCCTCGCGCGTGCCGGTCGTCATGTTCTCGATGGACAGGCCGTGCGAGCCGAGGACCGTCGACAATTCGCGGACGATGCCGGGCCGGTCGTTGCCGAGCACGCCGATCGTCAGGTGGGTGACCGTCTCGTCGTCGACGACGGGGATGCCGGAGGCGGCGTGCACGGCGACGTCGAGGTCGTCGATCGCGCGGGTGGCGGCGAGCAGACCGTCGGCATCGTCTTCGGTGACGCCGACGACGACGATGCCGGCGAACTTGCCCTCGAGCTGCGCGAGCTGACTGCGCTCCCAGTTCCCGCCGTTGGCGGCGACGACATCGGCGAGCGCCGAGACGAGTCCGGGGCGATCGTCGCCGATGACGGTCAAGACCAGATGCTGCATACGGCGGATGCTACCGGCCCGATCAGCTGGACTTGAGCAACTCGTCGATCTGGTTGATGGCGGCCGTCGCGCCCTCGACCATCCCCATTTCGAGGACCTTGGCCAGCGCCTCCTCGGTGGGGTAGACGCCGACGTACTCCGCGCGCGTCCCGCCGCCGTCGACGGTGAAGCGGTAGGTGTTGGCCGAAACGGGGAGGTCCGGGTTGGGGGTGAAGTCGTCGGCGTCGAGCGCGAACCCGTCCTCGAAGGCGAAGGAATTCTTGGCGTCGACGTCGGTGATGACCCAGAAGCCGGCGAACTTCTCGCCCTCGGGGCTGGTCATGAAGTAGTGCATGCGGCCACCCGGCGTCAGCTCGTGGCGGACGAAGGTGGCGGGATAGGTCGGCGGACCCCAGACGCGTTCGAGCTGCCGGGGGTCGGCGTAGATCTCCCAGACGCGGTCGACGGGGGCGTCGAATCGGGCAGTCATGCGCAGGGTTCGGTTGTCGGGGTCCTTGGTGACGTCGATGACGGGCATGGGTCTCACTCCTCGGGGGTTGCGGACTTGATGGGGTGGTGGAGCTTCTCGGCGGCGAGCAGGTCGTCGATGCGCGACACGCGGCCGCGCCAGACCTGTTCGAGTTCGTCCAGCAGGGTGCCGACCGAACGGATCGTGGTGACGTCTCCGGATGCGAGGGCTTCGCGCCCGGAGCGCCGCTTGGTGACCAGGCCGGCCCGTTCGAGTACGGCGACGTGCTTCTGCACGGCGGCGAAACTCATGTCGTAATGCGACGCGAGTGCGCTCACCGAGTACTCGCCGGCCAGCGATCGCCGCAGGATGTCGCGGCGGGTGCGGTCGGCCAGTGCGTGGAACAGGGCGTCGACCTCGTCGTCGGAAAGGGTGGTCGTGGTCACGAGGCCAATATACAACTAAATGGTTGTAGGTTGTCAAGGGTGTGCATCCATAGCCGACGCATAGTTTGCTGCTGGCTGGTCCAAATATTGAGTTCGTAACTTTGCGAGTAACAGGTCATCCGGCCTGAGACCAACATCCGATCAGGAGGCAACCATGCCGTTCCAGCACCTCGTTCACCACCACCGTCGCCGTCACAACCAGTTCCCGCAGCCCCCGCAGCGTCGCGGCCTGGTGCGCCCGGGTCCGCAGCGTCCCGGCCCGCAGCGCCCGGGTCCGCAGCACCGCTGAGCTTGCCTCCCCGCAACAGTCGCCCCCGACGATCACTCGTCGGGGGCGACTGCTGTCTGTGGTGCTTGTGGCGATATGGGTAGCCGGGGCTACGAGGGCCGCGCGGCTAGATGGGCATCTGGGAGATCGTGGCTCGGGTAAACGCGATCGCCCGGTCGCAGATCTGCGATGTGGGCGGGGCGGGCACACGGTTGTAACTGACGATTGTGCTGACACCGGCGCGCTGACTCTGGACAGAGGTTGCGCAGGTCGAAGGGCCCATGAGATGGACTCCGATGGTGCGGCCATTGATCGTCACGTCAGGTAGCCAGGTGAAGTGAGGATGACTCGTCCGATACGCATCCAGGCTCGGGCTGTTGCCGACGATCTGAGAGACGCTCCACACAGATCCGAGTTGAGCATCGTGCCATATGCACCCCCTCGCCGTTTGCTTGTCGACTGTGGCGGCGTCACGCTTGGAAGTCGGACTCCAGCCTAGGGAAATCACTTCATTGGCTGAGACTGAGCAGGGCTCATACGAGGTGCCGTCGTTGCCAGGGTTGAGTCGGTTCGGAAAGGGAACTGAGCCAACTGGTGGTGTTGGTGCCAGGTCTTCAGGCCCTCGCGGCAGGGGGTGATCTCGCGAGCAACTTACGGTCGAGAGCGTCACGACAAGGAGGGGCACGGTCGCGATCCAGCCTGCGGCTCTATTTGCTAAGTGGCTTCGCATTGATCTCATCCTGCCCGACTATCGCTTGCCCACCAGCGCGGGATGCCTGGGCCAACTCCGCAAAGGAGGTTGCCTGGGCGTTTAGGGTGTCTCGCCAGCTTGACGGTCCCAGGAATAGTGCATTGGCGAAATCGGTGAAGACCGGAGGCGCTTCGGAACATCCATCACCCATGTAGTTCCGCGCTAGAACCCCGGAGACTGTCTCGCTACATGCCGTCAACTCGTCAGCAGCCCATTGGGCGACTCGGGCTCGTTCGGCCCAGGCATCGTCCTCGCAGCGGATCGTCGTGCAGGGCGGTGGGCTCATCGGCACCTCGTTTCTGGCTCTTGCGTCTCCGGCTCACGCGACATCTCGCCGTGGACATCTTCGTCGTGAACATCTTCTACATACTTGGACGCAGCGCAGGGCGCAACGGTTCCACCAAGCGGCGAAATAGTTTGCGGCCGGACGGAACCGATCGTCGTCCGGGTGCGTCTAAGTAGACATGGCGCGTGCGGGACGGACGCCGTGGTCGACGCTCGACGTCGGTGCGGTGGCAGACATGGTGGACTCGATGGGGGCCGAACAGGCGTCGGCCGATGTCGCCGCGCTCGAGGCCGCGGTCAAACGCGCACGGGCCGCTGCGCTGCACGTCGAGACGGTATTCGCCGTGACGGCCGACAAGTTGACCGGCATCGCGGCGACCAACAGTCAGCGCCGCGCGGCGACCCTGTCCGGTGAGATCACCGCGGCCAGCACCATCGCCGAGTCGGCGGTCATCAACCTTCGCGGCGTGGCGACTGCCCTGGCGGACGCCAAGTCGAAAGGGCCGTTGTTGCGCGAGATCGCCCGCGCGATGGCCGATCCCGACGCGGATGCCGACGATCAGGCCCGTATGCGTACGACGGTCGCGACCGCGATGAACGCTGCCTACAGCGATCCGATGCTGGCCACCGCGGCGATCCCCGACGGGCCGACCACCGTCGGCATGTCGATGATCAATCCGGCAGTGTCGCCGACCGATCCCGGGGACGGACTCGCCGGCACCCTCGGTACCGCTGGAAAGCAGGACGGGGGAGCATCCGATCCCGGCTCGCTCGGTCTGGGCGGTGGCGGACCGAGCGGGACGACGGCGAATCAGCCGTCGACCTCGGGGACCGTGCGGCCCCCGACCACGACGCCGAATCCATCCGCGGCGACTCCGGCGACGACCACCACCGCGAATCAGGCGGGCCGTCCGACAGCACCGTCGGACGACAACCGGTCCGGTCCGCCGTCCGGGGCACCCGGCACCCCGTCACCGCTTCCCGTTGGCGCGCAACCGAATCCGCGCCCAGGTGGGGAAACCCCCGGCACGGCCCCGACCGGCGCGGCTCCGACCGGATCGGGCCGGGGAATGGGCGTGCGGACGCCGGGCACCGGGGTCCGGCTGGGAACACCGTTAGCGGCACCACGACTGGCGGCCACGACGGCCACCGCGACTCCCACGACCGCGCCGATCCGACCCGGCGGTCCATCGGGGTCCCGCGGCGGCATGCCGTTCGTCCCGCGGGCGCGGCGGTCCGAGGACAAGGAGGAGCGCAAGGCCGCGGACTATCTGCGGGTGCGGGAGAACGCCGACGAACTCGTCGGCGAATGGCCGTTGGTCGGGCCGTCGGTGCTCGGCGAACCCGAGCCGGAAGGAGGCAAACCTCAGCGGACGACCTAGCGCCGAACCCGGCGTCAAGCCAGATCGAGGCTGTGTTCCACCGCTCGGTTCCACTCGGCATACAACCGGTTGCGCTCGTCGGCGGGCATCTGCGGATCCCACTGCTTGTCCATCGCCCAGTTTGCGTGGATATCGTCGGCGCTCTTCCAATAGCCGACGGCCAGCCCGGCGGCGTAGGCGGCGCCTAGTGCGGTCGTCTCGTTGACCACCGGCCGGATCACGGGCACGCCGAGCTGGTCGGCCTGGAACTGCATGAGCAGGTCGTTGACGACCATCCCGCCGTCGACCTTCAACGCGGTGAGGGTGACACCGGAATCGGCGGTCATCGCCTCGATGACCTCGCGCGTCTGATACGCGCTGGCCTCCAGCGCGGCGCGTGCGAGGTGGCCCCGGTTGACGAACCGGGTCAGTCCGACGATGACCCCCCGTGCGTCGGGGCGCCAGCGCGGGGCGAACAGCCCGGAGAAGGCCGGCACGATGTAGGCGCCGCCGTTGTCGTCGACCGACTGTGCCAGCGCTTCGACCTCGGCCGCCTCGGAGATGATCCCCAGGTTGTCGCGCAGCCACTGGATGAGCGATCCGGTGACCGCGATCGACCCCTCCAACGCGTAGCAGGCGGGGGCCCCGGCGATCTGGTAGCAGACCGTGGTGAGTAGGCCGTGGTCGGAGAAGACCGGCTCGGTGCCGGTGTTGAGCAGGAGGAAGTTGCCGGTGCCGTAGGTGTTCTTCGCCTGCCCGGGCGCCAGGCAGGCCTGACCGAACGTCGCCGCCTGCTGGTCGCCGAGGATGCCGGCCAGCGGGACACCGGCGGGCGCGCCGGGCGCCGACAGCGTGCCGTAGGCCTCGGAACTGCTGCGGATCTCGGGGAGCATCGCCATCGGGATGCCGAAGTCTGCGCAGATCTCGGCATCCCATTCCAGCGTCCGCAGGTCCATCAGCATGGTGCGCGACGCGTTCGTGACGTCGGTGATGTGCAATCCGCCGTTGACGCCACCGGTCAGGTTCCAGGCGACCCAGGAGTCCATCGTGCCGAAGCACAGCTCGCCGGCCTCGGCGCGCTCGCGCAGCCCGTCGACGTTCTCCAACAGCCACACCAACTTGGGCCCGGCGAAGTAGGTGGACAGCGGCAGGCCGGTCCGCTCGCGGTAGCGGTCGGGTCCCGCGTCGCCGGCGAGGCGCTCGCACAGGGCCGCGGTGCGGGTGTCCTGCCAGACGATCGCGTTGTGCAACGGCTCGCCGGTGGCCCGGTCCCACACGACGGTCGTCTCGCGCTGGTTGGTGATGCCGCACGCCATGATCTCGCGGGGTTTGATTTCCGCCGACGCCATGGCCGCCGCCATCGCGCGCCGGATGTTGCGCCAGATCTCCCGGGCGTCGTGCTCCACCCAGCCGGGCCGCGGGAAGATCTGCTCGTGCTCGATCTGCTCGGATCCCACGGGGCGTCCGCGATGGTCGAAAATGATCGCCCGCGACGATGTTGTTCCCTGATCGATGGACACGACATACCCGCTGCTTCTCGCCACGCCAGTCATCTTTGCACGCGGTAGGCTCGGCAACTGTGAATACCGACCCGACCGACGAGCGGCCCGAGGATCTGAGTCCCGAGTACCACGCGAAAGCGTGGGAACGGCTGGGTTCCGAGCAGTTCGACGTCGTCGTCGTCGGCGGGGGAGTCGTCGGCGTCGGGGCGGCACTCGACGCGGCGACGAGGGGTCTGCGGGTGGCCCTCGTCGAGGCCCGCGACATCGCGTCGGGGACGTCGAGCCGATCGTCGAAGATGTTCCACGGTGGTCTGCGCTACCTGGAGCAGTTGGAGTTCGGCCTGGTGCGCGAAGCCCTGCGCGAACGCGAACTCTCGCTGCGCCTGCTCGCTCCGCACCTGGTCAAGCCGCTGCCGTTCCTCTACCCGTTGACCAAGCGGGTCTGGGAGCGGCCGTACGTCACCGCGGGCCTGTTCCTCTACGACCGCATGGGCGGGGCGAAGTCGGTGCCCGGACAGAAGCAGGTGACCCGTTCCGGGGCGCTGCGGGCGGCACCGGCGCTCAAACGAAACTCCCTCGTCGGCGGGATCCGCTACTACGACACCGTCGTCGACGACGCGCGGCACAGTCTCACCGTGGCGCGCACCGCGGCCCACTACGGGGCCGTCATCCGCACGTCGACGCAGGTCGTCGACTTCCTGCGCGAGGCAGACCGGGTGAAGGGCGTGCGCGTGCGCGACTCCGACACCGGCGAGGTCACCGAGGTGCGCGCCCACTGCGTCATCAACGCCGCGGGCGTGTGGACCGACGAGGTGCAGGCCCTCTCCAAGGAGCGCGGCCACTTCCGGGTGCGCGCGTCGAAGGGCGTGCACATCGTCGTCCCGCGCGACCGGATCGTCAGCGAGACGGCCATCATCCTGCGCACCGCGAACTCGGTGCTGTTCGTCATCCCGTGGGAGACGCACTGGATCATCGGTACCACCGACACCGACTGGAACCTCGATCTCGCGCACCCGGCGGCGACGCGCAAGGACATCGACTACATCCTGGACCGGGTCAACGAGGTGCTGGTCTCGTCGCTGACGCATGAGGACATCGAAGGCGTCTACGCCGGGCTGCGGCCGCTGCTGGCCGGCGAGGACGACCAAACGTCGAGCCTCTCGCGCGAACACGCCGTCGCCACCGTCGCGCCCGGCCTCGTCTCGATCGCCGGCGGCAAGTACACGACCTATCGCGTCATGGCCGCCGACGCCGTGGACGCCTGCAACGACTTCATCCCGACGCGGGTGGCGCCGTCGATCACCGAGCGGGTCCCGCTCCTGGGCGCCGACGGGTACTACGCGCTGGTCAACCAGTGCGAGGGCCTCGGGCAGCGCTACGGGCTGCATCCGTATCGCGTGCGCCGGCTGCTCAACCGTTACGGCTCGCTCATCGACGACGTGCTGCGGTACGCCCAGGACGACCCGTCGCTGCTGGAGCCGCTCGCCGCCGCGCCGCAGTATCTGCGGGTCGAGATCGTGTACGCGGCGCGCAACGAGGGTGCCCTGCACATGGAGGACCTGCTCGCGCGGCGCACCAGGATCTCGATCGAGTACGCCCACCGCGGCGTGGACTGCGCCGCCGAGGTCGCCGCGCTCGTGGCCCCGATCCTGCGATGGGACGAGGATGCGACGGCGTTCGAGGTCGCCAACTACGTCGCCCGCGTGGAGGCGGAGATCGCCTCGCAGCAGCAACCCGACGATGCCTCGGCGGACGCGCTGCGTGTCGCGGCACCCGAGTCGCGCAAGGAGATCCTCGAGCCGGTTCCGGTGCCGCAGTAGCGGGACTTTGGACCCACTGGCCGGGCCGGTCGCGCGGGAGTAGCGTCGGCCTTCTGAAGTCCTATTCGGGAGGTCGTCATGGTCGCCGGCAGCGCAATCGAGCAACTCAGTTCCGAAGAGGCCTGGGACCTTCTGTCCACCCGCCAACTCGGCCGGATCGCCACCAGCGTCGGCGATCAACCGGAGATCTTCCCGATCAACTACTACGCGGCCGACGGCAAGATCTACTTCCGCACGGCAGCCGGCGCCAAGCTCAGCGAGATCGCCGTCAACAACCGGCTCGCCTTCGAGGCCGACGAGACACATGCCGACGGCGGTTGGAGCGTCATCGTCAAAGGGCATGCGCAGATCCTCGTCTCCACCCATGACATCGAGGAGGCCGACAAGCTGCCGCTGCGCAGCTGGGTGCCGACGCTCAAGTACGACTACGTCGTGATCACCGCCGACGACATCTCCGCGCGCCGCTTCACCTTCGGTCCAGAACCGGACCGCTACTCCGAGACGGTGAGCTGACAGGTCGGGCAGTAGAAGGTGATGCGGTCGCGATCGGCGCCGTCGACCCGCTCGATCGACGTGCCGCAGCGACGACAGGGCCGCGCGGCCCGGCCGTAGACCCAGAGGTCTTCGTGGCGACGGCCCCGGGCAGGAATCCCGGTGGTGTTGCGGACCGTGCGCAACCGGTTGTCCCACAACAACTTTCGGGCGATTGAAACCGCCTGCTCCGCGTCGACCTCGCTCATCGACGTCGACGGGTGGACCCCGAGCAGGAAGCAGATCTCGTTGCGGTAGACGTTCCCGATTCCGGCGAGATTGCGCTGGTCGAGCAGTGCTCGCGAGACGGTGAGGCCCGGGTCCCGGGCGCCGGCGTCGGCGAGGTTCGCCGCCGCGGCCGACGGATCCCACGCGGGTCCGAGCAGATCGGGGCCGAGGTGCGCCAGGGCGCGGTCGGGATCGGCGTCGACGTGCAGTTCGCGCAGCGAGAACCCGACGACGGCACCATCGTCGACGGTGAGTACCGCCCGGGCCGTATGGGCGGGCTTCGTCCACCGCTGCCCCGGAGCGAAGACCCGCCACGACCCGTCCATGCCCAGATGCGACCGGATCGCGCAGTGCCGTTCACCCGACGTGAGATCGACGACGAGGTGCTTGCCGATCGACCGCACGCCGTCGACCGACCAACCCGAGAGGTCGACGGTGGCTAACCGCGGCACGCGAAAGTCGGTGCGCGTCAACGTCTTTCCGGCCAGCACCGGTCGCAGCCGCGTGGCCAGGGCGAAGACGGTGTCACCCTCGGGCATGACTCTCCGGGTGCCGGGTCATGGGAGGAGCACCACCGTCACACCCAGCCGCGGTGCACGGGAGAGTCGTGCGTCCCGGGTGATCAGCGCGGCGTCCAGGAGGCGTGCCGTCGCTACGTAGAACGCGTCGGCGACCTGAATCGACTTGCGCAGCTGCCACGCTTCTGCGGCGATCGCCGGATCGTCGACGCGTCGGATGGGTGTGCTCCTCAGCAGGTCGACGGCATAGCCGGCCTCGTGGTCGGTGATCTGGCCGGTGCGTTCCAGTCGCCACAAGGTCGAGGTGACTTCCAGGTCGAGAATCGTCGGTGCCCACAACTCGGCGTCCTGCAACGCGGTGAGGGCGGCCGACTGGCGTTCGGTCGGCAGGACGGCGTCGACGAGCACACTCGCGTCGACGACATACCTCATGACGACGACGGTCCGGCGTCGTATTCCTCGCGCACCGCGTCCAACGCCGCGAGGGTGTCGATCGAGCGCGGCGCCCCGGCGCGGCGCGCGGCGGTCGCCCAGTCGTCGAAGAGCGGGCGGTCGAGATCGGCGCGCAAGACCCGCGTGACGTACTCGGACATGGACAGGTCGAGGCGGCGTGCACGCTCGCTGAGACGGGCGTGCAACTCGTCAGGCAGATTGCGGACCTGGAGGTTGCTCATATCATGACAATAGCATGAAGTATGCATGATTCGAGGGGCTACATCTGGCCGTAGCGCATCCGGATGCCGCGCGGGGTGGTGGAGAATCCGGCGGCCACCAGCTGTTTTCCGAATCCGGTCGTCAGGACCGGCTCCCCGTCGACGGTGTCGATGGCCAGGCGCTCGACCCGCCCGGAGCGGACCAGATCGGCGAGCGCGGCGGCGGCGCCGTCGAATGGCGCGCCGTCGGAGGCGAAGGTCAGCACGGTCTTGCCGCCGCGCTCGACGAAGCAGACCAACTCCCCGTCGACGAGCACCACGAGTGCGCCGGCCTTCCGCCCGGGGCGGTGCGCCCCGGCCTCGGTCGTCGGCCAATCCAGCGCCGCGCCATAGGGATTGGCCGGATCGGTCGCCGCCAGGACTACCGCCCGCCCGGCGCGCTCACGGGGGATCGTCGTGTGGTCGCGCAGACCGTCGACGGTGGTCGGCACGGCGAACTGGGCGCCGCCCAGGCCGTCGACGTAATAGCCGCGCCGCACCTTGCCGCTGTCCTCGAACACCGTCAGCGCACGATAGACACGCGAGAACCCGCCGGGCACCCCCTCGACGTGGACCGCCCCCTTGGTCACGACGCCGTAGCGTTCCAACAGGACCTCGCACAGGGCCGATGTCGCCGCGGTCGGATCCACCTCCACCCGGTTCAGCAGCAACCAGCGCCCGCCCAGGACCGGCGGAACGCTGGGCGCCGCAACGGGATGGGCGGACCCGGCCAGATAGGCGCCGGACAATCGGGCGCCGCGCAGCCTGGGCGGGCGCCGGGAGCGATGGCTCGGCGCGGACTTTTTCGCGGTGCCGTGCCCGGCGAGCAATGCCCGCACCGGGGAGAAACTGTCGTTGGCCACCCGCCCCGACCAGACCAGCGCCCACATCCCGTCGGTGACATCGCCAGGTGCGTCTAGTCCGTTGATCAGCTCGGGAAGGCGCAGCGCTCCGCCGCTTTCCAGCGCCCCGACGATCCCGACCATCGTCGCGGTCATCTCCACGTCGTCCGGCGGCGGGAGGGTCGCGGGCGTGAGGTCGGCGGGGTGGAAGGCCACCCAGCCGTCGGCGCTGCCGATCGCGCCGTGTCCCGACCACACGACCTCGCCGGACGACAGCAGCTCGTCGAGCATCGACGGCGAATAGTCGGGCACCCGCGCGGGCAGGATCAGCGTCTCCCATGCCGACGCCGGGATGGGGACGCCCGCGAGTTGGTCGATGACCGTCGCGACGGCCCCGGTGCCGCGGGTCTGCGGGCCCTGCCGCCGCGTGTCCCCGGCGACGACGATGTGCTGCCAGTCGAGCAGGAAACGGGCGAAGCTCGCGTGGTCGACCGGCGCGATCGCCGAGCGGGTGGCCGCCAACGATCCGCGTCGGATCTGCCCGAGGACGTCGGGATGACACCACTGGCTGCCGCTCTCGCCGGGCGCCGCGGGCACGAACTCGCCCTCGACGACCCGCCGCGACGACGCCAGGCGGGTCAGCGTATCGGTGACGACGGCCGGCGGCAGGCCGATGTTCTCGGCGGCCTGCGCGGCCGAGAACGGTCCGTGGGTCCGCGCGAACCGGGAGACCAGGTCGCCCACCGGATCGGCCACCGGCTCGGTGAACGCGACCGGCACCCCCGTCGGTAGCGCGACGCCGAGTCCGTCGCGCAGGCGTCCGGCATCCTCGACGGCGGCCCACAGCGACCGCCCGCGATGGGTGATCTCGATGACCTGGCCGCGCAGGGAGTCTAGCACGGCGGGCACCGGCTCGTCGCCGCGGTAGCGCAGTGCGATCTCCTCGGTAGTCAGCGGCCCCAGCCAGCGCAGCAGGTCCCCGATGTCCTGCGCGTCGCGCGCCTGGCGAGTCGGATCGAGGCGCTGCAATCGCGCGACGACCTCGGCGATGACCTCGTCGTCGAGCAATTCGCGCAGGTCGAGGCGGCCCAGCAATTGCGCGAGCAGGGCGGTGTCCAGCGAGAGCGCCGCCGCCCGCCGCTCCGCGACGGGCACGTCGTCGGCGTACATGAAGGCACCGACGTAGTCGAAGAGGAGCGCGGCGGCGAAGGGGGAGGCGCTGGGCGTCTCGACGGCCGTCAGCCGGATCTGCCTGCGGGCGATGCGGGTCAGCAGATCCTGCAGCGCGGGCAGGTCGTACACGTCCTGCAGGCATTCGCGCACCGCCTCGAGGATGATCGGGAAATCCGGGTAGCGCGAGGCGACGCCGAGCAGTTGCACGCTGCGCTGACGCTGCTGCCACAGCGGGGACCGTCGGCCCGGGTCGCGCCGCGGGAGCAGCAGCGCCCGCGCCGCGCATTCGCGGAACCGGGAGGCGAACAGCGGCGAATCGGCCAGCGCGTCGGTCACCATCGCCTCGATCTCGTCGGGGTCGACGAGGAAGACCTCGGGGCCGGGCGGCTCGTCGTCGGTGTCGGGCAGGCGCACGACGATCCCGTCGTCGGCGGCGCTGACCGCGCCTTCGAGCCCGAGCGTCGCCTTGAGTCGATTCGAGATCGCGCTGGCCCACGGCGCGTGCACCCGCAGCCCGTACGGCGAATGCAGGATGACCCGCCAATCGCCCAGTTCGTCACGGAACCGCTCGACGACGAGGGTGCGATCGGTGGGCACCGTCCCCGTCGCGTCGCGCTGCTCGTCGATCAGGGTGGTGAGGTTGCCGCGGGCGAACTCGGTGAGGCCGAGGTCGGCGACCTCGTCGTCGACGGATTTCGCGTTGGCGACGGCGCCGGTGAACTCGCCGATCGCCGCGCCCAACTCGGCGGGACGGCCGACGGCGTCGCCGATCCAGAACGGCAGGCGGCCGGGCATCCCGGGGGCGGGGGTGACCAGCACCCGGTCGGGGGTGATCTCGGCGATCCGCCAACTTGAGGCGCCGAGGGCGAACACGTCGCCGACGCGCGACTCGTAGACCATCTCCTCGTCGAGTTCGCCGACGCGCCGCGGTCCGTCCTCGTCGCCGGCGAGGAACACCCCGAACAGACCGCGGTCGGGGATCGTGCCGCCGGAGGTGACGGCCAGGCGCAGTGCCCCGCGCCGCCCGACGAGGGTGCCCGCGACGCGGTCCCACGTCACGCGCGGGCGCAGCTCGGCGAATTCCTCCGACGGGAAGCGGCCGCTGATCAGGTCGAGTGTCGCCTCGTAGACGTCGCGGCCCAGATTCCGGTAGGGCGCGGCGCGGCGCACGGTCTCGTACCACTCGTCGACGTCGAGATCGGCCACCGCGGCCGCGGCGATCGTCTGCTGTGCCAGCACGTCGAGCGGATTCGACGGGATGGTGAGCCGTTCGATCAGGCCGTCGCGCATCCGTGCCGCGGCGACCGTGGTGTGGATGAGGTCGGTGCGGTGCTTCGGGTAGAGGATGCCGCGACTGATCTCGCCCACCTGGTGCCCGGCCCGCCCGACGCGTTGCAGGCCGCTGGCGACCGACGGCGGCGATTCGACCTGGATCACCAGGTCGACGGCACCCATGTCGATACCGAGTTCCAGCGAACTGGTCGCGACGACGCACCGCAGGCGGCCGGACTTCAGGTCGTCCTCGATCTGGGCGCGCTGCTCCTTGCTGACCGAGCCGTGGTGGGCGCGGGCCAGCACGGGTGCGTCTAGCGGGACGGGCGGGGTGTCGAAGGTGCTGATCGCCGACGGCTTCCCGCCGGGGTTTCGGTGGTTGCGCACCTCGTCGGCGTCTTCGGTGCCGAAGCCGAGGTCGCGGGCGTGGATCTCGTTGAGCGCCGCGGTGAGTCGTTCGGCCAGGCGGCGCGAGTTCGCGAAGACGATGGTGGCCCGGTTCGCCAGGATCTCGTCGGCGATGGAGCGCTCGATGGCCGGCCAGATGGATCCGGCGGTGGGGGAGAAGGCGTCGTCGCCGGGCAGCGGGTCGTCGGCCGGGGGGATGTTGGCCATGTCCTCTACCGGGACGTCGATGCGCAGCTCGAAGGTCTTCGCGGCGGGTGGATCGACGATGTGGCAGGGCTGCGCGCCGCCGAGGAACTCGGCGACGGCCTCGGGCGGGCGGACCGTCGCGGACAGGCCGATGCGCTGGGCGGGACTGGCGAGTTGGGCGTCGAGGCGTTCCAGCGACAGCGCGAGGTGGGTGCCGCGCTTGGTACCGGCGACGGCGTGCACCTCGTCGACGATGACGGTGTCCACGTCGGCGAGGGTTTCGCGCGCCGAGCTGGTCAGCATCAGGTACAGCGACTCCGGCGTCGTGATCAGGATGTCGGGGGGAGTGCGCACGAGTTGGCGCCGGGCGGCGGCGGGGGTGTCGCCGGAGCGGATCCCGACGGTGATCTCCGGCGGGTCCGCGCCGGCCGACCTGGCCGCAGCGGAGATCCCGGCCAACGGGGACCGCAGGTTGCGCTCCACGTCGACCGCGAGCGCCTTGAGCGGCGAGATGTAGAGGACTTTGGTGCGACGCGGGGTGCGGGCCGCGGCATCGATTCGGCCCGCTCGCTTCGCTCCCGGCGCCGCGGTCTCGATTCGGCCCGCTCGCTTCGCTCCCGGCGCCGCGGTCTCGATTCGGCCCGCTCGCTTCGCTCCCGGCGCCGCGGTCGCCAGCCGGTCGATCGCCCAGAGGAAGGCGGAGAGGGTCTTGCCCGATCCGGTCGGGGCGATGACCAACGTGTGCCGGCCCGCGGCGATCGACTCCCAGGCGCCGACCTGTGCTGGCGTCGGCGCGGCGAAGGCGCCGGCGAACCAGTCGCGGGTGGGCGCCGAGAACCGGGCGAGCGGGTCGGTGGCGGGCACAGACCCATTGTTCCGCACCGGTCGGACACCCGAAGTGGGAGAGGTGTCACGGATGTCGGCACGGCGGACTATCGTGGGGAGGCCAGCAGATGCGGAGAACCCGGTGCGATTCCGGGACGGTCGCGCCACTGTGAGTCGCCGGATGCCGGCGGCGAGTCAGAACGCCGCGCTGGCCGACGAACCAATGCGGACGCGTATCCGCTGACGAAAGGACTGCCATGACCCAGGTAGCTGCCGCCCCGCGCGCGCTTCCGGTGCCCGATGTATCGGCACTCAGCTCCGCGCTGGTGCTGACCCTGACCGTGTTGCTGGCCGCGCTGGCCATCTACTTCCTCGGCTACGACCAGGGAGCGGTTTCGGTGTTCGGCAACGACACCCACGTCCACGAATTCGTCCACGACGCCCGGCATTTCCTGGGCTTCCCCTGCCACTGAGAGCGGGGAAGACACACTCATGGAGCGCAGAATCATCGGCGCCGGCCTTTTCGCTGGCCTGATTGCCGGAATTGTCTCTTATGTCTTTGCCCGGATCTTCATCGAACCGCAGGTCGGGAAGGCGATTGCCTACGAAGAGGGCCACGGAGCCGCCGAAGAGGCGATGAATGCCGCGATGGGCCACGGCGGCCACGATCACGGTGACGTGGAAGTGTTCACCCGCTCGGTCCAGGAGAACATCGGCGCCGGCGTCGGCACCGTGGTGTTCGGGCTGGCGATGGGCGCCTTCTTCGCCGTCGCCTTCGTCGTGCTCTGGGCCTACATCGGGCGGCGTTGGCCGTCGACGGACCCCCGTGCCGTTGCCGGCGTGCTCGGACTGCTCGGCTTCGTGGCCGCGTTCGGCGTGCCCTTCTTCGTGTACCCGGCGAACCCGCCGGCGGTCGGCGACCCCGACACCATCGGTGCGCGGTCGGGCTCCTTCCTGACGATCACCCTGGTGTCGGTCATCGCGATGATCATCGCCGTCGTGGTGGCGCTGCACTTGCGGGAGCGGCTGTCCGGGCTCGGCGCGGCCGTCGTGTCCGGGATCGGCTACCTCGTCGTGATCGGGATCGCGAAGGCATTGTTGCCCCAGTTCCACGAGATCCCCGAGCCCCTCAAGAACGATCAGGGGACGATCGTCTATCCCGGATTCCCGGCCGAGGTCGTCGGTCTGTTCCGGGTCTACGTGGTCGCCAACCAGGTCGTCCTGTGGACCGTGTTGACCCTCGTCTTCGCGGTTGCGATCTCGGCGATCGCCCGACGGGGAGCACGTTCCGCCGACGATCTTGTCGCCGCGTCGAGCTGATCTCGACATCGTCGTCGCCGGGCGCACCGGGCCCAACCACCTGGTGCGCTTCGGCGAGACGGATTCCCCCCTCGACGAGCGCGGTCGCGCCGATGTCGAGGAATCCGTGCGCGGGTGGTCGATCACCGCGCCGGTGATCTGCGGACCCGAACGCGCGACCCGGGAGACGGCGGCACTGCTCTCGCCTGCGGTGATCGTCGACGCCGGGTTGGCAGGGATCAATGTCGGGAAGTGGGCCGGGCGCCTGCCCGAGGAGATCCCGGGCGCCGAGCTCCGCGCCTGGTTCGCCGACCCGACTGCCCGCCCGCACGGCGGGGAGACCGTCGTCGAATTCGTCGATCGAATCGTCGAATGGATCCGCGGCGCCCCCGATGTGGCGGTACTCGTGGTCTCCGGTCCCGTCGCGCAAGCGCTGCGCTGCGACGATGCGTCGTCGTTCTTCACGGCCGACGTCGTGCCCGGGCGGCGGTACCGGCTCGGATAGCGCCTAGTGTCTGTCCACGTCGGTGAGCGAGAGCAGGGTCTCCGGTGTCCACCCGGGCCACTGCGCGGTGGTAGCGATTCCCGCGGTGAATTTCGCCACGACGCGCATCGAGCGTCCACTGTTGTCGTAGACCCGAGCGGTGTCGGCACGCCGGATCGCCGTGGCAGCGAGTGGCCAGACGCGCTGATAGCGATCGCGGATCTTCTCTTCGGGGACGTTGTGACCACCGGATTCGACGCGGGTCTGAACTCGGGCGACGGCCTCGTTCTCGGGAACCATCACCACGTGCATCACGACGCGGAACCCCCGGAGGTGTGCGCGGTCGACGAGTTCGAGTTTGGACGGATGGGAGAAGACGGTTTCGGCGATCAACGATCGTCCCGAATCGATGAGCGAGTTTCGAGTCTTGGCTGCGATGCTGGCGGCTTCGTACGACATTTCCTCCGCCGAGTCCGGCCACTGCCGGGTCGCGATGTCGTCGGCGTTCACGTAGGCCGACGCCGGAAGTCTTGGTAGGAGAAAGGCGTGGATCAGCGAGGACTTCCCAGCCCCGTTGCATCCGGCGACCAGGTCGAGTCGGGGTGCGGTCATCGCGGCGGCAGGATGCGCGTGCCACCGTCGGGCAGGTGCTCGACCAAGTTGCCGTCGTCGTCCATGGTGACGGAGCGGTATCCCAGGGCGGCGCGCTCAGCGACGAAGTCGACGGTCGGCAACGCCTCGTCGATGGCAATGTCGATCTCCGCGTCGAAGGCCACTGCCTCCTCGGCGGTCAACTGCTCGCTGGGGAGGCGTCCCGCGAGCGCTGCCTCGACGCGGCTGCGGAAGGCACCGGTCTGATTGGCCATGGACTGACCCAGCCGCGCCCAATGCTCGAGCTGCTGGCGTGCCGATCGGTTTTCTCGACGGCCGGCCTCGACCGCCTCCTCGAACAAGTCGCCGGAAAAACGGGTGACACGATCGGCGCCAGCCATGAGAACCTCCTGTAGCAGAGTGCTACCGCCGAGTGTAGCACTCTGCTACGACATCAGGACTGCTCGTCGAAGGCGGTCAAGGCCGCTGCTGACCAGCGCGACATGACGTCGGTCCACTCCGACTCCGTCGTGCGGTCCCACGCGTCGCCGAGCCCCTCGCGCATGACGTCGACGATGATGGCGAACATCGTCGTCAGCATCGGACGGGTCACCTCGTAGGCGATGTGATCGGCGATCCAGGTGGTCGCGTGGGCCGCGTCGAGTGTGCCGTCGGCGATGTCGATGATGGTCGCGAAAATCTCCGACATCATCCGACGCGGCATCAACGTGTCCCCGCCGAAGAGTTCTTCGGCGTCGGGGTGGGCGGCGTAGAACCGGGCGTAGATGGCCGGCGTCGGATCGCCGTGTTCCTCCTCGTAGCGCGTCAGGGACTCGGCGACCGCGGCGCCGGTGGTTGTCTGGTCCGGCATGGCGTCATGGTGCCACCGCGACGGGGCGGACCGAAGGGCACGGGACTTTGGGCCCGCCGCCATCGCCCGTGCGTGACGCTCAGGCCTTGGCAGCGGCGATCGCCTGGCGGACCGCCTCGTAGCAGCCGGCGTCGTCGGGGCCCAGCCCGACGAAGAAGGTGCCCGGGGCGTTGTTGTCGCCCGGGAAGCCGGTGATGGCGAACCCGTTGTCGTTGGCGGGTGCGATGTGCGGACCGGGGGACACCGAGGCCTCGAGCAGGGGCAGGGAGAGTGCCGCGGTACCGCGCTCGTCCCCGGCGATGACGATCACCAGATACTTGGCGAGCAGGGCCACCAGCACGTCGTGCTCGGCGTCGGGATCTGCCGGATTGGCGCGGCGGCCCAGTGCGCGACCGAAGGTCGACTTCGCGGGGAGGTTGACCGAGTGCGTGAGCCACAGGCGGGCGTCGTCCGCGATGGTGAGCTGCTTGCGCTGCGCCTCGGCCGCCAGCTCGGCGCGCATCCGATCGGGGACCTCGTCGAGGGTCACGGTGCGGGTGGATCGCGCGTACATCGGTTTCACCCGGACAACAGTAGTAAACCGGACACCTCAGCGGCGCAGTGCCGCGTTGATCGTCGACGCGAGGGCGGCGTAGCGCGCGGGGTCGTCGCCGCTCACCGGTTTGCCGCTGCTGACGATCCCGACGGCGAGGCCACGCGACGGGTCTGCCCACATCGCGATCTGGGTCAATCCGGTGTTGCCGAAGGCGTGCTGGCCGTCGGCGCCGAACGGGCCGAAGCGCTTGGAACCCAACATGAACCCGGTGCCCCAGCGCAGTGGCGTGCCACCGGTCGCGACATCGGGCCGCAGTCGTCGGCGCTGCTCCACCGCCGCGGGGATCGTCGCCGGGGCGAGCACGCGATGACCGTCGAGCTCGCCGCCGAGGCGCAGGAATTCCGCGAAACGGGACAGTTCGAAGGCGGTGGAGACGAGGTTCGACGACGGGATGACGTCGGTCAGGTATTCGGGCCGGTTGGAGATCGGGATGATGTCGGCCATCGTGCCGCCGACGGCTCGGCGAAAGATCGCGTCCCCGGCCCCGCCCGACGGGGTGCCGGTCACGTGACTCGGCGCGACGAGCGGTACATCCTCGTCGCGGACCCCGAAGTTGTTCCAGCGGAAGCCGAACGGGTCGAGGAACTCGCTCGCGGCGATGTCGCGGATGCTGCGGCCGGTGGCGGCTGCGACTAGCTCGCGGATCAGCGGACCCCACGTCAACCCGTGGTACATGTGCAGCGTGCCGGGCGGATAGATCGGGCGCAGTTCGCGCAGCACGGTGCGCGCGTAGTCGCTCTCGCGCATCCGACGCGGATCGGGCGTCGGCCCGGTGAAGAGCGGGACCCCCGCGCGGTGGGTGAGCACGTGGTCGATGGTGGTGCGGCCCTTGCCGTGCGCGCCGTACTCGGGCAGGTAATCGGTGACGCGGTCGTCGAGCCGCCAGACGCCCTGCTCGACGAGGTGCAGGACGATCGCGGCGGCCAGCCCCTTGCCGGCCGAGTAGCAGCAGTACGGCGTGTCGACCGTGACCGGGACCTGCCGCGCGTCGGGCGGATCGGCCGGCCCGGCTCCCCAGGCGTGGCCGACGGCGCGATTGAGCACGACGCGCCCGTCGCGGCGCACGCACACCTGCACGGCGGGCTGCTGACCAGCGCGATACCAGTCGAGCGCCGCGGACCATATCGCCTCCGCCGCACCGTGTTCCTGCGCGGTGGACTGCTCGTCGCCGACATCGGTGATCACCGAAAGGTCGTCCATGGTTCCCCACGGTAGTGAGTCCTGGCATGATGGCGGACAACTAGAACACGTTCTACCTCCCGTCCGTCGGGAGCGACATCGAGCTGGAGGCGGCAAATGTTTGAGTGGTCCGACGAAGACCTGATGGTGCGCGACGCGTTGCGCGCATTCATCGAGAAGGAGATCCGCCCGCATATCGACGAGTTGGAGACCGGGACCCTCCCGCCGTACGACATCACGCGCAAGCTGCTGGCGACCTTCGGCGTCGATGCGATGAACCGGGACCAGCTGGAACGGGAGCTGGCCGCCGAGGAATCCGGCGAGAAGAAGAAGTCGGGCGGCTCCACCACCTTGGCGTCGTCGATGATGATGATCCTGAACATGGAACTCGCGGGCGTGTGCCTGGGCCTGATCGGGTCGATGGGCGTGAGCATGGGGCTCACCGTGTCGACGATCCGCTCGCGCGGGACCCTCGCGCAGAAGAAGCGCTGGCTGCCCGAACTGGTCACGATGGAGAAGGTCGGTGCATGGGCGATCACCGAGCCGGACAGCGGATCCGACGCGCTCGGCGGCATGAAGACGACGGTCCGCCGCGACGGCGACGGTGGGTACATCCTCAAGGGGCAGAAGACCTTCATAACCAACGGCCCCTACGCCGACACCATCGTCGTGTTCGCCAAGCTCGACGAGGGCGACGGGACGCCGATCCGCGACCGCAAGGTGCTGACCTTCGTCCTGGACACCGGCATGGAGGGCCTCACCCAGGGGAAGCCGTTCAAGAAGATGGGCATGATGAGCTCCCCGACGGGCGAGCTGTTCTTCGACGACGTGAAGCTCTCGGCGGATCGGCTGCTCGGCGAGACCGAGGACACCGGCTCGGACAAGCGGGGCGGCGACAGCGCCAAGGCCGGGTTCACCGTCGAGCGCGTCGGCATCGCGGCCCTGTCGCTGGGCATCATCAACGAGTGTCTGCGGCTGTCGATCGATTACGCCAAGAACCGCAAGCTGTGGGGCCAGGAGATCGCGCAGTTCCAGCTGATCCAGCTGAAGCTGGCCGAGATGGAGGTCGCCCGCCTCAACGTGCAGAACATGCTGTTCGTCGCGATGGAGGCCATGAAGGCGGGTAAGCCCCCGACGCTGGCCCAGGCGTCGGCGATGAAGCTGTACTCCTCGCGCGCGGCCACCGACGTGGCGATGGAGGCGGTGCAGTTGTTCGGCGGCAACGGGTACATGGCCGAGTACCGCGTCGAACAGCTCGCGCGCGATGCGAAGTCGTTGATGATCTACGCCGGTTCCAACGAGATCCAGGTGACCCACGTCGCCAAGGGACTGCTGCGCGGCTGACCGGACGGCCAGCCGCGCAACGGTCACCGGTCAGACGGCGGCGGGTTGCTTCGCCTTCTCGTAGCGGAGGAACCCGTCGTCGACGGCCCCCTTGCGCAGGTTCTTGACGTCGTGTGAGACGGCCATCGTCGTCTTCCACGGGTCCTTGGTGCCCTGCTTGGGCAGCAGGTGCAGGGCGCGCTTGACGTAGCCGGCGTCGAAATCGAGCATCGGGCGGGTGTCCATGTTCTTCGGCGCGACGGCGCGCACCGACGTGTAGCCGTCGGCGTCCATATGCGACAGCACCCGGCAGAACCACTCGCACAGCAGGCCGATCTTCAACGTCCACGACGAGTTGGTGTAGCCGATCGCCATGATGAGGTTGGGCACCCCCGAGATCATCGCGCCGCGGTAGGTGACCCGCGACGCGGCGTCGACGACGGTGCCGTTCACCGAGACTTCCATCCCGCCCAGGAGCTGCAGGTTCAGACCGGTCGCGGTGATGATGATGTCGGCATCGAGGTGGGTGCCGTCCTCGAGTTGGATGCCGGTGGCGTCGAAGGTCTTGATCTTGCCGGTGACGATCGAGGCGTCGCCGTTGCGGATCTCCCGGTACATGTCGCCGTCGGGAACGACGCACAGGCGCTGGTCCCACGGGTTGTACGGCGGGTTGAAGTGCTTGTCGACGTCGAAGTCCTCGGGGACCAGCCGTGCGTTGACCCCGCGGATGACCTTGCGCGCGGCCGTCGGGAAGCGCTGACAGAACTGGTAGAGGGCCTTCTGCTGCAGGATCGCGCGCTGCCTGTTCAGTTGAAAGCCGCGCTCGGTGCCGAGTACCCGCATGGCGGTCTTGGCCAGCGGGTCCTCCCGCGGCACCGGGATGATGTAGGTCGGGGTCCGCTGGAGCATCGTGATGTGCTCGGTGTCCGGCGCCATCGACGGCATGAGGGTGACGGCGGTGGCACCGCTGCCGATGATGACGACCTTCTTGCCCTTGTAGTCGAGGTCCTCGGGCCAATGCTGCGGGTGGATGATCTGGCCCTGGAAGGTGTCCTCGCCGGGGAACTGCGGGGTGAAGCCCTCGTCGTAGTTGTAGTAGCCGGTGCCGGAGAAGATCCAGCGGGCGGTGACCGTCTCCGGCTTCGCGCCGGAGTCGTCGGTGGGGGTCACCGTCAGGTGCCACATCTGGTCGGCGTCGGACCAATCGATGGCGGTCACGCGGCGGTTGAACGTGATGGTCTCTTCGAGGTTGTCGTCGGCGACGGCCTCGCGCAGGTAGTCCAGGATCCGGGAGGCGTCGGCGATCGACTGCGGGTCGGTCCACGGCTTGAACTCGTAGCCGAAGGTGTACAGGTCGCTGTCGGAGCGGATCCCGGGGTAGCGGAACAGGTCCCACGTGCCGCCGATCGTGTGGCGCGACTCGATGATGGCGAAGGACTTCTCCGGGTGCTCGGTGCGCAGATAGTGGCCGGCCCCGATACCGGAGATGCCCGCGCCGATGATCACGACGTCGTGGTCGGGGGCGCCGGGGGCAGGCTTGGGCTTTGCCGCCTTGGCCGTCGAGGTGCGCTTGCTGGTGGTGGGCGTGGGCTGCGCCATGGGGTCCTCCTGGATCCGTGGTTCTCGCTTTCCATACTCCCGCTGACGCGCCTGGGTCACAAGGGCGTTCTGCACCAATTGGCGGCTACTCAGTGTGCATAATGTAACCATGAGAGAAGGGTGGCCGGCGCCGTCGGAGGAGGCCGCCGCGGTGATCACCGCCGGTGTCTCCCTGGTCGGGGAGGTGCCGCCGGAGTGGTTCGACGAGTTCAACGACGCCGCGCTCAGTGCCGTGCGGCTCGACGAGATCGCCGGCGACGCGGTGCTCGTCGACGCGGTCCGCCGCACCAACGAGGCCAATCTCGCGCAGTGGGCGTCCTACAACGTCGAGCACCCGGGTGCCCGCGTGCCGGTCCGCGACGACTCCGGCGTGGGCGCCGACATGGTCCGCGAGATGGTGCGACGCGGATTGGACGCCGGGATACTCGACGCCTTCCGCACCGCCCAGTCGGTGGCCTGGCGCAGGTGGATGGAGATCTGTTTCACGCTGACCGATGACGTCGCAGTGCTGCGCGAGGTGCTGGACGTGACGTTGCTGTCGATCGCGGCCTTCATCGACGACACCGTGACCGCCCTGGCCGAGCAGATCGCTGTCGCGCGGGCGCAACTCGCCGGTGACACCCACGCCGAGCGCCGGGCGGCGGTCGCGCTCCTGCTGGAGGGTGCGCCGATCGACGACGCGCGGGCCGAGTCCCAGCTGCACTACCGGATCACCGGACCGCAGACCGCCGTCGTGCTGAGCGGCGCCGGGATGTCGATGAGCCGCCTGGAGGCGGTCTGCGATTCGATCATGGCGGCGAATCATCTCGGCCGACGCCTCACCGTGCTCACCGGCAACGACCGGATGTGGGTCTGGTTCCCCGCCGCCGGTCTGATCGTCGACGAGAAGCAGGTGCCCGCCGGGATGAGGGTCGCGGTCGGAATGTCGGGCGACGGGCGAGAAGGCTTCCGGCGCAGTCATTTTCAGGCGCTGACCGCCGAGCAGACCCTGGTTCGCCTGGGGTCGGCGCGCCGCGTGGTGCGCTACGGGGACCTGGCACTGATCGGCGCGATCAGCGAGGACCGTCGAGTCGTCGACGACTTCGTCGCGCAGACCCTCGGCGACCTCGCCGGTGCCGATCCGGAGCTGAGGGAGTGCCTGCGGGTCTGGTTCGCCGAGCAGTGCAATTCGACGTCCACCGCGGCCCGGCTGTTCACCCACCGCAACACCGTGGTGCGCCGACTGGCACGTGCCGAGGAACTCCTGCCCGCCGGACTGTCCGGGAACGCTATCTCCGTCGCCGCCGCGCTCGAAGTCGCGCGGTGGATGGAGTAGCAAGCTACGCCACATTCGCTACCGAACCTCACGATTCCTACCGTCGCAACGGTAGAAACCGCGAGATTCGGTAGCTTTTGCTAGCCGCCGGGTCAGCGCAACGAGTCGCGGCGGCTGTCGAGCAGGGTCCGCAGGCGGGCGGTGGTCTTCTCGTCGTAGCCGATCTCGTCGCACCGATCGACCCACGGTTCGGAAGCGGCGACGAGCCGGTCGAGCATTCGGGTCGTCGCCTTGGGGCGCAATCCGAGATGTTCGCCGGATTCGACGAAGTGTTGACGGGTCAGGCGGTTGTTGCGCCCGTAGAGATTCATCGCCATCGGGTCACGCCACTGCAGGTAGGGCTGAGTGCTGATCAAGTCGTAGGACGGCGTCGGCTGCCAGAAGTCGTCGGGGCAGTAGACCGACAGGTTTTTCCCGTGCAGGTCCCCGTTGCCGACGAGCCAGGAGAAGGCGACGGTTTGCATCAGTTCCAGCGTGGCGGCCGGTGCCGACCCGCCGCCGTCCGCGCAGGCCGCGGCGAGAACGCTGATCGCGGTCTCGGTCTTCATGCGGTACTTGCCCGCCGGGTACACGCCGGCCACCTGGCACGCATCCTCCTGCGCGATCCGTCGGCCACTCGCGTCGCGGTCGAAGCGCTGGACGAGCAGTGCGGTCCGATCGGAGTCGTCGACGACGAGTTCGTGGCGCGGTGTGCGCAGTCCGCAGGCCTTGGCCATCCGCAGAAAGAAGTTCTCGTTCTCGGCCAGCCGCGGGAACCGTGGGGGAGAGAACTTGAGGATGGCCGGACCGTCGGGCGCCCGCACCGCGGCGGTCAGCCGACTCGCCGACACTTTCGGCTGCACGCCGGACAGGGCGATGGGATCGGCGTCGAGTGACTCGCCGACCGCGGCGGCGACGGCGGCGAAATCGGTCGGTCGACGCGGGTCTATCGCGGGGTCGGCGGCGCCGGGCGCCACATCGGCGGGAGTGACGCGGACGTTGCCGATGGTGTCCGACCCGACGGCGACGAGAAGGGTGAAGTGATCGTCGATGGACGTCTTCGTCGACGCGACTGCGGCGTCGAGCCGCACGCCCTCGGGCAGCAACCCGGCGAAGAACGGCGGGACCGAACCGCCGGCGGTCTCGACCGCGGTGAAGGTGGGGGTGGCCAGCAGTGTCCAGGCGATTGACCGCGCACGGAGCGGGGCGAGGGCGTGTTCGGCGAGAAAGTCGTTGCGGTAGCGGAACGTGATGTGGTCGCGCGCATCCCGTTCCAGCATCGCCGCGCGTGCGTCGCCGAGGTAGACATCGGCACGGTCCACCTCGCGCAGGAGTTCGGGCGCCGTCATGCGTCCCGCTCGGTGCGAGTCAACGAGAGGGGGATGCCGAGGCTGTCGGTGACGGCGACCACCGCCTCGAGCCGGACCGAGCCGCTTCCGTATTCCAATGCCTGCACGCTCGATCGGGAGACCCCGCTCAGGTCCGCGAGAGCCTGTTGGGTGAGGTTCAGCTCTCGGCGGCGCTGGGCGATCGCCTCACCAATGCTTGCCAATTCAGGCATAGGGGAGCGGCGGCGTGGATTGGTGTGTCGTGGCTGTGCCATCGGGTCTCCTTATGCTTAATATAACAAGCATAGGTCGCCAAGACGCGGCACACCAGAGACTAACTGCGGTCTATGCCTCCAATATAAAGCACAAGGGATGTCTGGGGGCTATTCCGGCGAGCGGTACGGAGAAGACTCCGCCACATTGTCGTCGACGAGAATGGGTCGGCCCAGCTGGGGGAAGGCGCGCTGGGCGCAATCGGGGCGGTCGCAGACCTTGCATCCGGCGCCGATCGGCACGATGCGGCGCGGATCGTCGAGGTCGATGCCGGTGGAGTAGACCAGCCGGTCGGCGTAGGCCAGGTCGCAGCCGAGGCCGACCGCGAATCCGCTGCGCGTCCTCAAGTAGCCCTGCATCGGCTCGTCGGTGGTGCGGGCCAGCCAGAAGTAGGAGCGGCCGTCGGGCATCGACGAGACCTGGGTCGCGATCCGACCGGGGGAGGTGAAGGCGTCGTGCACCACCCACAACGGGCAGCTGCCGCCGACGCGGGAGAAGTGAAAGGCCGTCGCCGACTGGCGTTTGGAGATGTTCCCGGCGCGATCGGTCCGCACGAAGATGAACGGGACGCCGCGCTGCTTGGGGCGCTGCAGGGTCGACAGGCGGTGGCAGGCCGTCTCGAAGCCCACCTCGAAACGCAGGCCAAGCAGTTCGACGTCGTAGCGCAGTGCCTCGGCGGCGTCGTGGAACCGCGTGTACGGCAGGACCAGCGCGCCCGCGAAGTAGTTGGCCAGGCCGACGCGGGCGACCGGTACGGATTCGGGCCGCAGGTTCTCGGCGCGGCCGAGCAGGGAGTCGATCGTGGCGCCCTGCGTCAGGAAGGCGAGTTGGGTGGCGAGTTGGAAGGCGCGCTGCCCGGGCCGCAGGTGACGGGCCAGGGTGATCACGCGGGTGTGCGGGTCGTAGACCCGTTTGCGGCTCGACCGGGCACCGGGCTCGGCGAGCACCACGCGGATCCCGTGATCGCGTTCGAGGACGGTGGCGAGCTGTTCGTCGAGCCCGCCGATGCGCAGCCCCAACTCCGCGAACATCTCCTCGGCGGCGACGTCGAGAGGATGGATGTAGTTCTTGTGGTCGTAGAAGAAGTCGCGCACCTCCTCGAAGGCGGTGGCCGCCCGCGGCAGCTCCTCCTCGTCGCGGTTGACCGTCGCCCGGTACGTCTCCAACTCGGTGGTCGCGGCGACCAGTCGCCGGTGCATGCCGACCATCGCGCGCCCGACCGCGGGCATCCGGGCGACGAGTTCCTCGATCTCCGCCTGGCCGATGCCGTCGAACTCGGTGTGCTGCGCGGCCTCCGAGAGGTCCCCGACGAGGCGCGCGTCGGCGTCGGAATCGAAATAGTCGGTGGCGAGGTCGAACTCGCGGCCCAGCGCCAACAGGACCGGGACGGTCAGCGGGCGGTGATCGTTCTCCAACTGGTTGACGTAGCTCGTGGACAGGTCGAGGCGCCGGGCGAGGGCGGCCTGGGAGATGCCGTGCTCCTCGCGCAGGCGCCGCAACCGCGCACCGGCAAACGCTTTCGCCATGTACGCAGACTTTACGCCCCCAAGCGTCCACAACATTCGCAAACTACCCGATGTGTGTACACATAAATACGCATTTGCAAGCTCTTTCCCTGCGTGGCATGGGGTGCGTACGGTGCGAAACATGATCAATCACAAGGTTCGCACCCACCGCAGCGCAGAGGACTTCCCGATCGAGGAGCACCTCGCCTACAAGATCGCCCAGATCGCCGTCGACCCCGTCGAGGTGCCGGCCGACACCGCCGAGATGATCATCAACCGCGTCATCGACAACGCCTCGGTCAGCGCCGCCTCGGTGACGCGCCGCCCGGTCACGACCGCCCGCGCGCAGGCCGTCAGCCACCCCAGCAAGCCCGGTGCGCAGGTCTTCGGCGTCAACGGCAACTACTCGCCGGAGTGGGCCGCCTGGGCCAACGGCGTGGCCGTCCGCGAACTCGACTTCCACGACACCTTCCTGGCGGCCGAGTACAGCCACCCCGGTGACAACATCCCGCCGCTGGTCGCCGTCGCGCAGCACAAGGGTGTCTCCGGCCACGACCTGATCCGCGGCCTCGCCACCGCCTACGAGGTGCAGATCGACCTCGTGCGCGGCATCTCGCTGCACAAGCACAAGATCGACCACGTCGCCCACCTCGGCCCGTCGGCCGCCGCCGGAATCGGCACGATGCTCGGGCTCGACATCGACACCATCTACCAGGCGGTCGGGCAGGCGCTGCACCTGACGACCGCGACGCGGCAGTCGCGCAAGGGGCAGATCTCCAGTTGGAAGGCCTACGCCCCGGCGCTGGCAGGCAAGGTCGCCATCGAAGCCGTCGATCGCGCGATGCGGGGCGAGGGCGCCCCGTCGCCGATCTGGGAGGGCGAGGACGGCGTGATCGCGTGGCTGCTCGATGGCCCCGACGCCAGCTACACCGTGCCGCTGCCCGGTCCCGGCGAGGCCAAGCGCGCCATCCTGGACAGCTACACCAAGGAGCACTCGGCCGAGTACCAGAGCCAGGCCCCGATCGACCTCGCGCGCCGGATGCGTTCGCGCATCGACAACCTCGACGACATCGAGTCGATCGTGCTGCACACGTCCAACCACACCCACGTGGTCATCGGCACCGGCTCGGGCGACCCGCAGAAGTTCGACCCGACGGCCAGCCGCGAGACCCTGGACCACTCGGTCATGTACATCTTCGCCGTCGCCCTGCAGGACGGGACCTGGGACCACGTGAAGTCCTACGCCCCCGAGCGGGCCGGCCGCCCCGACACCGTCGCGCTGTGGAAGAAGATCTCCACCGTCGAGGACCCGGAGTGGACGCGCCGCTACCACAGCGAGGACCCGGATGAGAAGGCCTTCGGCGCCCGCGCGGTCATCACGCTCAAGGACGGCACGGTCATCGAGGACGAACTCGCCGTCGCCGACGCCCACCCGTTGGGCGCGCGCCCGTTCGCCCGCGAGCAGTACAAGGAGAAGTTCAACAAGCTGGCCAGCGGCGTCATCGCCCCGGCCGAGCAGGCGCGTTTCCTCCAGGTGGCCGAGGGCCTCGACGGTGTCGCCGCGGGTGACCTCGCCGCGCTCAACGTCGTCGTGGAGCAATCCGTCCTGGACACCGCGCCGGCGATCGGCGAGGGGATCTTCTGATGGATCTGTTCTCCTCCGCGGCGACCGCCACCGACAAGCGGAAGGCCCTGCGCGCCGCACTCGCCTCCGGTGAGTTGCAGCGCTGGCCCGGCGCCTTCTCCCCGCTGGTGGCCAAGCTCATCGAGGACATCGGATTCGAGGGCGTATACGTCTCGGGTGCGGTGCTGGCCGCCGACCTCGGCTTGCCCGACATCGGCCTGACCACCCTCACCGAGGTGGCCGGGCGCGGCGGTCAGATCGCCCGCGCGACCAACCTGCCGTCGCTCATCGACGCCGACACCGGCTTCGGCGAGCCGATGAGTGCGGCCCGCACCATCGCCACCCTCGAGGACGCCGGACTCTCCGGCTGCCACCTCGAGGACCAGGTCAACCCCAAGCGCTGCGGGCACCTCGACGGCAAGGCCGTCGTCGAGACCGGCGAAATGGTCAAGCGGCTGCGCGCCGCGGTGGCGGCCCGGCGCGACGAGGAGTTCGTCATCTGCGCCCGGACCGACGCGCGGGCCATCGAAGGACTCGACGCCGCCATCGACCGGGCGAAGGCCTACGCCGACGCCGGGGCCGACCTGATCTTCACCGAGGCGCTCGCCGACGCGGGGGAGTTCGAGAGGTTCCGCGCCGCGGTCGACGTCCCGCTGTTGGCGAACATGACCGAGTTCGGGAAATCCGAACTCCTGACGGCACAGCAGCTGGGCGACCTCGGCTACAACGCCGTCATCTACCCGGTGACCACGCTGCGCATCGCGATGGGCGCGGTCGAGGCGGGATTGAGGGAGATCTCCCAGAAGGGCACCCAGGCCGACCTTCTGGATGGCATGCAGCACCGCTCACGGCTCTACGAGCTGCTGCGCTACGCCGAGTACAACGAGTTCGACACGGCCACTTTCAATTTTGCGATTCCAGGGGCGTGAAGGCCATGACCAGCGCAGCAACATCCACCAGCGCAGCAACGTCCACCAGCGAGACCCCCGAGATCCGCAAGGGTCTGGCCGGCGTCGTCGTCGATACGACGGCGATCTCCAAGGTCGTGCCGGAGACCAACTCGTTGACCTACCGCGGCTACGCGGTGCAGGACCTGGCGGCGCGGTGCAGCTTCGAGGAGGTGGCCTACCTCCTCTGGTACGGGGAGCTCCCCACCCCCGCGCAGCTGCAGCAGTTCACCCAGCGCGAGCGGGGCAGCCGTCGCCTCGACCGCACGGCCGAGGCCGTGCTGGACCGCATCCCGGACAACTGCCACCCGATGGACGTCTGCCGGACGATGATCAGCTTCCTCGGCACGCAGGACCCCGACGAGGACGACGCCAGCCCGACGGCGAATCTGGCGAAGGCGCAGCGCATGTTCGCCGTGCTGCCGACGATCGTCGCCGCCGACATGCGCCGGCGCCGCGGCCTCAAGCCGATCGCGCCGCACCACGGCTACGGCTACGCCGAGAACTTCCTGCACATGTGCTTCGGCAAGGTGCCCGACCCCGAGATCGTGAAGGCCTTCGAGCAGTCGCTGATCCTCTACGCGGAGCACTCCTTCAACGCCTCGACCTTCGCCGCGCGCGTCGTCACGTCGACGACGTCGGATATCTACAGCGCGGTCACCGCGGCCATCGGCGCCCTCAAGGGGTCGCTGCACGGCGGTGCGAACGAGGCCGTCATGCACGACATGATCGACATCGACCGCCCCGAGCGGGTCACCGAGTGGCTCGACGGCAAGCGGGAGCGCAAAGAGAAGATCATGGGCTTCGGCCACCGGGTCTACAAGAACGGTGATTCCCGCGTCCCGACGATGCACGAGGCGCTGGTCCGGGTGTCGCAGCATCTGGGGCAGACCAAGTGGCTGGGGATCTACGACGAGCTGGCCGCGCAGATGGACGAGCGGACCGGGATCAAGCCGAACCTGGATTTCCCGACCGGCCCCGCCTACTACCTGATGGGCTTCGACATCGCGTCCTTCACACCCATTTTCGTGATGGCTCGAGTTACCGGGTGGACTGCCCATATCATCGAGCAAATCGAACATAATGCGTTGATTCGTCCTCTGAGTGCCTACAACGGCGAGGCGCAACGCCCGGTGAAAGCCTGAGGCCCGTGCAAAAAGTCCTGATCGCCAACCGCTCCGAGATCGCGGTGCGCGCCATCCGCGCATGCCGTGAACTGGGGCTGCAGACCGTTGCCGTCTATCCCTTCGAGGATCGCAACGCGCTGCACCGCAACGCCGCCGACGAGTCGTATCAGATCGGCGAGCCGGGCCACCCGGTCCGCGCCTACCTCGATATCGACGGGATCATCGAGGTGGCGCGCGAATGCGGGGCAGACGCGGTCTACCCGGGCTACGGGTTCCTCTCGGAGAACCCGGGGCTGGCGCGGGCGTGCGACGAGGCGGGGCTGACGTTCGTCGGGCCGCCGGCCGACGTCCTGGACTGGACGGGCAACAAGGCGACGGCGGTGGCCGCCGCGCGTAAGGCCGGCGTGCCGGTGCTGGAGTCGATCGACCCGAGCACCGACCTCGACGCCTTGGCCGCGGCCGGCGAGAAGATGGCATTCCCGCTGTTCGTCAAGGCGGTCGCCGGGGGTGGCGGGCGCGGTATGCGCCACGTCGCGGAGCCCGGCGACCTGCGCGACGCGCTGGCGGCGGCCTCCCGCGAGGCGGAGGCGGCCTTCGGCGACGGCACCGTCTTCATCGAGCAGGCCGTGACCGATCCGCGCCACATCGAGGTGCAGATCCTCGGCGACGCGCAGGGCAACGTCGTGCACCTCTACGAGCGGGACTGCAGCGTGCAGCGCCGCCATCAGAAGGTCGTCGAGCAGGCGCCGGCGCCGGACCTGTCGCCGGAGCTGCGCGAGTCGATCTGCGGCGACGCGGTGGCGTTCGCGAAGGCGATCGACTACCGGGGCGCGGGAACCGTCGAATTCCTCCTCGCCCCCGACGGCCACTACGTCTTCATCGAGATGAACCCGCGGATCCAGGTCGAGCACACGGTGACCGAGGAGGTCACCGACATCGACCTGGTCGCCGCCCAGCTGCAGGTCGCCGCCGGCGCCTCGTTGCCGGACCTGGGGATCACCCAGGACACGATCGAGACCCACGGGTTCGCGGTGCAGTGCCGCGTCACCACCGAGGACCCGGCCAACGACTTCCGGCCGGACACCGGCACGATCTCCGCCTACCGCTCGCCGGGCGGGGCGGGCGTGCGCATCGACGGCGGCACCTTCCTCGGCGCGGAGATCTCCGGCTACTTCGACTCCATGCTGGTGAAGGTCACCTGTCGCGGCAAGACGCGCGCGGCGGCCCTCACCCGGGCGCGCCGCGCACTGGCGGAGTTCCGCATCGGCGGGGTGACCACCAACATCGAATTCCTCCTCTCCCTGCTGTCCGACCCGCAGTTCGTCGCGGGCGCGGTGACGACCGGATTCATCGCCGAACACCCGGAGTTGCTGGTCAGCCACCCGTCGGACCCGACGTGGGCGCGGCTGCTGGACTTCCTGGCCGACGTCACCATCAACCGTGAGTACGACCGCCCGGCGACGGTCATCCGCCCGCGCCACAAGCTCGCCGACCTGCCGCTCGTCGAGCCGGAGCCGGGATCGAAGGACCGCCTGCGCGACCTCGGGCCGACCGGCTTCGCGTCGGTGCTGCGCAACCAGGACGCGGTCGCCGTCACCGACACGACCTTCCGCGACGCCCACCAGTCGCTCCTGGCCACACGCCTGCGGACCAGCGGCCTCGTCCGCGTCGCGCCCTATGTCGCGTCGCTGACCCCGCAGCTGTTCTCCGTCGAGTGCTGGGGCGGCGCGACCTATGACACCGCGCTGCGCTTCTGCAAGGAAGATCCCTGGGAGCGCCTGGAGAAGCTGCGCGCGGCCATCCCCAACATCTGTCTGCAGATGCTGCTGCGCGGGAAGAACACCGTCGGCTACACCCCGTATCCGACGGTGGTCACCACCTCCTTCGTCGACGAGGCCGCCCGCACCGGCATCGACATCTTCCGCATCTTCGACGCCCTCAACAGCGTCGACGCGATGCGCCCGGCGATCGATGCGGTCCGCGAGGAGGGGAGCACCGTCGCGGAGGTCGCGCTCTGCTACACCGGCGACCTCAGCAACCCGGCCGAGGATCTGTACACCCTCGACTACTACCTGCGCCTCGCCGAGCAGATCGTCGACGCTGGCGCGCACATCCTCGCGATCAAGGACATGGCGGGGCTGCTGCGACCGCCGGCCGCGTCGAAGCTGGTCGGCGCGCTGCGCAGCAACTTCGACCTGCCGGTCCACGTGCACACCCACGACACCGCCGGCGGTCAGCTCGCGACCTATCTCGCCGCGGCACAGGCCGGTGCGGATGCCATCGACGGGGCGAGCGCGCCGCTGTCCGGCTCGACGAGCCAGCCGTCGCTCTCGGCGATCGTCGCGGCCTTCGACGGCACCGACCGTGCGACCGGGCTCGACCTGGACGCGGTGTGCTCGCTGGAGCCGTACTGGGAATCGCTGCGGAAGGTGTACGCGCCGTTCGACGTCGGGCAGCACCCGCCGACCGGGCGCGTCTACCGTCACGAGATCCCCGGCGGCCAGTTGTCCAACCTGTACCAGCAGGCCTCCGCACTGGGTCTGGCCGACCGCTTCGAGCTCATCGAGGACGCCTATGCCGGTGCCGACCGCATGCTGGGCCGACTCGTGAAGGTCACGCCGTCGTCGAAGGTCGTCGGCGACTTGGCGCTGACGCTCGTCGCCAAGGGGATCAGCGCCGACGAGTTCGCCGCCAACCCCGGCGCATTCGACATCCCCGAGTCCGTCATCGGCTTCTTCCGCGGCGAGTTGGGCGAGCCGGCCGCCGGATGGGTGGAGCCGCTGCGCAGCAATGTGCTCGACGGCCGCGGCGAGGCGGCACCGGTCGAAGAGGTGTCCGACGAGGACCGGGCGGTGCTCGCCGAGCCGGGTACCGACCGCCGCGCCGCGCTCAACCGCCTGCTGTTCCCCGGGCCGACCGCGGAGTTGGCCGAGCACCGCGAGAAGTACGGCGACACCTCCGGGCTGTCGGCCAACGCCTTCCTCTACGGGCTGCGCGCCGGCGTCGAAGAGCATGTCGAGGTGGAGCCCGGCGTGGAGCGGACCATCGGGTTGGCCGCGGTCAGCGACGTCGACGAGAACGGCGAGCGCACGGTCCTGTGCACGGTCAACGGCCAGATGCGCTCGGTCGTCGTGCGCGACGCGTCGGCCGGGGTGGCCGTGGCCGCCGCCGCGAAGGCCGATCCGCAGAACCCCCGCCACGTCGGCGCGCCATTCGACGGCGTGGTCGTGCTGCGCGTCGGCGTCGGCGAGCACGTCGCCGCGGGTGATCCGCTGGGGACCATCGAGGCGATGAAGATGGAGTCGACGATCACCGCGCCGCGGGCCGGCACCGTCGCCGCACTGCCGCTCGGCGCGCATGTCGACGCGCACGGCGGCGACCTGCTCGTCGAATTGGGGTAAATTCGCCGACGACCCCACGTTGACCCGCGTGGTCGGCCGACAACGAGAAGGACCCACGATGACCGTTTCGCCGAATCTCCGACGACTTCGCGTAGGGATCGCCGCCGGCGGTGTCGCGGCGACGGTTCTCGCCTCCCTGGTCGCCACACCCATCGCCTCGGCGAAACCGCTGGGCGCGCCCATCCTCGGCTCCGGGTCGACGGTGGTCGGCAACGGGTGCACCTACGCGCTGGGCGTCAAAGTCGCGCCCGCGAAGAGGTTGCCGCCGACGCTGGGCTTCACCGTCCTCGACGACAAGCCCAATGCGCAGAAGCGCAAGGACGACGGCAAGGGATGGGTCACCTTCTGGGAGACGAAGGGCGTGGCCAAGCCGGGTTCGCGGGGCAGCAAGCGGATCGGCCGGGCGAAGCCCGATGCCAAGGGCCTGGCGGTGATCGCCTGGACGCCGGGGCGGATCGGCGCGTCGAGCGTGTGGGCCTACCAGGGTTCTTGGTCTGCTCCGCTTCCGGTGACCGTCGTCGCCGCGCTGCCGGTGTGGCGGATCTGCCTGATGTCTCAGTAGGCCGGACTACCCGGTGGGCCGGCGTCGCGTGATCGCGGCTAGGCCGGGACCGGCGCGTCCTTCTCGTCGTCGATCTTCAGCAGCAGCGCACAGGTCACCGACGCCGCGCACGCGACCAGCGAGATGATCGTCGCGATCAGATAGCCGGTGTCCGACGGGAACGAGTGGTGGGCGACTCCGTGGGGCGTCGGGATGTCGATGCCGACCACGAAGTGGGCCAGCACCATGCCGATCATCGCAGAGGCGACCGACATCCCCAGTGAGCGCATCAGCGCGTTGACGCCGTTGGCCTCACCCGTCTGGCGCAGCGGCACCGCGCCCATGATCAGGGCGGGCATCGCGGCGTAGGCGATGCCGATCCCGGCGGAGATGCAGCAGGTGATGAGCACGAGGTGCCACGGGCCGATATGCGCGTGGGCCAGCAGCAGGCCCAGCTGGATCAGGTAGCCCAGGCCCATCACGGTGACGCCGACGGCCAGTGACGTCCGCGGGCCGAACGTCCGCGACACCCGTGCGCCGATATTGGAGGACGCGAACATGACCAGACCGCCCGGCGCCAGGTAGAGCCCTGCGGCGACCATGGAGAGCCCGTTCCCGTTCCCCGTCGCGGCCGGTGCCATCAACAGCTGGACCGGGATGAGCGACATCGCGAAGAAGCCGAGACCGGCGGCGGCCGACGCGGCATTCGTCAACGCGACCGTGCGGGTGGCGGTGGTGCGCAGGTCGACGAGAGGGTGATCGCGACGCAACTCGTAGGCGATCCAGGGGACGAACACCAGAATCGACGCGGCGAATAGGCCGAGCGTCGGGGCCGAAGCCCAGCCCCAGGTCGCCCCCTTGCTCAGCGGCAGCAGGAGCAGGGTCAGCGCGGCGGCCAGGCCGAGGGCGCCGAGGTAGTCGAAGCCGGCGGTGCGGTGTATCGGCGACGGCGGGACGACGATCAGCACGGCGATCAGGCACAGCAGCGAGACTCCGGCGGCGCCCCAGAACAGCAGGTGCCAGTTGTGCTGCGCGATGAGGGCGGCGATCGGCAGGCCCAGCGCGCCGCCGACGCCGAGGGAGGCACTCATCGCCGCTACCGCCGAGCCGAGGCGCTCCGGTGGCAGGCAGTCGCGCAGGATGCTGATGCCCAGCGCGATGGCGCCCATGCCGACACCCTGCAATCCGCGCCCGACGAGGAAGGGGAGCAGTTGGTCGGACAGGGCGCAGACCGCCGAACCGAGGACCACGGCGGCCAGGGTCAGGACGAGGATCAGCCGCTTGCCGTACATGTCGCCGAGGCGTCCGGCGATGGGGGTCGAGACGGCGCCGGTCAACAGGGTGGCCGTCAGCGCCCAGGCGGCGTTGTCGTTGGACGTGTGCAGATAGTCGGGTAGCCGTGGGATCAGCGGGACGATGATCGTCTGCATCAGCGACACCGAGATCCCGGCGGCGCACAGGGTCGCGATGATCGCCGTCGGATGCGACGGCGGCCCGTCCTGGTGCGCGGGCTCGCCGGTGGGGATGGATTTCGTCGACACGCAGAGTCCGATCAGGCCAGGGATCGCCCGGATCTCGGGCCGTCTCTGAGTCTACGGAGACGCCGATCCGCGTCCGGCGCGGGTCAGAGGGCCAGGCACATCGAACCGGTACCCAGGCCTTGCTTGACGCTGACCTTGAGGTCCTTCTTCGATGCCGTGTTGACTTCGCTGACGTGCAGCAACCGGGCTCCGACATGTTTGGGCGTCCAGCTCATGACCACCGTCTGGTTGTAGGGGACCGGAGAGGCACCGAGATAGGTCTTTGGTCCGCCGTACGGATTTCCGGCGTCGAGATCGTCGACGGCAATGGTGGAGTTCTGTGTCGCGTTGATCGTGATCTTGTAGGTACAGCCGGTGCCGTAGGCGCCGAGCACTGGTGCCTCGACACTGATGTTGTCCACGTTGGCGGTCGCGATCGGCGAATGGGCGAAGGTTGCCGTCGTCGCCGAGACCGCCGCCCCGGCGGCGATAACTGCGACGATACGGCTGCGTTGGGTGGGGGACATGGTGAACTCCTTCGGGTTTGGGGACGGTGCACTCTCGACGCTATTGGCGGAGGAGGGGACCGCTTAGAGTAGTGCGCTACCCGAACTCGTTGGTCACGACCGCTCGATGAGATTGAAAGTTTGTACGGATTTCTGGCGGGCGGCGGTTGTCAGACGTCGCGGGTAGTGTGAACATTAGTTCGAATGAACGGGTGTTCATGCAGTTGAGGGGGTGAATCGGGTGAGTACGACGGGTCGTGTCGGATTGGTCGACGGGTTGCCGGATTCGCCGGTGGAGTTGGTGGCGTTGGCTGATGCGGTGGCGGTGAAGCTGGGGTCGGCGGTGTGGGCTGGGTTGACTGAGGACGAGTTGGTGTCGACGGCGCGGTTGTTGCAGCGGTCGCGGTGGCGTATCGAGGGTGTCGACGCGCAGTTGTTCACCGAGATCAACGATCGGTGTGCGTTTACCCGCGAGGGGTTCACCCATCCTTTGCGGTGGTTGTCGACGGGGTTGCGGCTGGGCCGGTTCGAGGCGCGCCGCCGTTATCGTCGCGCAGCCAAGATCGCGCGGTTGACCTCACCGACGGGGCAGACGATGGAACCGGAGTTCCCGGCGACCGCCGCGGCGGTGGCCGCGGGCCTGATCGGCGGGGCACACGTCGACGAGATCGGCATCATCATGGGCAAGATTCCGTGGCGGCTGCCGCCGGAAGTCCGTGCCCGGGCCGAAGCCGATTTGGCGGAGATGGCCACCGAGTTGACGCCGTTCCAGTTGCGTGCGGCGGGCAGCGCGTTGCTGGCCTATCTCGACCCGGATGGCACCCTGTCCGACGAGCGCGACCGCACCCGGCGGCGCCGGTTGTCGCTGGGCCCACAAGGCCCCGATCTGATGTCGAAGCTGACCGGGGATCTGCCGCCGATCGTGCGGGCCAAGCTCGAATTGTTTCTGACCAATTGGGCCGCGCCGGGGATGAACAATCCCGCCGACGGCCCCGATTGCCGCGTCGAAGGGGCGTTGGCGGATCGGGACCTGTCCGACGACGCGGTCAAGGACACCGTGGCCCAGGCGCGGGCCCGGGACGACCGCAACCCCGAGCAACGCAACCTCGACGCCTTCGAAGCCCTCCTCGACTACGTCCTGGCCGACGACCCCACCGCGAAGACCACCCGTACCGGCGACGACACCGCGCAGAACCCGGCGGCGGATCGGGCGGCAGCGGGCCGGGGCGCACGGTGCGCGGCCAATTCATCGTCACCGCGTCGATCGCGGATTTGAAGGCCGGTTGCGGGTTCGGGTTGACCACCACGGGCACGTTGATCCCGATCGGCGAGTTGATCGACGTCGCCGCCCAGTTGGATCCGTCGCTGGTGGTATTCGCCGACCACACCCGCGAAGTCCTGTACTACGGGCGGGCCCGCCGCGGCGCGACGCTGGCGCAACGGTGCGCCCTGTTCGCCCGCGACCGCGGCGACAGCAACCCCGACTCGGAAACACCGTTCATCACCACCGAAGCCCACCACCTACCCGACTGGGCATTGGGCGGACTCACCGACATCGACAAACTCACCGCCACCAGCGGACCCAACAACCGCCGCGTGGGACCGGGCCCACGGCAATGGGAAACGGTCTACCAACGCACCGGACCATTCGCCGGACGAGTCGCCTGGCGACTGCGATGCCACAACGGCACCGCCGGTCAACCACGCGTCAACCTCGGCCACCACCCCGACGACCTCGCCCGCGTCGCAATCAACAACATCCGCGCCATCGGCGGCAAAGGCACCACCCGCTACCTCCACACCGCATCCCGAGGCGACACCAACAGCGCGAACACACACGGCGACCACAACGACCCAGACCCACCCCGATCACCCACCGAACACCGACTCCGCAACAGACTCGGCTACACCGAGATCTGATGATTGAGTAGGCCGGTCCGCCGTGGAATGCCGGTCACAGGGCGAAGCAGGACGAGCCGGTGTTGATTCCCTTCTTGACCGCCACCGTCTTCAGCTTGTAGTTCCCGTCCTGGCGGATACCGATGAGTCGGACCCCCTCGGCCTTGGGTGTCCACTTGAAGGTGATCAACGCACCCTTGGTGTTCTGGACATCCAGGACCACCAGGTCGTTGGTAGCACCGCCCTCGACCAGGACGGGGTGGTTGCCGCTGGCGTCGACGGCGGCGCTGACGTCGTAGGTGCAGCCGGTGCCGTAGGCACTCCCGGTGGACGGCTTGGCGACGACCAGGTTGGTGACCGTGGCCGTCGCGCTGCCGGGCGAGGCGATAACGGAGGCCGCGCCGACGAACAGCGCCGGAAGGACGAGTCGGGCCGCGGTATGGGTGGTTCGCATGATGTTTCCTCTCGAGTGGGCGGGCGATTTGCGACGAGTCACGCCGCGGGAAGGCACAGGGAGCCGGTGTTCACGCCGCGGTTGACGGTTACCGACAGCGAGAGTTTCGAGTTGGTGCCGGCCTGACTGGCGACGAGCTTCCGTGCTCCGTCGACCTTCGGGGTCCAGTTGAAGACGATGGTCTGGTTGACCGGCGCGACCTCCTCGCCGACGTGTTTGTGCGTCCCGTCGGGCGAGTAGTCGTCGAGGTTGACGTGGGCGTTCATCGTCGCCTGAACGGTGACCTTGTAGGCGCATTCGGTGAGGTATCCGCCGGCCGGCGGATTCTCGATGTCGACGGTGAGGATGCTCGCCGACGCCGTCGGCGATGTCGCCACCGCGGCAGCGATGGCGCAGAGGGACGCGCCGAGCGCGACGGAGCCGACGAACGTGCGTGGGCGCGCGGTGGCGGTCGGTTGGAGGACGGGCATCGGGTACTCCTGAAAGTGTCGGGGAAGGGCTGCACGGCAGACGCTATTGCCCGACGAGGAGGCGCCGTAGAGTAGTCCGCTACCTGTTTCGCCTACCGGCGTGTGAATCGGCAGCGGGAGACGAGAACGCCCCGCACAGCGTGTGCTGTGCAGGGCGTTCTACTTCGTTGTGCGGTTACGCGTTGGCGGCCGGGCGCACCGCCTTCGCGGCGTCGACCATGTTGCGCAGCGACGCGGTGACCTCCTCGTTGCCGCGGGTCTTCAGACCGCAGTCCGGGTTGACCCACAGCCGCTGGGCCGGCACGGCCTTCAACGCGGCCTGCAGCGACGCCGTGATCTCGTCGGTCGACGGGACGCGCGGGCTGTGGATGTCGTAGACACCCGGGCCCACACCGTTGGCGAAGCCGACGGCGTTGAGGTCGTCGAGGACCTCCATCGCCGAGCGGGCCGCCTCGATCGAGGTGACGTCGGCGTCCAGATCCGCGATCGCGCCGATGACCTCGCCGAACTCCGAGTAGCACAGGTGCGTGTGGATCTGGGTCGTGTCCTCGACGCCGGCCGTCGACAGGCGGAAGGCGTCGACCGCCCAGCGCAGGTACTCCGGCTTGTCGGCGTCGCGCAGCGGCAGCAACTCGCGCAGCGCGGGCTCGTCGACCTGGATGACGCCGATACCGGCCTTCTCCAGGTCCACGGTCTCGTCGCGGATCGCCAGGGCGATCTGGTTGGCCGAGTCCTTCTCCGGCTGGTCGTCGCGGACGAACGACCACGCGAGGATCGTCACCGGGCCGGTGAGCATGCCCTTGACCGGCTTCTCGGTCTTGGACTGCGCGTAGGTGATCCAGTCGACGGTCATCGGCGTCTGACGCACGACGTCGCCGAAGAGGATCGGCGGGCGCACGCAGCGGGTGCCGTAGGACTGCACCCAGCCGTTCTGGGTGGCGAAGAAGCCGTCGAGTTGCTCGGCGAAGTACTGCACCATGTCGTTTCGCTCGGGCTCGCCGTGCACCAGCACGTCCAGACCCAACTGCTCCTGCAGCTCGATCACGCCGTCGATCTCGGCCTTCATGCGACGGGTGTACTCCGCGTCGTCGATCTCGCCGGTGCGCAGGGCGGCACGGGCCTTGCGGATCTCACCGGTCTGCGGGTACGAACCGATCGTCGTCGTCGGCAGCAGCGGCAGGTTCAGCCGCTCCTGCTGGGCGGCCAGCCGGGCCGAGCTCTCGCCACGGGCGAGTTCGTCCTCGGTGACTGCGGTCAGGCGGTCCCGGACGGCGGCGACCTTCACCCGGGGATCGGTGGCGCGGATGGCCAATGCGGCCGCGCTCGCTTCGAAGCGGTCGGCGACGGCGTCGCGGCCGCGGTTCAACGCGGTCGCGAGTGTCGCGACCTCGACGAACTTCTCCGCGGCGAAGGCGAGCCAGCCGCGCAGGTTGTCGTCGAGCTCGGTCTCCGGCTCCAGCGAATACGGCACGTGCAACGTCGAGCACGACGTCGAGACGGCCACCGCGCGCGCCGAGCCCAGCAGCGTGCCGAGGGTGGCCAGCGCCGCGTCGAGGTCGGTGCGCCAGATGTTGCGGCCGTTGACGACGCCGGCGACCAGCAGCTTCGACGACAGTGCGGGCACCGCTGCGACGGTGTCGGCGCTGCCGTACACCAGGTCGACGCCGATGGCCTCGACGTCGGTGTGCGCGAGTGCGGACAGCACCTGTGCGCCCGGATCGCCGAAGTAGGTGTTCACGAAGATCGCGGGACGGTTCGAGACGCCGGAGAGACGCTGGTAGACCGATCCGGCGACCTCGGCGGCGGTCGCCACGCCGTCGGCGTTGTCGACGATGTCGGTGCACAGCACCGGCTCGTCGATCTGCACCCACTTGACGCCCGCTGCGGCAAGTTCGCCCAGCAGCTGTTCGTAGACCTCGACGACCTCGTCGATGCGGTCGAACGGCGCGGTCTCGTCAGTCGACTTCGCCAGACCAAGGAAGGTGATCGGACCGATGACGACCGGACGCGCGTCGACGCCCAGGTTGGCGGCCTCGGACCATTCGGCGAGCACCTTCGACGCGTCGAGGCGGTAGGTCGTCTGCGCCGACAGCTCCGGGACCAGGTAGTGGTAGTTCGTGTCGAACCACTTGGTCATCTCCAGCGGCGTCAGCTCGGCGGTGCCGCGCGCGGCCGCGAAATAGCGGTTCAGATCGTCGTCGACCGACGCGAAGCGCGGCGCGAGGGCGCCCAGCATGATCGCGGTGTCGAGCATCTGGTCGTAGTAGGAGAAGGTGTTGACCGGGATCGAGTCGAATCCGGCGTCGCGCAGCGAACGGGCGGTGTCGCCGCGCAGCGAGGCGGCGACCGCTTCGAGCGACGCGCGGTCGGTGTTGCCCTTCCAATAGCCTTCGATGGCCCGCTTCAGCTCACGGTTCGGGCCGATGCGGGCGGTGCCGCCGACGGTGGCGGTGAAATCGGGTGCCCGGTTGGTGGTGGGGGTGGTGTCCGAGGACATGTCTCGTGCTGCTCCTGATGTGGTTCCAACGGTTCACCACCCGCAGGGCGCAAAAGGGCGACGGCGCGGCGGCGGCGCCCACAGAATTCAGGAGCCGGTACTTCCGCGCGTTTCGTCGACCCGTGCGCCCAGATCCTCGAGGCGATGAGCCACCCGGGCACGGCGTGCCCGGGACAATTGGCAGGTCTTCGGACTCATCGGCGCGCGGCGCGTAGCGCCACACCTAGTGACTGTCGCTTCCCAGGCCGGGGCCCAGTGCGTTGACAGTGGTCGTTCCGATATACCGCTGCGGGGTCAGTTCCGGATTCCCACCGGATTCCCTCTCGTCGCCGGGCGGACACGCCGATTCAGGCGCGTGCGAAGGGCGACTCGGCAGACGACTCGCGGGCCAGGGGCTCCTCATACCCGCGGGTCGTCGGGACCAATTGCACCCCCATCTTATCCTGCACCGATCGATGCGACGGTCGGCACGTCGTCGAGCCAAGGCAAAGCCGCGGTCGTGGGCGCATACCCGTCCACGACCGCGGCCCCGTCACACCGAGCGCCGGTACACGCGGAAGGCGAGTGTCGCCAGGCAGGCCATAACCACCGACAGCCCGGCCAGCAGCCCGAGATGGCTCCAGATCGAAGCCCAGTCCGGTGTTGCCTGCACGGCCTCCCGACCTGAGCGCACCGCCCATTCGAACGGATTGAACCGGGCGATGTCGGACACCCAGCGCGGGGCTAGACGGGTATCCATGATTGCCGAACTCAAGAACATCAGCGGGAACGCGAGAATCTGCGAGATGCCGATCAGTGCCGTCTGCTCCCGAGTGAGCAGTGCAACGGCATCGGAGAACGCGCCGAACACGAAGGTCAACAGGACTGCGGCGAGTACCAGCACGGTGAGGCCGACGATGCCTCCGGCAAAGCGCGCTCCGGCCAACCAGGCGACGCCGACCACCACCAACGTCTGCACGACCGTGAGGACCGCCTGATAGAGCAGGGTGGCGACGATCAGTGCCCCGCGACTGGTGGGCGAAGTCAGGAAGCGGTCCATCACGCCGCGGCTCATGTCGTCGATATACGAGGTGCCGGTCCAGGCGCTGCCGAAGAGCGCCATCATCATCACGATGCCGGGCGTCAGGAACACCAGGTAGTCGTCGCCGCCGCTGAATCCTGGGATGTCCACGACGGATTTGAACAACTGTCCGAAGAGCAACAGCCAGATGATCGGCTGGACCAGATTCATCACGAGATAGACGGGCATCCGGACGAAGGCGCGCAGTTGTCGCTCGGCGAGCAGCAGGGTGTGGCTGATCGCGGTTGACGGCCCGGTCATCACAGCGCTCCTTCGGCGGCGGCGAAGCTCCGGCCGGTGTGCCACAGATAGACGTCGTCAAGGCTCGGGCGGGCCACGGTCGCCGACGCGACGGGGATGCCGGTCTCGTCGAAGGCGGTGAGTACCCGTGGCAGAGCCCGGGCGCCCGCATCGGCGCGGCCACGCAGCACCAGGCCCTCACGGGTGACTCCAGTGATCCCGTCGAGATCGGCCATGACGGCGAGGGCTCTGGAGATTCCGGCGGGCTCGACTTGCGCGTCCAGCTCCACGGTTACCGAATCGCCGTGCAGGCCGCTCTTGAGTGATTCGGGCGTGCCCTCGGCGACGACGCGGCCGTGGTCGATGATTGCCAGCCGTGAGGCCAGACGATCTGCCTCCTCCAGGTAGTGGGTCGTCAACAGCACCGTCATCTGTTCGATGTGCGCCATCGCTTCCAACTCGGCCCACATTTCGGCCCGCGCCTCGGGATCGAGTCCGGTCGTCGGCTCGTCGAGAAACAACACCTGGGGACGGTGCACGAGTCCGATCGCGACGTCGAGCTTGCGGGCCATCCCGCCGGAATATCCTTTCACCAGGCGATCGGCGGCGTCGGCGAGCGAGAACCGCTGCAGCAGTTCGTTTGCACGATCTCTGGCGTCGGTCCTGCCCATTCCCTGTAGACGAGCGGCGAGTACGAGGTTCTCGCGTCCGGTCGCCATCGGATCGGCGACCGCCTTCTGTGCGACCAGGCCGATGGCGCGTCGCACCCGCTCGGGATGGCGACCCACGTCGATCCCGGCTACTTCGGCGTGGCCCGAGTCGGCTTGGGACAGCGTCGCGAGGATCTTCACCGTGGTGGACTTGCCCGCGCCGTTGGGGCCGAGCAGACCGAAGATCGTTCCTGCCTGCACGCGCAGGCTCAGTCCGTCGAGCGCGGTCAGTCGTGGTGCGCCGCGGGCGCCGGGATAGGTCTTGCTCAGGTCGTCGGCTCGGATGCCGAGGCGATCGGGGGCGATGGTGACCATCGTGGTACTCCTTCGGTTGAGGAGCATCCCGGTGGAGCTGCACGATACGATCGGTGTGGGCCTTGATCGCTGCTCACGCAGCCCCGCTTGCGGGAGACTCAGGGTTGTCGGCGGTCCGGGTGTTGGCGCATCCGGGCCGCCGCTTACTACTCAGGGCACGGGCCCCGACGACCCGTCGCCGCCCGGAAAGTTCATCCGGGCCAGCAATAGGAAGAATGTGGCGACGGTTGCGACGATGGCCAGCCATGACCAGCGGAAGCCGACTCCGAGGCTCAGTGCGACGAAGGCCGCGATCCCGACGGTCACCAGGGTCATCGTGTAGATGCCGAACCGGGCTGCGGCGGCGGGGTCCTGGGTGAACCGATCGGTGCCGGCGACGTCACGGCTCGCCTCGAGGACCCACGCCTTGCTGCGGTTGGTCTGGGTGAGGCCGCACCACGCCAGGCCGGCGACTCCGGCGATCAGCAACACGCCGGCGACGATTGCGAGGGCGAGGACGTCGCGGTGGAACGCGTAGGTTGCGGCGAGTGCGCATCCAGCCGCAGCCAAGCCGCTGGCGACACCCCACGCGATCGCGCGATCGCGCGGCGCGGGGTAGTGGATCGTCGTCTCCTGGCGCAACGCGTCGGCGGTGGCCGCGGCGACGACGGCTCCGAGCATCACGGCGGCGGCGATCATCGGCCACAGCGCGGTCCCGGTCACCCGCATGGCGCCCAGCACCAGGACCACGAGGGCCACGCCCCCGGCAATGCAGAGCAGAGCCGTCCGGAGGATGTACCGCTGATCCGGTCGAACCCGTTGACGTGCCCAGGTCGACGCGGCGCGCGACCCCGGGTTATCTGCTCCGCGATCGTCGGCGACGACCGTGTCGATCAGCGCCGGGATGTCGCCGAGTTCGTCGAAGGCCATCTGCGCGGCAGCCGATGCCTCGGCGCCCCCGGACTCCAGTTCGGCGCTGCGAGCGATCAGACTGGCCCGCAACTCCTCCTTGAGGTCCTGCAGGTCGGGGGTCATCGCAGTATCGGCAAAGGCGCGGTCCAACAACACGTGGATGGTCGGCTCAATGGTCATCGTCGCTCCTAGGGGAGGGGAGGTCGAGAAGGGTGTTGATGATGCGCTCGGTGACCTGCCAGGCTGTGACGTTGCGCTGGTAGACCGCACGGCCGGCATCGGTGATCCGGTAGTACTTGCGACGCCCGCCCTGGCTCTCTTCACCCCAGTAGGCCTCGACCAGGCCGTCGCGCACGAGGCGGCGGAAGGTCGCGTACAACGTGGCCTCTTTGATCTCGGCGGCACCGCCGGCGGCGTCGCGAATCGTCTTGTGGATTTCGAAGCCGTAGCGATCGGTGGTGCGCAGGACGCCGAGCACGATCGTGTCGGTGTGCCCGCGCAGCAGATCGGCGGCGAACGCGTCGCCGCCGATCTCGGGTGTCCGATTGCCGCTCACCCATATTACTGTATCAGATCTAGTAATAGATCAGGAACAGTGCGCCGAACCCAGAACCCGGGCGACGACGAGCGCGCCGACGAAGCCGAGCAACGCGCACCAGCCGGCCGGGGTGCCCAGGCTCATCTTGGCCATCACCAGGATCGAGATGCCGGCCAGGCAGACCAGGACGCCCATCGCCGTCGACCGGGCACCCGTGGCGCGCACGCCCTCGTCCCACCACGGCAGCCGACGGTGCTCGGCGGGCAGCAGCAGCACGAACAGCAGTGACATCACACCGGCGAACAGCCCGGCGCGCACGGCCATCAGCAGCCAGAAGTCGTGCTGCCCGTAGGGCGAGTAGGCGTCGAGGCCGACGACGTGCAGCGCGAGGATGGTCGCGACGATGGCCGGGATATGCCACAGGTACAGCGTCATCGCGCCGCCGTTGCCGATCGCGGTCCACCGCCACACCCGCGGGCGCTGAGCCCACCGTCGGATGGACCCGGCGGCCGCGACGAAGAGCAGGCTCATCCACACGCAGTGCAAGCCGAGGACCAGTGTGGGCGGGGTGACGTTGGAGAGCTTCTCGTCACCGGTGACCACGAGGGACACCTCGTACGGGCCGACGACGACGAGGAGGGCGTTCACCGCGAGGGCGGCGGCGGCAATGCCCAGCGCCCATGTCGTGGTGATGGCGCGACGCGCGTAGCCGACGCCGATCACCGCCGGGATCAGCCACACGGCAAGGAAGTTCGGCAGGCCGTAGGCGATGACGCCGTAGTGGATGCGCGCGGCGTCGCACACCGCGGCAACCGTCAGCAGGGCGACGACGAGACCGGCGTAGGCACCGGGACGCGTCAGACGCGTCACGGCCGGCACGCAGGCGAGGATCACGAGGTACACGCCGATGAACCACAGCAGGGCGACGCACTGCTCACCGAGCCGGGCGGCCGTCGTCGGTCCGGCGATCAGGGCGGTGGCGCCGAGTGCCGCACTCCACGCGGCGAGGTACCAGAACACCGGCCGGGCCAGGCGTTGCGACCGGGAGAACAACCAGGCTCCCCACGGCTGGTCGGCGCCGGGGCGGTCGAGGCCATAGGCGGCCGAGGCGGCGCCGGCGAGGAAGAACAGCGGCATGATCTGCAGCACCCACGTCAACGGCTGTAGGGCGGGCATGGTGCCGAGGAGATTGCCGACCTGCAGGTGCGAAGCCGTGATGGTCGCCAGGACGAAGGTGCAGTGACCGAACATGACCACGAGCAAGCTGACGATGCGGGCCACGTCGACTGCGCGATCGCGTTCGGCTGGAGTGCCGGCGGCGACACGGTCGGCAGAGGGGAACATGCGGCGCAGCAGCGGTGCCGCGCCGCGCGCGGGACGGTCGGAGACGGACGGGGGGAGATTATCGAGGCTCATGGATATTGATCCTGCTGGTAGCGGGCGTTCCGGCGATGTGTGGATCTACTCAATTCCGGTAGGGGTTGCAACCGTTCGCGGCCCGCGTGCGTCCAATAGGTATGACGACGATTCCGATCGATGCCGACGGCGCGGTGCGGCGACAGACCGTTCTGGCACACGGGCTCAGCGCCACCGTCCTGTACCGCGCCGTGGAGGCCGGCGACTTGCGCCGCATCGGGTCGGGGCTCTACGTCCCGGCCGGCGGTGTGCCGCCGGACGTGGCGCACCGGCTCATGCTCGGGCAGGTGGAGACCTCCGACGACGTGGTGATCAGCCACGCGTCGGCGGCGATCATGCACGGCCTGCCGATGCTCAAGCCCGATCTGCGCGACGTCCACCTGACGGTCTGCGCGCCGTCGGTCCGCGCGCCGTCCGAATTCCGGCGTGTCCACGTCGGGCTGCTGTTGTCCGACGAGGTGGTCGAGCTCGGCGGGCAGCGGGTGACCACGGTGGAGCGCACCGCCGTCGACGTGGCCGCCTCCTCGTCGATGGGGTTCGCCGGGGCACTGGCCGTGTTCGACGCGGCACTGCGGCGCGGGGCCGACCCAGCGGCGATGGCGCGCCTCGTCGGCCGGAGGAATTCCCGTGTCCTGCGCGCGGCCCTGAAATTCGGATCCGCCCGCGCCGACGGGGTGGGGGAGTCCTGGTGTCGCGCCCAGCTCCTGGCCGCGGGGTTGCCCGCCCCGGCGCTCAAGCGCGCGGTGTTCGACGTGGGCGGATCACGTCTCGCCGTGCCGGATATGCAATGGGAGGACGTGTTGCTCGCCGAGTTCGACGGGGTCGCGCGCTACGAGCGGGTGCGCGTCAGCGGGGACACGCGGCTGGGTGCGGCCTGGCGGGCGGTCGCGCGCGACGAGGGGCTGCGCCGCCGCGGGATCCGGGTGCTGCGCTGGACGTGGACCGACTTGGAGCGCAGAGACATCGCGCTGTCCTGCGGCCATTGGCTGCGCCGACTCGGGGCCGGCCGATCGCGGCGTGTCGGGGAGGCGGTCCGCGCGGTGGATCAGAGCGACTGCAGGAAGCGCTCGACAACGGGCAGCGCGTCGTCGAGGCTGCGCTGCTGACCGCTGCGGAACTGGCCCACCGGTGGCCCACCGGCGTCGGCGGTGATCAACGACAGCAACTCGCCGGTCGTCGGTTCGCAGACCGCCCAGGTGAAGCGGGTCTCGCTCGCCCAGCCCGCATCCGCGCCGGCCACGAACGCGGCCGGGTCGTCGATGCCGAGGTCGGCGAGTGCGGGTACGTCGCTGACCCGGTCGTCGTCGCGCAGGGCGCGCAGGTACCACGCCCCGGCGTTGATCTCGACGGCTTCCATCGGGCGGTTGCGGTTGCGTGCTCCGGTGCCGGGGCTACTTGATCTCGAGCAGCACGGTGCCCTGGGTGACGGCATCGCCGGCGGCGACGGCCAGTCCGGTGATCGTGCCGGACTTGTGCGCGTTCACCGGGTTCTCCATCTTCATGGCCTCGAGGACGACGACGAGATCACCCTCGGCGACCTCCTGGCCTTCGTCCACGGCCACCTTGACCACGGTGCCCTGCATCGGTGCGGCGATCGCGTCGCCCGAAGCGGCGGCGCCACCGCCCTTGGTGCGGGTGCGCGCCTTCGGCTTGCGGCGCACGGCGCCGTTCCCGCCGCCGCCGTTTCCGCCGATCGCGAGGTCACCGGGCAGCGAAACCTCCACACGGCGGCCGTCGATCTCGACGACGACGTTCTGGCGCGGCAGAGACTCGTCGCCGTCGATCGCGGCGGCGGCGCCGTAGGCCTCGATCGGGTTGTCCCAGTCGGTCTCGATCCACTTGGTGTAGACGTCGAACTTCTCGCCGTCGCCGATGAAGGCCGGGTTGCTCACGATGTGGCGGTGGAACGGGATGACCGTCGCCAATCCGTCGACCTCGAACTCGTCGAGGGCGCGGCGCGCCCGCTCCAGGGCCTGCTGGCGGTTCTCGCCGGTCACGATCAGCTTGGCGAGCATCGAGTCGAACTGGCCCCCGATGACGTCGCCCTGACGCACACCGGAATCGACGCGCACACCCGGGCCGGAGGGCTCGCGGTAGACGGTGATCGGCCCGGGGGCGGGCAGGAAGCCGCGGCCGGCGTCCTCGCCGTTGATGCGGAACTCGAAGGAGTGACCGCGCGGGGTCGGGTCCTCGGTGATGGAGAGCTTCTGGCCCTCGGCGATACGGAACTGCTGGCGCACCAGGTCGATGCCCGCGGTCTCCTCGGTGACCGGGTGCTCGACCTGGAGTCGCGTGTTGACCTCGAGGAACGAGACGGTGTCGCCCTGCACCAGGTACTCGACGGTGCCGGCGCCGTAGTAACCGGCTTCCTTGCAGATGGCCTTGGCCGACGAGTGGATGCGGGCGCGCTGGTCGTCGGTCAGGAACGGCGCGGGCGCCTCCTCGACGAGCTTCTGGAAGCGGCGCTGCAGCGAACAGTCGCGGGTGCCGGCGACGACGACGTTGCCGTGCTGGTCGGCGATGACCTGCGCCTCGACGTGGCGCGCCTTGTCCAGGTACTGCTCGACGAAGCATTCGCCGCGGCCGAAGGCGGCGACCGCCTCGCGGGTGGCCGACTCGAACAGCTCGGGGATCTCCTCGACGGTGTGGGCGACCTTCATGCCGCGCCCGCCGCCGCCGAAGGCGGCCTTGATCGCGACCGGGACGCCGTACTCCTTGGCGAAGGCCACGACCTCGTCGGCGTCCTTGACCGGGTCCTTGGTGCCCGCGGCCATCGGCGCCTTGGCGCGCTCGGCGATGTGGCGGGCGGTCACCTTGTCGCCGAGGTCGCGGATGGACTGCGGCGACGGGCCGATCCAGATCAGCCCGGCGTCGATGACCGCCTGGGCGAAGTCGGCGTTCTCGGAGAGGAAGCCGTAGCCGGGGTGTACCGCGTTCGCGCCCGACTTGCGCGCCGCGTCGAGGAGCTTGTCGAAAACCAGGTACGACTCGGCCGAGGTCTGCCCGCCGAGGGCGAACGCCTCGTCGGCGAGTTGGACGAACAACGCGTCGGCATCCGGCTCGGCATAGACCGCGACGCTGGTGATTCCGGCGTCGCGGGCGGCACGGATGACGCGGACTGCGATCTCGCCGCGGTTGGCGATGAGGACCTTGGTGATCGTGGCGTTTTGGGGCACGGATTCTCCTGTGGCTGCGGACGCGGGTATGCGCTCATCGGATTCTAGAGGTCGTGGGTATCGCAACTCACACTAGACCCCGGGCGTGCCACGAACTGGTCTCGGCGACCTGGGCGATGAGCGCGGTGACGTCGGCGACGTAGGTGTGGACGTCCTCGTCGAGTCGACGCGGATACCGCGCCGACAACCGCAATCCGGAGGGGGTGCGGTTGATCCAGAGGTACACCTCGTCGTCGGCGTAGCGATGGCTGCGCAAGACCCGCGCGCCGCCGGAGTCGTCATGCGGTGCGCCCGGCGCGGACCGCGTGTCGAGGAAGGACACGACGAATTGCGGCGCGCCGCTGGTACCGAGGAGCTGTGCGACGCGCAGCAGGGGCTGGGTGGCGGCGGCCCGCCCGCGCCGCAGTTCGGCGGAGGCGCGGACGGCGAGTTCGGTGAACGACTCCGCCCCGGACACCTCGAGATCGAAGGGGGACAGCGTGACGAACCAGCCGACCGCGGCCAGCCACCGCGGTTCGTGGCGGGTGTGGCGGGGCAGGATGGCGCGGAATCGCCGCACCCCCGTCCGTCGGTGGGCCGCATACGCCAAGGAGGCCATGACGCCGGCGAACAGCGTGGCCCCCGCGCCGGAGCAGACGGCGGTGAACTCGTTGGCGGTGTCGTCGTCGGCGAGCAGCGCGTAATAGGAGATCTGGGGTGTCGCGTCGGCGGCCGCCTCGGACCCCTCCGCGTAGCCGCCGACGGCGAATCCGCGCGGCTGCTCGGCACGCCGGTCGTTCTCCCGGGCGGTGGGGTGGCCGGCGGCGGCGGACGCGGTTGGGCTGGCCGCGGCCGATCCGGCCACGGTCGGGTAGCGGGGCATCCCGTCGGCGAGGAACTCCGCCCAGGTGTCCACGGCGGGGTCGGTGGCGCGGGACTGTTCGGCGGCGGCGCGCTCGGCGGCGCTGAAATCGACGTAGCTGCCGATGCTCTCGGCGGGGAGCAGCGGCGGCGCATGACCGCGTGCCGGTCGGCCGGCCGCGACGACGGCTTGACGGTACAGGGCGCGCAGTTCCGGCACCGCGGCGATGAGGGAGTAGCCGTCGAGCAGGGAGTGGTCGCCGGCGAACAACAGGGTGAAGGAGTCCTCGCGGCCGACGGTCGCGAAGCAGTAGGCGGGCCAGCGCACCGGCGCGGTGCTGCGGTCGAACCAGCCGGCGATCTGGTCGAGCAGCAGCGTCGGGTCGTGGTACCAGCCGACGCGGCTCATCTTGACCGACACGGCCCCGGGCTCGGCCGAGAACCGGCGGAACCGCTGCGCGCCGACTTCGGGTGCGGCGCCGGCGTCGGAGTCGTCGGCCTCCACGACATGCGTGCGCAGCACCTCGTGCCGGTCGATCCAGGCGGTCAGCGCCGCGCGGATCGCCGGGATCGACAACGGCTCGTCGAACTCGATCGACAGGCCCAACCAGGATTCGCGGCCACCGGTGTGGCCCGTCTGCGCCTGGTAGGCCAGGGCGTCGGAGAGGTGCTGCTCATGATTGAACGACGTGGGTCGCGGGTCCAGGCGCAACCCTTTTCGACCGTCGAGCACCGGGGTCCACTCGACCAGTCCGCCCGGCTCGATGGGCAGGTCGAGGATCTGGAGGAAGTCCATCTACCCGCTTCGCGCGATGGCCGCCTTGATCCGGGCCAGCATGCCGGCCAGGCCGCGCAGCCGCAGCGGTGACACCACCGAGTCGAGTCCGAGTTCGTGGCCGAAGTCGGCGGGGACCGCGGCGATGACCTCGGCGGGCTGCCCGTCGAGTCCCTGGTGCAGGATCGCGGCGAATCCGCGGGTCGTCGGGGCCTCGCGCGGCGCGCTGAAGTACAGCCGCACCGCCGCGCGGTCCGACGCGTCCACGGACAGGAAGATGGGCGACTGGCACTCCGGCACCGGCTCCATCGACTCCGGTTCCAGCTGGGCGGGCAGCGGCGGCAACTCGTCGGCGAACTCGAGCAGCAGCGTCGTCTTGTCGGCGTCGGACAGCGCGGCGAAATCGTCGACGATCTCGGCCAGCGGGGCGGGCAGTCCGGTCACGGCCGGTCGCCCGGCGCGCTCCCGGGCTCGTCGCCGACGATGATCGGCACTCGCACCCGGTTGCCCCACTCGGTCCAGGAGCCGTCGTAGTTGCGCACCTTGTCGAAGCCGAGGAGATGGGTCAGGACGAACCACGTGTGGCTGGAGCGCTCACCGATCCGGCAGTACGCGATGGTCGGGGAGGTGGGGCTGAACCCGGCGTAGATCTCCTCGAGTTCGGCGCGCGAGCGGAAGCGGCCGTCCGGGGCGGCGGCCTTGGCCCACGGGATCGACACCGCGGTGGGGATGTGGCCGCCGCGCAGGGCGCCCTCCTCCGGGTAGTCGGGCATGTGGGTGCGCTCGCCGGTATACTCCTGCGGCGACCGCACGTCGATCAGCGGCTCGTGGCCCAGCGCCGCGACGACCTGGTCGGCGTAGGCGCGGATCTTGGTGTCGTCTCGCGGCACCACCGGGTAGTCGCTGCGCGGGTAATCCGGTACGTCGAACGAGGAGTCGCGGTCCTCGGCGAACCACGCGTCCCGCCCGCCGTCGAGCAGGCGGACGTCGGGGTGGCCGAACAGGGTGAACACCCACAGGGCGTAGGCGGCCCACCAGTTGCTCTTGTCGCCGTAGATGACGACGGTGTCGTCGCGGCTGATGCCCTTGGACCGCATCAGCTCGGCGAAGGCCTCGCCGTCGATGTAATCGCGCGTGACCGGATCGTTGAGGTGCAGGTGCCAGTCGATCTTCTGGGCCGTCGGGATGTGGCCGATGTCATAGAGCAGGACGTCCTCGTCGGACTCGACGACCTTGAGACCCGGCGTGCCGAGGTGGGAGGCCAGCCACGCGGTGCTCACGAGCCGTTCCGGGTGCGCGTAGTCGGCAAACGCCGGATTCGGATCGAGTTCAACGCCCATGGTGGGACCCTTTCGTCGCAGGGGGATGCTGCCGAGACTACCGCGCCTGCGCGGACCACAGCGTGGTGACATCCACGTCGACTCGTGCCAGGAGGCGGCGCGTCAGCGGCAGGCTGATACCGATGACCGACGAGGGGTCGCCGTCGATGCCGTCGACGAACCATCCGCCGAGACCGTCGAGGGTGAACGCCCCCGCGACGGCGAGCGGTTCGCCGGTCGCGACGTAGGCGTCGACGGCCGCCGCGTCGACGGTGGCGAACCGGATCTCGGTGGCGGCGCTGTCGGTGGCCCGCGCGATCGGTTCGCCGCGGCGGATGCGCGTGACGCAGTGACCGGTGAGGAGCATCGCGGACTGCCCGGACATCCGGGTCCAGCGCTGCCGCGCCACCTCCGGGGTGTGGGGTTTGCCGACCAGTTCGCCGCCGATGTGCAGCATCGAATCGCAGGTCACCAGGACGACGTCGTCGCCGTCGCCGACGCGGGGCACCAGTGCGTCGGCCTTGGCGACCGCCAGCCGCGTCACGATGTCCGCGGGCGGGGAGGCGGCCAGCTCGGCGACGAGGCCGTCCTCGTCGACGTCGGCGACCAGGACCCGTGGGTCAATACCGGCCTGTTGCAGGACGCGCAGGCGCGCGGGTGACGCCGACCCGAGGACGAAGTCGGTGCTGGTCACCAGAGTTGTTTGTAGAAGCCGGTCGGGCTGCCCCAGTGCGGGCGCATGCGGTCGACCGGGCGGCCCCACTCGTTGCCCGGCTCGGCGGCGGTCTCGCCACCCGATTCGGCGGCCTTGGCGACGACCACCGCGGTGATCGCGGCCACCTGTGCCGGAGTGGGGTTGCCCTTCACGACGCGGAGCAGGGGGGCCTTGGTGGCATCCGCCCCGGTGCCCTTCTCGGCGTCGCCGTCGCGCCCGGTCACAGCGGGATGTTCCCGTGCTTGCGGGGCGGGGTGACGACCATCTTGCGCTGCAGCAGTCGCAGCGCGGAGGCGATCTGACCGCGGGTGTGGCTCGGCGGGATGACCGCGTCGACGTAGCCGCGCTCGGCGGCGACGTACGGGTTGACGAGGGTGTCCTCGTACTCCTCCTGCAGCTTCAGCATCAGGGCGTCGACGTCGTCGCCGTTCTCCTGCGCCGCCTTGATCTCCTTGCGGTAGACGAAGCCGACGGCCCCGGAGGCGCCCATCACGGCGATCTGCGCGGTGGGCCACGCCAGGTTCACGTCGGCACCCATGTGCTTGGAGCCCATGACGTCGTAGGCGCCGCCGTAGGCCTTGCGCGTGATGACGGTGATTTTGCCGACCGTCGCCTCGCCGTAGGCGTAGAGCAGCTTCGCGCCGCGGCGGATGATGCCGTTGTATTCCTGGTCGGTGCCGGGCAGGAAGCCGGGGACGTCGACGAGGGTGATGATCGGCACGTTGAAGGCGTCGCAGGTGCGCACGAACCGGGCGGCCTTCTCCGACGCGTCGATGTCGAGGCAGCCGGCGAACTGGGTCGGCTGGTTGGCGACGATGCCGACGCTCATCCCGTCGACGCGGCCGAAGCCGATGACGACGTTCATCGCCCGCTCGGCCTGGACCTCGAGGAATTCGTCGTCGTCGAGGATGCGGCGGATGACCTCGTGCATGTCGTAGGGCTGGTTGGCAGAGTCGGGGATCAGGGTGTCCAGTTCGAGGTCCTCGGGGGTGAGGTTCTCCTCGATGGACCCGCTGGCCACGTCGACGGGCAGCCGCGGCGGCTCGGCGCGGTTGTTGCTCGGCAGGTAGGACAGCAGTTCCTTGACGTACTCGAGCGCGTCCTCCTCGTCGGGGGCCACGTAGTGCGCGACGCCGGAGCGGACCATATGCGTGTGGGCGCCGCCGAGGTCCTCCATCGTGACGTCCTCGCCGGTGACGGTCTTGATGACGTCGGGGCCGGTGACGAACATCTGGCTGGTCTTGTCGACCATGACGACGAAGTCGGTGAGCGCGGGGGAGTAGACGTGCCCGCCGGCCGCGGCGCCCATGATGACCGAGATCTGCGGGATGACGCCGGAACTGCGGACGTTGCGGTGGAAGATCTCCGCGTAGAGGGCGAGTGAGACGACGCCCTCCTGGATGCGGGCGCCGGCGCCGTCGTTGATGCCGATCAGCGGGCGGCCCGTCTTGAGGGCCAGGTCCATGACCTTGCAGATCTTCTCCCCGTACACCTCGCCGAGGCTGCCGCCGAAGACGGTGAAGTCCTGCGAGAAGACGCAGACCTCGCGGCCGTCGATGGTGCCGTACCCGGTCACGACTCCGTCGCCGAGCGGCCGGTTCTCGCCGAGCCCGAAGTTCGTGGAGCGGTGCCGCGCCAAGGCGTCGATCTCGACGAAGGATCCCTCGTCGAGCAGATGGGTGATGCGCTCGCGGGCGGTCAGCTTGTTCTTGGCGTGGACCTTCTCGATCGCCGCCTCGCCGACCGGGTGCTTGGCCTCGTCGAGTCGATTTCGCAGATCGGCGAGCTTGCCGGCCGTGGTGTGGATGTCGAGTTCCGACGAGTCCTTCGATGCGGAGGTCATGGGGATTGATGCTAACCAGGGGCGGCTCCCCGGCGCTACCGGCCCCCGCGGCGGGTCGGCGGAACTATTGTGGCGGCATGACACTCGAGGCCCACCTAGCCGGGACCCGCTGGAGCCGGATCGACGTCGTGGAGGCGACCGGATCGACGAATGCCGACCTCGTCGCCGCCGGTGCGCGCGAGGACATCGACGGCCGGGTACTGGTGGCCCGGAACCAGACCGCGGGCCGCGGGCGCCACGACCGGCAGTGGACCACCGGCCCCTCCGGCGCGCTGACCTTCTCGGTGGGCGTGCGCGTCGGCGAGGCGACCAGCGCGATGGGGTGGTTGTCCCTGCTGGCCGGGGTCGCGGTGGCGGACGCGCTGGCGCGCTCCATCATGTTCGACGCCGCGCCGGGGGTGAAGTGGCCCAACGACGTGCTGATCGGGAATCGGAAGGTGGCCGGGGTGCTCTCCGAGTTCGCCGTGGGTGCGGCGGGCGGGCAGGCCGTCATCGGGATCGGCGTCAACACGTCGATGACGGCCGACCAGCTGCCGGTGCCGACCGCGACGTCGGTGTTCGTCGAGACGGCCCGCGCGATCGACGACGACGAGCTGCTCGTGGGGATTCTGCGCGAACTCGACGTCGAACTCGCCATGTGGCCGGACCGACTCGACGAGCTGGCACAGGAATACCGGCACAAATGCCTCACCCTCGGGCAGCGCGTGAAATTGGCCCTGCCCGGCGATCGGGAGTTGATCGGTACCGCGGTCGACGTGGATACCGCGGGTCGGCTGCTGGTCGCCGCGGACGGCGGTGCACAGACGGCGGTCGCCGCCGGCGACGTCACCCATCTGCGGCCGCTGCCGTAGCCGCGGCGAAATCGGTCAGCGGCGCTGCGACTGCGAGCCGACCATCGGGACGAGGGCCAGGATCGGCAGGCCGATCACCAGGTGCAGCGCGGCCGTCGCGATCCCGGTCGCCAGATTGGTGCTCACCAACAGCGGGATCAGCACGGCGGCGATGACCAGCAGCCCGGCGATCCAGGCGAAGAAGCTGCCCGGCGCCGGGGTGATGAGTTGCAGGACGTACCACAGCGCGGCCGCGACGAGGGCCGTCACGAAACCGATGATCGCGTAGGTGGTCACCGCGTCGGACCCGAGCGCGATCCCGATTCCGGTGCGATCGGTCAGGGTCGTGATGACCCAGGCCACCAGACCGACGGCCAGCGCCACGACGACGCCGGTCATGAGTACCCCGCCCACGAACAGGACCGGGTTGACGCGCGGTGCGGTCACCAGCGGCTGGCGGTGCGGCTGATCGGAGCCGGGGACCGGGGCATGGTCGTACCGCTGTTCGGCCTGCGTCTCGTATGCCGGGGTGACGGGCCGCGTGTAGGCATGGGTGCCGGGGAACTGATCGCGCGGGTCCTGGTAGGTCATGCGCCACAGTCTAGGCGCGACATATGCTCTCGGCATGGGATACCCGCGGCGACACCTGGCCCCGGGCGAGGCCGTCGCCTTGCACCGGCACCCGCATTGGCGGGTGCTGGTGGCGCCGCTGGCGGGGTTCGCCGTCGTGACGCTGGTCGTCGGGATCCTCGGCGGCATCGTCGGCGGTTCCACCCTGCACGGGTGGATGCGCACGGCGGCGTTCGCCGCCGTCGGAGTGCTCTGGGCGCTGGCCCTGCTGTGGTGCGTGCTGCGCCCGCTGACGTCCTGGGCATCCACCCACTTCGTCGTCACCGACCGTCGGGTCGTCTACCGCAACGGTCTCCTGCGCCGCTCGGGGCTGGACATCCCGCTGTCGCGGATCAACACCGTCGAGTTCCATCGCGGCATGCTGGACCGGATGCTGGGCAGCGGGACGCTGGTCGTCGAATCGGCCTCCGACGACCCGCTGGTCTTCCGCAACGTCCCCGACGTCGAGCGGGCGCATGCGCTGCTGTACCAGGAGGTCCTCGACGAGCGGGACCCCGCCGATGCCGGGCTGTCGAGGGAGCTGCGATGACGGGGGAGGCCCGATGACCGACGTCCTGCTGGCCGAGGACGACACGGCGATCGCCGAGCCGCTGGCGCGCGCGTTGGCGCGCGAGGGGTACGGGGTCGTCGTCGTGGACGACGGGGTGGCCGCACTCGAGCAGGCCGTCGACCCCCGTTTCGAGCTGCTGGTCCTGGATCTGGGGCTGCCGAAGATGGACGGCCTGGAGGTGTGTCGCGAGCTGCGGGCGGTGCGCCCCGACCTGCCGGTGCTCATGCTGACCGCGCGCACCGACGAGGTGGACTTCGTCGTCGGCCTCGACGCCGGCGCCGACGACTACGTCGGCAAGCCGTTTCGCCTCGCCGAGCTGATGGCCCGGGTGCGCGCCCTGCTGCGCCGCCGCCCCGCCGTCGCGGAGGACGTCCTCGTCGGTGGCGCCATCGTCCTCGACACCCGGGCGCGCCGCGTCCTGGTCGACGGGGAGGACGTGGTGCTGGCCAACCGCGAGTTCGACCTGCTGCAGTTCCTGATGGAGCGCCCCGGGCAGGTCGTCAGCCGCGAGGAGCTGGTGTCGGAGGTGTGGGGATCGGCCGATCTGCGCTCGTCCAAGACGCTGGACATGCACGTCTCCTGGCTGCGCCGCAAGATCGGCGACGACCGGACCGACCGGCCCCGCCACATCGTCACCGTGCGCGGCATGGGATTCCGCTTCGATGCGTGAGCGCGGGATCTGATGCGCAGGCGGATTCGCTCCTCGATGATCGGCATGGTCCTCATCGTCGGACTGCTCCTCGGCGCGCCGCTGTCGGTCATCGCCTGGTGGTGGGTCGCCGACAACGCGCATCAGGATCTCGACAGCCGGCTCAAGCACATCGCCGGCGAGCTGATCCAGATGGAGGGCCCCGGCGGCGAGATCGACGTCGACGTCCTCACCAACGCGCGGCTGGGCGTACTCATCCCCGAGGAGGGGCAGCTGCGCGTGACCCACCACGTCGCCGGTTCCACGACCTCGACCGATGATCGGACCGGCCCGAAGGAACTGGTGACGACGACGCTGGGCCGCCGGATCGACGGCAACGCGTTCACCGACTCGATCGCCCTCGGTGACGCGGGCACCGTCGAGTTGGCCATCCCGACGAGGCAGGTCCGCCGGGACCAATGGGCGGCGGTCGCGATCGTGGGCGTCGTCGTCCTGGCCTCGGTGGGCGCGGGGGTGGTGGTCGCCACCGTGACCGCGCGTCGCCTGGCCGATCCGTTGACGCGGGTCGCCGACCGCGCGTCGGCGATGGCCATGGGCGATTTCCGTTCCGAGTGGCCCGCGTACGGGATCGAGGAGCTCGACGAGGTGTCGCGGGCGCTCGGCGCCGCGAACACCGAGATCGCCATGCGCCTCGACCGCGAGGGCGGGATCGTCGGGGAGGTCTCGCATCAGCTCCGCAGTCGGCTCACCGCGATTCAGCTGCGCCTCGACGAGCTGGCGCTGCATCCCGACAGCAACGTCGTGGCCGAGGCGGAGGCCGCCGCGAGCCAGGTGGATCGACTCACCCGGGAACTCGACGAGATGGTCGTCGCCTCCCGTATCAACGAGGACGCGCCGGCCGCCGCCGTCGGCGTCGACGGGATGATCGCCACGCTGATCGCCGACTTCGAGCCGGCCTTCACCGCGGTACACAGGTCCGTGGTCGCCGTGGTGCGCTCCGGACCCGCCGTGGCGTGGACGGCGCAGCCGAGTCGGCTGCGCGAGGCGTTGGCGGTGCTGCTGGACAACGCGCTGCACCACGGGCGCGGGACGTGCACGGTATCGGTCGACGCCCTGCAGTCGGCGGGCATGTTGCGCGTCCAGGTCACCGACGAGGGGATCGGCGTGCCCGACGACCTCGTCGACAAGATCTTCCGCCGCGGGTTCACCGGGGGCGTGTCCACCGGCACCGGTGTCGGGCTGTCATTGGCCCGCGCCCTGGTGGAGGCCGACGGCGGCCGGCTGGAACTCACGACGCGGCGCCCGCCGGTGTTCACCATCGTGGTTCCCGCCGCGGCGCCCGCCGAACCCGTCAGGCGTGACCGAGTTCCTCATCGGTGAGTTCGGCGAGATTGCCCGTCGGCTCCGTCGACCCGCCCTCGCCGCCGCGCGGCATCTCCTCCGGGAACGCGAATCGGCGCAACGCCCAGAACCGGAATGCCATCTGCAGGAAGTTGCCGATGATGTAGGCGAGGAAGAAGTCGAGGATCGCCAGCTTCAGGCCCTCCGGGGCCGCGCGCAGGCTGAACAGGTTGTTCGCGATCCACAGCGGCGCGGCGGCCAGCAGCACGCCGATCCCGCTGATCACGAAGAACAGCAGGGCCTCGTGGTGGCGCTCGCGCCCGCCGCGGTCCTTGAACGCCCATTCGCGATTGAGGATGTAGGAGAGAATCGTGGCGATCACGCCGGAGATGATCTTGGCGATGGTCGGTTTGGAAGCCAGGATCGTGTAGGCCAGCGGGTAGAAGATCGCCATGTCGACGATGAACGTGGTCCCGCCGACGATCGCGAATTTGATCAGCTCGCGGTGCTTGAGCGCGATCCGGTGAAGCGGAGCGGGCAGCGCGTTGATCACGTCGTTGACAAAGGACACAAGGGGCAAGTCTACGGGCTGATTTGCGATGACCTTGCACGTGACAGGATGGGACGCGTGCAACAACGCTCCACGACGATGCCGGTGGTCGCCATGATCGGCGGCGGACAACTCGCCCGGATGACCCATCAGGCCGCCATTGCGCTGGGACAATGCCTGCGCGTGCTGGCCGCGGGTCCCGGCGACCCCGCCGCGGCGGTGAGCGCCGACACGGTCATCGGTTCACATGACAGTCTGGCCGACCTGCGCCGGGTCGCGGCCGGTGCGAACGCCCTCACCTTCGACCACGAGGGGGTACCCCTCGAACATCTCGTCGCGCTCGAGGCCGACGGGGTGGCGGTGCGCCCGCCGTCGACGGCCCTGCACTACGCGCAGGACAAGTTGGCGATGCGTCTGCGGCTGCGCGAACTGGGACTGCCGGTGCCCGACTTCGCCGACCTGTCCGGCGACCGCGCCGCGGCACGGCGCGCGCTGCAGGAATTCGGCGCGCGCCACGGCTGGCAGATCGTGCTCAAGGCGGTGCGCGGCGGCTACGACGGGCGCGGCGTGTGGCTGCTCGACGACGAGCAGGCGGCCCTGGAGGTCTTCGACCGCGCCGACGCCGACACGCAGTTGATGGCGGAGGCGAAGGTGGCGATGAACCGGGAACTGTCCGCGCTCATCGCCCGCTCGCCGTTCGGGCAGGGGGCGGCGTGGCCGGTCGTGCAGACCGTGCAGCGCAACGGGCAGTGCGCCGTCGTCCTCGCCCCCGTCCCCGGCCTCGTGCCCGAGGTCGCCGAGCAGGCGCAACAGATGGCGCTGCGCCTGGCCGACGAACTCGGCGTCGTCGGGGTGATGGCAATGGAGCTGTTCGAGACCGTCGACGGGGAACTCGTCGTCAACGAATTGGCGATGCGACCGCACAACAGCGGCCACTGGACGATGGACGGCGCGGTGACCTCGCAGTTCGAGCAGCACCTGCGCGCCGTCCTCGACTACCCGCTGGGGACGACCGACCCCGTCGCCGGGCCGGTCGTCATGGCGAACGTGCTCGGTGCGGCGCAGGCCCCGGCGATGGCGATGGACGAGCGGGTCCACCACCTGATGGCGCGCATGCCGGAGGCCAAGATCCACCTCTACGGCAAGGGCGAGCGGCCCGACCGGAAGATCGGGCATGTCAATATCGTTGGTGGGCCGGGAGCCGACGTCGACGACGTGCGCGAGCGCGCCGAACGGGCGGCCACCTGGCTCTCGACCGCGACCTGGACCGATGGATGGGATGTGCACGGTGAGTGAGCAGACGGGGCCGCGGGTCGGCCTGATCATGGGCAGCGACTCGGATTGGCCGACGATGTCGGCCGCGGCGGAGGCGCTCGCCGAATTCGACATCCCCTTCGAAGTGGGCGTGGTGTCGGCGCACCGCACGCCGCAGGGCATGCTCGACTACGCGAAGGGGGCGGCCGACCGCGGGATCCGTGTCATCATCGCGGGCGCAGGCGGTGCTGCCCACCTACCCGGGATGGTCGCCTCGGCCACCCCGTTGCCGGTGATCGGCGTCCCGGTCCCGCTCAAGTACCTCGACGGGATGGATTCCCTCCTATCGATCGTGCAGATGCCGGCCGGCGTCCCCGTGGCGACCGTTTCCGTCGGCGGGGCGCGCAACGCCGGCCTGCTCGCGGTCCGCATCCTTTCGGTCGCGGAACCGGCGCTGAGGGATCGGATGGAGAAGTTCCAGGTGGATCTGGCGGATATGGTCGCGGAAAAGGATTCGGCATTGCGACGGAAGCTGATGGGGGAATAACGATGGCCGCTGTGGATGTACGCCCGGTCCGGGTGATCGAGGTCGGCGGAAAGGGCCCCGAGGACGTCGTCGTGGCCGAGGATGGCACCGTCTACACCGGGCTCGAGGACGGTCGACTGCTCGCCATCCGGCCCGGCGACGACGCGGTCACCCGGGTCGGTGACACCGGCGGGCGGCCGCTGGGGATCGAATTCCTCGCCGACGGGCGTCTGCTCGTCGCGGATGCGCATCGCGGCCTGCTGGCCGTCGACCCCGCCGACGGCGCCGTCGAGCCGCTGGTCACCACGATCGACGGGACGCCGATGGTGTTCTGCAACAACGCCGCCGTCGCGTCGAACGGCGACATCTGGTTCAGCGATTCGTCGACGCTGCACCCGATCGAGCGGTGGAAGAACGATCTGGTGGAGGACACCCGCACCGGGCGCCTGATGCGCCGCGGCGCGGACGGATCGGTGACGGTCGTGCTCGGCGGCCTCGGGTTCGCCAACGGTGTCGCGCTGGCCGCCGACGAGTCGTACGTGTGTGTGGCCGAGACGGCCGCGCGCACGGTCGTGCGCTGGTGGCTGACCGGGCCGAAGGCGGGGAGCCGTGACTACCTGGTCACCGATCTGCCCGGCTACCCCGACAACATCGCCCGCGGCAGCGACGGTCTGATCTGGGTGACGATCGCCTCGCCGACCGACCCGGTGGTGGCCGGGTTGCAGCGCGGGCCGATGTTCCTGCGCCGGATGGCGACCAAGGTGCCCGAGGTGTTGCAGCCGAAGCCGAAGCACACCGTGCGCGTGCAGGCCTTCGACGACGAGGGGAACCTGCGCCACGACGTCCACGGCGATGCGAGCCGGTTCCACATGGTCACCGGGGTCCGCGAGCACGGCGGTCAGGTCTGGCTGGGCAGCCTCGAGACCGACGTGGTCGGCGTCATCGACCTCTGACGGAGTTCGCTCACGCGGATGCGTCACCGTGCGGTGCCATATACAGTGGCGGCCGTGACTTCGCCGGACCATGAGAACAACCCGCTCGAAAAGGGCGGCACCTATCCGCAGCAGCCGGAGGGCCCCGCGCCGACCCCCGGCGCACAGGCCGGCCAGCCGGTCGACCCCCTCGGTGCGCCGGGGTACGGACAACCCGTCGATCCGGCCTACGGCCAGCCCGGACCGTACGGCCAGCCAGGGGGATACGGGCAACCTGGCGCATACGGCCAGCCCGGCTATGACCAACCGGGATACGGCCAGCCCGGTTACCCGCAGCCCGGCTACGCCCAGCCCGGCTACGCACCCCCGGGTTACCCGCAGCCCGGCTATCCGATGTACGACAGCTTCGGCAACCCGCTCTCGGACAAGAGCAAGCTGGTCGCCGGTCTGCTGCAGATCTTCATCGGCTCGTTCGGCGTCGGGCGGTTCTACCTCGGCGACCCCGGCATCGCGATCGCCCAGATCGCCGTCACGTGGCTGACCTGCGGTATCGGCGCCATCTGGCCGCTCATCGACGGAATCATGATCCTCATGGGCAACGTGAAGGATTCACAGGGCCGCACGCTGCGCGACTGAGTGCGGCGACATGACGGGTAGCTGGTCTGACGACGGCGGGCGGGAGTTGTTGCGCTCGCTGCCCGTCCTGCGCGGCGAGGCGCCCGGATTCGACCCCGACGACGTGCCCGCCGACCCGGTCTCGCTCTTCGCTCAGTGGCTGTGCGCGGCCGTCGACGCGGGAGTGCCCGAACCGCATGCGATGACGCTGTCCACCGTCGGGCCCGACGGCGAGCCCCACGCCCGGGTTCTGATCGTGAAGGCGGTCGACGACGAGGGCTGGCATTTCGCCGTCAACGCGAAGAGCCAGAAGGGCGTCGACCTGGCCGGGGACCCGCGGGCCGCATTGACCTTCTACTGGCCGGAGCTGGTGCGGCAGGTACGGGTTCTGGGGCGGGCGACGGACCGGGGTGCCGCGGCGAGTGCCGCCGACTTCCTCGCGCGACCCTCGTCGTCGCGCTCGATGGCGATCACGGCGCGACAGAGCCAACCCTTCGACGATCCGGCCGAACTCGACTTGGCGATCGCCGAAGCCAGTGACCGGGTCGCCGCGGATCCCGACTTCGTGTTCGCCGACTGGGTCTCCTACGCGCTGCGTCCGGATTCGGTCGAGTTCTGGGAGGGCGCACCCGACCGTCGGCACGTGCGCTTGCTGTACCGACGCGCGGGGGACGGCTGGGACCGGTCGCGACTGTGGCCGTGAGCGAGCGCCCCCGGTTTCAGGGGGCAGTGTCGACGGGTGCCTCCGGCACCGCGACGATCTCCAGCGGCACCTCGTCGACGAGGGTGAAACCCATCCGCTCGTAGAGCGCGCGGGCCGGATTGTCGTCGGTGGTGTGCAGGAACGGGATGTCGCCGCGCTGACGGATGTGGTCGCCGACGGCCCGGATGAGGCGGTCGGCATATCCGCGCCCGCGCGCCCGCTCTGCCGTCGCCACCGCGCTGATCTCGCCCCAGCCGGGTGGGCGCATCCGTTCACCGGCCATCGCGACGAGTTCCCCGTCGTCGTCGCGCAGACCGAGATAGCGGCCGAGTTCGACGGTCCGCCGTGCGAACGGCCCCGGCCGCGCCTGCGCGACGAGGGCGAGCATGTCGTCGACGTCTCCGGGACCCAGGACGACCGCCTCGTCGTCGGGTCGCGTCGTCACGCTCTCACCGGAGTAGACCAGCAGCGTGAAGGTGCGTTGCCACGTCCAGCCGTCGGGAAGCGGCGACCGCCGGCCGCGCAGGCCCACCGTCGACCCCGGTCCGGCGAGTTCGCGCAGATCGGACCAATCCTCCTCGCTCAGGTGCGGCGGATGGGCGTAGAAGATCGATACCGCGGGGTCGTATCGGCTGATCCGGCCGCGGCGCACCGCGTGTCGGGCATGCGCGCCGCGCAGGGATTCGCCCACCGGATCGGCGAGGACGCCGAGTTCTGAACGCATCAGTCGAGGATTTCACCACCCGCGGCGGGAGGGGAATCCGGGGGTCAGGCCGCCGGCACTCCCAGTTTCTCCCGGAAGAATCCCAGCACGCGGTCCAATGCCTCACGCGTCGGTTCGCCCGGCTCGTCGATGAGGTGCTCGGTGACCACCGAGTGGGGGATGGGCAAGACGGCATCGGGGTTCGCCGCTGAATCCGGGAGCTCGATTCCGATGAAGGCGTCGCCGAGTTGGTCGCGCAGGAACGCGAAACGGTCGGCGGGGACCATCGGGTCGCCCTCGAACCGCATCCCCATGACCTGCAGCCCGGCCGCGCACCGCGTCTTCACCCGCGCCAGGTCGTCCTCGGAGATGTCGATGTTGCGGGCGTTGCCGATCGGTCGCAGCGGCAGCGACGGCTGGGACAGGACCGGGGCGAGGATCGTCTCGTCGACGGCCATGGCCAGGGCGAAGCCGCCGGTCAGACACATGCCGATGGCTCCGACACCCGGGCCGCCGCAGCGGTCGTGGGCATGGCGAGCCAGCGCGCGCAGCCAGGCGACGACCGGGGAGGAGCGCCCGGTGGCGAGGATGGTGAACTCGCGGCTGACGCACACCTTGCGCACCAGGTTGCCCGCCATGCGGGCGCCGTTGGTCACGGTCGCGAGCCCGTCCGGCCTGGGGTCCAGGCCGTCGATCCCGAACAGCGACGGCAGGTACACCGTGCATCCCGCGTCCGCGACGCGGCGCGCGAAATCGGCGACCAGCGGGGTGACCCCGGGGATCTCGGACATCACGATGACGGCCGGACCGCCGCCCTTCACGTAGACCCGACGCGTCGTGCCGTCAGCGCTGAACTCTTCGACGCGGAAGTCGTCGAGGGAGTCCCGGCTCATCGTTTCTCGTCGAGGACGGTCCCGTTGAGGACGTAGTCGAAGGCGCGCGCCGGGATCCGGGCCCCCTTGGCGACGTCGGGTGAGTCGGAGGGGACCACGCGCGGGCCGACGACGGTGTACCGCTTGTTCTTGCGGATGATCTCGAAGCGGCCGGCGGCCTGGATGTTGCGCACCCAGTCGGTGTCGCGACCATAGGTGAGCACGATCGACAGGCGGTCGCCCTCCACCCAGGCCAGGACCGGAATCGAATAGCGCGTACCCGACTTCCGGCCCACGTGCTCGACCATCGCGAAGGGTGCGAGGTGTGGCGCCCACTGGCGCTGGATCGGGTTGGTCACCACTTTGTTGAACCGGGCGACGGCGTGGGGGATTTTCATGGTCCCCAGTGTGACCGATCGCCGTCGAAATGTTGCGGTAAGCGGTCGGCGCGGGTGTCGCCGTCCGGGGCGGGACCGATGCGCGATACTGGTCGACATGACCGTGACCGAGTCGGAATCGCAGACCGACGACGGTGCCGCCTTCCGGATGCACGTCGTCGCCGCGTCGATCCGCCTGTTCAGCGAGAAGGGCTACGACGCGACAACGGTCGACGACGTGGCCGCCGCCGCCGGGACGTCGCGGCGCACCCTGTTCCGGCAGTTCCGCTCCAAAGAGGATTTGATCTTCGTCGATCACGAGTCGTTGTTGACGCAGGTGCGCGCCTTCCTCGAGTCGGCGGCGGGGGACCCGTGGACGGCGGTGTGCGGGGGGGCGAAGCTCGTCTTCTCCCACTACGAGACGCACCGCGACCTGGCCGTCGCGCGGTACGCGATCGTGTCGCAGACCCCGGTGCTGCGCGATCGGGAACTGGTGACCACCTATCGCTACCAGCGACTTTTCGAGGAGTTCCTGCGCGCGCGGTTCCCGGAGCTGCCGCGGGAACGGATCGTCGCGTTCTCGTCGGCGGTCACCGGCGTCCACAACTACCTGCTGCGCTCCCTGCTGCGGGGCGAGGCGGCGGCGACCCCGGCCCACCTCGACGCCGAGCTGCGCCGCCTGGTGGAGTTGCTCGCGCAGCGCTGACCGGTCTCGCGCAGGGCGGCTCTGGAATCGCGCCGAGCGCGCCCGAATAGTGCTGGCGCGGGGGAGACTGGAGGTCGAGTATCCGCGAATCCGTTGACCTGGCACTGCGTGCCATGATGAACTGTTCCGAACACCGGTTGGCACGCAGTGCCAGTAGAAGGAGTAGATAATGGGCTACGGGAACCCCGACTTTGATTTGTTCCAGCTCCCCGAGGAGCATCAGGCGCTGCGCGAGGCGATCCGCGCCCTGGCCGAGAAGGAGATCGCGCCCTACGCCAAGGACGTCGACGAGAACGCCCGGTTCCCCGAGGAGGCGCGCAAGGCCCTCGTCGCCAACGGGTTCAACGCGATCCACGTCCCGGAGCAGTTCGACGGCCAGGGCGGTGACTCCATCGCCGCGTGCATCGTGATCGAGGAGGTCGCCCGCGTCGACGTCTCCGCCTCGCTCATCCCGGCCGTCAACAAGCTCGGCACGATGGGGCTCATCCTGTCCGGCGACGACGCGCTCAAGTCGAAGGTGCTGCCGTCGATCGCCTCCGGTGAGGCGATGGCCTCCTACGCCCTGTCTGAGCGCGAGGCCGGTTCGGATGCCGCGTCGATGAAGACGCGCGCCCGCAAGGACGGCAACAACTGGGTCATCAACGGCAGCAAGTGCTGGATCACCAACGGCGGCCAGTCCACCTGGTACACCGTCATGGCCGTCACCGACCCGGAGAAGGGTGCCAACGGCATCTCCGCCTTCATGGTCCACAAGGACGATCCCGGGTTCACCGTCGGCCCGTTGGAGCACAAGCTCGGCATCAAGGGCAGCCCGACCGCCGAACTGTACTTCGAGGAGTGCACGATCCCCGAGGACCGCATCATCGGCGACGAGGGCAGCGGCTTCAAGACCGCGCTCGCGACGCTCGACCACACCCGCCCGACGATCGGTGCGCAGGCCGTCGGCGTCGCGCAGGGCGCCCTCGACCAGGCGATCGCCTACGTCAAGGACCGCAAGCAGTTCGGCAAGACGATCAGCTCCTTCCAGGGCGTCGAGTTCATGATCGCCGACATGGCGATGAAGGTGGAGGCCGCGCGCCTCATGGTCTACACCGCCGCCGCCCGCGCCGAGCGCGGCGAGAAGAACCTCGGGTTCATCAGCTCCGCGTCGAAATGCCTGGCCTCCGACGTCGCGATGGAGGTGACCACCGACGCCGTCCAGCTGTTCGGCGGCGCCGGCTACACCACCGACTTCCCGGTGGAGCGCATGATGCGCGACGCGAAGATCACCCAGATCTACGAGGGCACCAACCAGATCCAGCGAGTCGTCATGAGCCGCGCGCTGCTGCGCTGATCCGGGGCGGCTCAGGCTCCCGCACGCGGGGCTCGGCCCAGCGGAACCGACAACGGCCGTCGCGAATGATTCGCGGCGGCCGTTGTCTGCTCGAGTCGAACTGTGTGCTGAAGCGCTAACTCGAGCCCATCGAACCGAGTCCGCCAGAACTCGATCCACTGCCGTTGCCCGGTCCGGGGATGACCCCGGCGACCGGCATCGCCCCGTTGACGGCGGAGCGGAAGTTGATCATCGCGCGGCGCAGGTGGTTATAGCTGGTGACCACGACCACGCCGGTCGCATGGCCGGCGAACAGTATCGGCGCGACGAACTTGGCGTTCTCCGCCGTCGAGCGCGACCGGTTCTCGGTGGCGATCCGATTGGCCGGGATGCCGTGCGCGATTAGCCAGCTCTTCATGGCCTGCGCCTCGGTCTTACGCGCCCGGGGATTCGTCTTCCCGCCGGTGGTGATGATCCCGGCGCTCGGGAAGCCGCGGGCCAGCGACAGCGCCGCCTGCAGGCGCGGGATGAGCACGCCGGGCAGTGACCCGTTGTTGTTCAGCCGCGCGCCGAGCACGACGAGGCGGGTGCCAACGGGGTTGACGTTCAAGATGACCGGCGCCCGCGGGGAGAGGACCTCCAGCTGGGAGCAGGTCTTGATGACCTGGTAGTTGGGGATCTGGCAGCCCGTCGTGGAGAGCAGTCCGTTGTAGAGCACCGGCCCGTCGGCCTCGGCATGCGGAGCGGTCGTCACGGTCGCGGTCGTCGCAGCGGCGGCGACGACGGCGAGCGCCGTGGCGCCGAGCTTCATTTTGGCCAACACCCGTCCCAACCTAGCCACGCGCCGGAGGTCCCGCCAACGGTGTTTGCCAACCGATGCGGCCGCGTAATCCGTTTGTGAGCCGCACAAACACCTGCCACGCTGGGGCGATGACGACGACGCTCCGCACCGCGCGCCTGATTCTGCGAGTTCCCTGTGTGCAGCCGGAGGCCGGGACGGATCGCAGCGACGTCGACGCGATCTTCCAGGCTTGCCAGGACCGCGACATCCAACGGTTCACCCTCGTGCCCGTTCCGTACACGCGGGCCGACGCGGAGCACTTCGTCACGGTGGTCGCGCCCTCGCCGGGCTCGGTGACACGCGTGATGATCACCCCCGACGGGGAGTTGGCCGGGTGCATCGGCATCGACCTGCGTGACGATCCCGACGGACTGCCGACGGTCGGTTCGGTGGGCTACTGGACCGCCCCTGGCTTCCGCGGCCGCGGCTACATGACCGAGGCGCTGCGGGCCGTCGTCGACGACGCGTTCACCGATCTCGGGCTGCGGAAACTGCGCTGGTCCGCACTAGCCGAGAACCAGGCATCGGCACGGGTGGCCGCGCGCGCCGGGTTCCGCTTCACCGGGCCGGCCGTCGAGCGAGGGGAGCAGATCCTGACTGCGGAGCTGGACGTCGACGACGATCGCGCGCCCCGACGCTGGCCGGCTAGCGGAGGATGAGCACGGCCCGCTCGGATTCGGCCCGAGCGGCCAGCTTCGCCTCGTCGGCGTGGGCGACGACGACGAGTCCGGCGCCCGTGACCAACGGTGCCAGGAGGTTCGCAACGATGGCTTCGCCGTCCCGCCATGCCCGGGTACTCAGGACGCGCGAACCCGCCGTGACTCCGTCGGCGGCAGCGGCGGAGCGGCCGGCGTCGAGCACATCCGACGTGGATCTCGTGCCGAGCGCGGTGGCGCCGACCGGACCGGGGGTGAACGCATCGCCGTGGATGCGCACCGCCGGGCCGAAGTCGGTCACCCCGAGGGGCAGGCCGGGCACGCCCATCCCGAACGCGTCGAGGGAGGCGACGACGACCTCGTCGGCGTCGGGGTGATCGTCGAGCCGGTCGGCCGAGGTGACCACGACCGCGGCGCCGCCGGTATCCGCGGTCGCCACCGTCGCACCGGCCCACCAGGCGCCGAGGAGGATGGCGACGGTCTGCCAGTGTTCGGGCAGGTCGACGACGACCGTATCGCCCGGGGCGACGCCCATCTCGTCGCGGAAGAAGTTGGCGGTCTTGGCCGCCCAGTTGCCCAGCGTCACCCCGGACAGTTCCGTTCGCTCACCCGTCGCGTCGTCGTAGAAGGTGAGCATCGGCCGGGTCGGATCGGGGGTCGCGGCGAGTACCGCGTCGGTTATCGAAGCCACGGTTGCAGGCTAGTCCGCGTCAGTTCACGCACATCGGGCCGTTGGTGGCGGCGGTGATCGGCGCGCGAGCCGAACCCGCGCGATCGGCGGCGCGCCGCTTGGCGGCGGCCACCTTCTGCGCGTCGGGCTGCGGACTGGTGTCCATGATCGATCCCGGCCCGTAGTAGGTGTTGGTCAGCACGACGCGGGCGTGGCGCGCGGGCATCGTCGGATCGGACCGGATGGCCACCCCGCCGAGGGTCTCCGAGAGTTGCTTGGCGATGTCGTCGTCGGCCGACCGGGTGAAGATGATCGAGTCGCGCTCGTTCATCGGCTTGGTCGAGGTCTGGCCCGGGCCGAAGCCCTTCGCGGTGAGGATGTTGGAAACGTTCGACGCCAAGCCGTCGATGGTGCCGGCATTGACCACGTCGACCGCGTAGCCGTCCTTGCCCGCCTTCTGCTTCTTCGTGGACTTGTCCTCGAGGAGATCGTTGGTGAAGGCGTGGACGGCCTTCGGGTCGACCTGGACGATCGACTGGCCCTCCTCGTTCCACCCCTCCTCGGTGACGATCGGGATGGTCGCGAACCGGACCTTGCCGCCGGAGAGGTCGCGCAGCTTCTCGGCGAAGGAGAGGATGTCCCACCCGTCGTCGATGACCACCGACCGGGACACGGCGGTCTGCAGCTTCTTCATGGTCGCGGAGTCGGTGAGGACCTTGGCGGACAGCATTTTCTGCGCCAGCGAGGCCATGAAGACCTGCTGGCGGGTGATGCGGTCGAGGTCGCCGCGCGGCAACCCGTGGCGCTGGCGCACGAAGCTCAGCGCCTTGGGGCCGTTGAGGGTCTGCCGGCCCTGGCGGAACTTGGCGCCCGAGTAGACGTCGCGCACGGGGGCTTTGAGGCAGACGTCGACACCGCCGACGGCATTGGTGAGCAGCGCGAATCCGAGGAGGCCGACTTCGGCGTAGTGGTCGACCTTCACTCCGGTCAGGTCGTCGACCGCGCCGATCAGCGCTTTGCGCCCGGCCTGCGTGCCGTCGCGCTCGGCCTTGTCGGGGTTGCCGCCGTGCTCGACCTCGGTGCGCCGCACCTTCTCCTTCGTGGCGCCGTAGGCGGCGTTGATCTTGCTCTTGCCGAGTCCGGGAACGTCGACGTAGGCGTCGCGGGGGATCGAGATCGCCGTCGCCGACGCCCCGTTGTTCGGCACGCGGATCAGCAGGATGGTGTCGGTATTCGTCGAGATGTCGTCGCCGGCGCGCAGCCAGCGCAGCTCGCGCGAGGTCAGGGGCACTCCCTTGGCGTCGGTGCGCGAGTCGGTGCCGACGAGCAGGATGTCGACGGCGCCGTCTTGGGCGCCGCCGAGGTCCAGGCCGCCGAGCTGGGTGATGGCGGCAGTGACGTCGGTGGTCGACTTCCACGAGTACCCGGCGATCGCCAGCGTCGCGACCGACAGGAGTGCGACGACCAGCTGACCGGCCTGGTGTACCCGCCTGCGTCCGCCGCCGCTCGAGAAGAACCCGCGACGCGGGGTGGGCGGCTCGGTCGGCGGTGTGCCGGAGTCGCCGGAGGGTTTGGGCTTGACGGGTTTGGCCTTGGCAGCTTCGGGCTGGGCGGTCTTGGCCGCGGCCTTGGGCTTGCGCGCGCGTTTGGGCTCGCCCGGGCGCTTGGGCCCGCCGACCGTTTCCGCGGTGCGAGGCTTGGCCGGACGGGGGCGGGGTTGGCCGCTTCCGTCGGGGCGGGGCCGCTGACCGGGAGGCGCGGGGCGGCGGCCCTCCTGTGGCGCGCGGGCGGGGGCGTCGGCGCGTGTCTGTCGTTTGGTGGGGCGGGCCGCCGGTTGGGGTTCGCGGGTGTGGATTTCGCCCGAGGAGGTGCGCGTGGGCCGACCGCGGCCGCCGGGGATCTGCTGCGGAGCCGGGCGACGACCGTTGCGCTGCTGGGGCGCCGGTCGCGCGCCGCGCGTCGGAATGGGTCTATCCACGCTGCCCGTTCCCCCTTGTTTCTCCAGCGACGAATGATGCCAGTGTTCCTAAAACACTCTACTGATGCTGATGGGATAGGAGGGGAGCGCAACGCCGGGGACCTGGAATCGGCCGCGACGCGGATCGGCCATGATGAGAGGCATGCGTGTTTTCGTCACCGGCGGCGACGGCCAACTCGGCACCGCGTTGCGCGACACCTGCCCCGAACCCGGCGCCCTCGTCTCGCTCACGTCCGCGGACCTCGACATCACCGACGCCGACCGCGTCGCCGACTGGGGTGCCTCGCTGCGCCCCGACGACCTGATCCTGAACTGCGCCGCCTACACCCGCGTCGACGACGCGGAGGCGAACATCGACGCCGCCACCGCGGTGAACGCGGTCGGGCCGGCGAATCTGGCCCGGGCGACCGCGGGTTCGGGAGCCCGGCTGATCCACCTCTCGACCGACTACGTCTTCGACGGCCCCGCCGCCCCCGAGCCGTCCGGACGCACCACCCCGTACGAGCCGACGGACACCGGCGGCGAGCCGCCCAGCGTCTACGGGCGGACCAAACTCGCCGGTGAGCGCGCTGTGCGCGCCGCCGACCCGCGCGCGACGATCATCCGCACCGCCTGGGTCTACACCGGTGCGCCGGAGAGCAACGACTTCGTGGCCACGATGCGCCGACTCGCCGGTGAGCGCGAGCGGCTCACCGTCGTCGACGACCAGCGCGGGTCGCCCACCTATGCCCACGACCTCGCCGATGGCCTGTGGGAGGTGATCGGCCGCGACGCCGGTCGGGGTGCGATCCTGCACGCCACCAACGCGGGGGAGACCACCTGGTACGGGCTGGCGCGGGAGGTCTTCGCGGTCACCGGACTCGATCCGGACCGGGTGGGCGCCTGCGGCACCGCGGATTTCCCCCGCCCCGCACCGCGTCCGGCGTACTCCGTGCTCTCCTCGCGGTCCTGGACCGAGGCCGGACTCACGCCGCTGCGCGACTGGCGCGATGCCGTGGCAGCGGCGCTCGTTGGTTAGGCTGTCCCGCGTGACTGATCAGCTCGCCGTGGTGACGGTGACCTATTCGTCGGGGGACTACGTCAAGGCGTTCCTCGACACCCTCGCGCACGCGACCACCCTCGATCCCCGCGTCGTCATCGCGGACAACGGTTCGCACGACGGTGCGCCGGAGGCCGCCGAGCGCGACTACGAGCGGGTCACCCTGGTACACACCGGCGCCAATCTCGGATACGGCGGGGCGATCAACCGCGCCGTCGCCGAGATCGACCCGGAGGTCGAATACATCGTCGTCGCCAACCCCGACGTCGCCTGGGGGCCGGGATCGCTCGACGAGCTGCTGGCGGCCGCGCAGCGATGGCCGAAGGCGGGATCGCTGGGACCGCTGATCCACGAGCCGGACGGCAGCGTCTACCCGTCGGCGCGGCGGGTGCCCAAACTCGTCTCCGGTACCGGGCACGCGCTGCTCGGCGCGGTGTGGAAGAACAACCCCTTCACCCGCTCCTACCTCGACGAGGAGAACGCGCAGACCGAGCGCCCTGTCGGCTGGTTGTCCGGCTCCTGCCTGCTGGTCCGCCGAGAGGCGTTCGACGCTATCGACGGCTTCGACTCGCGGTACTTCATGTATATGGAGGACGTCGATCTCGGCGACCGGCTCGGCAAGGCCGGTTGGCTGAACGTATTCGTCCCCAGCGCCGAGATCCTGCACACCAAGGGCCACTCGGCCGGGAAGAACCCCGAGTTGATGCTGCCCGCACACCACGCCAGCGCCTATCGGTTCCAGGCCGACCGCAACCCCGGCGTCCTGCGGGCGCCGCTGCGGTGGGGGCTGCGGGCCGGGCTGGCGATACGATCGCGGGTCGCCGTGCGGTCGGCGCGACGCGCCCTCGACCGCGAGGCCGCCCGATCGGGAGGAGAACAGTGAGCACACCCGACGTCCAGGCCGTCGTCCTCGTCGGCGGCAAGGGCACCCGCCTGCGCCCGCTGACGCTGTCGGCGCCCAAGCCGATGCTTCCCACGGCCGGCGAACCGTTCCTCACCCATTTGCTCTCGCGGATCAAGGCGGCCGGGATCGACGACGTGGTGCTCGGCACCTCCTTCAAGGCCGAGGTGTTCGAGGAGTACTACGGCGACGGCGAATCCCTCGGGATGAACCTGCGCTATGTCACCGAGGCCGAGCCGCTGGGCACCGGCGGCGGTATCCGCAACGTGCTGCCGGAGCTGACCGCGCCGGACATCCTCGTGTTCAACGGCGACGTCCTCGGCGGAACCGACGTCGGCGAGGTGCTGGCCACCCATCGACGCTCCGGCGCCGACGTGACCCTGCACCTGGTCCGCGTCGGCGACCCGCGCGCCTTCGGATGCGTGCCCACCGACGAAGCCGGTCGGGTGACGGCGTTCCTGGAGAAGACCCAGGACCCGCCGACCGACCAGATCAACGCCGGCACCTACGTGTTCAAGCGCGAGGTCATCGAGGCGATCCCGGCGGGCCGCCCGGTTTCGGTGGAGCGCGAGGTGTTCCCCGAGCTGCTGGCCCGCGGCCGCCTCGTCCAGGGCCACGTCGACCAGTCCTATTGGCGCGACATGGGCACGCCGGAGGACTTCGTGCGCGGCTCGGCCGACCTGGTGCGCGGAATCGCGCCGTCGCCCGCGCTGGGCGATCGGCGCGGCGAGTTCCTCGTCCAGGAGGGCGCCTCGGTGGATCCGGCCGCGGTCCTCATCGGCGGCACGGTCGTCGGCGCCGGGGCCACCGTGGGGCGGCGGGCCCGACTCGACGGGGCGGTCGTGTTCAACGACGCGGTGATCGACGAGGGAGCCGTGGTGGAACGCAGCATCATCGGCCGCGGTGCGCGCATCGGTCGTCGGGCCCTGGTCCGCGACACCGTCATCGGGGACGGGGCATCGGTGGGCGCCGCCTGCGAACTGCTGCGCGGCGCCCGCGTGTGGCCGGGGGTCGAGATCCCCGACGGCGGCATCCGCTTCTCCACCGACGTCTGAGGTCTCACGCCCGACGTCCCGACCGCCTGATCGCGGTCAACGAGCGTTCAGCGCGCCTTCGCGGCGGCCAACAGCCCGGCGCCGAGCGGGATCAGCACCGGCAGGAAGCGATCGTCGTCGGCGACCGCGAGCGCGGTCGCGCGGACGGCGTCGGCCACCGGACCGCTTTGCGCGGGATCCATCGCCTCCGCGTGGTGGCAGACCACCACGCCGCCCGGACGCAGGATCCGGACCGCCTCGCCGATGAACCGCGGGTGGTCGAGCACCTCGCCGTCGAGGAAGACCAGTTCATAACTGGCGTCGGCCAGGCGCGGCAGCACCTCGACGGGTGAGCCGTTGATGAGTCGGGTGCGCCCGATCGGGATCTCGGCGGCGGCGAAAGCCTCGCGCGCGGCCTGTTGATACTCCGACTCAGGATCGATCGTGGTGAGCACGCCGTCGTCGGCCATCCCGGCGAGCAGCCAGAGGCCCGCTACCCCGACGCCGGTCCCCACGTCCACGACCGACTTCGCGCCGGTCGCACGGGCCAACAGGGCCAGCAGCGCGCCGACCGCGGGGGAGATCGTGGGCGCGCCCAGTTCTTCGGCGCGGAGGCGGGCGGCGACCAGGGCATCGTCCTCGACGATGGCCGACTCGACATAGGAGTTGTCCGTCACGCCCATCAGGGTAGGCGACCGCTTCCCGGCTCGGATCCTTAGACAACATTCAGGCCGCTCATACGGCCGCCACAATCGCCTCGGCCAAGGTTAAGGGCGGAACAACGGCACTGTCGTCGCTGTTGTCAGCAATGAGTCGGCCGCCGGCCGACAACCGAGAAGGGGACGACCATCGAGATGATCGGGGCCACCGCGCAGCCCATCGCCGAGGGCGACGAGTTCGACGCCGACGCGCCCGTCGGCACGGCCGGTTTCGACGCCACCGGAGACGCGTCCATGATGCCGTCCTGGGAAGAACTCGTGGCCGAGCACGCCGACCGGGTCTACCGTCTCGCATACCGGCTCTCCGGCAATCAGCACGACGCCGAGGACCTGACGCAGGAGACGTTCATCCGCGTCTTCCGCTCGCTGTCCCACTACAAGCCGGGGACCTTCGAAGGCTGGCTGCACCGCATCACCACCAACCTGTTCCTCGACATGGTCCGCCGCCGCGGCAAGATCCGCATGGAGGCGCTGCCCGAGGACTACGAACGCGTCCCCGCCGCCACCCCGGACCCGCAGCAGGCCTACGCCGAGGCGAATCTCGACCCGGTGCTGCAGGCGGCGCTTGACCAATTGGCGCCGGAGTTCCGCGCCGCCGTCGTCCTCTGTGACATCGAGGGCCTCTCGTACGAGGAGATCGCCGCCACCCTCGACGTGAAGATGGGCACCGTCCGCAGCCGGATCCACCGCGGTCGGCAGAGCATCCGCGACTATCTCGCCGCCAATCAGGAGGAATGGGCCCGGTCGCGCTGACCGGTGTCGGTCATTCGCCCGGCCGGGAACCGCGGCGGGCGCCGGATCGTTGATAAGTTCGGATAAGCTGGCCCAGAGCTTTCGGGCAGTGGAGATCCGCGCAGGCGGGTATCCGGCAGGCAACGGTGAGACAGGCAGGAGCGGCGGTGAGCATTCTGGACCCGGGTCGATGGACCCCGACGTCGCCGTCGCTGCGGCCGAACACCGACTACCGCCGGCCCGGCACGCCCGGCGGACGCCCATTCGCCTCCACCGAGCACCTTTCCCCCGAGGCCGTCGCCGCTTTCGTCGACGGTGAGCTGGCGGGCGCGGCGATCGGCCGCGCCGAGGCCCACCTCGCGCTGTGCCCGTCGTGCGCAGCCGCCGTCGAGGGGCAGCGGGCCGCCCGCGCCGCATTGCGCGCACAGGGTGGGGCGATCACCGCGCCCCTGAACCTGCTCGGGCAGCTCTCGCAGATCCCGACCCGCGAGATCGATGTCAACCAGGTCGCGGCGCGCGTCGAGCAATCGTCGCGCCCGCGCGGATTCTTTCGACGAGGCCGTTAGTGACCAACGAAGAGTGGGCCGACAAGGGCGCCATCATCCCCCCGCGTACACCGGCCCGCCCGAACCCGCGCACGCACGCACCCATCTCCCCGCAGACGACGGCGGTCTTCGGCCGCCCCGACGGCGTCGAGGGCTCGTTCGCGTCGAGTGCCGTCGCGACGCAGAAGCGGCCGCAACCGACCGTCGCTGCGCCGGACCCGGTGCTGGCCGAGGCATTCGGTCGCCCGGCCGGCGCCACCGACACGCTCGAGCGCGACCCGGATTCGCGGTACGGCGAGGAGCCCGAACCCGAGGTCGACGCCGACCCGTGGCGCGACCCGGACAGTCCGGCCCGCCTGTCCGACCCGGCCAAGACCCGCCCGGAGGCGGTCGACCCGGTGGAACCGGGCCGCAAGCTCGGCGTCCACGAAGTCCTCTTCGGCGGGCGCATCCACTGGCAGGCACTGCTGGCCCTGGGGGCCGCGGCCCTGGTCATCGGTTTGGTCGGCAGCCTCGTCGGCGCCTATCTCGCCGGCGGCGGTTCGTCGTCGACCGGGGAGACCGTGACGCTGCCGGCGAACACCGGCAAGGGCGGCGACGAGCCGCGGTCACAGGTGTCGCGCGTGGTCGCCGCGGTCGAGAAGGCCGTCGTCGAGATCGACGTGCGCACGTCGGGGTCGGCGAGCACCGGCTCGGGTGTGATCATCGACAAGGCCGGGTACATCGTCACCAACAACCACGTCGTCGCTTCGGCCGCCGACGACAAGTCGGCCACCACCGAGGTGGTCTTCTATGACCGCACCCGCGTCCCGGCGACCATCGTCGGACGGGACCCGAAGAGCGACCTCGCCGTGGTGAAGGTCGACAACGTCAAGAACCTCACCGTCGCGAACCTGGGTGACTCGGACAAGGTGCAGATCGGCGAGAACGTCGTCGCGTTCGGCTCCCCGCTCGGCCTGGACCGGACCGTCACCTCCGGCATCGTCAGCGCCACGCACCGGGCCATCGCCGAGCCGCCCGGCGAGGACGGCGACGACGCGGTGATCGACGCCATCCAGACCGACGCGGCGATCAACCCGGGTAACTCCGGCGGCCCGCTCGTGGACTGGCAGGGCCACGTGATCGGCATCAACACGATGATCCAGTCGACCAGCGGCGGCTCGATGGGCCTGGGCTTCGCGATCCCGGTCAACGTCGTGCGGCCGACCGCGCAGACCCTGATCAACCGGGGCAAGATCGTGCATCCGACGATCGGGCTGAATGCCGCATCCGTGCGCAACCAGAAGGTGCTCGGTGCCGAGGTGAAGAACGTCGTCGCCGACAGCCCGGCCGCGAAGGCGGGGCTGCGCGAGAAGGATGTCATCACCAAGTTCAACGGCCGCACCATCGAATCCTCCGACGAGCTGGCCGTCGCGATCCGCACGACGCAGGTCGGGCAGAAGGTCGACTTCACGTATTGGCGCGATGGTCGGACCTTCGACGGTTCGATCGTCCCCGCCGGCGAATAGGGAGTCCGCCGTGTTCGCGAATCTCGGTTGGGGCGAGGTGCTGGTGCTCATCGCGGCGGGGTTGATCATCCTCGGTCCCGAACGCCTGCCGGGTGCGATCAGCTCGGGATTCGCGTGGCTGCGCAAGGCGCGCGAATACGTCAGCGGCGCCACGGCCGACCTGCGCGACGAGATGGGCACGGACTTCGACGAGTTCCGCGAGCCGCTGCGGCAACTGGGCGAACTCCGGTCCACCAACCCCCGCACCCTGGTCACCAAGCACCTGCTGGGCGGTGACGATTCGCTGCTGGACCCCCGGACCTACACCGACCAGGACTTCGGGCCGTCGGAGGGCGCGGCTGGTCGTCGGAGCCGGAAATCCGCGGCGGAGGACGGCGCGGCCGGGTCGGCCGCGCGCCACGACATCACAGACTGGGACGCCACCTAGCGGCTCCCGTCGTCGTCAGCCGCGTCGTGCGGTGTCGATACCCAGGCTCATGCCGGCCAATCCGCGGCGCTGCACGGCCAGCTTCTCGGCGACCGCACGCAGCGCGGAGCCGGCCGGCGAGTCGGGGGCCGACAGCACGACGGGCACACCCGCGTCCCCGCCCTCGCGCACCGAGGTCTCCAGCGGGATCTGGCCCAGCAACTGGACGGGCGCGCCGATCACCTGGGTGAGGCGCTGCGCGACCTGCTCGCCGCCGCCTTCGCCGAAGGGATGCATCCGGGAACCGTCGGGCAACTCGAGCCAGGACATGTTCTCCACGACGCCGAGGACCTTCTGCCGCGTCTGCAGCGCGATCGACCCGGCCCGCTCGGCCACCTCCGCGGCGGCCTGCTGCGGCGTGGTGACGACCAGGATCTCGGCACCCGGGATGAGCTGGGCGATGGAGATCGCGACGTCGCCGGTGCCGGGCGGCAGGTCGAGGAGCAGGATGTCCAGATCGCCCCAGTAGACGTCGGCGAGGAACTGCTGCAGCGCGCGGTGCAGCATCGGCCCGCGCCACGTGACCGGGGTGTTGCCGTCGGTGAACTGGCCGATCGAGATGAACTTCACGCCGTGGGCGATCGGCGGCATGATCATCTGCTCCACCTGCGTCGGCTTCGCGTCGTTGCCGAGCATCCGGGGGACCGAGTGGCCGTAGATGTCGGCGTCGAGCACGCCGACCGAGAGCCCGCGCTGTGCCAGCGCGGCGGCCAGGTTGACCGTGACGCTGGACTTGCCGACGCCGCCCTTGCCGGAGGCCACCGCGTAGACCCGGGTCAGCGAGCCGGGTTGGGCGAAGGGGATGACCGGCTCGGCCTTGTCGCCGCGCAACTTCTTGCGCAGTTCGGTGCGCTGCTCGTCGTCCATGACGTCGAGGGCGACGTCGATGGCGCCGACGCCGGGGACGTCGGCCACCGCGGTCCGCACGCGGTCGCTGATCTCGGTGCGCATCGGACAGCCGGAGGTGGTCAGGTAGACGACGACGTCGACGGCGCCGTCGTCGCCGACGGTGATCGACTTGACCATGCCGAGGTCGGTGATGGGCTTGCCGATCTCGGGGTCGTTGACTTTGCTCAACGCCGCGCGAACGGCGGCTTCGGAGGGGGCTGCGCTACTCATGTCGCCCTCTAGCTTAGACGCGCCCGCGGGCGCGGGATCGGCGGCTAGTTGGTGATGGCGCCGGGCAGCGGGACGAGCGGTGCCTGCCGGTTCGGCTGGTTGCTGCGCCCGTCGGGACGGTTCTGCGGCGCAGCCGGGTTCTGGCGCGGGCCGGGGGCGGGGCGCGGCGCCTGCTGCGGGCCGCCGAGTTCGGGCGGCAGGCAGACGATGAAGCAGTCCGGCTTCTTCGCCTTCTGCTTCTTCGGAGTCGTCTCGGGGGCCGTGCCGTCCGGATCGGCGTCGCGCGGATCGGCCGGATCCGCGGGATCGCCCGGCTTGCGGGGCTTGTCGCCGGGCTTCTCGGGCTTCACCGGCTTGTCGACGGGGGTGGCGTGCATATCCGGGATGCCCTGGGTCGGCATGACCCCGGTGGAGTAGGCCGCGGCCCACGCCAGCACATTGGTCACGTAGGCCATCGAGTGGTTGTAGCGGAACACCGCGTTGACGGAGTTGTTGCCGGCCATGATGTCGTTGACCCCGGCGCACAGGTAGCGGCCCGCGGAGTAGGTCGCGTCGAAGATGTTGTTCGGGTCGGCCTTGCCGTCGCCGTTGCCGTCCGATCCCCACGCCGCCCAGGTGCTGGGGATGAACTGCATCGGTCCCATCGCCCGCGCCGCCTGGCCGTTGGAGTCGTGGATCACCTCGTTGCCGGCCAAGGTGCCGTCGAGAGCGGGGCCGAGGATCGACGTCCGGGTGTTGCCGTATTCGTCGACGTTGCCGTTACCGGCATGGCCCGACTCGATGCGCCCGATCCCGGCCAGCAGGAACCACGGCAGCTTGCAGGCGGGGCCCTCCGAGGCCATCCGCGTGGCGGCGAGTTTGTACGCCTGCAGCACGACGCCCGGGATGCCGAGCGGGCCGGGCGGAATGCCCGCGGCCAGCCGGAACTGGGGGGAGACCATCGGGTTGCCGGTGACCTTCGGCGGGGCGAAGGCCGCCGCCGCGTTGAAGTCCAACGGGGCTATCCCGGCGACCTGGGTGACGCTCGCGGCCTCGTCGGCGGTCGGCACCAGGTGGGTGCCGCCGGCCGAGCTGGAGGTGGCCGCGCCGATCACCATGGCGCCGAGCACGGACGTGCCGAAACCGGCGACCAGGATCCGACGACCCGCACGCGGGCGCGTGGGCCCCTGTGCGCGACGCCAGAACGCGATCCCTGTCATTTCAAACCACCCCGTTGTGACTGGTCCACCCCGGACAACCAGTGTTGTCCAATTTAACGAATAGTGTAACCAGGCTGGAAAAGCGGGCGCAGCCAACCGCGGAATTAGCCGACCGGAGAATTAATCGCGCTCGGCGTCGGAGACGGGATTCTCCTCGGCCGGCTTCGGCGTCTGCAGGCGGGCCACGAGTTCGTCGAGCAGGTCGTCGAGTTCCTTGCGGAGATAGTCGCGGGTCACGGTGTCGCCGACGGCGAGGCGTACCGAGGCCAGCTCGCGGGCGAGGAATTCGGTGTCGGCCTTGGTCTCCGCGGCCCGGACGCGATCCTCCTCGAGCGACACCCGGTCGCGGTTCTCCTGCCGGTTCTGCGCCAGCAGGATGAGCGGGGCGGCGTAGGCGGCCTGGGTGGAGAAGGCCAGGTTCAGCAGGATGAACGGGTACGGGTCCCAGTGGTGGAAGAAGCTGACCAGGTTGAGGACGATCCAGACGACGACGATCACCGTCTGGATGGCCAGGTAGCGGCCGGTGCCGAGGAAGCGCGCCAGGCGTTCGCTGTAGACGCCGATGACGTCGGAATCGAGGGTGAACAGGCTCGGGCGGCGCCGGTCGCTCGGCTGGTCCAGCCGCCGGTCCCGGCCGCTCATCGGCGGTCCCCGGCCGCGAGGTGCAGCGGTTCGCCGGATTCGGAGTCCGTCTCCCGCCAGTCGTCGGGCAGGATCTCGTCGAGCAGGTCGTCGACGCTGACGGCGCCGAGCAGGTGGCTGTCCTCGTCGACGACCGGCCCGCAGACGAGGTTGTAGGTGGCGAAGTAGCGGGTCACGGATTCCACCGAGTCCTCCGGGCTCAGATGTCCCAGGTCGGTGTCGAGCAGGTCGCCGACGAGGGTGGCGGGCGGGTTGCGCAGCAAGACCTGCAGGTGGACGCATCCCAGGTACTTGCCGGTCGGGGTCTGGGTCGGCGGGCGCACGACGAAGACGATGCTCGCCGCGGCCGGGGTGATCTCCGGGTCGCGGGCGCGGGCCAGCGCCTCGGAGACCGTCGTCGCGGCGGTGACGATGAGCGGTTCGGGCGTCATCATGCCGCCCGCGGTGTCGGGGGAGTGGATCAGCAGTCGGCGGACCGGTTCGGATTCCTCGGGGTCCATCAGCGACAGCATCCGCTCGGCCTCGCTCGGCGGCAGCTCGCCGACGAGGTCGGCCACGTCGTCGGGCTCCATCGCGCCGAGGACGTTGCGGGCGCGGCCGGTGGCCATCACCGAGATCAACGACTGTGCGTCGTCGCTCGGCATCTCCTGCAGGATGTCGGCGAGGCGCTCCTCGTCCAGCGCGGCGGCGATCTCCTCGCGGCGCTTGAGCGGCAGCTCGCGCAGGACGTTCGCCGCGTCGGCCGGGCGCATCCCGTCCAGCTGCAGCAGGATCGCCGCCACCCCCTGGCCGGGGAGGTTGAGGGCGGTCTGGGTGAGTCCCTTGACGTGGGACCACTCGACGACGTGGATCTCCCCGCGCCGGGCCAGCCGGATCCGCCCGGCGCGCACGGCCACGCGCGTCACCAGCCAGTCGCGGGTCCGACCGCGCTCGATGCCCAGGTCGATGACGGTCATCTCCGCCTCGCCCGACTCGACGAGGTCGGGATCGGTGACGCGCACCCGCGAGTCGAGTACCTGCCCGACCGCCAGCGCCTCGCCCGGGCGCAGGTGCAGTCGGCGCATGCTCACGGTTCCGGTGTTCAGCGTGACCTTGTGCGGGTCGATCCCGGTGACCCGCAGGATCGGCACGAAAATCCTTCTGCGGTTGGTCATTTCGACGGCCAGGCCGAGTACCCGCGGGGGGAGCCCGGACAGCCGGATGGAGATGACGACGTCGCGGACCCGGCCGATTGACTCGCCGTCGGGTCCCAAGACGGCCAGCCCGACTAATCTGGCCACGAAGACCTTGCTCACCGACATGGCTCTCAGCCTAGTTCCCCGGTGGTCGAAGTCAGGACAGGGCAACGAAAGGATTCCCAATGCAACCGCAACAACCGGGCCGTGGGTCGATGCCGGGCCTGCCGACGCCGCCGTCGGGGTGGCCGATCGGCTCGTACACGACCTATGCCCAGGCGCAGAAGGCCGTCGACCACCTCTCCGACGAGGGGTTCCCGGTCCAGAACGTGACCATCGTCGGCGTCGACCTGATGCAGGTCGAACGCGTGACCGGTCGGCTGACCTGGGGGCGGGTCCTGATGCAGGGGTTGGCCGGCGGCGCGATGCTGGGCCTGTTCATCGGCCTGATGGCCTCCTTCTTCATCCAGCCGGCGACCTCGGCGTTGTTCGTCGGCGTGCTCGGCGGCATCATCTTTGGTGTTGTGTCCTCGGCGATTCCGTATGCGATGATGCGCGGACAACGCGATTTCGCGTCGACCATGCAGTTGGTCGCCGGGCGTTACGACGTGCTGTGTGATCCGACCACCGCCGAACGGGGTCGGGATATGCTGGCGCGACTGTCCATCTGAGCAAGGCCGCCCCGAGGAGGAGCCACGGTGAGTCCGCGCCGCACCGTACTCGCGACCGTGATCGCCCTGACCGTCCCCCTCGCGGCGGCGTGCGCCGGGAAGGTGTCGCCGCAGACGGTGACCGCGTACGTGCCGGGTAACGACGCGGCCGCGATCGAAGCGGTGGCCGCCGGGTGCACCGATGGCTACCGCATCTCGGTGGTGCGCCTGCCCAAGGACGCCGACGGACAGCGCCTGCAATTGGCGCGGAGGCTGGCCGGGGACGACTCCTCGGTCGACATCTTCACCATGGACGTCACCTGGACCGCGGAATTCGCCGACGCGGGCTGGGCGCGACCCGTGCCCGACGAGGTGGCGGCCCCGCTGCAGAAGTCGACGCTGGGAGGCCCCCTGCGGACCGCGCAGTGGCGCACCGCCGCGGATTCCGCGCCGCGCCTCTACGGCGTCCCGACCTGGACCAACACCCAACTGCTCTGGTACCGCACCGACCTCCTGCGGCGCTACGTCAAGCGGCCGAACCCGCCGCGCACCTGGGATCAGCTCCTCGCCGACAACGAGACGGTGCGCACCGCGGTGCTGGCGGAGAACGCCAAGCTGCCGCCGGCGCAGCGCAAGCCGGTGCCCAGCTACATCATGGTGCAGGGCGCGCAGTACGAGGGCCTCGTCGTCTGGTTCAACTCGGTCCTGGCCAGCGCGGGCGGATCGGTGCTCGATCCGGCCGACCCGACCCGGGTCACGCTCACGGACACCCCGGCGCACCGCGCCGCGACGGTGCGGGCGCTCTCGATTCTCAAAGCGGTCGCCACCGCGCCGGGGGCCGATCCGTCGTTGTCGAACAACACCGAGGACCCGGCGCGCCTGGGGATGGAGCGCGGCAAGGCGACCTTCGAGTTGAACTGGCCCTACGTCTACTCGTCGATGCGCTCGAACGCCGCGACCGGCACCGACGCCAACCAGCAGGTCCCGTTCTTCCCGGAGATGCGCCGGTTCTCCGGTCTGTTCGCCGACGGCGCGCCGACGCCCGGCGCCGCCGAGCTGGCCGCGGCGAACAAGGTGCTGGCCAAGCGGTTCGCCTACACGGCCTATCCCGGCGTCACCGCCGGTGTCCCGGCCCGGTCGACGCTGGGCGGGATGAACCTGGCCGTTTCGACGCGGTCGCACAAGGCTGATCTCGCATGGCGCGCGGTGCGCTGCCTGACCTCCATCGATGCCCAGCGCTCCTACGCGTTGAAGGCGTCGCAGGCGCCGACGATCGCGGCACTGTACGACGAACGGGAGCTGCGCGCGGCCTTCCCGATGGCCCGGTTGCTGCGGCTGCAACTCGGCGACCGGCATGCCGCGCCCCGCCCGGCGACTCCCGCCTACTCGACGCTCTCGACGATGCTCGCCGCGAAACTGCACCCGGTGGGCGCATGGGATCCGGCGAAGCTCGCCGACGAATTGGCCGACGCGGCGCGCAAGGCGCTGGCCGGAGAGGGGTTGGTCCCGTGAGCGGGTCCTCGGTGGCCGACCGGCGGTTGGCCTACCTGTTCATCGCCCCCGCCGCGATCCTGATGGCGTTGGTGACCGCCTATCCCATCGGATACGCCGTGTGGCTCTCGCTGAACAAGGTCTCCCTGACGCAGCCGGGTAAGCGCGAATTCGTCGGGCTGGGCAACTATTCGACGGTGCTGACCGACGGCTACTGGTGGACCTCGCTGGGCGTGACGCTGGCGATCACGGTGGTGTCCGTGGCGATCGAACTGGTCCTGGGCCTGGCCATCGCCATGGTCATGCACCGGACCATCGTCGGCAAGGGCACGGTCCGCACGATGGTGCTGCTGCCCTACGGCGTCGTCACCGTCGTCGCGGCGATGTCCTGGTACTACGCGTGGACGCCGGGTACCGGATATCTGGCGAACCTGTTGCCCGACGGCTCGGCGCCGCTGACGCAGCAATGGCCGTCGCTGGCGATCATCGTGCTCGCCGAGGTGTGGAAGACGACGCCGTTCATGGCACTGCTCCTGCTGGCCGGGCTGGCGTTGGTCCCCGACGATCTGCTGCGGGCCGCGCAGGTGGACGGGGCCGGTGCGTGGACGCGGCTGTGGCAGATCACCTTGCCGCTGATGAAGCCGGCGATCCTGGTGGCGCTGCTGTTCCGCACGCTGGACGCCTTCCGCATCTTCGACAACATCTACGTGCTCACCAAAGGGGCCAACGGGACCGGGTCGGTCTCGATCCTCGGCTACGACAACCTGTTCAAGGCCTTCAACCTGGGCACCGGATCGGCGATCAGCGTCCTCGTCTTCCTCTGCGTCGCGGTGATCGCCGCGCTGTTCATCAAGGGTTTCGGGACCTCGGCGCCCGGCGCGGCGGAAGCGGGGAGGTGACGGCATGGGTGCGAGCAAGCTGAAGTGGTCGCTGATCAACCTCGTCGTGGTGCTGTACGCGCTGATCCCGCTGTTGTGGATCCTGAGTCTCTCGTTCAAGTCCGACCCGACCGACGGGCGGCTGATCCCGGCCGACCCGACGCTCGCCAACTATCGGGACGCCTTCGCCTACCGCGGGTTCACCAGCGCGCTGGTGAACTCCGTCGGGATCGGACTCATCACCACGGTCATCGCGGTGGTGATCGGCACCCTGGCCGCCTACGCGATCGCGCGCCTGGACTTCCGGGGCAAGAAGCTCCTCGTCGGCGCGACCTTGCTCATCGCGATGTTCCCGCAGATCTCGTTGGTCACGCCGCTGTTCAACATCGAGCGGCGCCTGGGCCTGTTCGACACCTGGCCGGGCCTGATCCTGCCGTACATCACCTTCGCGCTGCCGCTGGCGATCTACACGCTCTCGGCCTTCTTCCGCGAGATCCCGTGGGATCTGGAGAAGGCGGCCAAGCTCGACGGCGCCACCAGCGCCCAGGCCTTCCGACGGGTCGTCGTGCCGCTGGCCGCGCCCGGGGTCGTCACGGCCGCCATCCTCGTGTTCATCTTCTCCTGGAACGAACTGCTGCTGGCGTTGTCGCTGACGTCGAGCGAGCGGGCCGTCACCGCGCCGGTCGCGATCACCAACTTCTCCGGGGTGTCCGAGTTCACCGAGCCGACCGGCCAGATCGCCGCCGCGGCGGTCGTGATCACCATCCCGATCATCGTGTTCGTACTCATCTTCCAACGTCGTATCGTCGCCGGCCTCACCTCCGGCGCGGTGAAGGGTTAACCAATGGCCGAAATCGTCGCCGACGGCATCAGCAAGACCTATCCCGACGGGTCGGTGGCCGTCGCCGAACTCGACCTGACGATCGCCGACGGCGAATTCGTCATCCTCGTCGGGCCGTCGGGCTGCGGCAAGTCGACGACCCTCAACATGATCGCGGGCCTGGAGGACATCAGCGCGGGCGAACTGCGCATCGACGGCGAGCGCGTCAACGAGAAGGCGCCGCGCGACCGCGACATCGCCATGGTGTTCCAGAACTACGCCCTGTACCCGCACATGACGGTGCGGCAGAACATCGAGTTCCCGTTGACGCTGGCCCGCCCGAAGCCGGACAAGGCGGCGATCGCCGAGCAGGTGGCCCAGGTGTCGACGATCCTGGGGCTCGACGAGTACCTCGACCGCAAACCGGCCCAACTGTCCGGCGGTCAGCGCCAGCGCGTCGCGATGGGCCGTGCCATCGTGCGTTCGCCCAAGGCCTTCCTGATGGACGAGCCGCTGTCCAACCTCGACGCCAAGCTGCGCGGCGCGATGCGCGTCGAGATCGCCCGGCTGCAGGCGCGCTTGGGGACGACGACCGTCTACGTCACCCACGACCAGACCGAGGCGATGACGCTGGGCGACCGGGTCGTCGTGATGCGCGACGGATTCGTCCAGCAGATCGGCACCCCCGACGAGCTGTACCGGAGTCCGGCGAACCTGTTCGTCGCCGGGTTCATCGGGTCGCCGGCCATGAATCTGCTGTCGGGGCGCCTGACCCCGGAGGCGGTCGAGACCGACTTGGGGTCCATCCCGCTCGTCGACCCCGGACACGTCGCCTCGGCCGCGCTGCGCGCGCACAGCGACGGCACGGTGGTCGTCGGGATCCGGCCCGAGCACCTGCACGACACCGCGCTCACCCGGGAGGTCCTGCGGACCCCGCTCGAGTTCATCGCCGACGTCGACGTGCTGGAGTCGCTCGGTTCGGACAACTACGCGCATCTGCAGGTGCCAGGCAGCGAGGTCATCGCCCGGTTGTCGCCGCAGTCGCAGATCCGGCGCGGCAGCCGTGCATCGCTGGTGTTCGACGCCGCCGACGTCATCGTCTTCGACGCCAAGTCCGGCACCAACCTGTCGCGGTGAGCGCCGCGCGGTGGTCGACCGATCTGATCGCCGGTCACGTCGGGGCCGCGCTGGGCGGACAGCCCCAGCGGGCCTCGGTCACCTTCCTGGGGGCCGAGCCGATCGACGTGCTGCGCTTCGCGACCGACTCCGACGGTGCTCCGATGCTGGTCTTCGTGACGGCGGGGGCGTCGCGTCATCCGATGGCCGACCCCGCGGACCTCAATCCCGATCCGGTGCGCGGTCCGCGCGCCGAACTGGTCGTCCGGCTGCGCGTGAGCGGCCCCGACCTGGCGCTGCCCAACCTGCACCGCGCGGTGGCGATGGTGGCGGCGACGCCGGTGGTCGAGGGGCTGGTACTGGACGCCGACGCCCTCGTCGACCTCGGCGCGCCGCTGTGGGACGGTTCCCCGTTCACCGCGGTCCTGCTCGACGAGGACGAGTTGGCGCCGCTGAGTCTGGCCGCCCCCGCGGATCCGGTCCGCTTCCTGCGCGCGGTGCCGGTGACGGCCAACGAGGCCGCCTGGGTGCGCCTCAAGGGCGCACCGGCACTCCGTGAGGCCTGGACCGAAGCCGGGATCGATCCGGCCGACCCGCGCCGGGTGGCCGCGACGCTGGGTGGCTAGCCGCTCGGGTGGTCCCGATGCCAGACGCGGGCTAACGAGTTCGCCCGATCGAGCAGCAGTCATCCGCGCAGCAGTGCTCTGCCTCCCCTTCCCCGGAGAGGACGGCGACGGGGGTGGCGCAGCAGGCGTCGCCCTTCCATGCCTCGACACCCTCACGAACGGCGAACGCCGCGACGACGAGCGCGGCGACCGAGTCGGCCCATGCCCAACCGAGAAGACTGTTGAGCAGCAATCCCATCAACAGCGCTGCCGACAGGTAGCTGCAGATCAGGGTCTGTTTGGAGTCAACGACGGCCGAGGTGGAGCCGAGTTCACGGCCCGTGCGGCGTTCGAACCAGCTGACCAAAGGCATCACCACGAGGCTGAGTGCCGCCAGCACGATGCCTACGGGGGAGTGCTCCGGCTCGCGCAGCCCGGCCAGCGACAGCACGGCGTCCACCGACACATACGCGGCGAGGCCGAAGAACGACACCGCGATCACCCGTAGTGCCGTTTCCTCGCGCTTGTCCGGGTCGGGGGCGGCGAATTGCCAGGCAACCGCCGCGGCGGAAAGTACCTCGACGACGGAGTCGAGCCCGAATCCGACCAGGGCAGCGGAGGACGCGATGCGGCCGGCGATCAGGGCCACGACTGCCTCGACGACATTCCAGCTGATGGTGAGTGCGACGACGATTCGGATCCGTCGCTGCAGCACAGCCGTGCGCGCCGGGGTTAGCGCCGCGGAGGTCACCGCGCCACGTCGGAGTCCGCGCAGCAGCCGGGCACCGTGCAAGACGGGTCAGTACAGGGCTCGCTCTCATCGACGGCCAGGGTCACCTCCACAAGCGCCGACAAGGCCCGCGCCAGGTGGGGGTCGGCGATCTCATACCTAGTCATGCGACCTTCCGGCGCCGCGATGACTATCCCGCACCCGCGCAGGCATGCCAGGTGGTTGGACACGTTTGTGCGTGTCAGCTCCAGCGTCTCGGCGAGTCTGGCTGGGTAGCCCGGCTCGTCCAGCAGGGCGAGCAGGATGCGCGACCGGGTCGGATCGGCCATGGCGCGGCCAATCCGGTTCATGACGTCCACCCGGGAAGCAATAGTCAGCATGTGCTGACTATACAGCAGTTACTGACCTATTGTGAGACCTCGGGCGGGTGCCCGACGAGATCAGGTGGCCAGCACGTAGACCCAGCCGCGGCCACCAGAGCGCAGCGGCACCTCGACGCGGGCGTAGTCGTCGACCTCGTATTCGTCGGCGGCGGCCAACTCGTCGTCGTCGACGCGGAAGGCCGTTCCCTCCACGGCGTCGTCGGCGGAACCGGGCACCAGGATCGGGTGCCGGTCGGTGCCGCTGCGCGCGATGACCATCGGGTCGGTGATGGTCAGCATCTCGCTGCGGTAGCCGACGATCGCGTCGGCGACGCCGGGCAGCAGGCGGCCGAAGGTGGCGCGCTGCACCTCGGGGAGTTGCAGCGTGCCGTAGGAGAACAGGGTGTGGACCGTCATAGCCATCCGTGCTTGCGGAAGTTGCGCCACAGCAGGGCGCAGATGGCGACCATGATGCCGAGGATGACGAAATAGCCGTAGTGCCAATCCAACTCGGGCATGTGCTTGAAGTTCATCCCGTAGATCCCGGCGATCATGGTCGGCGCCGCCGCCATCGCCGCCCACGCGGTGATCTTGCGCATGTCGGTGTTCTGCTGGATGCCGACCTTCGCGGCGGCCGAGTCGAGCATCGACGAGAGCAGGTTGTCGTAGTCCATGACGCGGTCGTTGACCGTGGTGAGGTGGTCGGAGACGTCGCGGAAGTAGGTGCGCACCTCGTCGGGCAGCCACGGGTTCGGCATGGTCAGCCGCTGCAGCGGGATGGTCAGCGGCGTGCAGGCGCGGCGGAACTCGATCACCTCGCGGCGCAGCAGGTAGACCGGGTCGATGTCGACGACCGCGCCGCCGAACACGGCCTGTTCGATCTCGACGACGTCGGTGTCGAGTTCCTCGGCCACCACCAGGTAGGCGTCGACGACCCGGTCGGCGACCGCGTGCAGCACCACCGAGGGCCCGATCGCCAGCGCGGTCGGATTCTCCTCGAGGCGGTGGCGCATCGACGCCAGTTCGGTCTGTTCGCCGTGGCGGACGGTGATGACGTAGTCCTCGCCGAGGAACACCATGATCTCGCCGGTGGAGACGACCTCCGCGGTGGAGGCGAGCGAGTCGTGGTCGACGTAGGCGACGGTGCGCAGCACCATGAACAGCGTCTCGCCGTACATCTCGAGCTTGGGGCGCTGGTGGGCGACGACGGCATCCTCGACGGCGAGTTCGTGCAGCCCGAACACCGAGGCGATGTCGGTCATCTGCAGGGTGTCGGGGGCGTGCACGCCCAACCAGACGAAGCCCTCGCCGGTCTCGCGCACCTTCGCCAAGGCGTCGGCGTAGCCGTATGCCTGGGGATCGCGCACCCCGTCGACGTAGATCGCGCAGTCAACAACAGGATCGGCGGTCACGACTGTTGATAGTAGGCGATTGCTACGGTGTGGGCATGGCGCGATGGGTGATGCTGTTCGGGGTGGTGGTCGCAGTGCTGACCGGGTGTGCGGCGCAACCCGCGCCGGCGCCGCTGCGCATCGGCGCGTCGTCGGATCCGCAGATGCAGATGGTCGCCGCGCTGTACCGCGGCGCCCTGCGGGTCCAGCGCATCGCGGTGGAGGAGCCGATCCGCATCGCGAACGACCGGGCCCAGCTCGACGCGATGGGCGGTGACGAGGTCGACCTCTTCCCGACGACGGTCCCGCTGCTGTTGGCGGTGGTGCTCCCGGCCGGTCGGCCCGGTGCCTCGGGAGCCGAGGCGACCGAGTTCGGGGACGCCGACTACACGCTGGTCAGCCGCTCACTGCCGACCGGCGTCGCGGTCGGCGACCCGGTGGCGGGACAGCAACTGGTGCCGGTGTACCGCGCCACGCGGTTCGAGCGTGACGACGTGAAGGCGCTCAACAAGGTCGCCGGTGAGTTGACGATGCCCGACCTGGCGGCGCTCACGGCGCAATGGCAGGCGGGGAAGGACCAGACCGTGCTGGTGGGCGACTGGCTCAGCCAGCACGGTTTGGCCTAGCTTCCGGCTGCTCCTACTTGGAGAAACGCTTGATCGCCGCGCCGGTGAGGCGGGCGGCGATTCCCTGGTAGCCCGACGCGACGAGGCGGACCCACAGGTCGAGCAGCTTCGCGTCGTTGCCGACGAGGACGCGGGCGCGCCCCTTCTCGACCGCGCGCAGGATGATGTCGGCGGCCTTCTCCGGGCTCATCCGCAGCAGGTACTTGTCGAAGGCGTCGGCGAGCTTCGAGTTGTTCTCGTCGTCGCCGGAGAAGGTCGCGTTCTTCGCGATCGCGGTCTTGACGCCGCCGGGGTGGACACAGGTGACCTTGACCGGGTGCTTGGCCAGGATCATCTCCTGGTTGAGCGACTCGGTGAAGCCGCGCACGGCGAACTTCGCCGAGTTGTAGGCCGACTGGCCGGGCTCGGAGAGGAGGCCGAACAGCGACGAGGTGTTGACGATGTGGCCGTCGCCCGAGGCGATGATGTGGGGGAGGAAGGCCTTGGTCCCGTTGACGACGCCCCAGAAGTCGACGTCCATCACGCGGTCGATGTCCTTGAACTCCATGTGCTCGACCTCGCCGTGGTGGGCGATGCCGGCGTTGTTGAAGATCGCGTTGACCTTGCCGAAATGATCGGCGACGGTCTGGGCGTACTCTAGGACGGCCTCGCGCTCGGCGACGTTGAGGAGTTGGCTGTGGACCTCGGTGCCGGTCGCCTTCACCAGGCGCTCGGTCTCGGCCAGACCGTTGGGATCGACGTCGCTGATGGCGACCTTGGCGCCGCGCTTGCCGAGCTTGACGGCCAGCTCGCGGCCCATGCCCGACGCGGCTCCGGTGACAACGACGACCTTGTTGCGGAAATCATCCATGCCGCTCACGCTATCCGATTTATTGACGCATCGTCAATAGCCTATTGGACGGTTGGTCAATAGTGTTACGGTGGCGGTGTGGCACGTGGTGACGAGGGTAAGAAGCGGACGCGGATGAGTCCGGCGGCGCGGCGCGAGCAGTTCATCGCCTTGGGTCGTGACCTGGTCAAACGCGTCTCTGCGGAGAAGGTCTCGATCGAATCGGTGGCGCAGGCGGCGGGGGTCTCGCGCGCGCTGGTGTTCCACTACTTCGCGTCGAAACAGGAGTTCCACGTCGCCCTCGCGCAGGCGCAGGCCGACGAGCTGTTGTCGGTCGTGCAACCCGACCCCGCCATCGCCGAGCCGGTCGAAGTGCTCCGGGCCTCGATGAACGCCTACCTCGACTTCGTCACCGAGAACCGGCATGCCTACACGGCCTTCCTGCGCGGCACGGCGGCGGCCGATCCGCAGATGCGGCGGATCGTCGACACCACCCGGTCGCGGATCGCCGCGATGATCCAGGAGCGCACCGTCGTCTTCGCGGACTGGACCCCCACCGCGGAACTCGCCGTGCGCGGCTGGTTCGCCTTCGTCGACGAGATCGCGCTGATCTGGCTGGACGGATCGCGACTCACGCGCGCCGAGGTCCTCGACCTGGCGGTGGAATCGCTGCTCGCCCTCGCGCCGGTGACCGGCGCCGTCGACGACGTCCGAACCGCCGACGGCGCTCCCCGCTAGCTCGACGGCGCCGGGGCGATCTCCTTGGGGCCGAAGGCGCTGTCGAGGATCTCCTGCTGCTCCACCGCGTGCACCTTGCTCGACCCCGACGACGGCGCCGACATCTGGCGGCGCGAGATGCGGCGCAGGCGGCCGGTGAAGATGTCCGGCAGGTACTCGGGCAGCCAGAGGCCGAGGAAGGGCCACGGGCCCTGGTTCGCCGGCTCCTCCTGGACCCACACGAAGTCCTCGGCGTTGGGGTACAGCTCCAAGGTCATGCGCATGCGGCGGTAGGGGACCGGGTACAGCTGCTCGATCCGGACGATCGCGATGTCCTCGCGGCCCTCCTTCTCGCGGCGGGCGGCCAACTCGTAGTAGAGCTTGCCGCTGACCAGCAGCACCCGGGTCACCTTCGAGCGGTCCTTCGACCCATCGGCGAACGCCGGGTCGTCGAGCACCGAGAGGAACTTCGAATCGGTGAAGTCCGAGACCGGGCTGACCGCGGCCTTGTTGCGCAGCATCGACTTCGGCGTGAAGACGACCAGCGGGCGCTCGATGCCGTCGAGGGCGTGGCGGCGCAGCAGGTGGAAGTAGCTGGCCGGCGTCGACGGCAGGGCCACCGTCATCGATCCCTCGGCGCACAGCTGCAGGAAGCGCTCGATGCGGCCCGACGTGTGGTCGGGGCCCTGGCCCTCGTGGCCGTGCGGCAGCAGCATCACGACGCCGGAGGTCTGGCCCCACTTGGCCTCGCCGGAGCTGATGAACTCGTCGATGATCGACTGGGCGCCGTTGACGAAGTCGCCGAACTGGCCCTCCCACAGCACCATCGCGGTCGGGTCGCCCACCGAATAGCCGTACTCGAAGCCGACGACGGCGAACTCGGACAGGGGCGAGTCGTACACGAGGAAGCGGCCGGCGTGGTCGGGATCCTCGCCCGGGATGTGGTTGAGCGGGGTGTATTCCGACCCGTTGTGCCGATCGATCAGCACCGAGTGCCGCTGGGTGAAGGTGCCGCGGCGCGAGTCCTGGCCGGACAGGCGCACGGTGCGGCCCTCCAGGACGAGGGAGCCGAAGGCCAGCAACTCGGCGAAGGCCCAGTCGATGCCGCCCTCCCGGGACTCCTGCTGACGGCGCTTGAGCACCGGCAGCACGCGCGGGTGCGCGCTGAAGCCGTCGGGCAGCGTCATGAAGGCGTCGCCGATCCGGGCCAGGGTGTCCGGGGACACCGCGGTGACCAGTTTCGACGGCAGGGACTGCTCGGCCTCGATGGTCGGGCTGGGCTCGGCGGTGTACCGCTCGAGCTCCTTGACCTCGTTGAAGACCCGCTCCAACTGGCCCTGGTAGTCGCGCAGCGCGTCCTCGGCCTCCTTCGTGGAGATGTCGCCACGGCCGATGAGGGCTTCGGTGTAGGACTTGCGGACACCGCGCATGGTGTCGATCACGTCGTACATGGCCGGCTGGGTCATCGACGGGTCGTCGCCCTCGTTGTGGCCGCGGCGGCGGTAGCAGACGAGGTCGATGACGACATCCTTCGCGAATGCCTCGCGGTAGTCGACGGCCAGCTTGGCCGCCCAGACGCAGGCCTCCGGGTCGTCGCCGTTGACGTGGAAGATCGGCGCGCCGATCATCTTCGCCACGTCGGTGCAGTACTCGGTGGAGCGGGAGTACTCCGGCGCGGTGGTGAAGCCGACCTGGTTGTTGACCACGATGTGGACGGTGCCGCCGACGCGGTAGCCCGGCAGCATGGCGAGGTTCAGGGTCTCGGCCACGACGCCCTGCCCGGCGAAGGCTGCGTCGCCGTGGAGCATGAGCGGCAGGACCGGGAAGTCGCCGGCGGTGTCGCCGAGAAGATCCTGCTTGGCGCGGACGATGCCCTCGAGTACCGGGTCGACGGCCTCCAGGTGCGACGGGTTGGCGGTCAGCGAGACGGTGATCTCGTTGTCGCCGAACATCTGGTAGTACTTGCCCTCGGCGCCGAGGTGGTACTTCACGTCGCCGGAGCCGTGCGACTGCGACGGGTCCTGGTTGCCCTCGAACTCGGTGAAGATCTTCGAGTACGGCTTGCCGACGATATTGGCCAGCACGTTGAGGCGGCCGCGGTGCGGCATGCCGATGACGACCTCGTTCAAATCGTGCTCGGCGCTCTGGTCGATCACGGCGTCCATCATCGGGATCACCGACTCGGCGCCCTCGAGGGAGAAGCGCTTCTGGCCGACGTACTTGGTGGCCAGGAAGGTCTCGAAGGCCTCGGCGGCGTTCAGCTTGCTGACGATGTACTTCTGCTCCGCCACCGGCGGCTTCACGTGCTTGATCTCCACCCGCTCCTGGAGCCACCGCTGCTGCTCGGGCTCGAGGATGTGGGTGTACTCCACGCCGACGTGTCGGCAGTAGGCGTCGCGCAGCACCGACAGGACGTCGCGCAGCTTCATCCGCTCCTTGCCGTGGAATCCGCCGACGCGGAACGTGCGGTCGAGATCCCACAGGGTCAGGCCGTAGGTCTCGATGCGCAGGTCGGGGTGGGCGCGCCGCGCGTCGCTGTCCATCATCAGCGGATCGATGTCGGCCATGAGGTGGCCGCGGCTGCGGTAGGCGGCGATCAGTTCCAGCACGCGCGTCGACTTGTCGACGAGGCCGGGCGGAACGTCCTGGCGCCAGCGGATCGGCTCGTAGGGGATGTGCAGCGCGGTGAAGATGGAGTCCCAGAAGTCGTCTTCGAGGAGCAGGTGGTGCACCTTGCGCAGGAAGTCGCCCGACTCCGCGCCCTGGATGATGCGGTGGTCGTAGGTCGAGGTCAGCGTCATCAGCTTGCCGACGCCGAGCTCGGCGATCTGCTCCTCGGAGGCACCCTGGAATTCGGCCGGGTACTCCATGGCGCCCGCACCGATGATGGCGCCCTGACCGGGCATGAGGCGCGGCACCGAGTGCACGGTGCCGATCGTGCCTGGGTTGGTCAGCGAGATGGTGACCCCGGCGAAGTCCTCGGCCGTCAGCGCGCCCTCGCGGGCCCGGCGGATGACGTCCTCGTAGGCCGCCCAGAATTCGCCGAAGGACTTGGACTCGCATTCCTTGATGGCCGCGACCACCAGCGAGCGGTTGCCGTCCTTGCCGGGCAGGTCGATGGCCAGGCCCAGGTTGGTGTGGGCGGGCGACACCGAGTTCGGCTTGCCGTCGATCTCGGCGAAGTGGTTGTTCATGTTGGGGAAGGACTTGATCGCCTGGACGAGCGCGTACCCCAGCAGGTGGGTGAAGGAGACCTTGCCGCCCCGGGTGCGGGCGAGGTGGTTGTTGATGACGATGCGGTTGTCGATCATCGCCTTGACCGGGATGGCGCGCACGCTGGTGGCGGTCGGCAGGGCCAGCGAGGCGGTCATGTTGCGCACGACGGCGGCCGAGGCGCCGCGCAGCACCTTCGAGGTCTCGGCGGCCTCGTCCGGCGCGGGGGCCGGCTTGGCCGGTGCCGGGGCCGGCGCGGTGGGGCGGGGGCCGGGACAGATTCGCGGCCCGAGCCGTCGCGGCCGGTGGTGCCGACGCCGGAGGCGGCCTTCGTGGCAGGGGCCTCGGTGGCCGGCGCGGGTGCGGAGACGGGCTTGGCCGGCTCCTCGTCGAGCGTCAGCGGTTGGTTGGCGGCGCCGGACGGTGCGGCGGTCGCGGGCGGGGCCGGCGCGGCGGCGGGTGCGGATCCATTCGACGCCGGCTTGTAGTCCGCGAGCACCTCCCGCCAACTCGGGTCGACCGAGTTCGGATCCACCAGATACTTCTGGTACATCTCCTCGACCAACCAGGTGTTCTGCCCGTAATCGGATGCGGGGGTGTTCACGCGGTCCTTCGCCTCAATTCCCTCTTCAGCTGGGCGGCCGGAATGGGTGGGGGTCGCCCATGATTCATTTCAGGTCTGCGCGAGAGTGCGCGCCGGCACGGTGGTGCGGGCCGCATCCTCGTTGGTGATGCTACGCGGGCGCATCGGCTCGTGCCGCACTAGTCTGCGCACTCGACTCCCAGAGTTCGCGATACCGACCGGTAGCTTCCAACAGATCCTCGTGGGTGCCCCGCTGGACCACGCGACCGTCCTCGATCACGGCGATCGAATCCGCTTGTGCCGCAGTCGCCAATCGGTGCGCGACGATGACACTCGTGCGCCGCGCGGCGGTGGCGCCGAAGGCGGCCAGCACCCGCGCCTCGGTCTGTTGGTCCAGCGTCGCGGTCGCCTCGTCGAGCAGCACCAGGTCCGGCTCGACGAGTTCGGCGCGGGCCAGGGCGACGAGTTGGCGCTGACCCGAGGAGAGCCCGCGTCCGCGTTCGCCCACCGGGTGGTTCATCGCACCGGGCAGCCCCGCGATCACGTCGAGCGCGCCGACCGCGGCAGCGGCGGCCTCGATCTCGGCGCGAGTGGCCTCGGGCCGGCCGAAGGCGATGTTCTGCGCGACGGTGCCGGCGAACAGGTGGGGCTCCTGCGGTACGACGGCGAGGCGCCCGCGATAGGCCCGCAGCGGCATGGCGCGCAGGTCCTCGTCGTCGGCGGTGATCGCCCCGGAGGTGGGGTCGTAGAAGCGGGCCAGCAGTTTGACGATGGTGGACTTGCCCGCCCCCGTCGAGCCGACCAGGGCCAAGGAGGTGCCGGCCGGGACGTCCAGGTCGACCTCGCGCAGTGCGGGTGCGGGGGAGTCGGGGTAGGTGAACCCGACGTCGTCGGCGACCATGTGCGCCGGGCGCGGGGTGCGGCGCGCGGGGGCGGCCTCGTCGTCGAGGTGGGATTCCAGCGACGACCGCGTCGAGAGGAGTTGCCCGATCCGGTTCAGGCCCACCCGGGCCTGCTGGTAGCCGTCGAAGACCTGGGTGAGTTGCTGGACCGGCCCGAACAGCATGCCGAGGTAGAGGACGAAGGCGATGAGCGCGCCGGCCGAGAGCGTCCCACCGGCGATCCGGTGCGCCCCGAGGACCAGGACGGTGGCGGTGGCGAGATCCGACACCAACACGATGAACGGGAAGTACAGCGCGATCGCGCGTTGGGTCACCATGCGGGCGCGGTACCAGTCGTCGGAGTAGCGGCCGAATCGGTGCAGCGCAGCCTCGCCGTGCCGGTATCCCTGCGTCGTCTTGAGGCCGGCGAGGTTCTCCTGCAGGTCGGCGTTGACGACGCTCACCAGTTCGCGCGAGCGGAGGTAGGCGCGGGAGCTGATACGACGGAAGACGACGGTCGCGATCGCGAGGATCGGGATGACCGGCGTGAGCGCGACGGCCAGCCCGGGCTGGGTGACGCCGAGTGCGGCCGCGACGCCGATCAGCGTCAGACCGGCGACCCCGGCCGCGGTCAGGCCGGTCTGCACGAAGGTCGACAGGGCGTCGATGTCGGTGGTCATGCGCGTCATGATCCGCCCGGACAGCTCCCGCTCGTAGTAGTCGAGTCCGAGGCGCTGCAGGTGGGCGAAGCTGCGCACCCGCAGGCCGAAGAGCACGCGCTCCCCGGCGCGGGTGGAGAAGGCCAGCGTGCCGACGGCGACGGCCCAGCCGGCCACGACGAGCAGCAGGCCGAGAAGCGAGGCGCGGTAGATCGCCGACGCCTGGCCGTGGCCGGCGGCGTCGATGGACACTCGCGCCAGCGACGGGAAGACCAGTCCGATGCCGGTGTCGGCCGCGACGCACAGTGCGGTCGCGGCCAGCAGCCAGCCCACCGGCGCGAGGGCCTGGCGCAGGCGGAAGACGGGGGTCTCGCGGCGCAACTCGTCGACGTCGGCGTGCGGGTCAGCGGCGGCCGGCGGCAAGGCGTCGACGTCGGCCAGGAGTTCGTCGGTGGCCGCCGCCGCGCCCAGCGCGCCGGACACGGCCATCCCGCCGCCGCCCCGGCCCCGCCCAGACCCGCGCCCGCGCCACCGGGCCGAGCGGGTGCCGCACCCGAGCGCCACGTCCTGCCGTCGGTCCCGATCTCGGGCCACAGGTCGTCGCGCGGCGGGGTGGACGGGCTGGTCGCGTCGGGTGTCGTCGGCGCCGCCGCAGTGGCGGACATCAGCGCGGCGAAGCGGGTACTGGTCGCGGCGAGTTCGTCGAGGGTCCCGGTCTCGGCGATCACCCCGCCGTCGAGGATCGCGACGCGATCGGCGATGTGCAGGGTGGACATGCGGTGGGCCAGGACCAGCATGGTGGCACGCGATTCCCGCAGCAGTTCCAGGATTCGGGCCTCGGTGACGGCGTCGACCGCCGAGGTCGCGTCGTCGAGGATCAACACCCGCGGCCGGGCGTAGAGCGCCCTGGCCAGCGCTATCCGCTGGCGCTGCCCGCCCGAGAGCGTCAGCCCGCGCTCGCCGACGACACTGTCGACGCCGGCGGGCAGCGCGGCGACGAACCCGGCGGCGTCGGCCCGTTCGAGCGCGTCGGCAAGACGGCGGCGCTGCTGCTCGTCGAGTGCGTCGGACCGCGCCATCGCGACGTTGGCCGCGATGGTGTCGGAGTAGAGGAAGGGGTCGTCGGGGACGACGGCGACCGCGCCGTGCAGGTCGTCGGCGGACAGCTCGTCGACGTCGACGGGCCCGTCTGCGCCGACGAGCGACACCGAGCCGGACTGCGGGCGCTGGAAGCGGACCGCGAGATCGGCGAGCGTGGACTTCCCGGAGCCGGGGCCGCCGATGACGGCGACGCATTCGCCGGGCGCGATGTCGAGGTCCACGCCGCCGAGCACGGGGGTCGCCGGGGCGTCGGGGAAGGCGAAACCGACGTCGCGCAACCGCAGGCCGAGTTCGCCGTCGGGCAGTGGGTGCGGATCGTCGGGATCCTCGTCGCGCGGGTGGTCGATGACGTCGAAGACGCGTTGGGCCGAGGCGTGGGCGAGTTGGGCGGTCACCACGACGTTGGAGAGCATCCTGGTGACGGCCATGAGCGTGGTGACGTAGGCCGCGAAGGCGAGGAAGGTGCCCGCGGTGATCTCGCCGTGCAGGGCGAGGAGTGCGCCGACCCCGATCACCCCGATCGTCGCCAGCTGCGGCAACGCCGAGATCAGCGGGGCGAAGCGGGCCTCGACCCGGGCGGCCCGCACCCGTCGCGCATAGAGCGTGCGGCCGAGGTCGACGAGCCGATCGGTCATCCGGTGCTCCTGACCGAAGCCCTTGACCACGCGCACCCCGGTCACCGTCTCCTCGACGTGGGTCGCGACGTCGGCGGCCGACTGCTGCGCCGACCACGTCGCCGCGAACAACCGCCGCCTGCTGCGGTACGCCGTCCAGGCGAGCAGGGGGACGACGAGCAGCGCCACCGCGGTGAGCAGCGGGGAGAGGAAGGCCATGATCGCGAAGGCGCCGACCGCTTGGATGGCACCGCCGACGGCCATCGGCGTCATCGACATGAGGCCTTGGACCACCTGCAGGTCGGAGATCGAGCGCGAGACCACCTGGCCGGTGCGGATGGTGTGCTGCGCCGGACCGTCCAGGCGCAGCACGGTGGCCAGGATCGCGACCCGCAGATCGCGCTGCACCCCGATGGCCAGGGCGCCCGCCGCCCACCGTCGGCCGAGGGTGGACAGATAGCGGAGCAGGGCCACCGCGATCATCACCGCGATCACGGTCGACAGCGCCCAGCCCGCCTTGGCGGCCCCGGTCGCGTGGTCGAGCGCGGCCCGGGACAGGAGCGGGAAGGCCAGGTCGGCACCCACCCCGATCGCGACGGCGAGGACGGTGGCGATCAGGAAGCCGCGCCGGGCCGCCGCCAGGCGTACCAGGCGGGGCAACCAACCATCGCGGGTTCTCACCGAGGGATGAACACCTGCCCGGGGGCGCCGGGGAGCGCCGGCTCGTCGGCGAGGCTGCCGTCGATGACCAGTTCCGCGGGCCAGCGGTTCGGCGGCGGGCCGAAGGAGGCGCGCGCGTTGGCGATGATCTTCTTGCCGAGTGCGCGGTTGCCGACCGCCCCGATCCCCGCGCCGATACCGGCGGGAAGCAGTTTGCCCAGGATCATCGGGGCCCGCTTGACGGTGAACTTGCGGAGCACCTTGTTCAGCATCTTCTGGTTGAAGGCGGACAGGTTCGCCCCGGGGATGGCCGTGGACGAGAGCTGCTTGATCGCCGTCGACCGCGTGCTGCCGACGAGTCGGCTCAGCGCGGACATACCCTCCTCGCCGAGCGCGACGGAGAGCACGAGCGATTCGCGCCGCTTCTGGTCGGCCGGCTCGATGCCGTGGACCTCGGCGATGGCCAGGGCGAGCAGCGCCGAGGCCTCCAGGAAGAACAGCGACTCGCCCGCGACGGCCGAGAGCGCGGCGATGGTGCCGACGCCGGGGAACGCCGCGGTGGCGCCGACCGCCCCGCCGGTCCCGGTGACGGCCACGAGGTACTGCTTCTCCAGCCGTTCGATGATCTGCTGCGGCGACTCGTCGGGATGCGACGCGCGGATTTTGTTGACGTACTTCGCCACCGCCGGCGCCTGGAGGCGCTGCGCCGAGCGGAGCAACTTGTCGGCCGCGCCCACCGCGTGTGCCGGCGGCTCGGGATGGGCGAAGCCGTCCGCGCCGGGAGCGGCGGGCAGGGAGTTGTTCGGAACCTTCTTAGCCATCGCTGGGTACCCCATTCGTTGTCGGGACGGTTTCGTCTGGTCGTGGAGGCGGCGGCGGGGTGCCGTCGCCGAACGGTCGGCCGCCCAGTTGGGCGCGGTGGTGCGGGGTCAGCCAACCCCGCAGATCAGGTCCGTCGGGCACGATGCCCGTCGGGTTGATGTCGCGGTGCACCAGGTAGTAGTGCTGCTTGATCTGCGTGAAGTCGACGGTGTCGCCGAAGCCCGGGGTTTGGAACAGGTCGCGGGCGTAGGCCCACAGCGCGGGCATCTGGGCGAGCAGGTTGCGGTTGGTCTTGAAGTGCCCGTGGTAGACGGGATCGAATCGGACCAGGGTGGTGAACAGCCGGACGTCGGCCTCGGTGATGGTGTCCCCGACGAGGTAGCGCTGGCGGGTCAACCGCTGCTCGAGTACGTCGAGCTGGGTGAACAGCCGCGCGAACGCGCGGTCGTAGGCCTCTTGGCTGCCGGCGAAGCCGCA